>JAFWVQ010000065.1 GCA_017523925.1 Clostridia bacterium
GAATTAGTCCCCGAATAGGGGGCCTTGCAGTGCGAAAGGAGCAATCAATAATGATTCGGTGCCCCCTTTAGGGGGCGACTGCTGGAAAAAGCCCCTTATAGGGGCAGAGCAAACCACCGGTTGAACCGGTGGTTATGATTTGTCCGCTTCGATCGTCGGTTCGTCTCGGATGCACGCTGGACTGCGATCGCAGGTCCGCTTAAGATTCTCGATCCGCTAAACGATATGCAAATTTTGCACTTGAACACAGAGCGGATTTGGAGTATAATGGTAAAGATGCATTGAGCGGCATTAGGGGGCTTCGTTTGATGCAAGCCTTTATCATATGGAGAAAATGGAGTAAGTATGGGAATTCTTGAAATCGCATGGCAGTTCATTCTCGATAACTGGATGAACGCCATAATGTGGATCATCGGCGGCGTGCTCATCTATCTCGCCATCAAAAAGGATATGGAGCCGACGCTCCTTCTGCCTATCGGCTTCGGCGCTATCCTCGTTAATCTGCCCGGTTCAACGATCGCCGACCCGGGCGGGATAATCGATCTGTTATACAAAAGCGGTATCGAAAACGAATTCTTCCCGCTGGTGCTTTTCATCGGCATCGGCGCGATGATCGACTTCGGCCCCGTTCTCACAAACCCAAAGCTCATGCTATTCGGCGCGGCGGCGCAGTTCGGCATATTCTTCACGCTGTCCATGGCGACGCTAACCGGCAGGTTCCTTCCCGTTGAGGCGGCCTCGATAGCGATCATCGGCGCGGCGGACGGACCGACGAGCATCGTGGTTGCAAACCATCTCGGGATAAGCTCCAATAATCCCGGTCTTTTCGGCGCGATAGTCGTTGCCGCATATTCGTATATGGCGCTTGTTCCGATCGTTCAGCGTCCGGTTATCAAGCTGATCACCACCAAGAAGGAGCGCATGATCCGCATGGATTATGAGCAGAAGGACGTAAGCAAATTCACGCGCATCCTCTTCCCCATCGTCATAACCGCCGTTGTCGGCTTCGTGGCTCCGGGCGGCCTGCCGCTGATCGGCTGTCTCATGTTCGGCAACCTTATCCGCGAGTGCGGCGTTCTCAACTCGCTTTCCGAGACCGCTCAAAAGGTGCTTGCAAACCTTATCACTATCTTCCTCGGCATCTCCATTGCCAAGACCATGAAGGCGGAAAGCTTCCTTCAGATCCAGACGCTTATCGTGCTCGGCCTCGGCCTTGTGGCGTTCATCTTTGATACGGTCGGCGGCGTTTTCTTCGCCAAGCTCATCAACCTTTTCGCAAAGAAGAAGGTAAACCCGATGATCGGCGCGGCGGGCATCTCAGCCTTCCCGATGAGTGCGCGCGTTGTGCATAAGATGGGCCAGGAGGAGGATAATCAAAACTTCCTGCTCATGCACGCCATCGGCGCGAACGTTTCCGGTCAGATCGCTTCCGTTGTTGCGGGCGGCCTGATCCTGAGCATCTTCTCTGCATTTGTGCACTAAGGAGGACGGAATAATGCTGTTTCGATTCGCAAACATTCTGAATAGCGGCTTTCTTATGCCTGATAAGGATAATTTCGGATTCATTGATTCGCTGAAGGTCATGGGGCGCGGAATGCTTTCCATCTTTATCGTAACCGGTATCCTGATCCTGCTCGTCGTCATCCTCAACAAATACAGCAAAAAGAGGAACGGCGACAATTGAGCCTGCCTATCGGCAAAAAACGGAGCTATCATGAAAACCATCGACGTTTATCTTCAATATATCAAAGCGAGCTGCGTTTTCAACGGAGTTCAAAGAAACGGCGCGGCCGTGCGTCTGACCGCCGAGAGCGATGCAGGCCAGATAACCTACACCGTTTCTGTATCCTTTTTCCCGCACGAAACCGAGGATGATTTCCGCATCTCCTACGATGCCGAGGCCTCCAAGACCGTGTATCAAGCAAAGGGCCGCCGCTCCAAAAAGCGCGAACAGACCGAACTTTTGCCCGCTCTGCGCGCGCATGCTGACGAGCTTGCCGCCTCGCTGAACGGCTCGATCGATTGGGAGAGCCCACTGATCGAAGCAAGGATGGGATAATGGGGGTTGAAGCTCGGCCTCGACTTTACAGTATCACAACGAGTATAAAAAGCAGCAAGAGGAGCGTTCCGCCTGCTGCTTTTGTGTTTTATGGATCAAATGCTGTGCTATCGCCTTGAAATAATGGTATCGCGCAGTCGCTCGTCAAAGAAGCTTATACAGAATGTGTACACGATCTCATAGAGCACAAACGCAAGCTCTATCGCAATTATCACGGCATAGAGCGGATACTCCGGCAGGAGCGAAAACGGGTCCTGCTTGAGTATCAAGCCGCCAAGCCAAATGATCAGCGCCGCAAGCGCATTCATAAGCAGAAGCTTAAGAATGAACGCAACTATCCTGTCCTTTACGAGGCTGTCCACCCCGAGCTTGATGAAGCCGTACAGGCCGAAAAACAAAGCGTATGCAAGCGGATAGAGCTTGTTTGGTATGAGCAGAAACGACACAAGAGCGGTGGCAATATAGCACACTATCGCGTATCCAACGCCGCCGCGCTCATTCAGCGGTATCCAGAGCGCAACGGAGGCAAGAAAGCAAAACAAAAGCTTGCCGCTTGGGATGATGTACGCGATATACATAAACAATGCGCCAAGAGCGGTCGCCATCGCGCCAAGTGTTAGCCTGCCGACTGATGAAAGCTTCTTCATATCACATCGTTCTGAATCCGCAGCAAGGGATCAGGTTGCTGCCCATGCATTCGCAGCAGCAATCGGCGCAGATCATTGTCGTGCAAAGATTGGATCCGCAGCCCCTGCCATAGGTTCCGCTGTCGTCAACTCCGGCGCGGTAGGTGTGGTACCCCCTCCCGCCGCGTGCAACGGTGGTTTGATATGCGCTGCGGTACTCGGCATTGTTCGGATCAAGGCGCACCGCATTTTCAAGATAGCTTCTTGCAGCGGAGTATTCACCGGAACGAAACAGCGTTATTCCGTATAAATAATTCCATTCTGCGCCGCGATTTTGCATGCTGTTGAGAAGCGAGCGCGCCTGCTGCACCGCATTTTGGTTGAGAAGCTGACGCGCGCGCAAAAGCTCGGCCGACTGCTCGCCCTTGTATGATGATTCGGTATGCGAGCTTCCTCCGTAGCTGCCGCTTGAAGTATAGCCGTTCCCGGGGCGCGAGCCATGCTGGCGCTCCTTTGTGATCATGTCATAGGCCTCGTTTATCTCCTTGAGCTTTTCGCCCGCAAGCTCTTTGAGCGGGTTATCCTGGTATTTATCGGGATGATACTTTTTCACGAGCTGCAAGTAAGCCGCTCTGATCTGCTCATCGCTCGCATTTTCACTGACCCCAAGCACTTTATAAGGGTTCATCAAATCTCTCCTTCCTTTTAAAACAGCAGGCGCTCATTCCTGCTCGCTGCCGCGAACCTTACTATTACGATTACTGCCGCTCGAAACCTTATCCCACATCGAGAAAAGGCCGCGATACAGCACGTTGTCCCCTATCGCGCGATCCACTCCTGCGCTCGAATTCCCCGAATCAAGAAGGTCGTATGCCGAGATAGCCGAGTTGATGGAGTAGTTGATCTCGAAATCGGCATCCTCTTTCGTGGCGCCCGTCAAGAGAAACGGATTATACGTGCCGCGCTTCTCATCCTCAGCTCGGTCGTCCCATGCATCGAGGAAGTAGATCGCCCTGCCAAGCCAGTAGCCGAGCTCCGAAAGCACCGTGCGTGCGGCGTTCTCGGAATCCGCATCCATATCGCCGCCTATCGGAGCAAACCGCAGGATCTCGCGCAGCAAATCGCCAAAGGCATTCGCTGCAACGTCCAGCGAGGGCGCCTTTTCGTGCTCGATCGAGTTCAGCTTCTCAATTCCGTTCTTAACGGCATCATAGAGCTCGGGCGCATTTGCCCTTGCCTTTTTGAACGCGCTGAGCAGCGGAAGCCGCTCAACGCCGCGAAGCTTCTTCCCGTCCTGCGCATCATCCTTGAGCTTGAACTCGGCGAGTATCACGCAAACATCCGCAGCAAAATCGAGCGCGGGATCGTCGATCGATACCATGGTTTTCTTTTTCCCAAGCGGACGGATCGGGCAAGTATGCTTTTCACACTTTGGCGCGAAACCGGAGGCATCCGAAATAAGCATGGCGAGAAACGCGGAATCATAGCTTAAAACAAGCCTCGACAAAAGCGAATACCTTTTGCCGATGCTTCTGCACAGGCCGCAGTACCATGCGTCGTATCTGTGTTTTTCCCGAACCTTCAGCTCGGGTATGTCGGGTCGAACGTAGCCGTACAAAACTTATCTCTCCGTTTTAGTAAGCGTAATATCAAAATACTTCGATTTTATTTTATACTATTGATATTCTTTTTTCAAGGCTTTTAGAGCAGAAAATATGCATTCTCTATGCTTTTGCCACGTATCAGACGCATATATAGCGAACAAGCCCATATGATTGAGCTATCCGAACGATCTGTTTCCGATTATTTTATACTTCCATTTTCAGCAGTAATATGCTATAATCAGTATGTTGCATGATTATCGTGCAAAAATATTTTCGGAGGATATCAAACAATGAAAAAGCTTCTGGCAATCGTTCTTGCCGCGCTGATGATCGTTCCCGTTCTGGCAGCTTGTCAGCCGTCCAACAACAACGGCAACGCCGACAGCACCTACAAAGTTGCGATGATCACCGACTACGGCGACATCACCGACGAATCTTTCAACCAGACCACCTATGAGGCTTGCAAAGAATACTGCGACGCCAACAACGTTCCCTTCAGGTACTACAAGCCCGCCAGCGACTCCACCCCTGAGCGCGTTGCGAAGGTTGAAGAAGCCATCGATGCAGGTTATAACATCATCGTTATGCCCGGTTTCGCTTTTGCCGGCACCATCTATGATGTTCAGGACAAGCCCGAATACAAGGACATCAAGTTCATCGCGCTTGACGTTTCCCAGTGGGATGTAGAGGATTGCTTCTACAACCATGACGCTTCCGGCGCCCGCACCGACCTCATCGATCCCAACAACAAGGCGCACATCAAAGACAACGTTTACTGCGCTGTTTACCAGGAAGAGCTCTGCGGCTACATGGCAGGTTATGCTGCCGTTAAGCTCGGCTACAAGCACCTCGGCTTCCTCGGCGGCATGGCTGTTCCCGCTGTTATCCGCTACGGCTACGGCTTCGTACAGGGCTGCGATGCGGCTGCTGTTGAAATGGGCATTGCCGATCAGGTTTCCGTTGAGTACGTATATGGCAACAAGTTCTCCGGCGATCCCGCTATCGCTGCTTACATGGACACCTGGTACAAGACCAAGGGCGTTGAAGTAGTCTTCGCTTGCGGCGGCGGCATCTACACCTCCGCTGTTGAGGCTGCCAAGAAGGCAAACGGCAAGGTTATCGGCGTTGACGTTGACCAGGCTGCCACCATCAAGACTCTTTCCGGTGTTGACGATATGACCGTTACCTCCGCTATGAAGGGCCTTGCCGCAACCGTTAAGAACGTTCTTAACGAGACCATCAAGAACAACAACTGGAGCAAGTTCGGCACCAAGGTTGAGAACCTCGGCCTCGTTTCCGGCACCGATCCCGAACTGAACTACGTTCAGATCCCCATGAAGTCCACCCAGTGGGGCGATGGCTTCACCCAGGAGAACTACAAGGAGCTGGTAAACAAAATGTTCACCGGCGAGATCAAGGTCTCCAACGCGATCGACGCTATGCCCTCGACCACCATCGCGGTCAGCGAGCAGGGCAACATCCTCTAATCTATAAGCAGGATCATTCGCTCCCCCGGCATTTGCCTGGGGAGCATTCTTTTAACGGAGATTGGTTCTGATCATGTTATGATTTGACGCTCGCCGCATGAAGGAGCAAAGTATGAATAACGATCCTATTGTCTGCCCCGAGTGTGCAGATACTAAAATAGTAAGCAAACCGACTCTGTACCACGGAAGTATCCTAGGCGGGCTCGATACGATCCTTGCGAACGCGAAATCGCATTCGGGCGGCGGCCGAGTCGCATATTTCACGACCGACCGCGTTTATGCGCTCGTTTGCTGTCGCGGCAGGGATGAAAACTTCGTTACGATGGGACCAAGGGACGGCATTCAGCATTATTTCGAGCGTTTTCCCGAAAGCTCAAAGTGATGTATAGTGGAAAAGATGGATTCATTTACACACCGATCTCAACTGAAACCTTAAAGAACACGCGCGGCAACTCATGGGAAAGCGCATCGGATGTTCCCGTGTTTCTGCTCGAACATGTTAAGGATGTTTATGTTGAGATACTCAAGGAGGAGGCAGCGGGGCGCGTAATAATTCACCGCTATGATGAAATCGATCGCGCTGAACAGAAGGAACATGCGAACTATTTTCGCGATCATTTGAACGACCCTGTCTTTGCGGAATATCGTGAGTTTATATATAGACATTTTTCCACTCTGTGGGATTGAAGCAAAAATAAAGCGAGCAGAGCAAGAGAAGGAACAAAACAGATGTTCGATAATCGAAACGATTCATACACAGTCGAGCGCGGCATTTATGACGATAAGGGCGAGCGGGCTTTCAAGGTGCTTTATCTTGAGAAGCGAAAGGCGTGCTTTTGGCTGATGATAGGGCTGTCGATCGTGTGGCTGTGCTGCGGAGCCGGGTTGATCGTCTACGCCTATTCAACAGGAGAACCCAGTGCAAACAGAGTTGAATTGTTTGGATTGCTGGTGATCTGGCCGGCATTTGTTCTGATAATCATCCTTGTGAGCTTATATAAATCACTTTACTTCCTGAACACACGTGTTGAACTGTATAGGCATCATTTTATCTATCGAAATGCATTCGGGATGCGCAAGAGCTATTCATATAATGACTGCATTTCGCGGCACGAAAAAAGATATGTGAAAGCGCCGAGTCACTATTCAAAAGCTATGATTATGATGAAGGACGGCTCAAAGCTAACAGTCGATGAGCAAATTATAAATGCCGGATTCGGCGCAGCGATAGGCTATTGGGGCTTGAAGAAACGATAGTGATCAGATTGGGTAATTCTCGTGCTTTGTAAATGAAGGAAATAAGCACGGCCTCGCCTTATGATGTTTGCATCCTTTGGATGCAAATGCTGTATTCCACCACTCGCCGTGGAGGCATTTTCTGCCTTTTCTGCAAAGCAAAAGAGCGGCTCAGTTGAGTCGCTCTTTCTTTGGGATCCGGCAGCTGCCTATCCTCCCATGCCGTCTCCAGCACAGTACTGTCGGTGTATGTGGGCTTAACTTCTGTGTTCGGAATGAGAACAGGTGGGACCCCACAGCTTAACCACCGGAAACTTTTGGTCCTTGGAAA
>JAFWVQ010000066.1 GCA_017523925.1 Clostridia bacterium
AGGGGCTACCCCATAACGAGCATCCATTATCTTTCGGACGGATTATTGAAGATCGAATATGAAATGCTTGAGGATGGATCGCTCGTAATATCCAATATGGTCTATTCGCCCGATTATACGCTCAAGCATACCGTTGGCGAGGTCATCAACTACCGCATAGAGCCCATCGATCTGCCGGAGAAATAAGCGGCTTAATGGGCTTTGAGCGCACCAAGAAAAACGCATATTCGCGGGTTTCCGACAAATATATTCGGAGACCCGCAATTATATTAGATGCAACGCGGGTTTTTATAAGGCTCAAATCGTGCGCAAGTGCCGTTTGGGGCTTGCTTTTATACGGCAAAATCTGATAAAATAGTACTATCTATTCAATCATGAGCCAAACGGAGGAACACACCATGAAAAAGGTTGCCGTTATTATGGGTTCGGACAGCGATCTGCCGCTCGTTAAAGCCTGCGCGGAGAAGCTCAAGGAGCTCGGCATCGAATATGAAATGCACATAATGAGCGCACACAGAACGCCCGGCGCGGTCAGCGAATTCGCTTCCTCGGCATACGAGCGCGGCTTCGGCGTTATAATCGCCGCTGCGGGCAAGGCCGCGCATCTCGGCGGCTTTATCGCCGCACACACCACGCTGCCCGTTATCGGCATACCGCTCAAATCCTCGGCGCTCGACGGTATGGATGCGCTGCTTGCCACGGTGCAGATGCCCTCGGGCATACCCGTTGCCACCGTTGCGATAGACGGCTGCGCCAACGCCGCCATCCTCGCCGCGCAGATGCTCGCGCTTTCCGAGCCCGAGCTGCATGAGAGGCTTGAGAAGATGCGAAGAGATATGTCCGAAGCCGTCCGCAAAAAGGATGCCGCGCTTCAGGCAGCCGAGCCGAACGCATAACTCAATACATGCACGAAACAGCCGCGATCTTCAAGCGGCTTTCAAAATTTATTAAGAATCAATACTTTACTTTTCGGAGGATATCTATGAAAAAGCTCGAACAGCTCTACGAGGGCAAGGCAAAGAAGGTTTACTCGACCGACGTCGAGGGCGTTTACATCGTGGACTATAAGGACGATGCGACCGCATTCAACGGTGAAAAGAAGGGCACCATCATCGGCAAGGGCGTTATCAACAACCGCGTAACGAACCACCTTATGAAGATGCTTGAAAAAGAGGGCATCCCCACCCATCTTGTGGAGGAGCTTTCCGAGCGCGAAACGGCGGTCAAGGCGGTTAAAATAATTCCCCTTGAGGTGATCGTTCGCAACGTTGCGGCGGGCTCGCTCTCCAAGCGCCTCGGCCTTCCCGAGGGTACGCCGATGAAGAAGACCGTGCTCGAATTCTCGTATAAGGACGACGAGCTCGGCGATCCGATGATCAACGACTACCATATCTTCGCCATCGAGCTCTGCACCCCCGAGGAGCTGGATATCATCAAGGATTATGCGCTGCGCATAAACGATATCCTGCGCGAATACTTCAAGGGACTGAATATCGACCTTATCGACTTCAAGCTCGAGTTCGGCAAAACTGCGGACGGCACGATCGTTCTTGCGGACGAGATCTCGCCCGACACCTGCCGCTTCTGGGACAGCACGACCCATGAAAAGCTGGATAAGGACCGCTTCCGCCGCGATATGGGCAACGTTGAGGGCGCGTACCAGGAGATACTGCGCCGCCTGATGGGCGAATAAGCGCGATCGCCGCCGCCAACAATAATACAAGCGAAACCAAAATAAACTACGAAAGAAGTTCGTTTTAAATGGAATTTTTCGATAAGAACGATGAAGTATTCGAGGGTCTCAAGGAGGAATGCGGCGTTTTCGGCGTTTCCTCCCCCGAGCGCGACGACGTTGCGCGAATGACCTATTACGCGCTCTACGCCCTTCAGCACAGGGGTCAGCAGAGCGCGGGCATCGCCGTGAACGACGACGGCGTTATCGCTTCGCACGCGGACGAAGGGCTTGTGAACGACGTTTTCGACGAGCAGACCATGGCGCGGCTCGGGCTCGGCAGCATGGCGGTGGGCCACGTTCGCTACTCCACCACGGGCTATGAAAAGCGCATCAACTGCCAGCCCCTCGTTGTGAACCACCACAAGGGCGCGATGGCGCTTGCGCATAACGGCAACCTCACAAACGACGCGGAGCTTCGCGAGGAGCTGGAGCTTGCGGGCTCCATCTTCCACACCACGAGCGACACCGAGGTCATTGCGTACACGATCACCAAGGAAAGGCTCGCAACGACCTGCATCGAGGAGGCCGTGGCAAGGGCTATGGACAGGATAAAGGGCGCGTATTCGCTCGTTATCATGAGCCCCAAGAAGCTGATCGGCGTTCGCGACCCGAACGGCTTCCGCCCGCTGTGTATCGGCAGGCTTGCAAACGGCGGCTGGGCCTTCGCTTCGGAGAGCTGTGCGCTCGACAGCATCGGCGCGAAGTACGTTCGCGAGGTCGAGCCCGGCGAGATCGTGGTCGTTAAGGACGGCGAGATCATGAGCGATCGGCGGCACTGCGGCACGGCGAACCCCGGCTTCTGCGTGTTTGAATACATCTATTTCGCGCGGCCGGACAGCGTTATCGACGGCTGCTCGGTGCATCTTGCGCGGCAGAGGGCCGGCGAATTTCTGCACGATCAGTACCCCGTTGAGGCGGACGTTATAATCGGCGTTCCCGATTCGGGCCTCGATGCGGCGATCGGCTATTCGATCCGCTCCGGCATCCCCTACGGCATCGGTCTTATCAAGAATAAATACATCGGAAGGACATTCATCCAGCCCACGCAGACCGACCGCGAGAAGGGCGTTCGCATCAAGCTGAACCCGGTTCCCTCCACGGTGAGAGGAAAGCGCGTTGTGCTTGTGGACGACTCGATCGTTCGCGGAACGACGATAAAGCGCATAGTCAGCCTGCTTCGCGAAGCGGGCGCGACCGAGGTGCATATCCGCCTTGCATCGCCCAAGTTCCTCTACCCCTGCTACTTCGGCACGGACGTTCCCTCGAGGGAGAATCTGATCGCCGTTAAGTATAACGACGAGGAGCTCAAGGCGCAGATCGGCGCGGATTCGATCGGCTTTTTGAGCGTGGAGAACGCCAAGCTGCTGACCGGCGAGCCCGGAAGGGGCTTCTGCACCGGCTGCTTCACGGGCGAGTATCCCTGCGAGCCGCCCAAGCGCAAATGGATCAATAGATGGCAGACCAAGCTCAGCGAGCGTCAGGATAAGGACGATGATTGAGTTCGGTTGAACAATGTGTCTACCGCAAGCTGCATTAAGTCCAATTCAGGAACTCAAGGAGGGAACGATGAGATTAGCAAAAGCATCAATTTTACTGCTGCTTGCAGGCGTGCTTGCGGCATCCGCACTTTTACTCGGCTGTACACCTCAAGATTCGCGTTCCGCACGGCTCGCCCCCGCTGTCGGCGAATGGTCCTCGGAGTGCAAGCTCGCAGATATGGATCTTTCGGATCTTACCGGTCTCGAGAAGCTTGTGGCAAATGCGCTTTCCGACTCGTTCAGGATATCCTTCAACGTTCAGTTCGTTGATGACGGCACCTTTTCATACAACATCGATCGTGAGTCGGTTAGGGGCGTCATCTTGAATGCGATTAGCTGGCTTGGCGACGCCTTCATCGGCGTTGATCCATCGTCATTCATTGAAAAGCTGATGGATAAGCTTCTGCTCAGCATCATGCACGACAAGCTGAATGATCACGAGTTCGGCACCTACAACGTTTCGGATTCCGTCATCTCCGCTGCGACCGAAAGCGGAAAAAGCCTTTCCTTCCGTTTGATCGGCGGAAAACTCGTGCAGCTCAGCAGCGACGGAAGCGACCTTATGGTTTTCAGCAAGGTTGAAAAGCCAACGACCTAATCGGGTGCTGACACGGCGAGCCCGGCGGCATGATAAGGACGAGGATCGAGACTTTCCCTCATAATGAATAGCACGGATAAATTGCAGGAATTCCCACGGAATTCCAACCTCAACTATTCATTATTCACTATTCACTATTCACTAAAAATTCGGAGGAAGATCAAATGAGCATCAAGGACTCAAGGAGCAAGAGCTACGAGGCTGCGGGCGTGGACATCACCGCCGGCTATCGCGCGGTCGAGCTTATGAAGAAGCATATCGCGCGCACCGTCACCCCCGGCGCAATGCCCTCCATCGGCAATTTCGGCGGACTTTTCGTGCCCGAGCTTGCCGGAATGAAGGAGCCGATACTCGTCAGCGGTACGGACGGCGTCGGCACCAAGCTCAAGCTCGCTTTCCTTATGGACAAACACAACACGGTGGGCATCGACTGCGTTGCGATGAGCGTGAACGACATAATCTGCTGCGGCGCAAAGCCCATGTTCTTCCTCGATTATATCGCGCTTGGAAAGAACATTCCCGAGAAGGTGGCCTCGATCGTTGAAGGCGTGGCGGAGGGCTGCGTTCAGGCGGGCTGTGCGCTCATAGGCGGCGAGACCGCCGAGATGCCCGGCTTCTATCCCGAGGATGAATACGACCTTGCCGGCTTCGCCGTCGGCATAGTCGATAAGGAAAAGATATTCGACGTGGGATCCCAGCAGGAGGGCGACGCGATCATCGCGCTTCCCTCGAGCGGCTTCCATTCCAACGGCTATTCGCTCGTTCGCAAGGTGTTCAACCTCAATTCAAGCGCCGTGCTCGAAACGAGTATTCCCGAGCTCGGCTGCACGCTGGGCGAAGCGCTTATCGCGCCCACGAGGATCTACGTTAAGAGCGTGCTCGCGCTTGCCGATGAGGTTACCGTCAAGGGCTGCGCGCATATCACAGGCGGCGGCTTCTATGAGAATATCCCCCGCGCGGTAAAATCGGGCCTTTGCGCCAAGATCGACAAGGCCTCGCTCAAGGTGCCGCCCGTATTCACTCTGCTTGCCGGCACCGGCGGCATCCCCGAAAGGGATATGTTCAACACGTTCAACATGGGCGTTGGAATGTGCGTTATAGTCAATAAAGCCGACGCCGAAAGGGCGGTCGAGATCCTGCGCAGTAACGGCGAGCAGGCCTATATCATGGGCGAGCTCAAAAAGGGAGAAGGAGTTGAAATATGTTAAAGCGTCCACGCGCCGCCGTATTCGTTTCGGGCGGCGGAACCAATCTTCAGGCGCTTCTCGATAAGCGGGGCAGCGTCGTCACGAGCGGCGATATCGCGCTCGTTATCTCAAACAATCCCGACGCATACGCGCTCGAGCGCGCAAGAGCGGCCGGGATCGATACGGCGTATATCCCCTTCGATAAGAATAATCCCTACACCTTCGAAAACGAGGTAAGCTGGCTTTTGAAGGACAAGGAGATAGACGTGATCGTGCTCGCGGGCTTTTTGTGCATACTCAGCGCACCCTTCACCGAGAGATACGACCACCGCATAATAAACGTGCATCCCTCGCTCATCCCCTCCTTCTGCGGCAAGGGCTTCTACGGGCTGAAGGTGCATAAAGCGGCGCTTGAATACGGCGTTAAGGTCACCGGCGCAACGGTGCATTACGTGAACGCGGTTGCGGACGGCGGCGAGATAATACTTCAAAAGGCCGTTGAAGTTTTGGAGGGTGACACGCCCGAAACGCTTCAGCGCCGCGTTATGGAGCAGGCCGAATGGGAGCTGCTGCCCAAGGCGCTCGAGATGGTTTTCAAAAAGGTCATCGAGGAGGAGGGCGGAGCCGAGCCGCTTGCGGACGTTGAAGCGGACGTTGAAGCGGACGAAGCGGCGCAGGAAGCCGAGACCGCGGCGAGTGAGGAATGATCAGCCGACGAGCTGCCCGATATTCGGGCAAGAATCAATATGGAGAATTGAATGGCGTTATTTAAAAGAAAGAAAGTTGTCCACCTCGATCCCGAGGGCTATGCGAAGAAGGTCAGGAGGATCCGCATAATCGTTATCGCGCTGCTTGCCGGCATACTGGTCGGGCTCGGCGCAAGCTATCTTATCAGAAAGGTCATTATCCCCGGCAGGGAGTACAGCGAGGCGGAGGCCGCGCTGAATGCCGGCAATATCGCGGAGGGCATCGAACGGCTCACCCTGCTCGGCGATTACAAAGACGCCGCCAAGCGCGCCGCCGATATCGCATACGAGCGCTGCGGCAGCGACTACGACGTTCTCAAAACGCTTGAACCGGGCCAAAAGGTTCAGTTCGGGCGCTATGAGCAGGACGGCAACCCCAACAACGGCCCAGAGCCGATAGTTTGGTGGGTCATGATGCGCTCGGATAACAGGCTGTACCTGCTTGCGGAAAGCGTGCTCGACCACCGGTCCTACAACAGCTCCGCGAGCGCCACCACCTGGGCGGAGTGCCAAATGCGCTCCTGGCTCAACGGCGAGTTTATAAACGAGGCCTTCACGGAAAACGAGCGCCTTCTTATCGCCAGATCCACCGTCAAGGCCGAGTCCAACACCATCAGCGGCATCAAGGGCGGCGCCGATACCGTGGACAGGCTCTTTCTGATGAGCCTTGAAGAGCTTATGCGCATCGCGCGCACAGGCATCGGGATAAACGTTTTCGGCATGTATGCTTACCCGACCAAGCGGGCGCTTGCAAACGGCGTTGAGACCGCCGACTACGGCACCGCCTCCTGGTGGCTGCGCACGCCCGGGCTCAGTCAAAACAGCGTTACGGTATGCGACCCAAAGGGCGAGCCCATATACTCCAAGCGCGCAAATTACGAGGGCATCGGCGTTCGCCCCTGCCTGTGGCTCTTCACAGGCGAAAACGAGGGCTGATGCGCCTTCGCCCATCCCATAAATAATACGGAGACATCATAAATGAACACGCTCGATAAGTATCTTGAAAACAACACCTACCCCGGCAGGGGCATAATCATCGGAAGCGATTCGATGGACAACGCGCTGATCGCTTACTTCATCATGGGCAGGAGCGAGAACAGCCGCAACCGTATCTTCGAAGAGACCGAGGACGGCATCCGCACCCGCGCCTATGATGAATCCAAGCTCACCGACCCGAGCCTCATAATCTATGCGCCCGTTCGCAAGGTGGGCGGCGTTACGATCGTTACAAACGGCGATCAGACCGACACCGTGCGCGACGAGCTGATAAAGAGCGAATGCCCCGAAGCGGATTTCTCCGCTCGAAACGCGCTTGCGCTTCAAACGCGCGAATACGAGCCCGACCCGCCGAACTACACCCCGCGCATCAGCGGCATACTTGCAAAGAGCGGATATGAGCTCAGCATCCTCAAATCCGAGGATCAGAGCGGCGGCGTTTGCCAGCGCAATTTCTTCAAATACGCCTATGAGACCGGCGTTTGCCACTTCATCCACACCTACGAGCACGACGGAGACCCGATACCGACCTTCCGCGGCGAACCGAGAAGGCTCGCCACCCCCGAGGGAAGCGTTGAGGCGATCGCAAACTATATTTGGAGCTGCCTTGATGAACACAACCGCGTTTCGCTCTTCGTTCGCAGGATATGCAGGGAGTGCGGCAGGGAGGAAAGCTTCATTATAAACAAGCATCTGCTTTGACAAGAGTACGGAGCATTCGGCATTCGATAAAAAACAAATTACGGAGGAAAATATGCGTTACGAACTGAAATACGGCTGCAACCCCAACCAGAAGCCCGCCGCGATAAGCTTTGACGGCGAGCTGCCCATCACGGTTTTGAACGGCAGAGCGGGCTATATCAACCTGCTGGACGCGCTCAACGGCTATCAGCTCGTGCGCGAGCTCAAGCAGGCGACGGGCTATCCCGCCGCGACCAGCTTCAAGCACGTCAGCCCCGCAGGCGCGGCGATCGGTCTTCCGCTTACGGACGTGCTTAAAAAGATGTATTTCGTTGATGAAAAGCTCGAGCTCTCCCCCCTCGCCTGCGCCTACGTTCGCGCAAGGGGCGCGGACAGGATGAGCTCCTTCGGCGATTTTATCGCGGTCAGCGATAAGGTCGATGCTTCGCTTGCAAAGCTCATCAAGCGCGAGGTTTCGGACGGCATCATCGCGCCCGATTACGACGAGGACGCGCTTGAAATACTCAAGGCGAAGAAGAACGGCGCATACACCGTTATCAAGATGGACGAGAGCTATACTCCCGCGCCGATCGAAACGCGCACCGTGTACGGCATCACCTTCGAGCAGGGCCGAAACGACGGCAGGATCGACGAAAAGCTGCTTGAGAACATCGTTACCGAGAATAAGACCATCCCCGAGAGCGCGAAGCGCGACCTGCTTATCGCGCTGATCACGCTCAAATACACCCAGTCCAACTCCGTTTGCTACGCCGAGGGCGGCCAGACCATCGGCGTTGGCGCGGGTCAGCAGAGCCGCATCCACTGCACCCGTCTTGCGGGCAGCAAGGCCGATCTTTGGCACCTTCGCCAGTGTCCGAAGGTGCTCGCGCTTCCCTTCAAGAGCGATCTGCCCCGCCCCAACCGCGACAACGCGATCGACGTTTACCTCAATGACGACGAATGCGGCGACGTGCTCGACGAGGGCCGCTGGCAGCAGTTCTTCACCGTGCGCCCCGAGCCGATGACGAAGGAAGAAAAGAAGGCGTGGCTTGCGAATTTCACCGAGACCGCGCTTGCGAGCGACGCATTCTTCCCCTTCAGCGACAATATCGAGCGCGCCCATAGGAGCGGCGTCCGCTACATCGCCCAGCCCGGCGGCTCCGTGCGCGATGACGACGTTATCGCCTGCTGCAACGAGCACGGCATGGTAATGGCGTTTACGGGTCTTCGGCTCTTCCACCACTGATAAAGCAAATTGTAATATAGAAAATTTGTAGGAAAGGCGGTAAAGACTATGGAACTCAATGAATCTAAGCTCAATATAGCCGTTATCGGCGGAGGCGGAAGGGAGCATGCGATCATCCGCGCGCTCAAAAAGAGCCCCCGCTGCGGCAGGATCTATGCGCTGCCCGGCAACGGCGGCATAGCCGAGGACGCCGAATGCGTCAATATTCCTGCGACCGATCTTGAAGCGATAGTTGAATTCTGCACCGAGAATCCGGTCGATCTTGCCGCCGTCATCCCCGACGATCCGCTCGCGCTGGGTCTCACCGACCTGCTGCGCGCAAAGGGCATCCCCTGCTTCGGTCCGAGCGGAAGCGCCGCGATCATCGAGTCGAGCAAGGCGTTTTCGAAGGAATTGATGAAAAAATACGGCATCCCGACCGCGAGGTACGAGACCTTCTCCGAGCTCGACGCGGCGCTCGAATGCGTGCGGAATCACGCAATGCCCGTGGTCATCAAGGCGGACGGGCTTGCGCTCGGCAAGGGCGTTATAATCGCAAAGAACGTTTCCGAGGCCGAGGAAGCCATCCGCTCGATGATGGTCGATGAAAAGTTCGGCAAGAGCGGAAAAACCGTCGTTATAGAGGAGTTTTTGACCGGCGCCGAGGTGAGCGTTCTCGCCTTTACGGACGGCAAAACGATAATCCCAATGCCCTCGAGCATGGATCATAAGCGCGCACTCGATGGCGATATGGGCCTCAACACCGGCGGCATGGGCGCGGTTTGCCCGAACCCCTTCTACACCAAGGCCGCCGCGGAGCAGACGATGGAGCGCATCATCCTGCCCACCGTGGAGGCGATGAATAAGGAAGGCCGCCCCTTCAAGGGCTGCCTCTATTTCGGCCTCATGCTGACTGCGGACGGTCCGAAGGTGATCGAATACAACTGCCGCTTCGGCGATCCCGAAACGCAGGCGGTGCTGCCGCTTCTTAAAAGCGATCTTGTGGAGATCATGCTCGCGGTCGAAAACGGCACTCTTGAAAGCTGCCCCGTTGAATTTGCGGACGAAGCGTCCTGCTGCCTCGTGCTCGCAAGCGGCGGCTACCCCGAGAGCTACGAGAAGGGCAAGCTGATCATCTTCGAGCACGTGCCGGAGGACGTGGAGGTTTTCCACGCGGGCACGAAGCGCACCGAGCTCGGCTTCTTCACCAACGGCGGCAGGGTGCTCGGCATAACCGCCGTGCGCGAAACGCTCGAGGAGGCCGTGAAGGCCGCATACGAAGCGGCTGAGCATATCAGCTTCGATAAAATGTATTACAGAAAGGACATCGGCAGCATGGCGCTTCGGCACACGCTTTCCATGATAGCCGCGCTGCTTTCCGACATGGGCGTTTAAACGCCCTTCTTCTATTTCAATAAAATCAGCTCAATAAAACAAGCGCGTTGGCGCATATTCAAGAGGTAAAAATGGTATTTCGAGTTTACAGCGAAAAGCGCCCCGAATTCTCGGAGGCGGCGGAGGCGCTCAAGGGCGACATCCGCGATTTTCTCGGTATAACGGGGCTTTCAAGGCTTCGCATCATCAACAGGTACGACGTTGAGGGCATCGACGAGGCGACGCTCGATAAATGCATCCCCACCGTTTTCTCCGAGCCGCAGGTGGATACTGCCGGCCGTGAGCTCGACGCTGACGGCGCGCATGCCTTTGCCGTGGCATATCTGCCGGGTCAGTTCGATCAGCGGGCGGATTCCGCGGCGCAGTGCATAAGCCTCGTTACCGCCGGTGAAAAGCCCGCCGTAAGGAGCGCAACGGTCTATCTTATCTACGGCGAGCTCAGCGATGCGGATATCGCGAAGATCAAGGGCTATATCATCACCCCCGTGGATTCCATGGAGGCGGGCTTCGAGCTTCCCGAAACTCTGGCCATGCCCTTCACCGAGCCGCCCATGCCCGAGAGGGTCGAGCTCTCCGGCGACCCCGCCGAGATCATCAAAAAATACGGCCTTGCGATGGACGAGGCCGATCTGCGCTTCGTTTCCGAGTATTTCAAAAGCGAAAACAGGCTTCCCACGATGACCGAGCTGCGCGTGATCGACACCTACTGGTCCGATCACTGCCGCCACACCACCTTCAACACCGAGCTTTCAAACGTTGAGTTCGAGGATGAAAAGGTGAGAAAGGCGTTTGAACGCTACCTTGCGCTTCGGGAGAAGCTCGGCGTTAAAAAGCCCGTTTGCCTCATGGATATCGCGGTCATCGCGGCAAAGGCGCTCAAGAAGAGCGGCGATCTGAAAAATCTCGATGAATCGCGCGAGATCAATGCCTGCACGGTGCGCGTTGAGATAGAGGTCGACGGAAAGCCCGAGCCCTGGCTGCTGCTTTTCAAGAACGAAACGCATAACCATCCCACCGAGATCGAGCCCTTCGGCGGCGCGGCAACCTGCGTTGGCGGCGCGATCCGCGATCCGCTTTCCGGAAGGAGCTTCGTTTACCACGCGATGCGCGTGACCGGCGGCGCGGACCCCCTGCGCCCGCTGAGCGAAACGATAAAGGGCAAGCTGCCGCAGAGGAAGCTCGTTACCACCGCCGCGCACGGCTACAGCTCCTACGGCAACCAGATCGGCCTTGCAACGGGGCTTGTGGACGAGGTTTACCACGACGGTTATCTTGCCAAGCATATGGAGATAGGCGCGGTAGTAGGCGCGGCGCCCGCGAAGAACGTTCGCCGCGACGAGCCCCTTCCCGGGGACGTGGTGATCCTGCTCGGCGGCAGAACGGGCCGAGACGGCTGCGGCGGCGCTACCGGTTCAAGTAAATCCCACGACGAAAGTTCCCTTGCAAGCTGCGGCGCGGAGGTGCAGAAGGGCAACGCGCCCGAGGAAAGGAAGCTTCAGCGCCTGTTCATGGATGAGAGAGCATCCACCCTCATCAAATGCTGCAACGACTTCGGCGCGGGCGGCGTTTCCGTGGCGATAGGCGAGCTTGCGGACGGGCTTGAGATAGACCTCAACGCCGTTCCGAAGAAATATGCGGGTCTTGACGGCACCGAGCTTGCGATAAGCGAATCGCAGGAGCGCATGGCGGTGGTCGTTGCTCCCGAGGATGCGGAGAAGTTCCTTGAGCTTGCGCACTGTGAAAACCTCGAAGCAACGGTCGTGGCGAAGGTCACGGGCAACAGGCGCATGGTGATGCTGCTGAACGGCGAGAAGATCGCGGACATCTCAAGGGATTTCCTCGATACGAACGGCGCAGGCAAGCAGGCAAAGGCGCGCGTTGCTTCCCCCAAGGGAATAAAGCAAAATGAAGTTGAAAACGCAAAGAGCTTCAAGGCGAAGCTCGAGGCGCTGGTTTCCGATATCAATATCTGCTCCCGTCAGGGGCTTAGCGAGATGTTCGACTCCACGATCGGCGCGGGCACGGTGCTCATGCCCTTCGGCGGCAGGAATATGCTCACTCCCCCGCAGGCGATGGCGGCCAAATTCCCCGTCCGCACCGGCGAAACGGACGATTGCTCCGTTATGAGCTACGGCTTCGACCCCTATCTCTCCGAGGCCGACCCCTATGCCGGCGCGTACTGCGCGGTCATTTCTTCGGTAGCGAAGCTTGCCGCGACCGGCGCGGGCATCGAAAACTGCTGGCTCACCTTCCAGGAGTATTTCGAAAAGATGAAGAATGAGACCGCATGGGGCAAGCCGCTTTCGGCTCTGCTCGGCGCGCTCGACGCGCAGATGGGGCTCCGGCTTGCGGCGATCGGCGGCAAGGACTCGATGAGCGGCAGCTTTGAGAATATCTCCGTTCCGCCGACGCTCGTTTCCTTCGCCGTTTCTGCGGACAAGGCCGAAAACATCGTTTCGCCCGAGTTCAAGGGCATCGGAACGCGCATAATGTACCTGCCCGTTGAGAAGGACGAAAACGGGCTTGCGAAGATCGAGAGCGTTCGCGCGAATATCGAGCTTGTTGAGAAGCTTCTGCGCACGCACCGCGCCTTCTCCTGCTGGGCTGTCGACAAGGGCGGCATCATGGAGGGCATCTTCAAGATGGCGATCGGCAACGGCATCGGCTTTGAGTTCGACAAGGAGCTTGAGCTCTCCATTGACGAGCTGTTTGCCCGCGATTACGGCGCATTCATCCTCGAGACCCCCGGCTGCGGCGGCTGCGGCGAGGCCGTGGAGGGCGACGAAAGGCTCGTTCTGCTCGGAAGGACCACCGAGGGGCTCGATATCCGCTTCGGCGAGGAGGCCGCGCCCATCTACAGCCTGTATAAGCTCTACGACGAAAAGCTCGAGAGCGTTTATCGCCATAAGACCGCGGACGCATCCCCCGTTATGCCGATCAACTGCATTGTGAGGAGCCCGAAGCACCGCGTGAACGAAGCAAACGCGCCGCTTATCGCAAACGGCGAGAAGGCGAAGCCGAAGGTGCTCATCCCCGTTTTCCCCGGCACGAACTGCGAGATGGATTCCGCAAGAGCCATGCGCCTTGCCGGCGCGGAGGCGGAGATCCTCGTTATAAACAACCTTTCCGCGAAGGATATCGAGGAATCGGTCAAGGCGTTCTCGGATAGGCTCGCAAAGAGCAATATCCTCTTCATCCCCGGCGGCTTCTCCGGCGGTGATGAGCCCGAGGGCAGCGCGAAGCTGATCACCTCCTTCATGCGAAACAGCCGCGCTGCGGACGCTGTAATGGAGCTTCTTGATAAGCGCGACGGTCTCATCCTCGGCATATGCAACGGCTTCCAGGCGCTCGTCAAGCTCGGCCTCGTGCCCTACGGAAGGATCGTGACCGCAAGCGAAAACGCGCCGACGCTGACCTACAACACCATCGGCGTTCACCGCTCCCGCCTCGTGCACACGCGCTGCTGCTCGAACCTTTCGCCGTGGCTGATGCACCGCGAGGTGGGCGACGTTGCGCTCGTTCCCGTTTCGCACGGCGAAGGCCGCTTCGTTTGCAGCGAGGAGCTGCTTGCACAGCTCGTTGCAAACGGGCAGGTCGCCACGCAGTACTGCGACGATTACGGCACGCCTTCGATGCGCACCTCGGTGAACCCGAACGGCTCCGTGATGGCTATCGAGGGCATCACCTCGCCGGACGGGCGCGTATTCGGCAAGATGGCGCACAGCGAGCGCTGCGGCAGCAACCTCTATAAAAACGTTCCCGGCTCTGATGATTTCTCGATCTTCCGCGGCGCCGTGGACTATTTCGTTAAATAATCCGTAAATATATTTTTGCGCAGCCTTTAATTAAGCTGCGCAAAGGTGTATAATAAGTCAATTTATACCATTATCCGAAAAACGGGAGGAAAAAGCCTTGAGCGCAACGATCATCGACGGCAGAAAAATAGCAAACGAGGTCTATGAGGAGCTCGGCGGCCGCATTGCGGAGCTGAACAAGAAGGGCGTTATACCCCGCGTTGCCATCGTTGAAGTGGGCGACGACGAGATGAGCAAGCGCTACGTTTCGCTCAAGGAGAACGCCGCCATCCGCCTCGGCATGGAATGCGTTACCTATCATCTGGTCGCTTCGAGCACGCAGGAGCGCCTGCTTGAGCTGATAGCTCGGCTGAACGCCGATGAAAGCGTGCACGGAATGCTGGTTCAGATGCCGCTTCCCGAGCATATGGACACCAAGGCAGTTCTCGACGCGATCGACCCCGAGAAGGATATAGACGGCCTGCACTTCACCAACGCCGGCAAGCTTTTGAACGGCGAGCCCGCGATAATCGCCTGCACCCCGCGCGCGATCATCCATATGCTCGATCGCATTGGAGTGGATATCGAATCCCGCCATACCGTGGTCGTGGGCAAATCCATCCTCGTCGGCCGTCCGATCGCGATGTGCTTCTTAAACAGGAGCGCCACGGTCTCGGTTTGCCACACCAAAACGCAGAACCTCGGCGAGATCACGCGCAACGCGGATATCCTGATCGTTGCGGCGGGCAGCGCCAAGCTCATCAAGGCCGATATGGTCAAGGACGGCGCGGTTGTGATCGACGTTGGGCAGACCAATATCGACGGCAAGCTCTACGGCGACGTGGACTTCGACGAGGTGGTCGAAAAGGCGAGCTATATCACCAAGGTCACCGGCGGCGTTGGCCCGATGACGGTCGCTATGCTGATGACGAACCTGGTGGACTGCGCGGAAAACGCCGCGGCAAGGGCTCGGCATGAATAAGGCTTCATGCGGCAAAAGAACGGAGCTCGGCGAGCTTATCGCGTACTGCGGCGTTTGCTGCGAAAGCTGCCCCGACTATAAAAGCGGCTGCTGCCCCTCCTGCCGCAAAACGCTTTGGGAAGAGGGCGACGAGTGTATGCCCGTTGCCTGCTGCCGCGAAAAAGGCATCTCTTTCTGCGGCGAGTGCGCTTGCTTCCCCTGCCCCGATATGAAGGGATTCTATCGGGAAAGCGAGAGCCACGAGCGGGCATACGAACGCATGACGGGCTTGCGCGCAGGCGACTGCGATCAATAAATGATATAAAAATTTTATTATAAATTTCTTGTTTTGAAAGGAGAGCACCATGGCATTCATCTACAATGAACCCTCCCGCACCTTCGGAGAGTATCTGCTCGTTCCCGGTTACTCCGGAAAGGACTGCATCCCTGCGAACGTAAGCCTCCGCACCCCCCTTGTGAAGTTCAAAAAGGGTGAGGAGCCCGCGATCAGCATCAATGTCCCGATGGTTTCCGCGATCATGCAGGCGGTATCAAACGACACCATGGCGATCGCGCTTGCGCGTGAAGGCGGAATAAGCTTCCTCTACGGCTCGCAGTCCATCGAGAGCCAGGCGCAGATGGTGCGCAACGTTAAGAGCTACAAGGCGGGCTTCGTTAAGAGCGATTCGAACCTTCGCCCCGACTCCACCCTTGCGGACGTGCTCGATCTTCACGAGGCGACCGGGCATTCCACCGTTGCCGTCACGGACGACGGCACGGGCAACGGCGTGCTTCTCGGTATCGTGACCGACAAGGACTACCGCGTCAGCCGCATGGAACTGAGTACCCCCGTTTCCGAGTTCATGACGCCGCTCGACAGGCTCGTTTACGGCACGGACGACGTTTCGCTCAAGGAAGCCAACGACATTATCTGGGAGCATAAGATCAACTCCCTGCCCCTCGTCGATAAGGAGGGCAGGCTCAAGTATTTCGTTTTCCGCAAGGATTATTCCAACCATAAGGCCAATCCGCTCGAGTCCATCGACTCGCATAAGCGCTATATCGTGGGCGCGGGCATCAACACCCGCGACTACGCCGAGCGCGTTCCCGCCCTCGTTGAGGCGGGCGTGGACTGCCTGTGCATCGACTCCTCCGAGGGCTACACCGAGTGGCAGAAGATAACCATCGAGTGGATCCGCGAGCATTACGGCGACAGCGTAAAGGTCGGCGCGGGCAACGTTGTGGACGCGGAGGGCTTCCGCTTCCTCGCGGAGTGCGGCGCGGACTTCGTTAAGGTGGGCATCGGCGGCGGCTCGATCTGCATCACCCGCGAGCAGAAGGGCATCGGCAGAGGCCAGGCGACCGCCATGCTCGACGTTGCCAAGGCGCGCGACGAGTATTTTAAGGAAACCGGCATCTACGTTCCGATCTGCTCCGACGGCGGCATCGTGCACGACTACCATATCACCCTCGCGCTTGCGATGGGCGCGGATTTCGTAATGCTCGGCAGGTATTTCTCCCGCTTCGACGAGAGCCCCACGCAGAAGATCCGCATCAACGGCAACTACTACAAGGAGTACTGGGGCGAGGGCAGCAACCGCGCGCGCAACTGGCAGCGCTACGACATGGGCGGCGCAAGCAAGCTGAGCTTTGAGGAGGGCGTGGATGCATACGTTCCCTACGCCGGCAGCCTCAAGGACAACGTTGGCGCAACGCTCAGCAAGGTGCGCTCCACTATGTGCAACTGCGGCGTGCTCACCATACCCGACCTTCAGAAGAACGCGAAGCTGACCGTCGTTTCCGCAACCAGCATCGTTGAAGGCGGCTCGCATGACGTTATCCTCAAAAACAGCATGCCCGTTGGCAACAGGATGTAATATGCTGCATCCCGCCGAAGCCGAATTCATTCGAAGCTGCATCCGAAAAAACAAGCGGGATCGCCTGCTTTTGGAGCTTTCGGATGAAAAACGCCGCGCGCGGGCGATCAACAGATTTGCTCATACCGCCGAAGACTTTCTGATGATGAACAAGCTCGTGCTTTCAGGCAGCAAGCTTTCAAAGGCGCAGATAGTTTCCGCGCTTAAGGAAGGCTCAAAGAGCGATCTCTGCCATGTTATCATGGTTGACGGAAGCACGATCGAAACGAGCGCAGCGCTTGCCGTTGAAGCGGTGTATGGCGAAGAAACTGCAATAGTTATCGCCGAAAACGAGGTATATGTGGAAACAGAGCCGTATATCAAAGCGATGCGCTACGTGCTCTCTATAAAAACCGAATAATACTCGTTTCGGAATTCGCGCTGATGCACGGATTCCGAACTTTTTTTGCAAGAAAATGGCTTGAATGCGGACGCAAGTTAGTGTATGCTAACCCGTGGCGCGGGCATAGGTTGATAAGGCGGCTTTTTCATGCGTTCGAATCAGGGGCGATCCCCCTTTTTTCGGGCCGTTTGAGTTAGTGCGTGCTAACCCGTTTCCGCAGCCGAAAAGCAACTTTTTTTCAAGGAGAAACCACATGAAACAGGGTTCCGTTATCAGGAAGCTCGCTTCCGTCCTTCTGGCGCTGATGATAGTATTCTTCGCCGCCTACCCGCTCGGCATCCGTGCCGAGGGCATCGCGCCCCAAGAGATCTACAGCGGCCGCGCGATAGTATCCCACTATGACTACGGCCTCACCGTTTACGTTACGGTGAACGGCGGCGTGATCGAGTCCATCACCGCCGAGCACGACACGGACGGCTACGATCCCTCCAACAACACCTTCTGGAACTGGGCTGTGAACGGGCGCACCGTTGGCGGCACGTTCAAGCCGAGCCCGCTTGCGCAGATAGTTGAAACGCAGTCCACCGAGAATATCGACGTTGTGACCGGCGCCACCTTCACCTGCCGCGCCCTCGTTCAGGCTGTCGAACGCGCGCTTGAGCAGGTCCCGAGCGCCGATGACGGCGTTTATGCGCTTATGAACATCCCCTATGAAGCCTTCTACGGCGCGGAAAACGCCGAAAACTACGACGTTGACGCGGTCTCCTCCGCAACGAACAAGGCTGGCAACTACAATCTTGCGGGCGGCAGCTTCCATTCCGCAGCCACCGCAGGCTACGACGAAAACGGCGATCTGATCGCGGTCGGCGCACAGAACGGCGCGCATATCGAGGGCGTTACCTGGCCCGTTTACCTCGAGAGCGAGGCTATGCTCGCTTCCTTTGAGGAGCTCGGCGGCATCCACGTTACCGATGAGCGCGAGGTCATGGTCGCCTCCGCCGCGCACGGAAACGTGAACGGAACTCTGCTTACCGGCAGAGCGTCGCTCATGGAAGCGCCCGCGTATTCCTACTACCTCCTTTCCGAAGCCCCCGCTTATTACATGAATGCCGCTATCGAGGGCGGCTCCCCCGCCTTCTCCCCCGTTTGCGGCGAGGCCGAGGCGCTTGGCGAAATCGATCCCGCCGTCAGCTACACCACGCGCTGGGGCGACGTTGAAGTGAACCTCTCCTGCGCCGAGGAAGCCTCCGCCATGCAGATAAACGCGATGGTCTTCACCGCCGAGGACGGCACCACCGCAGGCATGATCCATCTTTACAACATCTGGGCGGGCAGCAAGATCGGCTGGAACGCCGAGCGGGTCGTTGGGCTGGATAACAAGAAGCTCACCGCCGTTCGCTTCTACTGCAACGACCGCGAGGGCAATTACTTCGTTTACGACTACGCGCTCGATGAGGACATCAAGGAGGTCTATCTCGGGACCGTTGCTGCGGAATTCACCTCACCGCTCGAGATCGCGGTATCGAACCTTCCCGAGGATGCCGAGAATGTGACCGCCATCGCCTATTATTCGGTCGGCAAGCAGCGCTTCTATCTCACCGAGACCGAGGTAAACGAAAACGGCGATACCGTTCCCTGTTGGCTCCCGGTTGCGGACGGCAAGGTGGCGCTTACGACCGCGCTTGTCGATGAGCGGATAGTTTCGGTCGAATTCACGAGCGATAACTATGCGATACGCAAGGCAAGCTGCGAATACGCGCCGATATTCTCGGCGGGCGACGTGAACGCCGACGGCAGCGTGAACATCGCGGATGCGGTCCTTGCCGCCCGCGCCGCGCTCGAGCTCACGGAGCTGAACGAGGGGCAGCTCGGGGCAGCCGATATGAACGGCGACGGAAGAGTCACCATTGTGGACGCGATCCTGATTCTGAGAAGCTCCCTCGCGATTTGACGGAGCAAAAAGGCTCCCCTTCGGACATCGCCGCTCCCCGCAGATGCGGCGCAGGAGAGGCGATTGAGCCATGCGATAACAGATGATCTTTCAGCTGCGGCGCCGAGCGTTCATCGCCTCGGCGCCCTGCCTTTTTAAATAGAGTAAACGCTCACAGTAATAGTAATAGTAATCGTCATAGTTACAGTAATAGCAACAGAATCAGACACGGAAACGGTAATAGTCAAATATGAAAAACGAGAATAAAAAAACGGGTTTCCCCGTAAGATCGCTGCTGTTCCTCCTGCCGCTCACGGTCATGGCGGCGATCGTGCTGAACGCGCTTACGTCCATGCCCGGCGTTCCGAGCGAGCTTCCCGAAAAGCTCGCCTATACGGAAGCATCGGCAAGCCCCGCGGAAACGACAATGCCCGATGAGAGCTCCGCCCATGGTGCGGAGCCCGACGAAACGGCGACCGCCGAGCCTGCCGTATCCCCCGAGCGCACGACCGAGCCGCAGACCCCCGAGGATACCGGCGCGCCCGAGCCCACGGCTCCGCAGAGCACCGAGCCGACCGGCTCAATGTCCTCCCCCGCGCCGACTGCCGAGCCGTCTGCGCCTTCCGCCGCGCCTTCCACTGCGCCCGCTTCGGAGGCTCAGCCCACCGCGACACCCGACGCAGCGCAGGCTCCCGGCAGCACCTCCGCGCCGACCGCCGCGCCCACAGCCGCGCCCACTTCCGCGCCTACTTCCGCGCCGACTTCCGCGCCTACCGAAGCGCCGGGCAAATACAGGGACGGCACCTATACCGCAAGCGCACGCTGCACCGACGGCGCGATCTTCGACTACACGGTCGAGGTGACGATCGGCATACAGGGCGGCGAAATCAAGAGCGTGAACGCCGTTCGCAGCAACGACGCATCCGACCCCGACTTCCACGAAACCAACGCCGTGTTCATGGATATGGCGGTGAACGGCGCCGGCGGTCCCGGCGTTCCCGCGCAGATAATCGCCAATAACGGCGAGGGCGGCGTGGACGCGGTTTCGGGGGCCACGTTCAGCTCCAACGCGATAGCAAGCGCCGCCAACAGCGCGCTTGCAAAGGCGGCAAGGAGCGGCGCGAGTGCATTTGAGCCGTTCATTATCCCTCAAAAGCGCGCTTTTGCGGGTAAGGCCGAAAAGGAGGCGCTTTAAGCGATGAAGCATATCAATTTTATCGTCAAGGCGGCAAGTCTTGTGCTGGCCTTGGGCGTGCTGGCGGTTTACTCGCTCATAGCAGCCGATCGCCAAAACAAGCTCAAGGAATATGAGAGCAAGGTCGCCGAGATCGAGGCGCACAACGCAAGAGCGCTCGATCGGCGCAGCGATGCGCCTGCCTCCCGCTATCGGGACGGCGTTTACGAGGGCAGCGCGCGCGGCTTTCGCGGCGAGATCGCGGTGGTTGTGACGGTCGAGAACGGCGCGATAACCGCCGTTGAGATCGCATCCGCCGAAAAGGAGGACGTCGCCTATCTCATACGCGCAAAGAAGGTGATCGAGAGCATCATCGAAAAGCAGTCCGCCGAGGTGGACGCGATCAGCGGCGCTACCTTCAGCTCAAACGGAATAAGGAGCGCCGTTATCGAGGCGCTCAAGGCGGCGGAGGGCTAAAAAATGGAACGGAAAGCAAGCATACCCGTCCGCAGCGGCGAGCAGCTCAAAAGAAGCAGGCGCGATCACGCCCTTGTGCGCGCGGCAGTGCAGCTCGCATTCTTTATTGCGATGCCATCCGCATTTTACGCGGGCTTTGCGGGGCTGAAGAGCATCTTCGAGAGCATCCGCGCGGGCTCCGCGATCGAGACGGACGGCTTCCTTTGGGCGCTGATTCTCACCTGCGCGTTCACGATCGTTTTCGGCCGCTTCTTCTGCGGCTATATCTGCGCGTTCGGCTCTTTCGGCGACCTCATCCACCTGCTCTCGGGGCTCATCCAAACCAAGCTCTTCAAGCGCAAAAAGCAGTTTGAGCTGCCCGAGAAGGCATCGAAGCCGCTTCGCATCCTCAAGTATCTGAATCTCGCGTTCATCGTTGTATTCGCGGGCTTCGGGCTGTACGCCAAGCTTCGCGGCGCAAGCGTTTGGGACGTGTTTTCGCAGATAACGGCGCTGAGCTTCTCGCTCGGCGGCATGAGCGCGGGCATCGTCCTTTTCGCGGTCGTGATCGCGCTGATGGCCGTGAAGGAGCGCGGCTTCTGCCAATTTCTCTGCCCGCTCGGCGCCCTCTTCGCGCTGCTTCCCATGCTCGGCAGCCTCAGGCGCAACACGGAGCGCTGCATCAAGGGCTGCTCGATATGCAAGAAGAACTGCCCCGTCGATCTCGAGCTTGAAGCGGACGGCTTTTCAAACGGCGAATGCCTCGGCTGCTGTAAATGTGCCGCCGCCTGCCCGCGCGCGAACATCGCCCACCCCGAGCAAAAGCTTATCAAAAGCGGGCTTGCCGCCGTGCTGATCAAGGCCGCGCTGTTCTTCGCCCTCGGCACGCTGATCGGGCTGTGCAGGTTCTTTTGACGCATTATCCTCCATCCTGCTTGACATGGGTCCCGATCGGCCAAGGGTTTGGACCTATAAACGGAAAATACGCCTAAACGAAAAATACGCCCGAAAGGCGTATTTTTTATGCTTTGTAATCCGCTTCACCGACTATCAGGTGCGCCCGCGGGACTTATACTCCATGCAGAGCATCGTTATATCGTCGAACTGTGTTGCTCCGTTCACGAAGCCGTCCACCGCAGATTTGACCGTTTCGATCACCTGCTCGGGCGAGCCGTCTTTCGCGGAATTCAGCGCATCGAGCATGCGCTCCGTGCCGAACATCGCGTTTGTTTCGTCCGTCGCCTCCGGCACGCCGTCCGAATAAACGAAAAGCTTGTCGCCCGGCTCAAGCATAAGCTCATACTCGGTGTATTTCATGTTTTCCATGCCGCCAAGCACGAAGCCATGCTTATCCTTCACGAGCTCGCAGCGGCCCTTGCTGCAAAGCACGGGGTATTCATGCCCGGCGTTCGCTGCAACGAGCCTGCCGGTGGAAAGCTCTAGTATGCCGAGCCAAGCCGTTACGAACATCTCGGCCGTGTTCTTTTCGCATAGATTGTTGTTTACCTGAGAGAGTATCTGGGCGGGGCTGCCGCCAAGGCGCGTTCTGCCCGTCAGAATGATGCTTGAAGCCATCATGAACAGCGCGGCGGGAATGCCCTTGCCGGAAACATCCGCGATCCACATGGCAAGATGGTCATCATCCACAAGCACGAAGTTATAAAAATCGCCTCCGACCATGCGCGCGGGCGTCATGGAAGCGAAGATATCGAAATCGCTCCTGTCGGGAAAAGCGGGAAACTCATTCGGCAAAACGTTTTCCTGTATCGCGCCCGCAAGCGCAAGCTCCGTGTTTATGCGCTCCTTTTCGGCAGTCACCTTCGTGAGGCTCTGCATATAGTTCACCATATCCGCCTCGAGCGTGTCTATCGAGGCCGCAAGCTCGGATATCTCGTCTATGCGGCTGATGCTGCCGAGCGGCTCGGCGATCGTGTTTTCCCGAGCAAAGCGCGCAGCCTCGGCTGAGATGCGCTCCACCGGCGCAACGAATTGCTTTTTTGTGTGCAGCGCCGTCAGCAGGCCCGTCAGCAGGCCAAGCAGCAGCGTTGAAGCGGTTACGACGGTGAGGTACGACCTGATCGCATCGTTCAGCTCGCGCATTGGGCGCTGCACGCAGAGGATGCCCTTGACCTGTCCGCCGCTGCCGTGGACCGGCACGAGCGTGGTGATATGCGGGTGCTGCCCGTCCGTTGTGCGGGTGCGGTAGATGGTCTCGAACTCGGAGCCTTCCTCGTAGATCGCGCGATACTTTCTGCGGTATTCGTCATTTGTGGTGTTGCGCTTGAAGCCGAGCTCCCACGGAGAATAGTTCGTGTTGTCCACGGAATTATTGACCGCGTTGAAAACCGAAGCGAACCTGCCGTAATCGCTTCTGTCCACCGAAATAACGTAAACCAGCGAAACGTTCATATCCTTGCAGTATTCGTCAAGCTCCAGCTTATCGGCAACATATTCCGGTTTTCTAAGCTCGCTGAGATAATCATCGAGAAGATCGCCGTTTATCAAGGCGGCGGCGGTCCTCGCCATATGGAACGTGCTCGTGGAATACTCGTTTCTGAAGGCGCTTGAAAAGCTGTAAAGGCCGACGGCACCTATCAGTATGCCGAGCACGAGCAGCGCAAGCGCTGTTGAACCGATCGCCCTGACGGCAAGGCTTCTGCGCCGTTTTTTTGCTGTATTATTCGTTTCACCGCTCACGAAGTATCACCTCCGATAAAGAATACTGCGTTCAAGACGAAACTCTAAACGCAGCGCATGGCTGTTCACGCTCCCCAAGCTTTAAATATATCATACCATCGACCTTCGTTTTTGTCAACACAAACGCACTCCGCGCCGCTCGAAACCGGGGCGGGAAAACCATCCACCGGATGGTTTTCTTATCCGCCCTTCAAATCCCTACTATTATTTTATGCCAACGCAAAAGACCATCCATCGGATGGTCTTTTGCGTTGGCGGAGAAGGAGGGATTTGAACCCTCGCGCCCCTTCGCAGAGCCTACTCCCTTAGCAGGGGAGCCCCTTACAGCCACTTGGGTACTTCTCCATATTTTGGCGGAGAGAGAGGGATTCGAACCCCCGGTGCCTTGCGGCATCACCGGTTTTCAAGACCGGCTCCATAAACCACTCGGACATCTCTCCCTGTTTGAAGCAACAGCAGTATTATATCAGCGGGGCGTGCGGTTGTCAAGCTGAAATACCGGGAATTTCATATACAATTTTGTCCTTGTTTCGGGGATCGGCGTGCATTCTCTCCTCGTCTGCGCGTATCCGCTTTTCCAAGGACCTTTTTGCCGTCCGCTCGATCCCGCTTCGCTTTGCCCGGCCGCCGTCCCTATCCCTGTTGCTCCGGAGCTCACCTTCATGCGCAGCGGAGGACAAATCGCAAAAAATCCCGTAAATATACTCATTCCGCCTATTGACAAGCGCTGAAACTTGGAGTATTATAGCATTGGTTAGGGAACGCTAACTTAGTTTGCGTCAAGCAACCGAAATTTGGCGTTCACCGAATTGAAGTTATATCGAAAGGAAGTGTTCTTTTGATGCCTTTGACTCTTGCGCCCATTGGTGAGGGCAGTATCATCAAGCGGATCGGCGGCAGTGCCGAGGTAAAGAAGCATCTCAGCGATCTGGGCTTCGTTCCCGGCGGCGAGGTGCGCGTCATCTCCATGCTCGGCGGAAACGTGATCGTAAGCGTTAAGGAATCGCGCATCGCGATCAGCCGCGAAATGGCGATGAAGATCATGGTATGATAAGAAGAAATTCCGGCGGAATTTCTTCCGCAACTATTCACTATTCACTAAAAACCCCGGGAGGTGTTTGAATGAAAACTTTGAAAGAGACCCCCATCGGCGCGACCGTCCGCGTTGTGAAGCTTCACGGCGAAGGCGCGGTCAAGCGCAGGATCATGGACATGGGCATCACCAAGGGCGTGGAGGTACACGTTCGCAAGGTGGCGCCGCTCGGCGATCCGATCGAGGTCAACGTTCGCGGCTACGAGCTCTCCATCCGCAAGGCGGACGCGAACATGATCGAGGTCGAATAAGCGCGGCCCCTTGCCCCGCTTCGACCGAATAACGCGCGGTTCATCCGCATTTTTTACGGTCCGACCGTTAGCTTTTGCTAACTCATCCGGTCCGTGCAAACAAACGGCAAACAGGAGAAAATACTATGGCAAACATGAGAATAGCCCTTGCGGGCAACCCGAACAGCGGCAAAACAACGCTGTTCAACGCGCTGACGGGCTCGAACCAGTTCGTTGGCAACTGGCCTGGCGTAACGGTCGAAAAGAAGGAAGGCAAGCTGAAAAAGCATGATGACGTTACCATCACCGACCTTCCCGGCATCTACTCGCTTTCGCCCTACACGCTCGAGGAGGTCGTGGCAAGAAACTACCTCATCGGCGAGCGTCCGGACGCGATACTGAACCGTTGACGGCACGAACCTCGAGAGGAACCTCTATCTCACCACCCAACTTCTCGAGCTCGGCATCCCCGTCGTTATCGCGATAAACATGATGGATATCGTGAAAAAGAACGGCGACAAGCTGAACACGCAGGAGCTTTCAAGGAGCCTCGGCTGCCCGATCGTAGAGATCTCCGCACTCAAGGGCACGGGCGTGCAGGAGGCTGCGGAGGCCGCTATCAAGGCGGCTCAGGGCGGCAAGAAGCCCCCGGTCAGCACTTTTTCCGGCACGGTGGAGCACGCGATTGCGCATATCGAGGAGGCAACGGTTCACGGCTTCCCCGAGGAAAAGCAGCGCTGGTATGCTGTGAAGCTTTTCGAGCGCGATGAGAAGGTGCTCGAGGAGCTGAACCTGCCCGAGGCGACCCGCGCTCATATCGAAAAGGATATCGCGGCGGTCGAAGCGGAGCTTGACGATGACGCGGAAAGCATCATCACCAACGAGCGCTATGTTTACATAGCGGAGCTCATCAAGGGCGCGTACAAGAAGAAAAACGCGGGCAAGCTCACGGTTTCCGATAAGATCGACCGCGTTGTGACGAACCGCTGGCTCGCGCTTCCGATTTTTGCGCTGGTCATGTTCCTTGTTTACTACATCGCCGTTTCCAAGGTCGGCGGCGCGGCAACCGATTGGGCGAACGACGGCCTGTTCGGCGACGGCTTCCATCTTTTCGGCATCGGCAGCAAGGCATATAACGACGAAATGGACGAATACGCCAAGGAATTCGTTTTCACCGACGATATCCGCTCCACCGTTGAAGCGGCCGAAAAAGCGGGCGTTATCGGTGCGGACGAGCTTATGGGCGCAATTGAGGACGAGGACTTCGGCGCATTTGAAGAGGCGCTCGGCACCTATGGCGACGCGCTCGATGAAGCGGGCTTCGGCATAGGCGAGACCGTTGACGCGGCGCTCGAGGAAGCCCCCGCGACCGAGGACTACGGCGTTTGGGTGCCCGGCATACCGGTGCTCGCGGAGCGCCTGCTCGAAAAGCTCAACACCCCCGAATGGCTGAACAGCCTGATCCTCGACGGCGTTATCGCGGGCGTTGGCGCGGTGCTCGGCTTCGTGCCCCAGATGCTCGTCGTGTTCCTGTTCCTTGCGTTCCTTGAAAGCTGCGGCTATATGGCGCGCGTTGCGTTCGTTATGGACCGTATCTTCAGAAGGTTCGGCCTCTCGGGCAAATCCTTCATCCCGATGCTCATCGGCGTCGGCTGCGGCGTTCCCGGCATCATGGCTTCGCGCACGATCGAAAACGAGCGCGACCGCCGTATGACGATAATGACCACCACCTTCATCCCCTGCGGCGCGAAGATACCGATCATCGCGCTGATCGCAAGCGCGCTGTTCGGCGGCGCATGGTGGGTGGCGCCGAGCGCATACTTCCTCGGCTTTGCAGCGATCGTGGTTTCGGGCATCATCCTCAAGAAAACGAAGATGTTCGCGGGCGACCCCGCTCCGTTCGTTATGGAGCTTCCCGCCTACCATTGGCCCACGCTTTCCAACGTGCTGCGCAGCATGTGGGAGCGCGGCTGGTCCTTCATCAAGAAGGCCGGAACTGTCATCTTCCTTGCCACCATCTTCATCTGGTCGGCATCCCGCTTCGGCTGGGTGGACGGCAAATTCCTCTTCGACGTGGACATGGAGCTTGAAGCAAGCCTCCTCGGCAGGATCGGCAGCGCGATCAAATGGATCTTCGCGCCCCTCGGCTTCGGCAGCGGCGACGAAGGCACCAAGGCGACCATCGCCACGATCATGGGTCTTGTGGCAAAGGAAGAGGTCGTGGGCGTGTTCGGCGTGCTCGACTTCGGCGGCCTGACTCAGCTTGCGGGCTACAGCTTCCTGATCTTCAACCTGCTCTGCGCGCCCTGCTTTGCGGCGATCGGCGCGATCCGCAGGGAGATGAATTCGGCGAAGTGGACCTGGTTCGCGATCGGCTATCAGTGCGTATTTGCCTACGTTATCGCGCTGATCTTCTATCAGCTCGGCATGCTGTTCATCGGCAGTGCAAACGCTGTTTGGCTCGTTGTCGCGCTCATCCTCCTTGCGGGGCTCATCTACCTCCTTTTCAGGCCCTACAAGGAAGCCACCAAGCTCGAAATGAAGCTTAAAAAGTAAGTCGGCAGAAGCGTACTTAAATAAAGTTTCTGTAAGCATATCGGGCGAAAAAGAGCGTATAATGAAGCATCCGCCGCAAAGCCGCAAAGCGGAATCCAAGCGGCGGATGCACGCATAAAAAAGAGGTGATATTATGCTTGAATGGCTCGGAAAGAATATCGGCACGATCGTCGTGCTCGCGCTGCTCGCTGCGGCCGTGATAGGCGTTATAGTGAGCATCGTTAAAAAGAAGCGCAGCGGCGGCTCCACCTGCTCCTGCGGCTGCTCGAGCTGCGCCATGGGCGCCGGCGGAAGCTGCCCGAGCGCGGCAAAGCGCGGCAAAACCGAATAAGCTGCGATATCCTCGATATGGCAAGCTCCGTTTTTTGCGGGGCTTTTGATTTGCCCTCCTTTTCGGCGGCAGAAAGGGCAGGCGCACCCTTCGCGCGGCGGGTCGGTGCTTTTTTTCTGCCTTTGACCCTCCCCCGCCCCGGGATCGCGCTTTTTTCGATTGACACCCGCGCCGCAAAGATGGTAAAATCATATAGGAACCATGCTTCTTCGGTGCGCGGCGCTGTTTCGGCGCTGCACCGCAAAACGATCCACACAAGAGGTCCATATGCCCCAAGCCACTATCATAAAAGACGGCGCCCTTTTCGGCTATACCCCCGTTGAGGACGGCTTCATACTCGATAAGCTGCACCTGCTTTCCGGCGACGCCGTGAAGGTGTATCTTTACGCGCTCATGCTGGCGCACAAGGGCATCGGCGCTGCGGACGAGCTTGCGCTTGCGCTCTCGCTGAACGAGGAGCAGGTGAACTCCGCCTATGCGGAGCTCGAGCGTGCAGGCGCGCTGCGCATCATCCCGGGCGAGAACGGCGCTTTTGCCGTGCAGCTCGTTCGGCTTTCGCGTTCGCAGGAAAGCGCGCTTACCCCCGCAGAATCCACGCGCTACGCGCTTTTGATCGAGAAGCTGCGCACGGTGCTCGGAACGCGCAGTCTTTCCGGCGCGGAGCTCAGAAGGGTCTACGACTGGATAGAGGTGTTTCACTTCGAGGAGGACGCCGCGGTCGCGATCGTTCGCCACTGCATCGCCGTCAAGGGCTCGCGGGTGCATATAAACTATATGGACGCCGTTGCAAAGCGCCTTGCTGCGGACGAAATGCTGACCGCAGAGGCGGTCGAAGCGAGCTTCCTGCGCGAAGCGGAACTTTCCGGCGGCGCTTCGGTGATACTCAAGCGCTGGCGCATATCGCGCCGCCCCACCGAGGACGAGCTTGCGCTCTACGTGAAGTGGACGCGGGAATGGGGCTTTTCCGAGGATGCGATACTGCTCGCCTGCACTGCGGCGGTATCCAGCGACCGCCCCAATTTCAAGTATCTGGACGCGATACTCGCCTCATACCGCGAGAGCGGCGGGCTGACCGAGGAGGGTATGCGCGAAGCAATGCGCGAGCAGGACATGCTGCACGAGCTGGCGCGGCAGGCATTCAAGCGCGCGGGGCTCAAGCGCACGGCGAGCGCGAGGGACAGGGAGCAGTTCGAGCTTTGGACGCGGGAATACTGCATGCAGCCCGAGATGATAATGCTTGCGGCCGAGCTTGCTTCCAAAAAAACGGCGGCTTTTGCCGAGATGAAGCGCATCATAACCGATTGGCACGAGCGCGGCATAGCGAGCTTTCAGGCGGCGAAGGAGGATGCGGAGCGCGTCGCAGCGGCGGCCGACAGGCCCGAGAACGCCGCGAAGGGCAAGCGCGTGAACCGCGCGCTCGGCTATAAGCAGCAACACTACACCAAGGAGCAGCTCAAAGCGCTTGGCATAGATTTCGGAGAGGACGTTTACGGCACGGAGGAAAACGGGGGCGAAGAAGATGAAAATTAGATCGGCGGCATTCAATCAGGCGCTCAAAAATGAGCTCAGTTCAAGAAAACTTCGGATCGCGCGGCTTAAAAGGGAGCGCGAGAAGGAGGTCTATTCCCGCATACCCGAGCTGAAGACGCTCGATGAGGACACGAGGAGCATCGCCTACGATCTGGGCAGGCAGCTCATGGGTGCGGACGACGCCAAGGCGCTTGCCGAGGCCGCTTCCGCCGCGATAAGCGAGCGCAAGAGGGAGCATGCGCGCCTGCTTTCGGAAAACGGCTATCCCGAGGACTATCTCGAGCCCGAGTACATCTGCCCCGAGTGCCGCGACAGCGGACGCTGCGGCGATCAGCTCTGCAAATGCGTTACCAAGCTTGCCGTTGAAGCGGCGTTTTCCGATTGCGGCATCAGCCTCGACAAAACCTTCGCAAGCTTCGATCTCGATCTGCAAAGGGAGCCGAAGAACCGCGCCGCGATGAAAAAGATACTCGAGCACGCCATCGCATACGCCGAAGCCTTCCCCGAAAACGAAAAGCCCGACCTGCTGTATTTCGGCATGCCGGGCGTTGGGAAGACCTATCTTTTGAACTGCATCGGCGCGCGCGTGCTGGAGCGGGGCTATTCGGTGCTCAAGCTGAACGCCTACGAGCTTATTCGGCTGACGCTGGACAATCTGCGCGCCTCGCCCGAGGACAGACCCGATTTCACGCTGCCCGATCTTCTGATAATAGACGATCTCGGCACGGAGCCGATGATAGCGAATATCACCATCGAGACGCTGCTTTCGATAATCTGCCAAAGGCAGGACAGCGGCAAGTCGACGCTTTTTGCAACGAATCTCGCGCTCACCTCGGACGATCCGAGCGTGCATACCCTTCAGGACGTCTACGGCGAACGCCTTGCTTCAAGGCTGATCGCGCCGAGAACGATGAAGCTGCAAGCGGTGCTGACTGAGAACGTTCGGCTCTCGGTCTGATAACGAAAAACAAGTGAAAACCGAATAGGAATACGCAAACGGCGGAGCGCATGCCCCGCCGTTTTTTCGTGCGCGGAAAAGCCCGAAAAAAGCACTGCCGCCGATTTGTTTCATAAAAGCAGAGGCGGCGGGATCGAGCTCCCGCCGCCCTTTGCCGCCCGCTCCCCCGATGCGGGATCGGCATATAGGAGGAAAAACACTTCTTATTCGCAGATTTATCGAAGCCCGCTCGGCCTTCCGCCGTTTTGCTCCCCGATACACCCTATGCGCCGTTGCGCGGATGCGTGCGGGGGCGTCTATTGCGCCTGCTCCGCCGAAAGCGCGCTCAAGGCCGCGTTTGCACGCTCGAGCGCCTGCTCCAGCATGGCGAGACGCGCCTCGAATTCATAGACCTTGCCCGCGACCAGCGAAAAATTCTGGTTCAAGCAGTTTTCATTCGCCTTAACGAATTCATCATGCTTCTGAGCGTCCTCATCATTGCCGCGCTCCGAAGGCAGATAAACGTAGTACAGCGCTCTCATATCCATCTTCTTCACCTCGCTTGGATCCGTTTTTCAAAAGGCTATTCCGTTCTGCGGCGCAGCCCCATCTCGAGCTCCACGCCGCCCTCCAGCTCGAAAAAGCCGCCGTTCACGTTTGAAAAGGTCATGCTCAGGCAGCGTCCCTCGTTGAAAACGGGTATCTCCGTCACCCTTGCCTCCGCCTCGGCCGCCTCGGCACCGCGCACCCGATCGAACTCGCTCAGCCGCGCATAGTAGGCGGCGCTGCGGCCGTCCAGCTCGATATCCACCCTTATCCCGTCCCCCCTGCCGCGCAGGTAGAGCATCCTCGGGCTTTTGATCGCAGCCTTGTCGCCAAGGTCGGTGCGGGGCGTTCGCCAGTAGGCCTCGATCGGGTCGCCGTCGTAGCTGGAGGATTCGCCGAATTCATACAGTATGCGCTTTCTGTTGATCATAAGCAGCTTCCCGTCCACCGCCGCAAGCGCGCTGATGTCGAAACCGTTACGGCGCATATACTTTCGCTCCTCCAGGTCGTAGACCATCATCTCGTCGTCCATGCCGCTCGTGTAGTTGAAATAGAGCTTGCCGCCCACCGTCACGGCGCGGCATTTTGCAAGCTCGGCACGCGCCATTATCCCCTTGATCAGCCGCATATCGGGGCAGGGACGCACTGTCACGCCGTTGTAATAGTGCAGCCCTTCGCGGGTAACGAAGTACAGCATATCGCCATAGACGGCGATCGCGGTGTGGCGCGTGGTGAGCATATCGGCGTCGATGCGCTCGATCGTGTAGTTCGAGGGGCGGTCGCCGATCAGCCGGTAAAGGCTGTTCTTTTTGAAGATGAGAAGCTGATTGGAGAGCGCGCGGATCGCAACGATCGGGTCGCCGCCCACCGCGCCCACCTCGATATGCCCGCCCTCGATCGCGGGCGAGGCCTCAACATAGCCCCAATCCTCGACCGTGCGCCCGCCGCCCGGCAGCACCGAATAATACAGCCTGTCCGGATTCTCAGCCTCGCCCGCCGCGAAGAGCCTGCCTCGGTACATCGTCAGAAACCGCACCGGCACGTCCGAGCAGCCCTCCTGCGAGCCGAAATCCGTTACGCTCTCGCCGTCGAATTTGATAAGCTGGTTCTCGCCGTCCGCTATCACGAGGTAGTCCGCCGAGCCGATGCGCACCATCGCGGCGTCGCATGTCACGTCCGAGCCCTGCCTTTGGGAGGTATGCACGAGCTGCCAGCGGTTGCCGATCAGCGCGTACAGCATGCCGCCGCTCATCACCACCGGTATCTCGCCCGAAGCGGTTCGAAGGCTCGAAAGCAGCTCGATGCGCCCGTTGCCCGGCACAGGCGCGGCGTTGAATTTATAATAGCCGCTCGCAACGCGCAGCCTGCCGCCGTCGGTGTCCATATTCACGGCGTCCACCGCGAAGCGCCCGGGCAGCGAATTCTCGCCGCCCGCCTGGTTTATGCCCGTAAAATACGGGATATCGTAGGTTTTTATGCTCATTTATTCGTACCTGTTCGTGATCGTGTAGGGATCGCCGCAGCAATAGCCGAGGCTGCCGCGCAGCTTCGCCTTGGCGGCGTTGTACATGGAAAGATAGATGTTGCCGCCGCCCTGCGTGGAAACGTCGCCCCCCATGCGCTCCCTGCCCACAACGTAGCTGACTATCAGCGGATGCACCGCCTCGGGAAGCTCGCTCACGTCCGTTGCGCTCTCAAGTTTCGCGGGCGAGAAGCGATAGGTGAGCCGCGTCGTTTCATTATACGGCAGAAAGAGCTGCTCGGGGCTGTCGCCGATGCGGAACGGCACCTTCCTTCCGAGCTGCTCCGCGCTCTCAACGCGGTAGCAGTGCCTTGAAAGCTTGCCGAGATCGACCACGCCGTCCACGGGCTCGACCTCCTCGGTCCTCTTGAGCGCAAGCGTCAGCGCCAGATCGAACTGCGCGTCGTTTGCAAACCTTGCGAACCGCTCCCTGTAGATCTCCACGGTCTGCATATCGTGAGCTCTGTCGAGCTGCGCGAGCGCGGAAACTATGATATCGTTCAAAGTCATGCTGCCTCTCCTTTCCTTTTGTACGCATTTGCGTTCTTTATTCTCTTTCATTTCGATTTTGCTTCCACAGCTTGAAATAATGCCCGCGCAAAGCGCGAGCGCGGCGCCATGCCGGCGCATTAAAGCTTCATTCCCTCGGCTCTGCGGAAGGCATTGAGCCTCGATTCGCTCTTGCGCCGCTCCGAAAGGCCGCTGCGGTACAGCTCCGCCACCTCGCGCGGCACCTTGACCGGCACTCCGCGCTCGATGCGGTAGTTCACCGAGTTTATGCAGCACTCAAACGGCGCGCCGCTCGGATCGGCTTCGATGATGATGGTTTCGGTGTCCATTTATGCTCCTCTCCTTCATTAAAAGTGAATAGTAATGGTGAATAGTTGAGGTTGCGATCCCGCCGGGATCTCTTCGTTTTTCGGATATTTTCGGGTGTAAAGCCGCCTTTTGGAATGCAAAGCCGCCTTTTCGGGGTGCAAAGCTGCCTTTTTGGGAAAGTGTATCGCTTTTTAAGCGGCGAGCGCGCATGGGATGAGCGCGGCTTTGCGCGTTTCATACCGAAATACCGCTCGACAAATTCGCGCAAATGTTGTAATATAGTCCGTGCAGAATCCCGAAAGGACTTTCCCAAATGGATAGGAACAGAAGATCAAGCAAGGCCTACTCGAGCTCCGGCGGAGGGGCGAAGGCCCGCAAAAAGGGCGGCAGCGCTCTTGTCGGCGTTATTTACGTTGTGCTCGCCTCCGCGTGCTACGGCATAACGCCGATACTCTCCAACGCTGCGCTGCGCGGCGGCTTCCCGGGGGAGTTCGTAACGCGCGTTTTCGGCTCGTCCAAGCTCGCCTCCGCGCTCATCGCCTCCCCCGCCCGCGCCCTCAGCAACGAAACGCTGGTCGCGCTCTGCATGGGCATCGCCTGCGTGCTTTCGTTCTTGAACGCGATGCTCAGCGGCAAGAAGCTCTCGGTGAGCGGGAAGCAGTTTTTCCATCTCTCGGTGCTCGGAGGCGGCGGGCTTGCGGCCACGCTGCTTTTGATCACCTACGCCTATCTCTACATCCCCGCCGGGATGACGATCGTTATCAACTTCACCTATCCGGTGTTCGTGCTGCTCGCGGGTATCCTCTTTTTCAGGGAAAAGGCGAGCTCCGCGCTGTTCATCTCGCTGTTTTTCGCGATAATCGGCATAACGCTGATCTCGAGCTCGTCCTTCTCAGGGCGGGTGGAGTTCATCGGCGTGCTGCTCGCGCTTGCATCGGGCATTGCCTACGCCGTTTACTTCCTCGCGGGCAAGAATTCGAGCTATGCGCCGCTCGATTCCGCCGTTTCCGCCTTCTACATCACCGGCGCTGCGGCGATCATCAGCTTCGTTGCGGCCGTTGCGGTCAAGCGCATAAGCATCCCGACCGACGGCTTCATCTGGCTGCTGCTGCTTGCCGAGGCTGCGCTCGGCTATATCTTCGGCCTGCGGCTGCTGCTTGCGGGCATCCGCCATCTCGGCTCCGCGCCCGCCGCCGCGCTGAACACGCTCGAGCCCGTTTTCGCCACTCTCACAAGCATGCTCGTTTTCGGCGAGGCGATAGGGCTTTTGAAGGGGCTCGGCATAGCGCTCGTGCTGCTCGGGGCGCTGATAAGCATCCTTGCGCTTCGTCCGCAGCGAAGCTGAAGCTTTCGCTTCATCCCAATTTCATCATTTCATCCGCGCCATATGCGCCTTTGCAAACTCCTTCACGGCGCTCATGGTGAATTCGCCGCATTTGCCGTCCGCAGCTCCTGCGAAATACCCCAGCGCATTCAGCGCCTGCTGAAGCATCCGCACCGCTTCCCCCTGCACCATCGGCTTTTGAAGGCTCAGTACGATCTGCTCATCATAGCAGGCTTCATCGTATATGAGCCTTTTTGTGCATAGGCCGCGATGCGTCCACGGGCGCTCCGAGAGCTTGGTCACGCAAACGCCGAAGGCGATGCCGCGCGCCTCCACTACGAGGGGCTCGCCGCCAAGCTGCCCGCAGATGAAGCCGGTATGCATCATGCGGTCCTCCGCATCGATGATGAACACCGCCTCGCCGATGGCGTAGGGGCGCTTGACCTCCCCTATCCTGCCCTTTTCGGTGCACCAAGCGCTGTAACAGTAGTTCGGCGTCGCCTCCATGCCCGTGTAGGCGGTCAAAAGCCCCTGGCTGTCGCAGGCATGCACCCTTTTTCTTGCGAAATTGGCGGTAACGTGGTCGAACCTCTCCCTTGACCAGCCGAAGTGCCTGTAAAAATTCTCAAACTTCGCCTCGAGCGTTTCCGCGTTCACCTGTTCACCCTTCATCCCGGGCAGATACTCCCATTCCTCGGTGCCGCATTCCTCCAGATCAAGCGGGATCCTCGCACCGAGCGGCACGGTGTCCAGCTTTGCGTGAGAGAGCGCGAAGCGAATAAAATCCAATGCGTTTTTCATAGCTAACTCCTTATCTTCTTCATCTTCATTTTCGTTTTCTTCATAATAGCGTCGGCACCCTTTGGCGCCGCGCCCCAACCTATCGCATTTCCTTCTCCGCGCCCGTTTCGGGGCGGACCCAAGCTCAAGCTCAAGCCCGTTAAAGCCCGACTAAAAGCCCGTTAAAGCCCTTATAAGCCCGAGCCAAAGCCCGATCCGCCCCTTCCGGCCGTTTACTGCAAAAGCCTCAATCGAAGGTGTTCAGGTTTCGATCCCTGCCGGGCGTCTGACCCGAGCTCGTGCCGCCGCCCGAAGAATAGCGCGGGTCGAACGCAGCGCGCAGACGCTCATACTGCGCCGGCGAAAGGTTCCTTCGAAGCTCCTCGCGGATCGCTCGCCAATACGCCGAATCGCTGTTGAAAACGTTGTTTCGATCGCTCGAGGAAAGCGTGTTGAGATACACCGTGTAGTTGTGGTAATTCGCCTCGCTGCCGCCCGTGCCGGTGTCCGTATAGCCCGCTCCGCCGCCCGAGCCGCCGTTCTTCGGCACCTTCGGATCGCCGCCGGAGCCCGATGAGCTTCCCGAGCCGCTTCTGCCGCCGCCGGAAACACCCGAGCCTCCCGAACCTCCGGAGCCGCCCGAGCCCGCGGCCGCGCGCATGGCGCGCTCGAACTCCTGCTGCTGCCTGAGGCGCTCCTGCTCGTAGGCCTGCCTGAGACGCTCCTGCTCCGCTTCAAACTCCTGCTGGCGGCGCAGGCGCTCGTTTTCGTAAGCCTGCTGCTGAAGCTGGCGCTGCATCTCGAGCTCATGCTGACGGTTCATCGCCGCGAACTGCGCCTGTATGCTCGCAAGCTCGTTCGAGGCGTTGTAAAGATACTCCGCGAGCGTCGAGTTATAGCTCGTTTCCATCGAAGCGATATCGTTTGCTATATCGTCGTATTCGCGGTCCTTCATGCTCGAAAGGTAGCTCGATGCGCCCATGCCGCGCGAATAGGCGTCCGCGTCCAGCTCCGCCATCACGGTTTCGCCGTACTTCTGCCTGCCCGCTATCGCCGCGTCCACCGAGGGGCGCAGGAAGGCGGAGAGCTGCGAATACAGCTCGTCCAGCGTGGGGAGCGCCATGTCTATGCCGTAGCTGTGCAGCGCGGCGATCAGCCTTGAGTAGTAATCCTCGAAGCTGCCCGAATCGTATCCGCCGTTCGCAGCGGAGTTTTCTCCACCGCCGCTTCCGCCGCTGCCGCCGCCTTCCGAATTTCGCGGGGCATAGTATCCGCTTCCGGCGCTTCCCTGCGCGGCGTTCGCCGAGCCGTACCCGTTCTGCGTGCTCTGCGCCTGTTCGGAAAAGAAACCGCCCGAATCCGCGCCATAGCTGCCGCTCGCGGCAGCTCCCGAAGGAGCGTTCGCGGCGCCTCCGCCCATCTCCGCATACCGAGGACGGATGGGCTTAACGTCGTATTCGCCCCTCTTTCTTGTATCGGGGCGCACTCTTCCGCTCGTAAAGAAAAATTTACCCATTTTTACCCCCGTTTCCAAACAAAGATCTCTTGCGGCGGGAAGGTTTGGTTTTTCGCCTCCCCGCCCTCATTCCGTCCGCCGTTATCGGCTGCGCGCTCAGGAAACGGTGTGCTCGATGCGAACGAGCCACAGATCGTTGAGGATCGCGGCGGTGTACGCGGTCACCTTCGCGCCGACGGTCGCACGCTGATCGAGGGGATCGGCGGTGCCGCTCGAGCCGTGGGGCTTGACGATAAGCTGAACAGCGCCCCTGCCCTCAACGTCCACAACGCCGTAAGCGTCCCTGCCGAAAACGAGGCTCGCGTGCACGTCCCTGGTGCGGTTGGTATCCGGAACGCGCTCGCCCGCGTCCTCGCTGCAAACCGCGTCGTCCGCGCTCAGGCTCGCAAGCTCCGTCAGATACACGGTGCGGGTCTCGGGATCGTAGGTGGTGTCGGCTGCAAGGGTGTACTCGACGTCGCCGATAATGAGCTTGTTGCCCGGAACGGAAAGATACGCGATCTCCTCCTCGGTGGGCTCGTTTTTGAGAACGAAGCTCTTGCTCTCGGTGGTGTCCGCGTCAACGTAGTTGCGCACGGACTGGGAAAACACCTTCGCCTCGGTGCTCTCAACGAAGACCACGCCGTAGAGCCTGCCGATCTCGCCGCTGTAAATGGCCTCGGAATTCTGATAGGTGGAAACGTTCTTCCACATCTCGTCATTCTGAAGGTCGTAGGTCGCCTCGGGCGAGCAGATGCACACAAAATGCGGCGTTCTTCCGTTCTCGCTGAAGGGGCGCGCCTTGTTCTTTTTGAGCGTGCGCACGGCCTTGCGGATCTCGGTGGTGGTCAGCTTGTCGTTCGCGCCGAGCTGGCTTCTTGCCGCCTTGCCGCCCGCGTACTGCACGTTGCTGCCCGCGCTCACCGCATCGCGGGTGACCCACTCCACAACGGTGCCGAGCTGCTCGCCAAGAAGCTCCGCCGAATCGTTGATCACCTGATCGTATGCGGTAAGATCGAGCAGATCGCTGACCTCCACGTATGCGCCGTACTGCTTCACCTCGGCCTCGACCTCGGTCTGCGAGAGGGTCTGACCCGTGGGGGTAACGCCCTCAACAAGGCCGCTCACCGCGCTTGCGGGGTCGAAGAGATTCCAGCGGCGGAAGTTGACGTACTTGCCGTTGTTGCGCGGGATCGAGCGCTTCTGGCCGAACTCCTGGTAAACAAGGCGGGTCTTTGCGCTCTCAAGCAGCTGCCTGTCGTAGAACTTCGAGGGGAACCTGACCGCCGGATTCGCGGTGGTGTTGATATAATTCCTTGAGGTATCGTTGGACATATTCTTTTTCCTTTCTTTATTTAATGCTCATCGTCCGCTTTCGCGCCGCGCTCACAGACGGATCTTCCTGCCGTCCATGCTCGCGCGCTCGAGCTGCTTTTTCAGCCTGCGGAACTGCTCCGCGCTCATGCTCTCGTAATCCGCCCTCGGCGCCTCGAACAGCCCGCCGCGCAGGGGCGAAGGCAGCCTCGGCGCTCTCGCGCTTTCTCGCGCCGCTCCCTGCTCGGGACGGTATGCGGCGGCAGCGCCATGCGCCTGCATCAGCCGCTCGATCTCGCCGGGATGGTCGGGATCGTCGGGGTAGTCGGGGTAGGCGGGGTAGGCAAAACCTTCGCCCGCATCCTTCTCATCGAATGCGCCCGCTCCTTCCGCCTTGCCTTCGGGCATATCGGAGGGCGCCGCATTCCACATCGCGATTATGCGCTCGGCGGCCTCCTCCTCGCCCATGCCCTCGGGGATGGTCAGCCTGTTGAGGAAGGCCCTGCCGAGCCTTGCAAGATGCGCGCTCTCCGTTTTGCCTTCCGCTTCGGCCGCATCGTGCGCTCCTGCCGCTTCATCGGCTCCGTCGGCCGCATCGGGCGCAGCGGATGCGCTCCCGCCGCCCAGGATGCCGTCGATCAGCTCCGGGATGCTCTTCTTCTCTTGATCATCTTCAGCCTAAGTCCTGTCCTTTCCTTTGCGTTGAGACGGTTTGCGCTGCGCCGCTCCCGCGAAGCATACGGATCGAGTACCGCGCACGGGTACCGCGCTCCGGTATCGCGTTCGGAAGTCGTATCGTGTACCGCCGCCGAAAACAAAGAGCGCCGGCTGTTCGATACAGCTTTCGGTGCTCCTTCCAAGCGGCGCGTATGCCTTTAAGGACCCTCCGCAAAAGGCGGAAAAGGATCCTCTTCCGACGGAAGAGCGGCGCCAACGCGTTCCCCATCTATTTCCATTATACCATGTTCACAGCCCAAAGTCAACCGTTAAGAGAATTTAAATGCATAACACCCCTTTTAAGAGTGTTTTCGACCCCAAAAGCTCTATTATTCGGAGAATTCGGCGTGCCGACCCCTTCATCAAAATATATCCGACAAGCCAACTCGGAATTATTGACTAATCCCTATCAATATGGTATGATTTACTCAGGGTGAAGCAGAATAACCGTCGGACGGCATATTTCAAACGAGCACGCATTCGGCTCCCGTTTGATCGGCCGTTTCGACCGTCCGCAGTTCGCTATCCACCGTTCACGATCCACGGAGTAATAAAGGAGGTATGGAATATGAAGCTCAGCACCAAGGGCCGCTACGGGCTCAAGGCGATGGTCGATCTCGCCACCGAATACGATTCGGACGGCAAGCTCTCCATAGCGCAGCTTTCCGAGCGCCAGGGGATCAGCTATTCCTATCTCGAGCAACTCATCGCGCTGCTCAAAAAGGCGCATCTTGTGAGCGCGAGCCGCGGCGCCGCAGGCGGGTACAGGCTTAGCCGTCCGCCCGAGCAGATCACCGTTGGCGAGGTGCTCAAAGCGCTCGAGGGCAGCACGGCGCTCGTTGAGTGCGTGGATACCTGCGGAACGGACTGCGACAACGTTTGCTCCTGCGCGGCGCGTCCGCTGTGGCTCAAGCTGCAGCAGCGCATAGACTCCGTGCTTGAATCGACCACCATTCGCGATATGGCGAACGACTATATAACTCAAAAGGAAAGGAACCCCAAATAATATGAAACGGGTCTATATGGACAATGCGGCCACCACCGCGCTCAAAAAGGAAGTTCTCGACGCCATGATGCCGTATCTCACCGATATCTACGGCAACCCCTCCAGCCTGCACACCTTCGGGCAGGAGGCGCATAAGGCGGTCGAGAACGCGCGCCATCAGGTGGCAAAGGCGCTGAACGCCGCCGACGATCGCGAGATCATCTTCACCGGCTGCGGCACCGAATCCGACAACATGGTGCTTCTCGGCATCGCGCAGCGCTACGCAAAAAAGGGCAAGCACATCATCACCTCCGCCGTGGAGCATCACGCCGTGCTCTACACCTGCGAGCGCCTTGAGAAGATGGGCTATGAAGTGACCTATCTTCCCGTGGATGAATACGGCATGGTCACGGCCGCGCAGGTCAGCGAGGCGATCAGACCCGACACCATCCTTGTTTCGATCATGTTCGGAAACAACGAGGTCGGCACCGTTATGCCGATAAAGCGCATCGGCGAGGTCTGCCGCGAAAAGGGCGTTTTCTTCCACACGGACGCGGTCCAGGCCGTCGGCCATGTGCATATAGACGTTCAGGATATGAATATCGACCTGCTCTCCCTCTCCGCGCATAAGTTCCACGGCCCGAAGGGCGTGGGCGCGCTGTACGTCAAAAAGGGCATAGTCGTTCCCGCGCTTCTCACCGGCGGCGCACAGGAGCGCAATAAGCGCGCCGGCACCGAAAACGTCGCCGGCATCGTGGGCCTCGGAAAGGCGATCGAGCTTGCCTGCTCCGATATAGACGAATCGAGCGCAAGGATGACGCATCTTCGCGATAAGCTGATGACGGGCATCGCGGGCAGCATCCCGGAGGTGAAGCTCAACGGCCACCCCACCGAGCGCCTGCCAGGCAACGTCAATTTCTCCATCAAATACATCGAGGGCGAATCCATCCTGCTTATGCTCGATATAAACGGCATCGCGGCTTCCAGCGGCTCCGCCTGCACGAGCGGTTCGCTCGACCCCTCGCACGTGCTTCTCGCGATGGGGCTGCCGCACGAGATCGCGCACGGCTCTCTGCGCCTCACGCTCGGCGACGACACCACCGAGGAGGAGGTAGACTACGTGCTCGAGGTGCTGCCGAAGGTGGTCGAAAGGCTGCGCAAGATGAGCCCGCTTTACAAGGGCTGACAGGGCTGCGCCCTTTAGTGAATAGTGAATAATGAATAGTGAATAGTTGAGGATGAAATTCCTTCGGAATTTCTCAAGATCATATCACCGTTCATAAAGAATTACAAAGGAATAATAAGACCTTTAACAGGAGGTAAAGATATATGTACACCGAAAAAGTTATGGATCATTTCTCCAACCCGCGCAACATGGGCGAGGTCGAGGGCGCAAACGGCGTCGGCATGGTCGGCAACGCCAAATGCGGCGACATCATGCAGATGTTTCTGAAGATATCCGATGACGGCATCATCGAGGACGTTGGCTTCAAGACCTTCGGCTGCGGCGCGGCCGTCGCCACCAGCAGCATGGCCACCGAGCTCATCAAGGGCAAGAGCATCGACGAGGCGCTCACGCTCACCAACTCCGCCGTTGTGGAGGCGCTCGAGGGTCTGCCCCCCGCAAAGCTGCATTGCTCCGTGCTCGCCGAGGAGGCCGTGAAGGCCGCCATCGAAAACTACTATGCCCGCAAGGAGGGCAGGGACGTCGAATGTACCTGCGCCGACTGCGGCCATGACCATGAGCATGAGCACGGTCATGACGACGAAAGCGAGGAGGCTTGAGCCTTTATGGATTGCACCGTATGTGCCTGCTGTAAGCAAGGCGGCAGCGAAACCTGTATCCACGAGCTGAAGAAAGGCGAACCGATCGCTTTTGAGCCGATCACGCCTCAATTCATCATCAAAAACCGCAGCGTGCTCAAATCAAGCGCGATAAGGCTCTGCGACCTCACCCCCGGCTGCCTGTATATGTGGCGCGATTTCTACAGCATGAAGGCGGCGATCGTGCACGATATGCTCGTTTGCATCGCGGGCGACGCGGACGAGCACGGCGAGGGCGGCAATCTGTACTACACCTGCCCCATCGGCAGCGGCGACTTCGGCGCTGCTGTTCGCGCCTGCAAGCGCGATGCGGATGCGCGCGGCATCGATTTTCGGATGTGCACCGTTCCCGATGAAGCCATCGCGCCCATCGAGAGCAGCATCGGCAGAAAGGCGAGCGTTGAAAGCGATATCGACCGCCCCGATTTTCTCTATCACTACGAGAATTTCCTCGGCTACGCGGGTAAGGCGCTCCACGCGCACCGCAACCATATCAACCGCTTCATGCGCGAGAACCCCGCGTACCGCTTCGAGCCGCTCACCCTTGAAAACCGCGATGCCGCGCTCAAATTCCTGCGCGAGCACCACGCAGAGCTTGAAAAGGGCAACGCCGTTTCGGACGAGGACCTTATGCGCACCGAGGAGCTTTTGAACTGCTTCGACGCGCTCGACCTCTCGGGCGGCATACTCTACGCGGGCGAAAGGGCCGTCGGCTTCACGCTCGGCGAGATCATTGCCGACACGCTTCACGTTCACGTTGAAAAGGCGGATCACTCGGTCCACGGCGCGTTCCAGATGCTTGCTATGAGCTTCGCGGAATACATGAAACGCGACGGGCTCAAATTCATCAACCGCCAGGACGATGCGGAGGACGAGGGGCTCTACCGCTCCAAGATGAGCTATCGCCCCTGCGCGCTGCTCAATAAAAACGTGCTGACCTTTTAAGCTGTATTACCGTTTCTTATAATGTGTTTCGACTTTTTGCCCCGTTTTCGCTTTTTGCGAAGGCGGGGCTTTGTTTGTGCAGCCCTATGCGGATACGCCATTTCGCGGTTTTTGCGGAGTTAAGCCTCCCCATTTACGCGGTCAGCGGATTTACAGCGCCGAGGCTTTATGTTAAACTTTTAGTTGAATAAAGCGGGGCGGCAAACGCGCCCGCAAAAGGAGTATAGAAACACCCTAATATGAGGAAATCCATGAGGAAATTATCAAAAAGGTTCAAAAAGCTCGGCCGCTTTCAGAAGGCGATCCTTATCCTGACCCTGCTTATCGCGCTCGTTTTCACCGTGCTCTTTGTCATTTTTTCCATAAGCAATGGCAAGGGAAACTGGCTTATCTGGTTCGCGGGCATCTTCTTCAGCGCTCTGATTGCAGTCGATATCCTTTTTACCGATGAGCTTTTCCGCTATCGCATGAGCTTCCGCATCCGCGAGCCGGAAAAGGCGGAGCCCTCGGAATGGGAGATGGATCAAAGGTATATCGGCTGGATGCTCGCGCCGCTTATGACGGTCATCGTGTTTTTATGGGGACTTTTTGCTTAATGATGCATGCAGCGCTCCGCCCGTGAGTTTACAAAAAAGCCACATTTTACGGCTTTACAAAGCGGGCATTTTATGATATCCTTGATTCTGCATATATATAGCATGGAGGAAACAGATGAACGATCCTGTATCCATTCTCAAGGAACTCAAAAAAGCCGTCGTGGGCAAGGACGAGGTGCTCACCATGGCGCTTATTTCGATACTTGCCCGCGGTCATATCCTCATCGAGGATATCCCCGGCGTCGGCAAGACCACCATGGCGCTTGCTTTCAGCAAGGCGCTCGGACTCGACTATCAGCGAGTGCAGTTCACGCCCGACGTTCTGCCCTCGGATATCGTCGGCTTCTCCCTTTACGACAAGCAGTCCGGCAAGATGGTCTATAAGCCCGGCGCGATCCTCTGCAACCTCTTCCTTGCGGACGAGCTGAACCGCGCCACGAGCCGCACCCAGAGCGCGCTGCTCGAGGCCATGGAGGAGGGCAGCGTAACGGTGGACGGCGAGACCCACGCGGTGCCCGATCCGTTCATTGTTATCGCCACCCAGAACCCCGTCGGCTCCAGCGGCACCCAGCTTCTGCCCGAATCCCAGCTCGACCGCTTCATGGTCAAGCTTTCGCTCGGCTACCCCGACCCGAACCACGAGCTCGATCTGCTCACAAGAAAGCAGCTCGGCAATCCGCTTGAAACGGTGAACTGCGTTGCAAACAGGCAGGAGCTTGCCGAGATGCGCCGCGACGTGGACAGGGTCTACACCGATAAAAAGATCCTCGACTACACTATCAGGCTTTCAAACGCCTCCCGCGCGCACGAATCCCTCGTTCACGGCGCAAGTCCCCGCGCTTCGCTCGCGGTCATCGCGATGGCAAAGGCGGCTGCATGGGTGCAGAACCGCGACTACGTCGTTCCGGACGACGTGGAGCTGATCTACCCCTACACGGTCGCGCACCGTCTTGTGCTGTCGCCCGAGGCGAAGTCCTCCGGCAAGACCCAGATGGCCGTGCTCGACGAGATCCTTTCAAGGACCCCCGCTCCCTCAGTAAAATAATGGCGGTTCGGCGTATAATCTACATAGCGCTGCTCGCACTTGCCGCGCTGTATCATTTCGCCTACGGACAGTATGCAACGCACTACATACTGATATTTTTCCTGTGCCTTCCCCTGCTCTCCCTGCTCGTTAGCCTGCCCGCCGCGCTCACCTCCCGCGCTTCGCTCATCAGCGGAATTGACGTGCATCGAAACGGCGAGGGCAGCGTGCTTCTTGAGCTTGAATGCAGATTCTTCCTGCCCCCCGAGGCATGGCGCGTAACGGTTGAGGAAAAGAACCTCTTCACCGGCGACAGCGGCGAGCCCCGCACCATAAACGCCGGCTGCACGAGCAAGCTCACCAGGAGCTTCCATCCCGACACTTCGCGGCTCGGCACCGTGCGCTACCGCATAAAAAAAGCCCGGATCTACGATTATCTCGGGCTGTTTTCCATACCCGTCAAAAGAAGCGGCGCCGCGGAATTCACCGTTTTGCCCGATATCGAGCGTCCGGATCCCGAGCCCGAGCTCGACGATCCCGCAACGCTTCACTTCAAGCCCAAGCCCCTCGGCTTCTCCGAGGAGCACGAGCTTCGCGAATACCGCGCCGGCGATCCGCTGAACCTTGTTCACTGGAAGCTCTCGGGCAAGATGGATGAGCTCATAATCCGCGAGCCGCAGGAGGTGATCAGAAAGAATATCGTGCTTTCGGTCGACCTTCCCGGCAGTTACAGGGATCAGCAGAGCGTTATCGAGCAGCTTCGGTATCTCAGCGAGGAGCTTATGGAGAAGGAGATCCCCTACAAGCTCGTTTTCGGCTCGGAAAAGCTCGATATCACCTCAAACGATGAATTCAACGAGTTCATTAAGGCGAGGCTCTCATCGCCCATGCGCGCCGTCTACGCTCCCGGCGTTCCCCTCGGAGGGGACGCGCTTATCTACCGCATCCGTCCTTCAAAGGGGGTGGAAGCATGAGCAAATCAAAGCTGAAACCGTATTGGAGTATAATCGTGAGCACCCTGCTCGTCAGCTGCGGCGTGCTCGCGGCCGTGCTTACAGTGCCGAGCGCATACAATGTTAAGTTCGAGATCGCCACCGTCGTCTACGTGGGCATCCTGCTTTCGCTGATCCTCTGCGCGGTGCTCCATCTCGTTAAAAGGCCGCTTATTCCGATACTGATCCTCCTTTTGGCTCTAGCGGTCTACGTGTATTTGGATTGGCATTCCATCAAAACGGGCTTCAAGATCATCTACTATGCGATAATGAAGCCGCCGACCTCCATATTGCCGTTTTTGCCGGTCCCGAAGGATCCCGCCATATCGGAGCCGCACGCATCCGGCTACGTTACCGCGCTTTTGACGGCGGCGGCGGCGCTTGCATCGCTGCTCGTTTCGCTTGCTGTGGTCAAGAGCCGCTCGCCCCTTCCCGCCATAGTGGTGCTGCTGCCGTCCGTGTTCCTCAGCATGATCTACACGGACTGCTCGCCCGCGCTGTATTCCGTCATACTTCTCGTGATCTACCTGGGCGGCGTGCTGCTCATAAGCGGCATCATCGGCAAAACGAAAAAGCATGCGGTTGCAAGGCTCGTTTTCCTCATTCTGCTTGCGGCGCTGGCCTTCGTGCTGTGCGCGCTCTCGCCGGAAAAGGATTTCGTTCCCATCCCCTATGAGCAAAGGCAGTACATCCTCGGCGAGCGTTTCGGGCGCGTTCAGGACGGCGTGCTCTCGCTGTTTTCAAGCAACCCCAAGGAATACGGGCTCAGCTCGATAAACGATCGCCTTTTGAACGATTCCAAGGCCTTCTCCGTCAGCTCCACCGCGCCCGGCACCTTCCTCATGCGCACCCACTCCTACGGCCTGTATAAAAACAACGGCTTTGTCGCCTCGCCCGAATACGGCGGCGAGTGGCCGTCCATGCGGGCGCTCGGACTCACGCAGGTCCGGCAGCAGAGCAAGCGGGAGACCATCTCCGTACACGGCGCATTCACAAACGAGCGCTTGGTGCCATACGGCTTCCTGGATTCACTCATCAAGGTGGAGGAGGGCTTCGTTCGCTCCTACGGCGAAACCTCTTACGCCTGGAGCTTCCTGCCCGATCTGCGCTTTACGCCCGTTGACGGCGGCAAGACGGAGAGCGAATACTACATGTTTGCGCTGAACAGCTATACCATGCCCGGCGGCAAACAGAAGGATGAGCTTATCAAGCTCATGGACAAAAGCTTCCCCGTGGTTCTCGGCAGCGCACAAACTCTCTCCGAGCACGTCGATCACCTCAAAAGGAGCGATGTATATAGGGCGGCGATCACCGTTGCAGAAAAGGTGCGCGGCTTTGGCTCCTACTCTCTCACCCCCGGCGCAACGCCTAGGGGCAGGGATCCGATCGAATACTTCCTCTCGGAAAACAAGCTGGGCTACTGCGTCCACTACGCCTCCACGACCGCCGCATTCCTTCAGGCGCTGGATATTCCCGCCCGATTCACGATAGGCTACCGGGTGGACGTAGCCGAGGCGGATACCTGGCAGGACGTTCCCAAGGATGCTTCCCACGCATGGGTCGAGATATACATCAAGGGCGTCGGCTGGGTGCCGATCGAGTGTACCCCCGGCTTCTCCACGGCGAACGGCTATTCACCGGCTCAGGGCAACTACGCCGAGCCCACGCCCACGCCCGAGCCCACGCCCGAGCCCACGCCCGAGCCGGATGCACGCGAGACCAGGGTGCCCTTGACCGACGAGCCCGACGAGATCGTGAAGCCCTCGCGCAATCCGCGTGAGACCGTAACGCCCGCGCCCACCGCCACGCCGAAGCCCGGCGGAAGCGGCGGAAACGGCGGAAGCGGCGGCGGAGGAAGCTTCAACCCGCTGTGGCTGCTGATACCGCTCGGCGCGATCGCGCTTTGGCTGCTCATCGGCTTCATCGTGAACAGGATACGCAGGCTGCGCTTCGAGCAGAGCGACCCGAATGCCGCTGTGCTCAGCATGCTCCGCTATTTGAGAAGGCTTGAGCGCTTCGGCATGCCTCCCGAGCCGGACGCAAAGGAGATCGGCGAGGAGGCGGTGTTCTCGAATCACTCGATGAGCGCCAAGCAGAAGCGGCTTATCGAGCGCTGCGCAGAAGTGCGCCGCTCCGCCTTCAAGGGAAAGCCACTGAAGCGCCTGCTGCTCAGAAGGATCATCTTCCTGCTGTAACGGCGGCTCAACTCTCCCATTAACGGCAAAACGCTCCCCCGACAAAGCGTCGGGAGAGCGTTTTTTCGTTTTGTGTCAATCCGCAAAGCCCTCGGGCATATTCTCGAAGATAACGCGGATGCAGTCATCCTCCGCCTTTTCGGGCTGGGAGCGGATATAGTCGAGCAGCGCCTTTACCGCGCTGAGCCTGTCCGAAGGCTTGAGCTCCGTGTCGTTCACCATGGAGATAATGGTGTCCAGCGCGAGCTTCCTAAGCTTCTTTTCGCTCGTTGGGCTGCTTCGCCTTCGCTTGACGGACGTGCTTTCGTTATCGGGGCTCATGCTTATAAACTCCCTTCACCTCTCTTGCCTTCTCGGTGCCATCCATATCTATTATACCATGAAACGGGCGCATCGGGCAAAGCCGCCCGGGGCTCACCGAACGCCCTCGCGCGCGCGATACCACGGCGCGCCGCCGCTGTCAATATGCACCCGATGCATTTTTACGCACAGCCTAAGCCCGCTTCGCGCTTGTTCGACCGAAGCGAAAAATGATAAAATAGTATTAGGGAGGCAGTTTTGCCCCCTCAAAACTTAATACAGCCAACGCAGAGCTTTGCGCCGCCCCGACCCCATGTTTCGCCCCTCGCCGCGACCCCATTCGGCGCGGGGATACCGTTAGATCGAGCATCATTTATCCACGCATTTTCAAAGCATTTCGACCGGCACTTTTTCTCGGGCTCGGAGCGGTGCAAAAGCGCGAAGATCAAGTACCGCCGCAAAAAAGCGCGGTATTACCCATAAATACTATTATAGATCGGAATCCAAAACGGAATAGGGGATGAAGCATATGGATCTTATCCTGCACGGCGAGCCGAATGCGCGGCAAAGGGAATTCTTCCTCTCCCGCGCAAGGCACACGGCCTACGGCGGTGCGCGCGGCGGCGGCAAGAGCTGGGCGATGCGAAGAAAGCTCGTTCTGCTCGCGCTCCGCTACCCGAATCTGAACCTGCTTCTTCTGCGCCGCACCCTGCCCGAGCTGCGCGAAAACCATATCGTGCCGCTTCAAAGGGAGCTCTACGGCGCGGCGGACTACAACGGCACCGAGCGCGTTTTCCGCTTCCCGAACGGCTCGCGCATCAAGCTCGGCTACTGCGACAGCGCACAGGACGTTTACCAGTACCAGGGGCAGGAATACGCGGTGATCGGCATGGAGGAGGCAACGCATTTCACCGAGGAGCAGATGCGCTTTCTGACCACCTGCAACCGCACCACGCGCAAGGATTTCTCCCCGAGGATGTACTACACCTGCAACCCCGGCAACGTGGGTCACGCATGGGTGAAGCGGCTTTTTATCGACAGGGAGTACACTTCGGCCGAGAACCCCGAGGACTATCTTTTTATCCCCGCGCGCATCTACGACAACGCCGCGCTTATGAACGCCGACCCGGGCTATGTGCGCCAGCTCATGGCGCTGCCCGAGGAGCTTAGGCGGGCGCATCTCGAGGGGGATTGGGACGTGCACGCGGGGCAGTATTTCCGCGAGTTTTCAAGGGAAAAGCATGTTATACAGCCGTTTGAGATACCCAAAAGCTGGCGGCGCTTCCGCTCGATGGACTGGGGCTACAACGACCCCTGCTGCGTGCTCTGGCATGCGGTGGACGGCGAAGGCAGGGTCTTCACCTACCGCGAGCTCTACGTTCGCTATATGCGCGCCGATCTCGTGGCAAACGAGGTGAAGAAGCTTTCCGAGGGCGAGAATATCGCCTACACCGTGGCATCGCCCGATATGTGGCAAAAACGGGGCGCACTGCTTGCATCAAGCGGCGGCTTCGAGGGCGAAACGCTTGCGGAGCTGTTCTCTTCAAGCGGGCTTGCGCTGACCCCGGCGGATAATTCGCGCATCGCGGGCTGGAACCGCATCCGCGAATACCTCGCCATGAAGCCCGACGGCTTCGGCGGCGAAAGACCGATGTGGCAATGCTTTGAAAACTGCACGAACCTTATTCGCCAGCTTCCGATGCTCGAGTTCGACAGGCTGAACCGCGAGGACGCCGCCGACGGCAACGACCACGCGCCCGAGGCGCTGCGCTACGGCCTTATGAGCCGCCCTCACGGCAATCTCGAGCCCGTGATCATCAAGAAAAAAGCCTACGATCCGCTGAGCCTGCCCGAAGCGGGGGCGAGCTGGTACTCCTCATGATATAGTGAATAGTGAATAGTTGACGTTGAAATTCCTACGGAATTTCTTCATATTTATACCAAGTAAGTGAACAGCAAAGACAAAGAAAGGAACGGATATGAAAGAGAAGATAGAAAAAAGCTTCAGCCCGGTTTACGGTGCGGCGGCACGACCCATCGCATCAAAGACCAAGGCCGAGGAGACCGAGGCGCTTTACGCGCTTTTCAACGAGTTCTACACCGCCTACGCGGGCGAGCGCGCAAGGCTCGACAAATGCGAAAGGATGTATCGGGGCGAGCATTGGTACGACGTGCCGCTCGGCGAGAAGGGCGAGCCGCGCCCCGTTACGCCGGTTTTGCAGAGCACGATAGAGAACGTTCGCGCCGACCTTGTGGACTACCTGCCCGAGGCGATAGTCAGCTCCGACGCGCCCGAATACGACGCACTTTCGGAGATATTCACCCAGATCATCCACGAAAACCATCTGCGCTGCGCCTACGACGAGGAGTATCTCAAGATGACGCACGATCTGCTCGTGGGCGGCTACGGCGTACAGCAGATCGGCTTCGATGAAGCGGCGAACGGCGGCATGGGCGGCGCGTACATAAGCCACGTGGACGCGCGAAGCGTGCTGTTCGACCCGCTTGCAAGCGAACTTCAGGACGGCAGGGCGGTTTTCAAGTTCACCCACCACACGCGAGACTGGTTTACTCAGCACTACCCCGACAAGGCGGCGGAGCTTCGCGAGGACGGCTTCATGTTCGACACGCCCGAGGAGCAGCTTCTGACCGCAGACTGCGAAAAGACCATTCTTCTGATCGAATGCTGGCGCAGGGTGTACGATGCAAAGCGCGAAAAGTACGCCGTTCACATGATGCTGCTTGCTGGCGGCATGATGCTTGAGGACAGCCGCGACACGCGCCCCGATGGGTATTTTTCGCACGGCGAGTATCCGTTCGTGATAACAAAGCTGTTTGAGCGCAAGGGAAGCTGCCTCGGCTACGGCTTCGTGGATATGTTTGAAACAAGCCAGCGCAATTCGGATAAGCTCGATCAGATCGTGATGAAGAATGCGCTGCTTGCAAGCCACAACAAGCTTCTTATTACGGGCGCAAGCGGCTTTGATCCCGCCGATCTGCGCGATTGGTCGAAGGAGGTGCATCAGGGCGACAATCTAAACGGCATCTCGTGGTTCGCCACCGCTCCCCTGCCCTCGTATATGCTGCACTACATCGCAGAGATGCGCAACTCCATCAAGGAGGAATCCGGCGCGAACGAATTCGCGCGCGGCATGACCCATGCGGGCGTAACGAGCGGAACGGCGATCGCCGCGCTGCAGGAAGCCTCGAGCAAGCGCTCGCGCATGGCGGCAAGGAATATCCACGCCGCATTCCGCAAGGCGGTTTGCCAGGAGATCGAGATCGAGCGCGAATTCACGCTTCGAGCGCGCTGCGAAAAGAGCCTTGCATCGATAGGCGCCGAGATGGGCATGGATGCGCGCGCCGCGAATATCGCCAAGCTTTCCGCAATAGAAAAAGCGCTGGATCGGCTTGAAGATCTGCCCGCCGAGTTTCGGATAACGGTCAAGGTGGTCAAGGAAAACGCCTTCTCCGTGCTGAACAACAACGAAACCGTTTTCCGCCTCGTTTCCGCCGGCATGATAACGCCGGACGTGGGCTTGCAGCTGCTTATCTTCGACGGCAAGGATCAGGCCGTTCAGCTTATGAAGGCAAAGGCGCTTGAAATGGCGCTTGCGGCGGCAGCGGGCGCGGACGGCATGAATAACGGCAATAATACGCCGTAAAAAGCGAAAAGGCGGTTAGATCCATGCCCGCCGAAAACCCGATGGATCTTCATGCGTTTTTCGTCCATTCGCCGCTTCTTTGGTCGTATCCGTCCAAGGGGGCGGCGGTTTTTTGTTGCTTTGCGGTTATCGGCGGCGCGGCTTGCTCCGCTCTCCGCAAACAAGAAGAATTACCGCCGAGAATACAAATTTTCCGATAGCGGCATTGCAGATCGTGCTTTCTTTATGTTATAATGCAAACAGCGGAGAGGCTTGTTGCAATTGAGCCCGCCGCTTGCGAAACCGTGCCTGCTAGTCTGTATCTGTTCCCGTAAAAGAAAGCTTTTGAAAGGATTTATGAGCAATGAAAAAAAGAACCTCGTTTCCCCGTTTTTTCACCGCTGCCGCTCTGATACTGAGCATACTCGCGGGTGCGCTGCTTGTTTCCTGCGCCGGAAATAAAAAGGAGCCCGTTGTGCCGCCCGTACGCACGGCAGGCAAGTTGCTTATCGATTACTCCACAAGCATTGAGGAAAGGATGGCGGATGCCGTCGCTTACGTTCGCATCGGCGATTGGCTCGGTGATACGGATGATGTTTACGCTATGTATGAATTTGAGACGGTCGAGCTCATCAGGGGCGAGCTGCCCGAGGGTTCCGTGCTGCTTCAGGACGGATCGAGCACCGGCACGATTCCGAATTTTCCCCTTTTCACCGCCGTAAACGAGCTGCTTCTATTCTTGAAAAAATGCGGTGATTATACGAAAGAGCATCTAAACCTGCCGAATGATTCCTATTTTATCGGCGGCTCGTCCTATACCGTTTCGGATATCGTTACCCTCGAATCGGGTCAAAAATTTCTTCTCCCAAGGGAAAGTATGTTTGCAAACGGCGTGCTGCCCGGCGTTGCAAAAAGCATAGCTGCGGACATCACGCTTCGCGAAAGCTGCCTTGATGAATTGAGGCAGGCGGACGAAATTTGGAACGATATTCCGCGAAGAAGCAACTACGTTTGCTATCTTGATAAGATAATCGCCGCCATAAAGGCGCTCGGCTGATATTTCGCCCCGTTCATTCGGGGCTTTTTTCTTTGTTTTCTCCCATTTTTTCAGCGCGAATCATTGTTAAACCGCCCTTTTAATGGTATAATATTATTTTGGAAGAATAGATGTATTTCGTGCGGCTTTTTTCGGATCGTTGAACACCATTTCCCCGAAAAACGCCCGCAAAGCGGTCGAAAAATCTTTCGCAGTATTTTTCGAAAAAATCCCGATTTAGGTATTGACATTTATTTTTTTTTTTTTATAATGTAATTAATGGGAATTCTCTGATGCATATCGTGTCTGCCGCTATCGAAGCTATCCCGGCTCGTCTGCATCTGTTCCCGTAAAAGAAAGCTTTTGAAAGGATTTATGAGCAATGAAAAAAAGAACTTCGTTCCCCCGTTTTTTCACCGCCGCCGTACTGATGGCGAGCATGCTCTTAGGGCTGCTTCTTGCCTCATGCACAGGCAGCAAAAAGGAAGTCGCTGTGCCTCCTGTTCGTATGACGGAGTATCCTTCTCATGCAAGTTTTGGGTATGCTCCTGCTTCAGTAGCCGATGCCGTAGAGGAATCCGATGCGATTGCTTACATACGTATCGGTGATTGGCTTGGCTATACCGATGATATGTACAGCACCCTTTTTAGCGCCGAAGTCATTGAAACCGCAAAAGGCAACCTTCCCTCAAAGTTCACGCTTATTCAGGATGGCTCAAGCAGATTTACCCTTGAAGGTCATCCGCTGTTCACGGCGGGCAACGAGCTGTTGCTTTTTCTTAACAAGCTTTCCGATGAAGGCAGAGAACGCAATAATCTTCCGGACGACTCATATATTATAACCTGTGCTCATATAACAACTTTTGACGTTATTGCCATAGACGGCGAAAAATACGCTTTTCCCCGCAACTATGCGCTACTTGAGACCATGCCGAGCTCCGTACGCAATTTTGCACAAGACGAAACGTTTTTGAAAAAAGCCGTTGATGAGCTTATCCGTTCGGACAGCATTTGGGAAAACGTCGATACGATGCAGAATCGTTATCACGTTTACAAACTCGATCAGCTTCTGTCAATGGTAAAAGCGGGCTGAATGCCAAGGTGGTGTATAAATCTTGAACATAAAGAAGTATTTGAGTGTATTGCTTTCCGCACTGTTTGTTCTTACGTCATGCATATATCCGGCATATGCCCATACAACCTCGCAAGCATCACAGCTTCTTTCGGATCCCGATGCTAATCCTGATTTGAATTCTTTAGGCGGGGAGAAAACCGGATGGAGTATAAGTGAAAGCTGCCACTCTAATGGGTATTATTCCTCATATTGGATTTACGAGCCGCTTCCCATTGGCGATACATATGAGAAAATCCTGCCGGAGATGCAGAAAAAAATAGGAGCCGCTGCAGGTAAATGGCGGAGCACTATGGGCTTTCAGTTTGAACGGCTTTATACCACTCCTCCCAATGGAATGATATATGCATTGACTAATCAAAGTGCTCCTTGGGCTGCGATGTTTACACCTAACTATATCAATCCAGCAGGACATATCACGTCATGGAGGATTGATCTTAATTATAGATTTACAATAACCGAAGTAACGGTTGCCCATGAATTCGGTCACGTTTTAGGGCTAAGAGATCTTTATGCTTCAAATAACAATAATAAACTGATGTATTACAGCGAAACCAGAACCGCAACAAATCCCACTAAGCACGAGTATTATGCCGCCAAAACCATAACCGGCATTGGTCATCAAACCCATACATGGACCGGAGGCTATCAGTATTTAGGTGCTATCGGCGGTGTTTGTTATCACACAACGAAGTGCAAAGACTGCAACGGACCATCAGTAATGCATAAGGTTCGCTGCACCTATAATGCCAACCATGTTTGCAAGCACTGCGGCGGACGACCGACCGCATAATGCAGCCGATCAACGAACAAGTCCGAAGTTTAAATCGACTTCGGACTTGTTTTTTGCATTTTTGCTACGGCTTATCTTTGAATTTCCGCCGCGAATCATTGTTAAACCGCCCTTTTAATGGTATAATATTAAGTTGGAAGAATAGATGTATTTCGTGCGGCTTTTTTCGGATCGGTGAACGCCGTTTCCCCCGAAAAACCGTGCGCAAAAAGGAGTTTTAAATGAAGCTTATCGCGATAGACGGCAACTCGCTTATGTTCAGGGCGTTCTACGCTCTGCCGAATATGACCAATAGAAAGGGAACGCCCACGGGAGCGCTGCACGGCTTTCTTTCGATGCTGATGAAGCTTATCGAGCTCAAGCCCGATTACCTGCTTGCGGCTTTTGATATGAGTACACCCACCTTCCGCCACGAGCAGTATACCGAGTACAAGGCGGGAAGGCGCGAAACGCCTGTTGAGCTGCGCGAGCAGTTCCCGATGCTGCGCGAGCTGCTTAAAAAGATGGGCATTGCCGTGATCGAATGCGAACGCTACGAAGCGGACGACATTCTCGGCACCTTTTCGCGCAGAGCGCAAGAAGCGGGCGTTGAGTCCCTTCTGGTTACGGGCGATAGGGACGCTTTGCAGCTAATTACGGACAGCGTTCACGTTCTGATGACAAAAAAAGGCATAACGGAAACGATCGAATACGATAAAAACAAGCTTTTTGAGGATTACGGCCTCGAACCCGCGCGAATGGTCGATCTCAAGGGCTTGATGGGCGACAGCTCGGACAATCTGCCGGGTATAAAGGGCATCGGCGAAAAGACCGCCTTAAAGCTGCTTGAAAAATACGGCAGCCTCGCCTCGGTGCTCGACAGCGCGGAATTGGAGAAGGGTGCTCTTCGTGAAAAGCTGCTCGGCGGCAGGGAGAGCGCGGAGCTTAGCCAAAGGCTCGGCACGATCGACACGAACGCGCCCGTAGCGGAAACGCTCGAAAGCTGCCGCTTCGATCCCGCGAATATGAAGAACGCGATAGGCGAGCTGACCGAGCTGGAGCTTCGCGCCGTGCTAAAGCGCGTGCGCGAGCTTTCGGGCGCTGAGGAAAACGAGGGCTTCTCGCTTAAATCCGATGAGGCGATAGATGCCGCCGCTTTTGAAAGCATAGCTTTGACCAATCCGGCGCAGCTTGAAGGCGCAATCAAAAGCCTTATGAATAAAGGCTTTTTCGCCTTCGATATCGCAGAGGCCTCGGTATGCTTTGCGGGCTTTGATGAAAAGGAGCTGCAAGCCGCTTCCAAGGAAAAGCCCCTTCCCTGCTATTCGCTGAATCTCGGCGGAACGCTGCTCGATCCGGGCTTTGAGCCTGGCGAGGTGATAGCCGCGCTCAAGCCGCTACTCGAAAACGAGCGCGTTTTTAAGATCGTTTTCGATGCAAAGCGCCTTATGTGGCTGCTTCACGGCTACGGCTCGGCGCTTTCGGGGCTTGAGTTCGATGCGATGATCGCGGACTATCTTTTGAACGCGCTCCACCCCGCCAAGGACACGATAACGCTCGTTTCCGAAAGCGGACTTTCGCATATCCCCGCGCCCGCCGCGCTTGCGATCCTGCGCTCGCGTATGCTCGAAAAGCTTCGGGAAAACGAGATGCTGAAGCTCTTTTCGGATATCGAGCTGCCGCTCGCGGGCGTGCTCTTCGACATGGAAAAAACGGGTTTCCCGATAGATAAGGCCGTGCTGACGGAGCTTGGAAGCGAGATGGAGAAGCGCATAAACGCGCTTGCCGAGGAGATCTTCGAGCTTGCGGGCGAAAGCTTCAACATCCTCTCCACCAAGCAGCTCGGGCAAATTTTATTTGAAAAGCTCGGCCTGCCTCCGAAGAAAAAGACAAAGACCGGCTATTCGACGGACAGCGACGTGCTCGAGGCATTGAAGCCCCTGCGTCCGATAGTGGGCGCGGTTACCGAATACCGCTTCCTAACCAAGCTGAAATCGACCTTTATCGATGCGATGCTTGAAAAAACGGGCTCGGACGGCCGCATCCACACCACCTTCAACCAAACCGTTACCGCAACGGGGCGCATATCCTCAACCGAGCCGAATCTGCAGAATATCCCCGTTCGCACCGAGCTCGGGCGGCAGATACGCAGGGCTTTCGTGGCAAGCGAGGGGAATGAGCTCGTCGGCGCGGATTATTCGCAGATCGAGCTGCGCGTGCTGGCGCATATCAGCGGCGATCCGACCTTTATCTCTGCATTCAACGGCGGGGAGGACATCCACGCCCGCACCGCCTCGGAGATATTCGGCGTTTCGATAGATGAGGTCACCCGCGAGATGCGCTCGAGCGCGAAGGCGGTAAACTTCGGCATAGTGTACGGCATAAGCGCGTTCGGGCTCTCGGAGCAGCTCGGGATACCGCAGAAAAAAGCGGCTTCGTACATAGAAAAATACCTCGAGCGCTGCAGCGGCGTTCGCGAATACATGCATTCCTCCGTGGAGCGCGGAAAGGAGCGCGGCTACGCCGTCACCCTCTTCAACCGCAGGCGCGAGCTGCCCGAGCTCAAATCGAGCAATTTCAACACCCGCTCCTTCGGCGAGCGCGTTGCGATGAATATGCCCATACAGGGCACCGCGGCGGACATAATCAAGGCGGCGATGGTCGCCGTGCATAAGAGGCTTCTTGACGAGGGCCTGCGGGCAAAGCTCGTGCTCCAGATACACGACGAGCTGATAATCGACACGCCCGAAGCGGAGCTCGAGCGCGTTAAGGCGCTTTTAGCCGAGTGCATGACGAATGTGGCGAAACTCTCCGTGCCGCTTCGCGCGGACGTGGAGTGCGGACATAGCTGGTTCGATACGAAATAATAAAACTTCTTGCATCTTCGGAGGTTTCGCCCATGAGAATAGGTCTGACAGGCAGCATGGCGGCGGGAAAATCTTCTGTTTCCGCCATCCTTCGCCGCAGCGGCTTTTATATCGTAGACGCGGATAAGACCGCGCATGCCGCGCTCGGCTTTCCCAAGGTGATCGCGGAGCTTAAAGCCGCCTTCGGCGAAGCCGTTCTCGATGAAAACGGGCTTATTGACAGGAAGGCGCTTGCAAAGGCCGCCTTCGCTTCAAAGGAAAGCACGGAAAGGCTGAATTCGATCGTGCATCCGCATGTTTTCAAGGCGATGCTCGATGAAGCCGCCGAGGCGGAGGCGAACGGGCAGGAGCACATCGTTTTCGACGTGCCGCTGCTGTTCGAAACGGGCTTCGAGCGCTTCTTGGAGAAGGTTTTATGCGTAACAGCGGACGAAGAAACGCGCTATACGCGCATCATGCTGCGCGATGGACTGAGCCGCGAGGAGGCTGCCTCCCGTATCGCGCGTCAGATGCCGCAGGAGGAAAAGGCGGCGCTTTCGGACGCGGTGATCAAGAACAACGGCACGCCGTGCGAGCTGGTGTTCGCGCTGGCTTCGGCGCTCGGCAGCATCGGCGTTTCGCTTCCCGCCGTTCCCCCTTCCCCTTCGCCTTCCCCTTCCTCTTCAACAGCTCCTTCGTCTTCGCCTTCGGACGAATGTGAAAACGAGCTCGACAGCTATCTTCCGAGCAGCATGGACGATTGACCGTCGTGCGCGAAACTATCGGTATCCACAATGGCTAAAACAGCTAAAAGCAAGAAAAAAACGAATAAAAACAGGGTCTCGCCCCTCGCCGTGCTCATCTCGGCGGCGGCCGTCATCCTGCTTGCCGCCGGCATCGCGTCCGTTTCGAAAATCGGCGCGAAGCTCACCTACCCTCGGCATTTTGAGCACGAGGTGCTCACTTCAAGCGGCGAGTACGGGCTGGATCCGGACCTGGTTTTCGCCGTGATACGCACCGAAAGCAGCTTCGAGACCGACGTGGTCTCGCGCTCCGGCGCGATGGGGCTGATGCAGATCATGCCCGTGACCGCCGAGTGGATCGCCTGGCGCAGGGGGTTCAGCTACGACAGCAGCCGCATCCTTGAGCCGGCATACAATATCGACATGGGCTGCTATCTGCTCTCGTATCTGCTCGAATACTATGAAAACGATCTTGAGCTTGCGGTCGCCGCCTACAACGCGGGCGCAGGCAACGTGGACAGCTGGCTTGAAAGCAGCGGGGGCGGCACAGGCAAAACGCTTGAGATACCCTTTAATGAAACGAGGAACTATGTTCACAAGGTGCTTGAATCCTATGAAAAATACCGGCAGCAGCGCGGCTGAGGGCAGGCCGGCCTCGCTGCGCATCGTGCGCTGCCTGTGCTGCCTCCTTGCGCTTGCTTTTTTCGTATTTCAATTTGCATCCTGCGCGAATGACGCAGCGCCGAACGGCGATGGCGGCTCCGCGCAAACACCCACCCCGATCCCGATATCCACGCAGGCGCCCGCATCCGGCGGCATGCTCCGCATGGCTATGCCCGAGAATCTTTCCGTTGGCAATCCTTCCTACGATCCGCTGATAGTGGACACCGAGGAGGCGCTCGCGCTCTACTCGCTCGTGTACGAGCCGCTGATCGCGATAAACGAAGCAAACGAGCTCGTTCCGAGCCTTGCCGCCAAGTGGAGCCGCTTTGCGGGCGAGGAGTACAGTTGGCTCATCAGCCTGCGCGAAAGCGCCGTTTTCCACAGCGGCGAAAAGCTCTGCGCGGACGACGTTGTGTATTCTTTCAACAGTTTGAAGAAGCTCGGGACGGACGGGTATTATTCCAAAACGCTTTTCATCGTGGAGAACATCGTGAAGGTGGATGAGCAGACCGTGCGCGTTTCGATGCACAGCAATGGCTTCATGGCGCTCTACGCGCTCGATTTTCCGATAAGACGTGCGGACGGCTCCGTTTTCAACGGCACGGGACCGTATCGCGTCAGCATGTATGACGACGAACGCATCCTGCTTCGCGCGAATTCCGACTGGTGGGACCGCACGCCCTACATCTCCGCGATCGAATTTTTGGCGCGCTCGAGCAACGACACCGCGCTCGCCTCTTATTCGGCGGGGCAGCTCGACTTCGTGCCGACGGCGCAGCTTTCCGCAGGCAAATTCGGTGAAAACGGCGTTACGATCGTGCGCGATCACATGACGCAGGGCATGGAAACGCTGCTCTTCAACCACCGCCGCCACCCGACCATGGACGCCGATTTCCGCCTGGCCGTTTCCCGCGCGATCAACAGGGGACCCATCATATCCAACGTTTACATGAACCGCGCCCGCGCCTGCGACGTGCCGATCCCGCCGGATTCCTGGCTCTATACGGGCGGCAGCCTCATCGGCCACGACCCCGCCGAGGCCGCAGCGCTGTTTGAAAAAGCCGGCTGCACGATGGACGACGAGGGGCGTATGCTCTACGGCGGAAGCCCGCTCGAGCTGACCGTGCTCGTCAGCGGCACCACGGACAACACCACCCGCTCGGACGCCGCCGCGCTCATCGCCTCCCAGCTCGAGAGCTTCGGCATGAAGGCGGACGTGGTGATCGCGCCGCACGGCTACGGCGAGAGCGAGAGCGAGTTCTTGAAGCTGCTCGACGGGATGGACTGGGATCTGGCGCTCGTTGGCTTCAATCTTTCGTTATCGAACGATCTTTCGCCGTATCTTTCCACCGAAGGCGCAAACAATTTCGGCAGGTCCTCCGGCGTTATGTTCGTTGAGGAGCTCAGGGCGATCCGCTCGGCCGTGGATGAGGAGAGCCTGCGCGAGGCGTTCCGCTCACTCGAGACCGCCTTCACCCGCCGACTTCCCTTCATGGTGCTCTATTTCAGGCTGAACAGCGTGGTTTCAACAGCTAAACTGCGCGGCGTAACGGCGCTTCGCGAGCCCCTGCTGCTGCGCGGCATCAAAAATTGGTATTTTTCTGATTGATCTTGCATAAAAAACGGTTGCATTTACGCTCGATTTGATGTAAAATGCATTAGGTAAATCTTACCCATAAAATAAAGGAGTGCACAACAATGGACGAAGAAAGAGATTTTGTAGTATTCACCGATGACGACGGCAACGAGTTCGAGCTCGACGTTATTGAGTATTTTTCCCACAACGACAAGAAATACGCCGTGCTTATCGCGCCCGAAGAGGATTGCGGCTGCGAGGACGAAGCGTGCGACTGCGAGCATGAGGTCGAGATGTTCATCATGCAGGTAGTCACCGACGAGGAGGCCGACACCGAGGAATTCATCTCCCCCGCTGATGAGGAGATGGACGAGCTTATTGCGGTGGTCGAGCAGCTCTTCGCCGAGGACGATTGCGACTGCGACGAATGCGGCGACGACCACGGCGACGGCTGCGGCTGCGGCTGCAAGGCGTAATCACCCCCGCTTCGGCTGCAAGGCGTAACCACACCCGCTTCGGCTGTTAAGCCCGGATCGAATGAAAACTGAAGCGAGGCCCCGCAAAAGGGGCTTCGTTTTTTTCGTGCCCGCGCAGCCTTTTCGCTTGTTCACTTATCCGCTTGCCCGCTTATCCTCTTGCTTTACTGATTTCGCGTTTTTTCGGCAGATTTTCTTTCAGCCTGTTGCACGAGCTGTTTCGTTGTGTTATAATCCTATACAGTTTGAGTTTGCAATCCACATTGATGGATCGTATGCCGTGCTCGGTCGAGGTCGGCGATTTGCGTTTTCTCCCGACCTTGCGTTTTTTCTTTTCCCATGCACTCGGCTTTAGAGCTCTCGGCTGCACTTTATGCCGGCGTTTCTACGGTTGCTTTCGTTTCCCCCATTGTCTCCCGACTCTCCCGTCCCGCTCATCCGCAGCAAGGAGGTTTTTCAATGATTTGGTTCATTTTCTTTGTTTTGGCGCTGCTAACCTTTGTCGCAGCCCTTGTTTTTGCATTCGCGCTGCATAAACGCAGTTCACGAAAGGGAATGATCCTTACGCCGACGAACATTATCTTTGCAGGCGTACTGCTTTCTGCAATCATGATATTCATCCCCATCTACGGCAGTGCAAACAGCGGCACAGGGCCATTCGGCACGTTCCTTCTTTCGGTCCACAATATGCTGCGCATATTCGTTATCGACGGCGAGCTTTCCTTCGTTTCCGAAGGGCTCCGGTCCTGCCCCGACGGGCTGCGCATCCCATATTTCATACTCGCAGCATTGCTGTTCGTTGCTGCCCCGATGCTGACCTTCGGTTTTTTGCTTTCGCTTTTCAAAAATTTCAACGCGATAAAGAAGTATTCCCTCAAGTTTTTCAGGCCGATGTATTTATTTTCCGATCTAAATGAAAGATCCATCGTGCTTGCAGAGAGCGTTTTTGAGGAGGAGAACAGAAGGCGCCGCGCCGGTACGGCCGACTCTAAAAAGCCGCTTATGGTTTTCGCCGGCTGCAGCAAAGAATCCGAGCAAAAGCTGATCGACCGCGCGAACGCCATAGGAGCCGCCTGCTTTGATAAGGATATCTCCGCCCTGCGTCTCAATTTTCACAGCAAAAAAGCTCCCGTCAAGATCTTTGTGATCGGTGATGACGAATCCGGGAATGTGGACACTGCTTATGAGCTTTTTGAAGCCTACAAGGATCGCAGCCACACCGATCTCTACTTTTTCTCCGCAGAGCCCAAATCTGAGGCTCTCGTGGCGCACGGCAAACCGGGCAGGATCTGCATCCGCCGCATAAATGAGGCGCGCTCGTTCATCTACCATCTGCTGTACAGCGACGGCTTCCGTCTCATCTATGAAAGCGCAGCAGAGCTCGATCACGTAAAGCGCATCAGCGCCGTCGTTATCGGCATGAACAGCTTCGGCTTCGAGATGGCGCGCGCCTTGCCTTGGTTCTGCCAGATGGATGGTTACCGTGTTGAAGTACGCGTTTTTGACAGCAACGAGAACGCGTTTGACCGTTTCCGCGCCCGCTGCCCCGAGCTGCTCGACGATGAGCACAACGGCAATTTCAGCAATGATAACGATGCGCAGTATCTGATCGCAATCACCGGCGATTGCGATTACCAGGCTGCAAGCTTTTATGAAGCGCTGAAGTCCGCCGGCAGCGCAACCTTTGTTTTTATTGACACCGGTGATGACGCGCTGAATACCAGACTTGCCTTCGATCTGCGAATTCAGTTCAAGCGCATGGGCGTTATGCCGATCATCTGTCCCATGCTGGACAACCCAAACGAAAGCGCGATGCTCGATGGAGTTACCGATTACAGGGGTAATCAATACGATATCAGCTTCGTGGGTGATATCACGAAGCGCTTCTCCTCTGAGGCCGTGATCGCCTCCGAGCTTGAGGAGGAAGGACTCAGGCTCCACACGAAGTGGAACAATGGCAGTGCTGCCGTGGATCCAGATAAGCACAGGCAGAATTTCTACACCTACGAATACAACTATATGTCGTCCATCGCAAGCGTCATCCACAGCAGGATGAAGCGGCTTTGCAAGCTGCCCGGTATCGAGCTCGAGCCGGACGCGAGGAAGCCGAGTGACCGTTGCCGCATACGAACAATAGAGCACCGCCGTTGGAATGCCTATATGCGCGCCGAGGGTTTCATTTACAGCGGCTCACACGAGCGCAGCTCAAGGGACGATCTTGCCAAGATGCATAACTGCCTGCTGTCTTACGACCTTGTTGACGAAAGCTACAAGTCTAACGATGATTGACGGTCAAATCCGTCCACGTATCAATACTTCGTTCAGGAGGAAAACCGGTGAAACCAAAGCTCAAGGAATTGAAAAGCAAGCTCGTGGAGTGGTTCAGCATCAAGCGGGCGAAGAATCCCCGCATGATCGTGTTGCTGTTCATCCTGCTTATCAACATCGTATTCTGGAGCATCTCAGCGTTTCTGATAAGCAGACTCGCTCTTTCCGGCACCGAAGGCATGAGCTTCTGGGAGGCGGCGTACTACACCGTCACCATGATCCTCGACGCAGGCTGCATCCAGTTCGTAATTGCTGACATCGGCGCTTCGGGCGTTGCCATTGCCATAATCTGCATGGTAATAATCCTGCTCGGCATGATCCTGTTCACGGGCGCCGTAATTGGTTACGTTACCAACTACATCTCCAGCTACATCGACAATGCCAATTCCGGCACAAGCAGGCTCAAGGTCTCCGGGCATCTGGTGATCCTCAACTGGAACACACGCGCTTCGGAGATCGTGAACGATCTATTGTACTGCCCCGGCAAGCAGGTTGTGGTGGTGCTCGTTGACGATCGCAAGGCAGAGATCCAAAAGGAGGTCAACGAGCGCATTGCACACACGATTGCAAAGGAAAACGCCGATTTGAGAAAGGATCTTAAGGGTCTCGGCTTTCTCAGGAGCGAATACCGTTTTCTCAAGAACAGACTCAAAAACAACATCACTTTGATCGTTCGCGAAGGTGATGTGTTCTCATCCAAACAGCTTCATGACATCTCGCTTGAAAGATCACGCTCGGTGGTCATCCTCGGCAGCGATATCAACAATTCCGTCTGCCGCTTCGAGAATCTGGACCGCATAAAGGCCGCCTCTCGCGGCAATGCGCAAACAGTTAAGACCCTAATGCAGGTTTCTGACATAACCGCCGCAGAGTATTCGGACGACAATCAAAAGATCATCGTTGAGATCACCGACGACTGGACGCATGATCTCGTTGAGCGTATCATCCGCTACAAGGTCGGCGATACTGACGAAAGCGAGCAGCGGAATAAATGCAATATCGTGCCTGTTCGCGTAAACCAGATACTTGGCCAGATCCTCTCCCAGTTCTCGCTCATGCCTGAGCTCAACTACGCATACAGCGAGCTGTTTTCAAACAAGGGCGCCACCTTCTGCGTTAAGGACTTCCAATGCGAGAACGATGTGGAATACATCTCAAGCTATCTTGAAACGCATCCAAACGCCCTGCCGCTGACCTCGATGGCGGCGCGGAAGGATGGCACCAGGCAAGGTCACTTCTACTATTCCGCCGAGGATCAGCGGGATATCGACACCAGGGCGACCGTTGCGGACACCGGCTACCGCGTTAAGCTCAACCACAGATTCCATATGTCCAGCAAGAACGTTGTCATCCTCGGGCACAACAGCAACTGCAAATACATCATGGAGGGCTTCGCCTCTTTCGTTGGTGAATGGCAGAGCAATGACCCCAATATGGAGGTGCTGAACATCCTCGTTATCGATGATGCCGAATCCCTTGAAAAGCACGGTCATTACAGAGAATATCCATTCGTTTTCGAAACTGTCGCCGCAACGATCTACGACAGGGAGCTTATCTGCAGCACCATCGAGCGATTCGTGGATTCCAATGAAAATGACACCAGCGTGCTCATCCTCTCGGACGATAACGCACCCAATGACGAGATCGATTCAAATGCACTTGCAAACCTCGTTTACGTTCAGGATATCATAAACAGTAGGAAGCAGAACGATGCATTCGATCCCGAGAGCATCGATATAATCATCGAGATCATCGACCCCAAGCATCACGACGTTATCCGCAGCTACAACATCAGCAACATCGTTATCAGCAACAGATACATCAGCAAGATGATAACGCAGATCGGCGAGAAGGAAGCCATTTTCGACTTCTATACCGATATTCTGACCTACGATGTCGCTCGGACGGCTGGCTACGAGAGCAAGGAAGTATATGCCAAGAAGGTTGGCGATTTCTTCGAGGAGCTTCCCGATGAATGCACCGTTTCCGAGCTCGTTCGCGCGGTCTGGTATGCATCGATCGATTCGGAGCTGCCGCAAGATATGGTCTTCCCCACCATGGTGCTCGGCTGTGTTAAGCCCGGCGGCAAGGTCATGCTTTTCGGCGCGCACAATATGCGTGATATGATCAAGCTTGAGGCGCAGGACAAGCTTATCGTTTATTCGACACACTGATAAAGCGCACGCAAGCGCAAGCTCAAGGCATCTCGCTTCGACGAGGTGCCTTTTTCGGTTCCTGCCGCCGCGCCTTTTGCTGCCTTCACACCCGGCTGCAAAATGCAAGGGAGCCGGCGCCGCCGGCTCCCTTGCCATGGAATGATAGAAGGTGTTTATGAAGAAATCCCTTGATATTTTGCGTTATTCGCGCCCGTGTTATTCACGGTTCCTTTGTTTCGCCCCATTCGGGACCGCGTTCTCGCCCGCCTTATCCTTGCCTGCGTTCGCGCCTGCCGGATTCTCGCATTCCTCGTTCTCATCCGCATTACTTGCACCCCTCCTTTTCGTAGGCGGCAAGCTTTTTGCGGTTCCTTGCGTTGATCGTCACAAGCGCCGCGGTGCAGCCGATACCGATCAGCGCCGCCGCAGCAAGCACGATCACGATGATGCGCGTGAAGGTGTCGGAGCCGCTTGCCCCGCCCGCCGAGCCGCGCATCGAGGTCGCGGCGTTCGTGCCGCCCTCGTTCGCCGATTCGCCGGAGTCTGCGCCGTTATTCGGGTCCGCTGCGGTATCGGAGCCCGCTTCGGCCGTGGTGCCGGGGTCGGTCACGGAGCCGCCGTTCACGCCCTCGCCCCTGCCGCCGAAGCCAAAGCCCTTGCCGCCGAAGCCGCCCATGCCCGAGGCCTCGCTGCCCGCCTGAGCGGCGGCGATCTCACTGCCGTTCACAACGAGGGAGTAGGTCTCCCCCGCGACCAGCTCGGCGGTGCTGAGGAATACGAAGCTCGCGCTGCGCTTTGCCGCTGCGGAGTACACGGTGTTTCCGCTTGAATCGACTATCGAAACCGTGTCGCCCTCGCCGATGCTCACCGCGCCTGCGCCCTGCCCTGCGAAGCCGCCCTGACCCGGGAAGCCGCCGCCGTTCCTGCCGGGGCGCTGCTGCGCTGCGCCGCTGCCCGCGTCCGGTGCGGTGCTTGCATCAGGTACGCTGCCTGCGTCCGATGCGCTGCCCTCGGGAAGCTCCGGCGGGGTCATGCCTTCGCCGGTCGGAGGCTGGATCGCGTTTCCGTTTGCGTCCGTCGGGGGCTGCATCGTGTTTCCGTTTGCGTCCGTCGGGGGCTGCATCGTGTTTCCGTTTGCGTCCGTCGGGGGCTGCATGCCGCTGCCGCCGGGGAAGCCGCCCATACCGCCCATGCCGCCCATGCCGCCCATGCCGCCGCGTCCGCCGAAGCCCATGCCGCCCGAGCCGAAGTAAACGTAGTTTTGCTCAACGCTCGAGGGAAGGCTGCCCATGCCGGGCATTCCGATGCCAAACAGCGTGCCGCCCGTGAGGCTGATGCCGCCGTCCGCGTCAAAGGGGGAATTGTCGCTCTTGGTGCTCGAGTAGACCTCCACCTCGCCGCCCGCGAAGCTGATGCTGCCGTTGGAGTCGATGCCGTCGCCCGCGGCGGTGTTGATGACCACCCTGCCGCCGTAGAAATTGCATTCGAAGCGGTAGCCGGTAAGGTCGCTGTTCGCGGCGTTTATGCCGTCGTCGGTGGAATTTACGGTAATATTACCGGAATACACGTTCAGCGTCGCCGCCTCGATGCCCTCACTGCTCGAAACGATGTTGATATTCGGCCCTGCGCCGTTCTCGGTGCCGATGTTCAGAGTATAGTCGCTCTTGATCGCGTCGTCGGCGGCCTCGATCGTGATATTGCCGCTCTCAACGTTCAAAAGGGTGTCAGCTTTAAGCGCGTCGTTGACGTTTGCCTTGATATTCAGCGTCAGCTCCAGCACCGTCAGGCTCGATTCGCCCTCGGTCTCGGTGCTCAGACCGCCCTTGATGCCGTTTTTGCCGTTTGCGATGATATTCAGCGTGCCCTCGCCGCAGATCACAACGTTTGAGCCGTCCTTGCATTTGATGACCGCGTTCTCCGCGTTCAGATTATCCGCGTGGGTCTCGTCGTTGTTCAGCTCGGTGTCCGAAAGGGTGTTCACGGTGCCGGCCGAAACCAAGATCGTTACCTCGGTGCTCTTGGCGCAGACGATCGGCGCCGTGGCCTCGCTCGTCAGCGTGAGCCCGTCCAGCACGAGCACCACGCCCTTGGTCTCCTTCTTGACCTTGACCGAGGCATTCGCGCTTTCGCCGCGCAGCACGTAGGTGCCAGCCGCCTCGATCTTGACCTCGTTTGCTTCAACGGTATAGCCCGAATAGCTGCCGGGCGTGGCCTCGATGCCCTCCTCGGTGAAGGTGAATACGCTTGCGCCGCTCATATCGGCCGCCGAACCGTCCTCCGCATTCGCCTTAAGATAGATGAACGGCACCGCCGCGAGCATGAACGCGAGCACGGCCGCAAGAGCTTTTCTGAAAATTTCCGTCGGTTTCATTTCGTTTTCCTCCTTAAAACACTGAATTCCTTTCTTTTTCGGGCGGGGCTTTGAACCGTTTCCTCCGTCCTTGGCCCCTATTATATGGATAAAGCTTAAAAAAGTTTTAAATGCACAAAAATATTTTTTAAGTTTGTTTTCAGCTTTTCGGCTATACTGTGTGGTATAATAATCATGAAGGAACCGCCCCCGGGCATCCGTTTCGTTCGGAAAGGATAAAAAATGCAGATTCTTGTGGTTGAGGATGAGCTTTCGCTTGCGAAGGCGATAAAGAAAATACTGGAGCAGCGCGGCTATTTTGTGGACGCCGTTCACGACGGGCTCTCCGCGATCGACTACGCCAAGGGCATGGAATACAATCTCGTCATTCTCGACGTGATGCTGCCCAAGCTCGACGGCTTCGAGGTGGTGCGCATTTTAAGGAAGGACGGGGTGAGCACGCCCATACTGATGCTGACCGCCCGAACCACCACCGCCGACAAGGTGACGGGGCTCAACAAGGGTGCGGACGACTATATGACCAAGCCCTTCGACACCGAGGAGCTGCTTGCGCGGGTCGGAGCGCTCACGAGAAGGCGCGGCGAGGTGATGGTGAGCGAGGTCAAATACTCCGATCTGACGCTGGATCTCGACTCGGCGCTTTTAAGCTGCGGTGAGGCCTCCGTTCGGCTCAGCCACAAGGAATTCGAGGTTCTGCGCACCTTCCTTGCGAACCCCACCATGACCGTTCCGACCGAAACGCTCATCATTAACGCCTGGGGCATGGATTCCGAAGCCACGGACAACAACGCGGAGGTGTATATCTCCTTCATCAGAAAGAAGCTCAAATATCTTAAATCGAAGGTCACTATCAAGAAGATTCAGAAGATCGGCTACCGTTTGGAGGTGGGTGAATGAACGCATACCGCAGGCGCTTCGTCGCCTTCACAATGGCGCTGATCGGCATAATCCTGCTGATCGTTTTCGTTTTGCTCGGCATTTTCATGCACAGAAACGCGAAACGGGAGCTTGAAAACACGATGCGCCTCGTTATCGAGCCCTGGAACGAGCGCAACGCCGGTATGCGTCCCCCCGCCGCGCCGGATCCGGGCGCTTTTCCGGGCGGCGAGCCCGGAAGCATGCAGCCCCCCGACCAGGGCGGGCAGACCGACCCACGCGGCCGCGATCGCGCGCGCTTTGACGCGGAGGGCGTGGAGACCGTTTTTTACAATTCGGAGAAGGACGAGCTCGTGCTTTTGAACAGCGAGCTTAATGCCGATGCGGAAACGATCCACGCCGCGGTGCGCGAGATAGTAACGCTGAAGGAAAACTACGGAACGCTTCGAAAATACAACCTCATCTACCGCTATGAATGCCTGAACGGTTCAAACTACAAGATCGCGCTTGCGGACACCTCGTTCATCCTTTCGCGCACGGCGAACAACGCGCTGATCCTTCTGGGCGTGTTCGCGGCGTCGATGCTGCTTTTCTATTTCGTGAGCCGCTATCTATCCAAGATCGCGGTGAAGCCGATGGAGGAGGCCGTGGAGATGGAACGGCAGTTCGTTGCCGATATCTCGCACGATCTCAAGACCCCCGTCACGGTGGTGCTTGCAAACAACAGCATACTGCGCGAAAACGCCGATTCGACGGTTTCCGAGCAACTTCAATGGGTGGACAGCACCGATGCGGCGGCGAAGAACATGATGGAGCTTGTGAACAGCATGCTCGAGCTTTCCTCGCTTGAATCGGTCAAAGCGCCCGAAAAGCAGCCGGTGGAGCTTTCGCAGGCGGCTGAAAAATGCATACTCCAGCTTGAATCCCTCGCCTACGACAAGGGCGTTGCGCTCGAAGCCGATATCCCCGAGGGCATAACGGTGCTCGGCGAAGCCACGCTGATCGAGCAGATCATCGGCGGGCTCATCGACAACGCGATAAAATACGAGCCCGAGGGCGGCAGGGTGGATATAACGCTCGTTCGATCGCGCAAAAAGGCGCATCTCACCGTTCACAATCAAGGCAGCTTCATCGCCGAGAGCGATCTTGCGCATATCTTCGAGCGCTTCTATCGGGGCGACAAGGCGCGCACCGAGGGCGGCCACGGGCTCGGGCTTCCGATACTGAAAAAGCGCGCGGAGCTAATAGGCGCGGATATCGCGGTCAAAAGCAGCGAAGCGGGCGGAACGAGCTTCACAGCGGTATTTGAGATTGCGTAAAAGTCTGCCCATATATTTTTCATGTTTCGTTGACACGCGGCATTTGGTTTGGTATACTATTCTAAAATGATTGATATCTAGGAGGGATCAAATGCAAAGAGTATTCGCAATCAGCCTTGCCGTGTTCATGATGCTAATTGGTCACAATGCAAGTTTTGCTCAATCAAAGAGCGACACTTCGCAAAACGCGCACGATGGTTCAATCGGGGTCAGCGATTATGAAAGGTTTTGCGATCATCTAAGCTACAAATGTGATAATCATGTTTGTACTAATGTAAACGAAATGCATGTGCATGGATATGCAGTTGATTATGAGCCATCTTTGAGCACCTCGGATAGGGGTTTATGCAGCTGCAATGCCGGATCGTATAATTGCAACAGATTAGTTTTGAGTACTTTTTATTATGCGGGCAGTGCTAATCAGAACTGCTACGGTTATGCCCTTGGAATTAATGCATTCAGTACTCCAGGCATAATTTCTGATCACCTTTTTTCCGAATGTTCGAACTACCTTGACACGCAAAACTTGGACGGAATTGCTAATCTCGTTTTCGATGATCTAAGGCAGCTCGGTTATAACTGCGTCTTTAGATCCAAGTATATGCCCAATCTAACTTCAGTCGGCGGAAGATCCCTAATATGTTTAAGAATTGGAAAACAGGGTGCTGTCGTGGATTATCATTTTATGAAATTTGCCGGGTTTTACAGTACAAACAAACCAATTTGGCTGCACAAACCCGGTGACTCTGATATTCTTATGTATAAGCACGAATCATGGAGCAATACGGCATGGACGAGCGAAAAGGTTAAATTCACTAATCCGACCAATCATAATTATTACGAGTCAATAGTCGGTTATGATTCCGACACGTATTACTTTTTGTTCAAGCAGAATCACTCAACAAGGTATCAATCCACTGATACTTACCGCCATGCAATTGTTTGTGATTTGTGCTCGTCCACAACTTATGAAAACCATGATATGCGAACGCTGAATCACAACTCGAGTCAGCACAAACGGGTATGCACTAAGTGCTCCTATACCTATTATGTCGACCATACAAAGCTTTATTCAAATTATAACTCGCAGAAGCATAAAGTCGTTTGCGGAAAGTGTTCGTACAGCAGCTATGAACCGCATTCGTACAAGGCTTCCCAATACAGCAGCATCTACCACAAGCTCTCATGCAGCTTATGCGGAGGATATAAGCTCGAAGCCCATGTTCCAAATGCTCTTGGAACGCGCTGCACGGTTTGCAAAGCAAAATTAAACGGCAATACGCCCGCACCTGCCGGCGCAGCGAACTGATGGAGAATACTTGTTTGAAATAAAGAAGGGAGATTTATTATGGAAA
>JAFWVQ010000067.1 GCA_017523925.1 Clostridia bacterium
GGCGTGAACAGCGAATAGATGCCGTTGCCGACCTGCTTCATATAGCCGCCGCGCGTCATTAGATTCTGGCTTTCGATATCGTATGCGCGCTCCTTAAATCTTTCGCCGAGTAAATTGCGAACCTTCATGGTAGTTCCCCCGTATTCTTTTCTTTAACTTATTTCTTAAACTTTTTCGTAACTATTCTTAACTTTTCTTAAAAAGCTTTCGGAGCCGCCCGTTCGGACGGCTCCGCAACAGTTTAAGTTGTTTCAGGCGTTCATCAATACATGCCTGCGCCGCCGCCCATGCCGGGATCGGGGGCTTCGGGCTTCGGGATGTCGCAAACGATGCTCTCGGTGGTGAGAACCATCGCCGCAACGGAAGCCGCGTTCTGAAGGGCGCACCTGGTGACCTTGGTGGGGTCGATGATGCCCTTGTCGACCATCATGCCGTACTCGTTCTTCGCTGCGTCGTAGCCGTAACCAGCCTTCTTAGCGGAGCGGACGTTCGCAACGATAACGCTGCCCTCAAGACCCGCATTCACAGCGATCTGGCGAAGGGGCTCCTCAAGCGCGCGAACCACGATCTGAATGCCGGTGCGATAATCGCCCTCGGCCTTCTTCTCGAGCTTGGCGACCTTGTCGATAACGTTCACAAGCGCGATTCCGCCGCCGGGAACGATGCCCTCTTCAACGGCCGCACGGGTGGCGTTCAGAGCGTCCTCAATGCGCATCTTGATCTCCTTCATCTCGGGCTCGGTGGCTGCACCGACTGCAATCACCGCAACGCCGCCCGCGAGCTTTGCAAGGCGCTCCATGAGCTTTTCCTTATCATACTCGCTGGTGGTCTCGGCGATCTGAGCGCGGATCTGCTTAACGCGCGCATCCACGTCCGCCTTCTTGTCTGCGCCCTCGACGATGGTGGTGTTTTCCTTGTCAACGCGAACCTGGCGAGCGGTGCCGAGCATATCGAGCGTGGTCTCCTTGAGATCCATGCCGAGCTCCTCGGAGATGACCTGACCGCCGGTGAGGATCGCGATATCCTTCAGCATCTCCTTGCGCCTGTCGCCAAAGCCGGGAGCCTTGACCGCAACGCAGGTGAAGATGCCGCGAAGCTTGTTCACAACGAGGGTCGCAAGCGCATCGCCCTCAACGTCCTCTGCGATGATGAGCAGCTTCTTGCCCTGCTGAGCGATGGGCTCGAGAACGGGCAGGATCTCCTGGATATTGCTGATCTTCTTCTCGGTGATGAGGATGTACGGATTTTCAAGAACCGCCTCCATCTTGTCGGGATCTGTTACCATGTATGCGGAAGCATAACCGCGATCGAACTGCATGCCCTCGACCACGTTGAGCTCGGTCTTCATGCTCTTGCCCTCTTCGATGGTGATAACGCCGTCGTTTCCGACCTTCTCCATCGCATCGGAGATAAGGGTGCCGACCTTCTCGTCGCCGGCGGAAATTGCTGCGACCTGCGCGATCTCCTGCTTGCCGGAGACCTTCTTGCTCATGGCCTTGAGCCCTTCAACAGCCTCCTCAACGGCCGCCTCGATGCCGCGGCGAAGAACCATGGGGTTCGCGCCTGCGGCGACGTTCTTCATGCCCTCGCGAACGATCGCCTGAGCAAGAAGGGTCGCGGTGGTAGTGCCGTCGCCCGCAACGTCGTTGGTCTTGGCGGCAACCTCGCGAACGAGCTGAGCGCCCATATTCTCGAAGGGATCCTCAAGCTCGATCTCCTTGGCGATGGTAACGCCGTCGTTGGTGATCAGAGGAGCGCCGTATTTCTTTTCAAGAACCACGTTGCAGCCCTTGGGGCCGAGGGTGATCTTGACGGTATTTGCAAGGGTGTTGAGACCGTTTTCAAGACTGCGGCGTGCGTCCTCGCCGTGCTTTATCTGCTTTGCCATAATAAATTACTTCCTTTCGATTCGATTGATATAAAGAGAGTGTTATTCAACGATCGCGAGGATGTCGCTCTGACGAACGATGATGTATTCAACGCCGTCAAGCTTGACCTCGTTGCCTGCGTACTTGGAATAGATGACCTTATCGCCGGGCTTGACGGTCATCTTGACCTCCTTGCCGTCGACCATGCCGCCGGGGCCAACCTCAACGACCTCCGCCATCTGGGGCTTTTCCTTCGCGTTGCCGGTGAGGATGAGTCCGCTCTTGGTGGTCTCCTCCGCCTCGCAGCTCTTGATAACTACTCTGTCAAATAAGGGTTTGAGTTTCATAACCTTTCCTCCTTGAGTGATTCGTTTGGGACCGGGCCGATAAAAGGCCAAATTCCCGCACGATAATATTATTTCCTATAACTGGTATTATATTCAGACCGCCAAATATGTCAAGCGCGGCAGCGGGGGCTCTGAAAATATATCCGCTTTTTCAAGCGAATCGGGTTGAAATCCGCATGAAATTCTAATATAATAGCTGCATCTTAAACGGAAAGGAGGTCGCAAAAATGATCATCAGCATCAACTCACTCAAAGTATTCGGCGGTGTTTACACCCCTTCCCCGCGTGCGACCTCGTCCGCCGCTTTTGCTTTTGTTTAAGCATAAGCCGATTTGGAGCTTTCGGGCCGCAGGCATATCTGCGGTCCGTTTTTATTTCATTGATCTGTCAAGATCGAACTGATAGAACGCACCGGAAACCCGATAGAGAGAAATGGATTATGGAAACCAAAACGGATATCAAAAACGAAACGGGCAATAAGCCGTCTAAGGAAGAGATAAGAAAGCAGAAGAAGGCAGTTCGTGCGCTTGCTCTCGATTTCAGCAGGGGCACGAGGCATCATTTCCTTCTCGGCATCCTCGGCATATTCGCCGCGATAGTTACGGCATATTTTATTCCGCTTATCACGGGCTTTACCATCGACTACGTGCTCAAGGATTATGCGGAGGCCGAATACAGCGGCAGCATGGTGATCGCGCCATGGATAGAGCGTATTGTAGATAATCTCGGCGGCAAGCAGTTTCTTATCAACAACCTCTACATCATGGGCATACTGCTCATTCTTGCAACCGCGCTTAACGCGCTTGCAAACTACGTTCGCAGGAGCCAAGTTGCCTACGGCGCTGAGCAGCTTGCGTACAATATGCGTACCCGCCTGTACGACCACCTTGCGAACGTTCCCTACGACTATCATAAACACATCTCAAGCGGCGACATCATCCAGCGCTGCACCTCGGACGTGGACACGGTGCGCAGGTTCGTGCAGAATCAGCTTCTTGAGATAGTTCGAACCGTGTTCATGATCATAGTTGCGGGCTACATCATGTTCAATATGAACGCGAAGCTGTCGCTGATCTCGGTGATGCTGATGCCGGTCCTTGCCGCCGCCGCATACATCTACTGCCGCGGCGTTAAGAAGCATTTTGCGCTGTCAGACGAATCCGAGGGCGTTTTGAGCGCGGCCATTCAGGAAAATACCGCAGGCGTTAGGGTCGTTCGCGCATTCGGGCAGCAGCGCTCCGAGCTCGATTCCTTCACCGTAAAGAATGAGGATTACCGCAAAAAGTCGCTCAAGCTCAACAGCCTCATGGCGTTCTTCTGGGGCGTTTCCGATATGTTCGGCTTTATCCAGATAGCGATCAGCCTCTGCTTCGGTGTTTACTTCGTTATCAAGGGAGAGATCTCCGTTGGCGAGCTCACCGTTTTTTCGAGCTATACCGCAATGTTGGTTTGGCCCGTTCGCCAGCTCGGACGCATCCTTGCCGATCTTGAAAAAGCTGGCGTTTCGCTCGGAAGGCTGAATGAGATACTCGAAGCCCCCGTTGAGGCCGAGCCGGGTCTCGCGCTCGAGCCCAAGATCACCGGCAAAGTTGAATTCCGCGGCGTTGGCTTCGGCTACGAGGACGGACAGGACGTGCTAAAGGATATCAGCTTCTCCGCAAAGCCCGGCGAGACTGTGGCGCTCCTCGGCTCAACGGGTTCCGGCAAATCGAGCCTTGTGCAGCTGCTGCAAAGGCTCTATACCGTTCGCGAAGGCGAGATACTGATCGACGGCGTTAACATAAACGATATCGAGCGTCACCATCTTAGGCGCAACATCGGATTAGTTCTCCAAGAGCCCTTCCTCTACTCGAGAACGATCATGGAGAATATCCGCATAACCCGCCCCGAAGCTGATGAAGGCGAAGTGTATGACGCAGCGAGCGTGGCTTCGATCCACGAGGTCATCAAATCGTTTGACAAGGGCTATGATACCGTTGTTGGCGAAAAGGGTGTTACGCTCTCTGGCGGACAGAAGCAGCGCGTTGCCATCGCAAGAATGTTGATGCAGAAGGCTCCGATCATCATCCTTGACGACTCGATGAGCGCTGTGGATACCGAGACCGACGCCGCCATCCGCGATGCGCTTCAATCGCGCCGCGACGGCTGCACGACCTTCATCATCTCGCACCGCATAACAACGCTCTGCCGTGCGGACAAGATCCTCGTGCTCGAGGGCGGCAGGCTCGTGCAGGAGGGTACTCACGAGCAGCTTCTCAAAACGCCCGGTCTGTATCAGCGTATAGCCGATATCCAGAACTTGCTTGAGGACGAAATGAAAACGGAACAGGAGGCAAACTGATGGACGAGCTGACGACCACCGCTCTTCAAGAGGAAGAGTTTAATAAAAAAATAGATTTCAAGCTTTGGAAAAGGCTTCTTGAGTATGCGCTAAGGCACAAGCGCGTATTTGCTGCCGGCGTGGCGCTTATGCTCGTTACCGCCTTTATCGATCTTGTTTACCCGCAGCTTACAAGGTATGCGATAGACAAGATCATCGTCAAGGGCGAAAGCGGCATCGGCGATATAGTTCCATTCGCACTTGTGTATCTGCTTTTCGTTGTAGCCCAGGGCGCATCCATCGTCGGGTTCATCCTGTTTTGCGGGCAGCTCGAGATGCACATGAGCTTCGACATTCGCGAGGACGCCTTCAAAAAGCTGCAGGAGCTCTCGTTCTCATATTACGATAAAACTGCGGTCGGTTACATCATGGCGCGCATGGTAGGCGATATCCCGCGCCTGAGCGAGATGATCGCATGGAGCCTCACCGATATCTTTTGGTCCGGCGGCTTTATAATCGGATGCATCATATTCCTGCTTTCGATGAACTGGAAGCTCGGTCTGCTCGTGCTGATCGTGCTTCCCCCGCTCGCCGTTGTCAGCGTTTACTTTCAGCGGAAGATACTCGCTCAGCATCGCATAGTGCGCAAGCAGAATTCGCGCATTACGGGTGCATTCAACGAAGGCATAATGGGCGCTGTTACGACCAAAACGCTCGTTCGCGAGGAGCGCAATTTCGATGAATTCAAGAGCGAAGCGCGCAGCATGAAGAAGGCTTCGATCAAAGCCGCCATACTTTCCGGCATCTTCACGCCGATAGTTATGACGCTCGGCTCGATCGCGACCGCGATTGCGCTGTATGCCGGCGGAAGGACCGTTATCGCACCCACGATCTTCGGCGCAACAATGACGCTCGGCGCGCTGACGGCTTTCATCTCCTACACTACCAACCTTTTCGACCCCATGCAGCAGCTTGCCGGTATATTCGCAGAGATGCAAAGCGCTCAGGCGAGCGCAGAGCGCGTTATTTCGCTTCTCGACACCCCTTGCGAGATAACCGACACGCCCGAGGTCATTGCAAAGTACGGCGATTGCTTCGACCCAAAGCGCGAGAACTGGGAGGAGCTTTTCGGCGAGGTCGAATTCAAGAACGTTTCTTTTGCCTACAAGGGCGGTGAGCAGGTGCTCAAGGATTTCGATCTCAAGGTCAGGCAGGGCGAAACGATCGCGCTCGTCGGTGAAACAGGCGCGGGCAAGAGCACGATAGTAAATCTCGTTTGCAGGTTCTATGAGCCCACGAGCGGCGAGATACTGATAGACGGCCGCGATTACCGCGAGAGGAGCCAGCTATGGCTGCAGGATCGCCTTGGCTACGTGCTGCAGTCGCCCCATCTTTTCTCCGGCAGCATCAGGGACAATATCCGCTACGGCAGAAAGGACGCAAGCGACGAGGAGGTTATTGCGGCGGCGAAACTCGTTCACGCCGATGAATTCATCTCCGCGCTCGACAAGGGCTATGATACCGAGGTCGGCGAGGGCGGCGCAAGGCTGTCGACGGGCCAGAAGCAGCTTATAAGCTTTGCAAGGGTCATACTTGCCGATCCGCGTATTTTCGTGCTCGATGAAGCGACCAGCTCCATCGATACCGAAACCGAGGCGCTTATTCAGGGCGCTATCGGCGAGGTGCTGAAGAACCGCACGAGCTTCATTGTTGCACACAGGCTCTCCACCATCCGCTCTGCGGACAGGATACTCGTTATCCGCGGCGGAAAGATCACCGAGAGCGGAACTCACAAGGAGCTTTTGAAGCTTCGCGGCTATTATTACAACCTCTACACGACACAGTTCACCGAGAACAGCACCGAAAAGCTGCTTGGTTGATCTAACAAGGACTGTAAAATGGCAAAAACGCTTCCCGAAGCTTTCAGAAAACGCATGGCGGCGCAGCTTGGCACTGAGTACGATGATTTTATCTCCGCATACGAGCTGCCGCCTGTGCGCGGCCTGCGCATAAACACGCTCAAGATAAGCAAGGAGCGGTTTTCCGAGCTCTGTCCGTGGAAACCCGAGCAGGCCTCCACGCTTGACGAGGGGCTGATCCTGCTTGAGGACGTTCCTCACATCGGCTCGCATCCATATCATATCGCAGGTCTTTTCTACGTTCAAGAGCCGTCCGCAATGAGCGTGATCGAAGCGGCTCGGATCGAACCCGGCATGCGCGTGCTCGATCTATGCGCTGCTCCCGGCGGCAAGTCCGGCGGCATCGCCGCAAGGCTCAAAGGCTGTGGATTTCTCCTTGCAAACGAGATAGTGCCTTCAAGATCAAAGCAGCTTGCGCGCAGTCTCGAGCGCCTCGGCGTTGTGAACGCAGCAGTGACGTGCGCTCATCCCGATTCGATAGCCGAAGCGCTCCCCCGCTGTTTCGACAGGGTCATCGTGGACGCTCCCTGCTCGGGCGAGGGAATGTTCAGAAAGGACGATACCGCGATAGCCGAATGGTCTCCCGAGCATGTTGCCGCCTGCGCTTTAAGGCAGAAGGCCATACTCGAGAGCGCGGAAAAATGCCTTGCCCCCGGCGGTAAGCTCGTCTATTCGACCTGCACTTTTTCTCCCGATGAGAACGAGGGCGTTATCGACTTCTTCCTTGAAAGGCATGCCGAGTATTCGCTCGAAAGCATGCACCGCCTTTATCCGCACTCGACCAAGGGCGAGGGGCATTTTGTTGCGGTTCTCTCAAAACACAGCGACGATGCGGGCGTCTATCGTAAAGAGCAAATGCTTGCATGCAGCGTTAAGGCTGCAAAAAAGAGCCCGAGCGTTCGGCCGCTCGACAAAAAGAACGGGCAGCTTATCGAAGCCTTTTTCTCCGAAGCTCTGATCGCACATGCGCCCGACATTTCGCAGCTTCGAACCGCTGCAAGCGGCAGGGATCGCTCCGGTTCAAGGCTGATCTACTGCCCTTTCGACTTCCCGGAAGCGCTGCTGTCTCTGCCGATAGTTTCGCTCGGTGTTGAGGTTGGCGAATGCGTTCGCGACAGGTTCAAGCCCTCGCACAGCTTCTTTATGGCGGCGCACGGACTCACCTACCGAAACCGCATCGAGCTTTCCCCCGCAAGCCGCGAGCTCGCCGCTTTCCTCCGCGGAGAGACCCTTGAATTTTCCTGCGAATTCGACCATTGCGGCGAATACTCCCGCTATATGCCCGTTTGCGTTCACGACTTCCCGGTGGGCTTCGGCAAGCTTTCGGACGGAGTGATCAAAAACCATCTTCCCAAGGGGCTTGTGAGCCAAAGCTTCGGAGGCGCTTTTGACGAATGATGCGTCGAGCCTTCGTTCTTTTCCGCATAATATTCACAATCAGCGCGAATAAAATATTAAATTAAAGAAATAATATCGTTTTAACGGTTGATTTAATCCTGTTTGTGGTATATAATGGACACAGCAGGATGGGTTCGGGCGCGAAGCGTTTTTGCAGGCTGTGCTTCAAGCGCTTTTCGGCCGTTTCGATCCGCACACAACACAAACATGATTTGGGAGGATCATCCTATGCCACTCGTAACCAGTACCGAAATGTTCAAGAAGGCCTATGAAGGCGGCTACTCCATCGGCGCGTTCAACGTGAACAATATGGAGATCATTCAGGGTATCACCGAGGCTGCGAAAGAAGAGAACGCACCCCTCATTCTTCAGGTCAGCGCCGGCGCAAGGAAGTATGCCAACCACACTTACCTTATGAAGCTCATCGAAGCTGCGCTCATCGAGACCGATCTTCCGATCTGCGTGCATCTCGACCACGGCGACACCTTCGAGCTCTGCAAGAGCTGTATCGACGGCGGCTTCACCTCCGTTATGATCGACGGCTCCCATCATTCCTTCGAGGATAACATCAAGCTGACCCGCGAGGTAGTTGAGTATGCGCATGATCACGGCGTTGTGGTCGAGGGCGAGCTCGGCCGCCTTGAGGGCGTTGAGGACGATGTAAACGTTTCCGCGGAGGACGCAAGCTACACCAACCCCGCTCAGGTGCAGGAATTCGTTCAGCGCACCGGCGTGGACAGCCTTGCCATCGCTATCGGCACCAGCCACGGCGCGTACAAGTTCAAGCCCGGCACGAAGCCCCAGCTCCGCTTCGACATCCTCGAAGAGGTCGAGCGTCTGCTCCCCGGCTTCCCGATCGTTTTGCACGGCGCAAGCTCCGTTATCCCTGAGTTCGTTAAGATGATAAACGAGCACGGCGGCAACATGCCCGATGCGATCGGCGTTCCCGAGGATATGCTCCGCAAGGCAGCAAGCATGGCGGTCTGCAAGATCAACATCGACAGCGATCTTCGTCTTGCCATGACCGGCACCATCCGCAAGTATTTCGACGAGAATCCTTCCCACTTCGATCCCCGTCAGTACCTTAAGCCCGCCCGCGCCGCCATCAAGGAAATGGTCCGCCATAAGCTGATCAACGTTCTTGGCTGCAACGGCAAGGCATAATTTCGTCATCTATCCTCCGGCGGGCGTTTCGGTCACGGATCGGAGCTCCTGCCGGAGGTGGTTTTATTTTGGTTTAATCGCATATAGGCAGAAAAATGGAGCAAAACGATCAGATCAGATCAATCATCCTCACGGACGAGGATGAAAACGAAATAGAATTCGACATCATGGACCGCTTCAAGCTCGAGGGCGAGAGCTATTACGTGCTCCTCCCCGTTGACGACGAGCGCGACGACATCGAATTCGTTATCCTGCGCGAAAAATGCGAGGGCGAGCTCATCGGCATCGATGATGAAGCGACCCTTGACCGTGTTTTCGCGGAGTACAAAAAGCGCAACGATATCGACGGCTGAGCCCTCGGCCGCATCATACTTTAACCTGCTTTACCGGAGAACGATAATGAAATCAAGGCTCTCGATCGCTGCGGCGGCGCTTTGTGCGCTTCTGTTTGTTGGCTGCAGCAACATATCCCCCAAGCTCGACCCAAGCGTCACTCCACCCGTTTTTGAGACTATGGCTCCCGTTACCGCCGAGCCCACTCCCGAGATCACCGAGGAGCCAACGCCGGAGGTGACTGTTGGTCCCGGCGAGATCGCGGACGTGCTTGGCAATATCATTTACGGAAGCGATCATTTTGAGCGCTATATTCGCTTTGAGAATGTTTCTGTTTATGAGGAAAACGGCGATACTTTCGTAGACCTGACTGCGGACAACAGCTATCCCAAGCTGCTGCTCTGTGCCGTTAACATCGTTTTCTACAATGACGACGGCTCCATCATCGCTTCCGGCAGTATGCAGATGCCCGACGGATCGTTCATGCTTGCTCTTCCCGGCGGCAAGACGAATCTTTATTCGCGCATCTTGACAGATACGACGCTCACTGACAAGCCTTTCCGCTTGATCTTCGATCAGCAGACCGGAGTGAAGCCGCAGTAAGCCAGCCGACTTCGGTCGCAATTCGACATAATGCGTCACTTGTTTTGCAGCCCCGTTCCGAGCGTGCAAAATATATCCGGCATATATCGGCATTCGGGGTTGACATTTCACAAATTCGGAGTATAATAGTCTATGCGCTTCAAGTGAGAAGCAAATGCACCTTTAGCTCAGCTGGTAGAGCACCTGACTCTTAATCAGGGTGTCCAGGGTTCGAGCCCCTGAAGGTGTACCAGAAAAAGTGATATCCCATGCGGGATATCACTTTTTTTACTGATAAAGCACCGAAGGGGCGAGAAAAGAGCCGCCGCGCATCCGGTGGATGATGAAGCGGCGGCGGCTGACCGAAGCCGATCGAACGCGAGTGAGAGCGGCAAGAAGAGCCCCTGAAGGTGTACCACAGAAAACGGTATCGAAAGATGCCGTTTTTTGCTTTTGTATGTCTATCGCATCATATATGATTATCATATCATTCCCTTTTTGCACGATGTGTGATATAATAACTTTGATCAAACAATACTTTGCAGTTTACGCTGCAAGGCGATACGGAGGTTTACTTGAGTCTTTTGATCGGCAAGCTTCTCGCGGGCTTCGTTATCGGAGCCGGCGCAATCATCCCCGGCTTGAGCGGCGGCATTCTCGCAGTTTCCATGGGCCTATATCAGCCCACCATCGAGGCTGTGACGGGTTTTTTCAAGGCACCCAAGAAGAATTTTAAGTTTTTGTTCCCGCTTGGAGTAGGCGGTGTTATCGGGCTTGTGCTCTTTATGTTTCTGATAAAGCACACCTTTGAAAAGTACCAGACCGAGGTCATCTCGCTGTTCCTGGGACTTGTTATCGGAAGCATTCCGAGCTTCTTCAGCGAGGCGAACGACGGAAAGCCGTTTAAAAAGATCAATATAATTTTCGCTATCATCGGGTTTGCCTGCGCTTTCCCGCTTATGCTTTTAAGCAAGAGTGAAGCCACCGTTGATTTTAGCGCACTTCAAAATACTCAGGATCAATCGAAATACGTTTTGTATCTTGGCAATGATAAGAAATCCGATGAGTGGGAAAAGCTTATCGGTCAGTCTATCGATGCTGCTGATTTAGAAAAAGACTATCCCATTTCTGTTTCTTCCGATGCTGAGGAAAAAACGGTCATTCAGGCAGGCGATTATGAGTATGTGGTCGTTAAGCAAACCGCAGGCGGCGAGTCCATAATTGTTAAAGCAGGCAAGGATGTCGAATTAAAAAAAGGCAGCAAGTACTCCTTTGAATTCGACAGCGCTTCGGATGCGGCTGTATCCATATCCAATCCGAATTCCGGAAATCTGACTCCGTTTCTTGCTTTTGTTGCCGGAGCCATAGTGATGATGGGCATCGTGCTGCCGGGCGTCAGCACCTCGTTCGTACTTATCAATCTCAATATTTACGAAAGCTTCCTCAACACCTTTACGAAGCTCTTCAGTGATTTCGGAAACAATATCAAGCTTGCGCTCTTCGCGGGTCTGGGCATTCTTGCAGTTGCGGTTCCGATGCTCTTCCTCGTTCGAAAGGTGCTTTTGAAGTACCACTCACAATCCTTCTATTTTCTGTTTGGAATACTTGTTGCAACGCTTGTTGGCTGCGTTATCCAGGAGATCCGAAACAACGCGGGAGGCGTTTCGCCAATTCGATACGTTCTGTTTGCGGCGCTGTTCGGCCTTGGCATAGTTGCATCTTACTTCATGGATAAGGCTACGAAGAAGATGAAGCTGCAGGAACGCGGAGCTTCTTCCGATTGATCCGGAACCTTGGAGGCGGCAAATGCTCAAAAAGATCCTCGTAAATAAAGAGATCCATCCGTTCGGAGGCTTTGGCACTGTCTATTCCGCGCGGTCCGAGGAGCTTTGTGAGCGCCTTTTAAATGAGCACGAAGGAAAGATACAGCTCATCTATCTTGATCCCCCTTTCGGCACGGGCGGTGCGTTTGAATTCAAGGATAAGTCCGCCGTATGCGCCTATACCGACAATATGCGTGCAGATGACCTCGTGCCGATGATGAAAACGATCCTTACCGCTTGCCATAAGCTTTTATGCGCAAGCGGCTCTTTATATCTGCACGTGGATTATCGCTTGAGCGGCAGGATGCGGCTTATCATGGATGAGATCTTCGGCGAGGATAATTTCATGAACGAGATCATCTGGTCCTACAGATCAGGCGGAAGATCGACGAAGCATTTTTCAAGGAAGCACGACAACATCCTTTTCTACCGCAAGTCGAAAAACGTTTACTTCAATATCGAGGCCACGGGTTCGCCTCGCGGCAGCATGCGCAAGAACCATATGAAGCGCCGTGCGGATGACGACGGCAGGATCTACTATTCCATCAAAACGGGCGGCAAGGAGTACCGCTATTATGAGGACGATCTCATCTTTCCGTCCGACGTTTGGGACGATATCGAGCATCTGCATCAGCGTGATCCGGAGCGCACGGGCTTCAACACGCAAAAGCCTCTTGCGCTGCTCAAGCGGGTCGTTTCGGCCTCATCCGAACGGGGCGACACCGTGCTCGACTTTTTCGGCGGAAGCGGTACCACCGCCGCCGCCGCTCAGCAGCTTGGCAGGCGGTTCATCTCATGCGACAGCGGTCTTGCTTCTCTGTTTGCTACCCGCAGAAGGCTGATCGAAGCGCAGCGCGAGACCGAGCTTTTTATCGAAAAGCAGCCTTTCACGGTCGAATACGCCGATCCCGAGTCCTCTCAGAGGCTCGCGAATGCGGAGCATCTGTTCGATTCTGAAGCAGCGGAGGATGGACGCGTTTTGCGCATCAACAAAAACGGCGACAGCGGCTGTGCGTTCTGCGCCGTCGGCAAAATCGAAAACGGTATTTTCTCTGCATATGACTATTCTGTGCGTCCAAAATCTGGTGAAACGATCCTCATTCCGAGCGGTCATGCGCTGCATATCGTGAACAGCTCATGCGAGCATGGCTTCTTTACGCTCGACTAAGCCCTATCCGCCCTTTTTACGTGCGCTTCAAGCCGCACACAGGTCTATAAGCTCGCCTAACCTCCCCCGCTTTTTGTCGGGGGCTTTATTTTACTATGTTGATTATCCATTTACCGCTCTTAACGAGAATGTAGCCGATAACGCATTTGATCACCTCGGTCGAGCTCACTATGATATACATGGGTATGATCGGAATGGCGGTAAACCTGCTTAGCACGTATGCAAGGGGTATGCAGAAGGCCCAGACGTAGCAGCTGTCGAAAACCATGGTAATTTTAACCTGTCCGCCTGAGCGCAGCGTGAAATAGCAGGCGTGCGTGAACGCTATGAAAGGCATCATAAAGGCCGAGATCCGCAGGAACTGCGAAGCAAGTGTGCGCACCTCGTCCGTGGTGTTGTACAGAAGCGGTATGAACGGAGAAGCTATCCCGAGCAGCACCGCAAAGAAAATGCTTGAGATCAAGCTCAACGCGATTATCTTGCGATCCGAATCCCTAGCCTCCTCGAGCTTGTTTGCTCCGAGAAGATTGCCTACGACAATGCCGATGGATGAGCCGATGGATATGAAAACGATGTTGAACAGGTTCGACACGGTTCCCGAGATGTTCAATCCGGTCACGACCGCAAGACCGCGCACGGAATAACGCTGCTGCAGCATGGTCATGCCAAGCGACCAGAGCGCCTCATTGATGAGCAGCGGCATGCCTTTAAGTATGATATCCTTCGTGAGCCTCCATGGAACGTGAAAGGAGCGATAGAGCGCATTGATAAAGGTAAACCTATCCGTATGCCTATGTGACCATACAACGATGATCAGAAGCTCCGCAAAGCGCGAGATAACGGTCGCGATCGCTGCGCCGCGAACGCCAAGCTCAGGAAAACCGAGCCTTCCGAAGATGAGGATATAGTTCAAAACGAGATTGAGCAGCACCGCAAAGCCGCTTGCTATCATGGGAACGAAGGTCTCCTTCGCCTCCCTCAGCGACGAAGCATAGGCTTGCGCGATCGAGTGCGGCAAAAGCCCGAGAAGCATAATAAAGAGATACTGCTTGCCGAATGCAAGCGCAGCCGCAAGGTCGCCCTCCTCGCTTCCCTGATGAAGAAACAGGTTCAGAAGCGGTTCGTTGAAAAGGAGAAGTATGATTATCGAAACCGCCGAGATCGCGCCGCAGATCCACAGCTTGAATCGCAGCGCATAGCGCATGCCCTGTTCATCGCCCTTACCGGCGAACTGCGCGCCGAAGATGCCCGCACCGGACAGCCCGCCGAATATGGTGAGGTTGAACACGAAGATAAGCTGATTCGCTATCGCAACGCCGCTGATCTGCTCGGTGCCGAGCCTTCCGACCATGATGTTGTCCAAAACCGTTACAAACTGAGTGATGCCGTTTTGGATCACGATCGGAACGACGATCGCGATTATCATTTTATAAAAGGCCCTTGAGCCTATCAAGCTTTTAATGTAGGACTGACGCATCTATGCACCCTTCGCGCTGGCAAAATTATAAATCTTACTGACAGCATAACATAATTCAAGCGCAAATGGAATACGCCCAATAAGCCCGAAGCGAAATATAATCATCCGATACGCAGTTTCAAGAGAGAATAATGTAAATTTTTCTGATTTGCTATATACACGGGGATAAAAATATGATAATATATGTGGAGACGAGTATGTGTCGCCTCAGTGCAGACATGCCTGAATGACCCATGCCGAAAAAGTGCTGAGAAAGGAACACATATGATGAACTGTCCAAAATGCGGTAATCCGATCGAAGAAAACTCTTTGTTTTGCACCAATTGCGGAGAAAAGCTGCTCGAAGCTGCAAATGACGGCCTCAATGCAGCTTCGACCGCCGCAGCGGCAATAGCTGCGGACGCAGCCACAGTAAGCAACAGCGGCGAAGCATCCGGTTCGAGCGTGCAAGGCGGTTACGTCAACACAGCCGCGCTTGCAAACAAGCCTGCCAAGACCGCCAAGGCCGCCGAATCGCAGGCTCCCAAAAAGCGCAGGAAGGAAAGGGACATGGCTCCCTGCCGCCCGCTTTCGACCTGGGGCTTTGTTTGGCGTGCGATGCTCTTCATGATCCCGATACTGAGCATCGTTTTCCTTTTCATCTTCGCATTTGCCGACGGAGTGAACGAAAACAGCCGTTCCTATGCACGAGCGAGGCTGATCTATCTGCTTATCTTCGCCATAGTGATAATAGTCTGCGCCGTGCTTTGCTACATTTTCTCCGAGCAGATAATCGACTGGCTCGTAAGAGTTACCGACAACCTCAAAAACCTTGCGCGATGAGCGAACTTTTGCCATCATATTTGCACTGCATAAACGAGCAGCCGCCGTTTGATTCGGCGGCTGCGTTTATTATGTTAAACCGTTTATTTCTCGAAGATCCTGCTTATCTCTTCCGAATACGCTTGAACCACGAGCTGCCTGTCGAATTCGGTTTCGATCTTCTTTCTTCCGGCAAGGCCCATCTCACGCTTGCTCTCATAGCTCATCGCCAGGAAGCTCTCGAGCGCCTTCACAAGCGCATCCTCATCCTTGATCGGGATCACAAAGCCGCTCTTTCCCGCGTCCACAGTTTCACGGCAGCCGGCCCTATCCGTTGCAATTATTGGGCGGCAATGCGCCGCAGCCTCGAGCAGAACGTTGCTCATTCCCTCCGGATAATACGAAGGGTGTACGATACAATGCGCCATTTCAAAGAACGGAAGCATGTTCTTCTGCTCACCGTGGTAGCGGATATAGCCATCCTTCTCGGCCTCCTTGAGCAGGCCGAGGTATCTCTCGTCGTCACACCGTCCGCAGATATGGAACATTGTGTTGGCGTGCTCCCGGTGAATGCGCTTTGCCGCACCAAGATAAAGGTCTATGCCCTTTTCCTTCATAACGCGCGCGATGAAAATGAAGTTGATGGGGCCGGAATCCTCTGGGTAATCCATCGCCTTATGCACCTTGAGGCTTACGCCCGAGCCTGGAAGCAGCCTTGTGCGCGCATCCGGCTTCATCATGCGGTGATCGAGGAAGAACTGCCTGTTCTCCTCGTTCTGGAAGAATATGCAGTCGGCCTTGGCAACGCCCGCCTTGTAGAGCTTGGTTGAAAGCTTCTGCATCAAGCCGGGGTATTCAACGGCCGTTCCGAGGCCGGTGATATTTGGCAGATAGTGAGTTTTGGTCTGCCTGCAGGCCATGCCGCCGTATGCATTGGGCTTGATGTTGTAGGTCAGCGCCACGTCCGGCTTCTCCTCGCGGAGCACCTTCTTGAACTTCATCAGAAGCCCGAGGTCGGAGAGCGGGTTAGTGCCGTGGCGGTTCGTTTCTATATTGATCAGCCTGCATCCGAGCGCTTTCAGCTCATCCTGAAGCAAAAGCGCCTGAGCGGCGACAACGACCTCATGTCCGTCGGCAACAAATCGCTCGATCAGCTCGTTTCTCAGATTATATGTGTAGGTCGTATCGTTTGCAAGAATAAGTATTTTCAGCTTTCTCACCTTTATACTCCTATCTGCTGCTTCCAGCTATAAAGAACGGGTCTTGTTCGATCGCGAAAACAGAACAAAACCCCTTTCAAAATGATGTCATTTTTGAAGCCACCCGAGCATGATCAAGCATGATCGTGCGAATAGCACGGGAGGCCAGTATGCTTAATTGGTCTCCGCGCGATCATTTTGCTCGGCAAGATCGCTCTCTGTCATCAATGCGGTGGTATGTCCGCCCTCGATGCCCTCAGTGCTTTCGGCCATGAAGAGAATGCGGAAGGTTGCGAACATAAGCCTAAGATCCGTCAAAACGCTCATGTTTTTGATGTACATGAGGTCGAATTCCAACTTCTCATAGGGATCGGTATTGTACTTTCCGTAGACCTGCGCATAGCCGGTGAGGCCCGCTTTGACCTGAAGACGAAGATGGAAATCGGGCATGGTTTTATAGTACTGCTCGGCGATCTCGGGGCGCTCCGGCCTCGGGCCAACAACGCTCATGTCGCCGCGCAGGATGTTGACGAGCTGCGGAAGCTCATCGAGCCTGCATTTGCGAACGATGCGGCCGATCGGCGTTATACGGTCGTCGTTATCGCCCGAGCTGAGCCTCGCAACGCCATCCTTCTCGGCGTCTACGCGCATCGAGCGAAACTTCCAGATTTTGAACTCTCTGCCGCCCTTTGTAAGCCTGACCTGCTTATAGATCGCGGGGCCGCCGTCGTAGACCCTTATTGCAATGGCGGTGATTATCAGGATCGGACTTAATGCGATCAAGCCGATCAGCGAAGCTGCAATATCAAAAGCACGCTTTATCACAGCATACTCGATATTCAGTGTTTTCTGGCTGACATACATTACTGGCGAATCAAAGGACTGGATATGCTGGGCCTGCAGCATGATCACGTCGCCCACGTGGGGCAGGAAAAAGCCCGGAATGTTGCGCTCCTGGCAGAACTTCAAGATGCCGTTTCTGCATCGGGAATTTACACCTGCAACGAAGACCGCTTCGTAGCCCTCGAGCTCGTCCACAAGATCGACAAAGTTTCCATCGTACATTATCTCGTTTTCGATCCGGTACAGGCGCCCGCTGGGCTTGCCCCGCACGGAGCCGAAGCGCTTGCGGTCCAGTTGATTTCTATAAACAAGTATCGTTTTCCTCGGCGGATTCACCTTGGAATAGATACGGGTTGCCGTATAGCACCAAACAACGTTCAGAACGAACTGGAACACGAGCAAACCTATAAGGATAAGCGGGTTAATGAATCTCATCCAAGCGAGCGCGACCACGAAATAAATGATCATTACGCTGAATATCTGCGATATCGTCTGCGACAGCACGAGTGTCCTGATTCGGCTGTAACCCAGCAAATAGGTATTGTAGGTTCTATGGAAGAAATAGATTATGAGCGAGTACCCGATGAAAATATAATAGTTGTATCGGAACGCCACATCCTGGATGTTCGGTTTGCCGTTATATCTGAAAAACAGCCAAGCGGCGTAAAACGAAAACAGAACCAACAGAAAATGGAGCAGCTTATAAGCGAAAAGGCCCGCATTTTTCCAATAATGTTTCTTAGATTTATCGTCTGTCATGATTGTTCCCCTCATCATCTCATACCAAAGAATAGAGCCCTATGCACGGTATTGCCGAGGCTTCCGCGCAAGATCAAGCCCCGCTGCGCCCTGCCTGCACCTGCACTAAGCGACCGTTCGGAAGGTCATTGTGTGAGCAGCTCGGCATGGCGGCCTGCTGCGCTTACTTGCCAAGCGGTCACTGCGCATCGTTTTGAAGCGTGCGCAAACCAACCGCAAGCAGCGGATCCAAGTCAAATGCATTATCATGCATTTTATACAAAATCATTGTAGCATAATTCGACAAAAAAAACAATAGTAAAATATGCATTATTTATTCAATGATTTTAAATCATTATCATCATTATCTAAAATAGTATATCAGCAAGGAGAACGTCGAAGACTGCTGCGCTGCGGATGATACTGATGAATGCGGTTTTACAGGTGTAAAAGATACCGGCAAGGCGAACAAGAATACTGAAAAGTGGCGTAGGACCGGTCGGTATTCCTATCAATCCCCTTCCGTTTCATCGAGTTCATCCGGGTCAGGCCAATATCTTAATGGAAGCATATCTTTTCTTGTGCATGAATCTTCCAAGACGGAAATGATGGTGTTCTCCGGCAGCGATTCGCAAGGCTTTCTGATAGTTGAGTACACTTCAATTATATCCTCATCCTCATACACGGAAAAACAATCAGCATAGGATATTACCTCCGAATGCACTTGCTTTCCGTACATGTTTTCATATGCGGGGCAGAGCACATTTTCTTTCATATGCTTTTCCGCCTTCAAATAAGCGTCGTCGAACGATGATGCATCCAACAAAAGAATGGACTCTTCTAAAAACACCTCTCCGGTCTCGACAGTGCGCCGAATGATCATCTTAACGCTGTATTTCATACATTTTCCTCCGTACTCTTATTTCATTATAGATAATACCATGAATCACAGTTTAAATCAACAAAAAGCAAAACCTCTTTTGCCTTGGTTACAAAAGAGGTTTCTTTGATGGTGGACGGGGATGGATTCGAACCATCGTAGTCTGTGACAACGGATTTACAGTCCGCTCCCTTTGGCCGCTCGGGAACCCGTCCGCATAGCAACACTACTATTATAACTCAAATTCTTGATTTGTCAATCCCCAAAGCAAAAGTTTTACGATTCATATATGATTTGCAGGGTCGCATCCTAAACCGAGCGGGCAAAGCCGAACACGAGCTCGGTTTGCACTATCTCCGCCGCTTCCACGGGCGTTTGCTCTAATTCGGTTCGATCTCAAGCAGGATACCATTCTGCACTCGCGGTTGGAGCGCCGCTTTGATCCTGCATTCTGCGGGCCGGTAAGCCAACGGAATCGACGCAGATATCCGCGCCGAAGGCTGAACCGGCCCCGCAAGAATCGTTTTTGTTCGATCAGTTATCTTCGGCGGTGCAATCGCCGTCCGCAGCGCCGTCCGCGCAGGCGTTCTGCACGCTCTCGGCCATGGCGGCTGCATCGGATTCGAACTCCTCATTCAAGCGCGCCTGCGCCAGCCTGTCCGCCTTTTGAGCCGCAGCCTCCTGCCTGTCGAGGAACTCACGATACTCATCGGTAAAGCGGGTCTCGGGCGGATCGATATCCGCAGGATCCACCGCAAAGCCGGAATCATTCCCGCTCAAAACGAAGCTGCGTTCGGCCTGCTCCTCTGCCAGACGCTTCTCCATGCGCTCCTGCTGGCGCTTTTTCTTTTTGGCCTTCAGCCAATCACGAAATCCCATTTTATACCTCCTGAGAATGCAATTGTACGGTGCTATGTTTGCGCTTATCCGTACTGTTCGATTGCATTATAGCACATTTCAGTCGTCAATCATAGCCTTTTTTCAGCCAAAAGTATTGTGTTGCCGTTCTTTTCGACCTCTGCGATCGTGAAAAACCCGTTTTTTCTCCAGAATGCATTGGACTGAGGATCATCCGCATCTATCCCGAGCCGTATCGCGGTTTTGCCGGCAGAACGCAGATATTCCGCTGCCTCGGCGATTATGAAGCTGCCTATCCCCCGCCCCTGAAAAGCCGCTTCCATCATAAAAAAGCCGATGAAGGCGATCTGCGGTTCGGGGTAGCCGTCGATAAGATCCATAACGGCAACAAGCGTTTCCCCATCGAAAAAACCGAGATAGTATTTATCCTTTGCATCGATGCCCGGCGGCGTTATGCGCAGATCGCCGAGCACCTGCTCAAGCGTTGGCTCAGCCGAGGCATATTTATAATACAGCGGATTGCCAAGGCACAGTGCGAGTATGCGCTCGGCATCGCATTCGCCCATACTTCGGATGCTGAACTTGCCGCTCAGCTTTGTAAAGTCAAGCATTTTTCTCATCCTCGTTCGTCATTATCCACGCGCACAACGGCAGTGAAGCATTATTCAAATTCATCAAGCGCGGCTATCGTGTCCTGTTTTCTTCAAGTGCCTTCATCAGCAGAGCTGCTTCCTCTGGAAACCGGCCATTATCTTCGATCGCAAAAGCAGCCTTTTTCATGTTTTGAAGAAAGATATCAAAGTTTTCACGGTAAATGTCTCCGCATCCCGGATGGTCGGCAAAAAAGCCTTTCCAGTTTTCAAGCATCTGCAAATAATCGACAGCCTGTCCGAATCTATCCCCGAGGTCTGTTAGAAGAAGCTCGCCGTGAAACAGTAATACGCGAGTTTCAAATGAGCCGTTTGCGAGCTCAAGAATGTTCGGGATAATAGCGAATGCTTCCTGAAGGTACTTAAGCAGTCTTTTTTGCGAACCGATGCCGGCCCTTGATATTGCGCCATTAGCAAAGCGCATAAGATAAATAAGATAGCCGCGATCCAAGCTGAGCTTGCGCATGGCTTTTTCTTTTAACTTACGCTTCAGACTGGTTATCAATACAAAAGCAGCGTCATCTGCATAAGAGGATACAAGATATTTCTCTTCAGGGTGTATCCGGTTTGCGCGATCGGACTGCTCCTGCTGCCAAAAGATCTCTTCAACAGTTTCGGCGCCGTTTGATCCACGCCTCTTCAGCAAAAACTGCAGCACTTGCTCATGCTGGGATTGATCGAAAGAAAGTGCGGTTATGCTGCCGTCGGAAGCTCCGCTGAACTCCGCTTGAAAAAAAGCTCTCTTCTTCCATGTTACCGTCTTTGTTCCGGCGAGTATTCCATGCATCTTCAGCCACAAATCGTCTCCGCATAGCATACCATTGTAGCGGCAATGATCCAGTATAGCTTGTTTATCAAAAACATTCGGGCTCAATGCTCGCGGCGGGTATAACACTCCATTACCGCCCGTTGCAATTATCCTATAAGACGGTGAATCGAGAAAAGAGAATAACAACCAGTCTTTATACGGTTTTACCCTACCCTCCCGGTCTAACATGATCATTTTTGCGGCAAGAGCCGCAACGCAGGAAGGATGCTTAAGGTGCAGTTCATAAAGGCTTTTGATCATATCGGGGTTATAATTTGTATCATCATCAACCGTTATTATTATATCATCCGGAAATTCCTGCATAGCATAAAAATACTTTTTGTGACTTCCGAGATCATCACACCATCTAAGCTCGAACCTTCCTGCTTTGGAATCCTCAACAAGTTCACGCGGCAGATCTGCTTCTTTATTCGGGAATTGCGCCTCAGCCAAAAACAGCAATATCCTGTCCGGTTTATGTGTTTGGGCATATAGACTTCGAAGAACAAGCGGAACCATATGTATCCTCTTCGGAAACGAAGTAAAGGATACTATCAAAGCCGGCTCTGCACTGCCTGTGGGTTTATTGTTTGCATTAAAATTCAGAGTGCTTTCCTCTAATCTACACACAAGTTGATTGTCGCTCATATTTTTCCATCCATATTATCTGATTGCCGCGTTCTCGATAGCCTCTATGCGAAGAAAAGCCTTTTTGCACCAATTGAACAGGGCGGAAAACGCCATGTCGAAATCAAAGCCTTCTTCAAGCTCCGCCATCGCAAGCATCTCGCGGTCGGTCTCGGGAATACGCTCGCGAAGCTCGCTCTTTTTCAGAACGAAATCGCCGCTTTCAAGATAGTGCAGATTCTGTATGATGAAATACAGCGCCTTGCAGCTCCCTCGGAGCTTAGCTTCGTTCTTGCTGCGCTCTGCATGGATGTAGCGGTGGCAGAGTTCATGGTAAAGGTTGCCGAGGCTGAATTTAACGTAGTTCACTTCGTCCTCCCTCGCCGCCTGCGGAAGAAGCGCATCGAGCGAGCCGAGAATATCCATCGTGGTGTGCCTGAGCTGGCATACCTCCAAGGGATTCCAGCGCACAAGCTCATCCCTGCCGCAGATAAAGCCGCAGGATTTTTCAAAATGCCCGATCCTTTGAAGCGCCGACCGATATTTATCCATATCCTCCACGGAAAGCGAATCGATAACGAGCATTATGTCGATATCGCTGTTTTCGTTCGCCTCGCCGCGCAGATAGCTGCCCTGAAGGCCAACATAAAGAAGCCTATCGCCGAAATCGGCGCGGCACTCCGCTATTAGGCTGTTTATGTATTCGTAAATGTCGATCATATTGATACCTATCAGCAGATTTGATATGCGTCATTCGCCGCATTCTGCTTTACGCTGCTTAACCTTCCACCCGAACGGCTCCTTAAAATCGTTGAAGCATTCGGAGCATATCCAATGCTCCATATCGGTCGTGCAGTAAAACTCGCCTTCATTATCCATTGTGACTTTTTCCATGCAAAACTCGCAATGCTCATGAAAGAAGTTCCGAATCTTATCGCCTTTGAGGTATTCCTCTCCTCGCTGCATCTGATCGGCAAAACGGCGTGCGCATTCTGCTGTCATCTCATAAAATGAGTTTCTTTCCGTAACCGCCTTCAGCCAAAACTGCGGAAAAACGATCTTATACAAGGTCGCGCCCTGCAGATACTTTTCCTGCCCGTTTAATCGCCAATCTTCCATTGGTTTGCTCCTTTTTACGGCTCGCATAGATCGAGCTCAGCCTTATTCGACCCGCTTGCGCTCGGTATTATACCGCCCCGACCAGCTATGGATCTCATATTCAAATTGCGAAAGATACTCCAAGGTGTATCCATAGTAGGAGGCCAAAAACTCCGCCGACAGCTCTTCAAAATCTTCTTTTGTTATCTCGCCGCCGAACCGTCTTTTTTCATTTAGATAGAACTCGATCGGCAGCACCTCGTCCGCAATTATCGCCTCAACATACTCGAGCGCATCATCAAGATCCTCAAAATGCGCGTGTTGAGTGGAAAAATAAACGATGTATTCAACGAAAGCTTCGTCCTCCGAGCCCGTGGTCGTATCTCTTTTCGGGTAGTATTTTTCCTCTAAAATATCAATATGCTCCCCCGTTTTCGGATCGGTCAGTATCGCTTTAGCGTCATCGACCGTCAGAGCCAATCGGTGCTTTTGCGCAAGTTCATGTAAAGAATCCCATTTGCTCATCAGGCTTATCCTCCTGCTCTTATTTCTGCGCGGCCAAGCCGACCACATCCGCGGCATCATACCAGCTCTTGATCGAACGGAAGGCGAAAGGCGCGGTTTCGGTAACGTTTCCCGTCCAAAGCTGCGCTACGCTCAGCATATCGCCCTCGGCCGATATGCGCTTGATCACCGCATCGCCCGTGCCGCTGTAAAACTCATATGCGCAAATACCGCTGCCATCCTCAAAAACGGAGAGCTCGCCGCGGAAGCCGCCGATAGAGGCGTCTCCCTGTTGTATCGCTTCATTATCCGGAAGGCTCGGCTCAACGACCTTGCCGCTTTCCGGATCGAAGCGGAATACCCGAACATATTCGATGCCGAGCTTCACAGCCTGCGCAAGAAGCAGCGTTGGCACGGTATCACCGCTCTGCATCTGCACGAGCGCGTATCTGTAACCTGTCACCTCCAGCTCGGGGTCGCCGCCGTATTCATACTTATCCGCATTTGCAATGATAGCGCGATAAGCTTCGAGCGCAGAGTGCTGCGGAGATAGTGGCGTTGTTTGCGGAAGATGCGGCGAAGCTTGCGGCGTCGTCTCGGGCGCAGCATCCGCAGAAGGCGCAGCAGTTTCCGGATCGAGCGCATCGTTCCTTTCGCCGCATGCTGCACAGACGGTAACCGCGAAAACAAGCAGCGCGATCAAAGCTGCCTTAAAAAGCTTGTATGAGTTCATTTTTCACCCCTCGGTTCATGCAAATAAACTTGATGCTAAAGCGCGATCGGCTCCGAGCCGCGCCTCGTGTATCAAGTATATTTTACCGCTTTTATGTGATCATTTCAACAGCAAAATATTGCTTGACCGCCGTCACGATCAAAAATAGTTCAAAAAACCTCGTTCGTTCTTGAACCGTTCCTCCCCTTTCCGACAAGTGCTTTTCCCGAGCGAAAATTACAGCACCTTTCGGTCGTTAACCCTCAGTGAAAACTCCGCGCCCAAGAATCTGGCCGCGTGGGAGCACATGGTCATTCTCGATAGAAAAATATCGAAGTATTCATACATGGTACACGAGCTTTCATCGATCGTTAAGTGCAGCACTATGAGCTTCTCCTCGGGGATGCACTCAAGCTTTGTTTCGGTGACCGCATGGTTTACCCTGTCGTGTATGTCGTAATGGATCGGGTTCTTGCGCCTGACCCTGGTTCTGCGCACGTCCGTTTTATCGGCAATGATGAGCGCCGCAGTGATCGGATCGGACACCACGCCGGTGGACTCATCGTGATTCGCTATCGCGGAAACGATCTGAACACGATCGGTAATGGACAAGTCCTCCTCCTTTAAGATCTCATTTGCAAGCAGTGCGCCGTACTCCGCATGATGGCTTCGGTTTATAACGTTGCCGATATCATGGAGAAAACCCGCGATCTTTACAAGCTCGATATCGTGCTTATCATAGTTGAATGCGGCGAGTATCTCCGCAGCCTTCTTTGCCACCATGGTCGTATGGGCAACCGAATGATCCGTGTACCCAAGCTCCGCAAGTATGGCATTTCCCTTTTCATAATACTTTTGAATTTCCTTATTGTTTGTTATGTCGCCGTATTTCATATTTCCTCCTTCGTTGCTTGCGCTCATTCTCGCAAGGCTTTGTTTTATATTGGCACCTTTTCTATAATCCAGCCCATTGCGATGCTGAATGCTGAAGCTTTGTTCGCGAAAGCATGATCTCATGCTTCAAATAAACTACAAAACTTTTCTAAAGCATATTATCCGATTGACTTCCTCAAAGCCCAAAGCCGTGTGAAACCTCAAGCTGTCAATATTGCCGATTTCGCAGTCGCTTGCAAATTCGGCACAGCCTTTTTCCCTTGCCCATTTCTCACATTCCGAAAGCAGCTCCGCGGCAAAGCCCTGTTTCCGATATCCTTCAGAAACAAAAACGCCTTCAAGATAGCCGACGGGAGAACTCTCCGTTCCCTCAACATAATCGTGCCGCAGACCGCACTGTGCAAAGGCGATCGGCTTATCATCAACATATTTAAGAAAGCATGCCGCATCACCGTTCATTGTCAGTTCACGAAACTCTTTTCCCAGATCCTTCAAATCATTATCCGCCCACATTTGAATTGCCAAAGCCGCAAGCACATTGGCATCTTCAATTTTCGCTCTTTTGATCATACACTTCTCGCTTTTCATGAATTCAAACCTCTCGGTTCATACGGTACTGAAACAAAGTCCTTCTTTAGGGTGATACAAGCAGCACACCGGCTCCACATGCCTTGGGACAGCAGCGTGAATAAACAACTCATTATCAACGCTGTCCGCACGGCCCTCTGCTTCCGGAATATACCGCTAAACACTTGTTACTGTCAGCAATTATTGTTCGACTGCCTACTCAAATTCTCTTAACCATTCAAGCCACATCTCGTCCCGAACCTTTTCTGCTCTAGACTTGCTGTAGTATAAATCCTCCTCTGTAAGTGCCTTTGGCATTTTAGCAAGTCTGTCGAGTATTATCTCAGCTCCCGGCCAATTCAAATCCTGCAACCACTCAAATAGAAAAGAGAGATATGGCGCCAATTCTTCGTCGGATCTGTCTGCAATGACCTTTGCACAGGGCTCCCATACAGACTTGCTCCCGTTCGGAAGAAACGGCTGCAAGAACGGGAACAGATATTTCACTCCTTTCGCGAGCTCAATCCCTTGCTTTTCCCTCCGACTGTATTCTTCGGGTGTATAGGTATTGTCCCATGTAAACAGATCGTAGATTTCATCAATGTTCGTCACGAATATCTTCCCTCTTTCATTCGCGTCCAGCATTGATAATTCCTTTACAGATTTACTGTTTTCAAAAAAGCAGCACACTCGGGAGTGTTTTTCAAAACATCTTTGATTCTGTGTTTATTCAAGATTCCCTGAATCCTGCTCACAATATTAGGATTACTAAAGCGAAGTGCTCTTTCAAGCGCCGCTTCCGCTTTATCCGGTATCCCTTTGTATGAAAGAATCACGATCTCCGCGACGGCAATACGAAATTCGTTGTTGATAAAAGCTTTTTCAAAATCATCAATTTCCGAGAATAACGCATAATGCTCTTCAAGTTGCTCGGAGTATTTGAAGGCATCTATATGCAAGAGCATCCACATCAGATTTCCGGATATTGTGCGTTGATACGAAATCTGATCATTGCTCAAAACATCTGCCGCCTTCCGATACGCTTCATATGCAGCATGGTAATTTCTGCAGCGCTCGTGGATAATACCCATGTTGTAATAGGCAGAATAAGTCGGGAACCATGTATCGGGGAATTCCTCTAAAGCCCATTGTATCAGGTCGATTCCTTCTTGTGACCGTTTGGTCGGGAACTGAACGGCGGTGGTATAGCAATGCTGAAGACGAAGGAAATTACCCCGAACTCGTTTTAAGAGCGCTTCATACTCAGCATAGGCCTCTTTGGGCATTCCTGCTTTGATGAGTTTGTTCTCATATGCTTCAATCTTAGTCACAGTTTCACCTTTTTCTTGTACATCTATTCTGTAGTCACAACTCGGTTCGAGTGATCATCGTGACCGTCTCCAAATGCCTTTGGACAATAGCGTGAATTAAAAAGTCCATTGCCATCAATACCACCGTCTCAACGTTTTCAATACGAATGCCGTTTTAAAAGCCTTTCTGGTCTTTTTTCATATCTTCTCGATACTTCTCTACCAGCAGATCAAATTCTTTTACATATTTGTCAAGACGTTTTTGATCTTCCGGGATTTCCAGACTGGGTTTGCGTTTTCCGCACACGCGGACTCCAAGTCCTGAAGCATCCTCTTTATTATAGGCGCACAGACATTTACCTGTAAGTTCAGGCTGCCTTGCGCACAGATAGGCTATCTGTTCCGTAGTCAGCATTCCCGGATCAAAATCAAAGCGTTTAAGACGAGGAATTCTTGATATGATATCCGGGTTATACTCATCCGGGGTAATAGATAATAATTCCAGATATTCAAGAGATGTCATGCCTTCGAAGCATTGAAGACTCTTCATATGATGAGTATTCCATTCACTGCCGCACAGTTTTATATGTTTCAATGAAGTGGATGTTTTCAACAGTTCCGGTTCATACACCAGCTTTTTACAATCGACAATATGCAGATATATCAGTTCACAATTGTCAGACATATCCCATAATCTGTCGGCTTTTATGTTCCAGTAAATTCTAACCCCTTGAAGATGAGGCATTCTGCTCAATGGTGAAAAATCGGAAATCTTCTGCGATTTAAAGAAATAAAGATATTGGTAAGTCTCTCCGTATTTATCCGCAAAATACTCAAAGCTTTCCTGATTCATTCCGTTAAGCTCAAGGATATGCCTGTTCAGCCCTTTCTTCATCTGATTATCCACATCATCAGGTGTCATATCACACGGAGATAGAGGACCATCAACAGTTATTGGCTTACTGCTGTTAAGGTGCTTATCGTCATCCCAAATTGTAATAAACCATTCATCCTTAAACTGACTGAACATATAGTTACCTCTCTTTTATGATCGTCCACAAGATGACCTACTCGTCATCTTGTCCTTTCGGATATTACATTAGCGTAGGCTTGACGAATTCAATCAATTCCTCTTCACTTACGTTCACTAACTGTATCTCCTTTATGATTCATGAATTACTCTTCAAAACACCTCATCTAAGTTGCTGCCTCGACCCCGCCTCGAGACATAAATACGACTGTCTCGACAGTATTCTCTTTGGTCAGGTAAATCTCAGACAGCTCACCATTGATTGAAACAGGTATTGCAAGGACGATTTTCTCAATAATACTGCTATAATCAAGTCTGCCGGATTTCCCTTCACCGAGGTCACTTCGTATCTCTATTCGTTCAATAAGCTCATGGAGAAGCTTTTTCCTTTCATCGTCATTCATCTCATTATACCATACTCCGAAGTTAGATAGTATAGTTATTATGCCTTCCCGAGTTATTTGTTTTTCCTCTGCGGCCTTTCTTCTGCGCCGAATCTCATCAGCTTTTTTAATGAAATAGCTTTCTTGTTGTAAGGCGGCATCCCATCTCACTGTAAGGTTTTCTCTTTTTGCCTCGTATGCTGCATCATCATAATCAAGGTTATCAATATCGATACCAAGACGTTCAGCATTTCGTTTTGCTTTTGCTCTATTCTTCTCACATATTTTTAACTCGGCTTCCAAATTTGTCACATCAACACCGGCGCCTAATTTCTCCGCAACCATCGTTGTAAACTCATCAACGGTAGCTAATTTGTTAAGCATTAGTATAACCTCGTTACACATTGCTTCCTCATTAAGTTGTCTATTAAAACTGCAAATATGTCCTCTTTGAGTTTTGTTGTTTCTGCATTTATAAGCATATGTAGGTTTATACATACCACCTTTGTTTTTGTTCTGCTTATTGCTGCTGAAACCATTAAGCGGTGTTCCGCATTCAGGGCAAATTATCAATCCTGTTAATGGATAGATATGGTCGGATTCTCGGTTTTTGTTTCTAACATTATTCTGCTTTGATTCTTGACGTCTTGATGATGCAATGGTCCACACATCTTGGGAGATTAAAGGTTCGTGTGTGCCATTGACCTTAATGTAATCTTCCGACTTAATTCGCTGTGTTTTGCTTCGGTCTTTCTTGTCAACCTTACCCTTTGTTTTTCCATAGGTAATATAACCGGCATATGTATCATTATCCAGTATCTTTCTCACAAAAGAAGCAGTAAACAAGCTTAAGTCATGCTTCTGAATGGGCACCCTTTTATATCGAGAGTTTAGGTATTCGGATATCTTGTCTGCTGATGAACCTTCATATACATATTTGTTAAAGATTTCGCGAACAATTTCAGCTTCATCCTCTTTAATTTCAAGTGTTCCCTTGCCTTTGACCAGTTTATATCCATAAGGCGCTTTACCACCGTTCCATAATCCTTTTGAGGCTTTTTCTCGTCGACCGGCGAGAGTTTGAACAGAAATGTTTTCACGTTCGATTTCAGCAACAGAAGCAAGAACAGAAATAATCAGCTTGCCTGCCTCGTTAGAACTGTCGATGCCGTCCTCAACACAAATCAAGTTTACATCATTAGCTTGCATTGCTTCAAGGTTTACAAGGACGTCTTTGGTGTTTCTTCCAAAACGAGACAGCTTAAACACTAAGACATAGGATACCGCATCCTTTCCCGCATCAATATCATCCATCATCTTTAGAAATTCAGGACGACCAGAGGTGCTTTTTCCGCTTTTGCCTTCATCGCAATACTTTCTTATAACAGTCATTTCGTTAAGCCTTGCGTATTCAAGCAATTTCTTTTCTTGCGCATCCAAACTATACCCTTCAATCTGCATAGCTGTTGACACGCGCGTGTAGATATAGCAACGCTTTCCCTTTTTGCTTTCCATATATCAGAAACATTCCTTACAGTAGTTTTGTCAAGGAATATTGTACCATAAGTGATTTCACTTGTCAAATAAAATATATTTTATTCGGAGCATAGAATTCTGTGTGCCGATAAAAGCCGCTATTAATTTCAATCATGTTTCCTCCGAAGCATCAATAAGCGTTGGCATTTTGCACTCAAGCTTATGTGTTTCAATCAATTTAGATTGGAGACATGCAAAAATGAACAAAAGAACTGTTAATCAGGCAGAAATCAACATTAGAACCAGTTCCTCATACTCGTTCATCGCAAACATGATAACGAAATATGGTGAAACCGTCATCAGAAAAGCAGCAGAAAACAGCACTAACGATACACAAAAACAATATGAATCAAACGAATAATATTGACACCGAAAAACTATTAACATTAGGATGGGTTAAATCAAATTCAGGTCGAACTAAGCATGTTGACTACAATGAATCATATGCGTTCTTTATCAGAAAAAGCAATGCAGCCCATTCACCAAAAACACAAAGCAATTCAAACTTTGAGACTATGTTTAATAATAGCAACATTAAAAACATAGATAACATAAGTCAAAATAGTCAGGGGGCAGATAGAAATATGGGAAGCATCAATAATGTGCTGCCCCTTGCCCCATCGCTTAATCAGGTTCCATCTTTGGCTTCATTAGTATCTATTGAGCCTTGTTTATGTATCGGACTAAAAGTTATGTGGCGTGAAAACTGCTTTACTTCACCTATTGTTGCTTGTTGTTGTTATGTCGATTCAGTCAAATATGATTTTATCTTTCTCTGTTCGTCAGCTGAGATTCCCTCAATTGATTATGTACTCGGTCGACTTATGGACGAATTGTATTCTCGTCATCCTGATGCTATGCCTCGCTCTGTTTACCGCTATGGCAATGCTGCAAAAGATGATTTGCAATATTTTCCTGTAACAGTTGTGTGTCATGACACTTTGGCTAATCTCTGCTGTTTTCAGCAGTTTGGAAGATTCAATTCTTCCATCATCAAACACTTAACATCTGTCGGCAAAGGTGCTGTCAGTATGTTCCCAATAAGAATATCACCTATCAGTTATATCAGACCGTCCGGTTGGTTCTATAATTACCATCTGTCCATCTCAATTCGCGACACAATATGTTGTTGCCCATCTGATGCTTGTTCAATCGCTGATATGGGCAAGATTGTCGGTATAGCCTATAATACTGAAAGACCTCACCTATCCGGAGATGAAAGCGTTGGTATTCCTGATATAATTGAAAAAGGTTGTAATGGTGCATTAATACCGTTGCTTTATTCGCAGTCAATTTTCGGTATTAATCTGAATCAACCACCTACAATCCTGACAGCAACAGCGCGATGCGTTAAAAAAAGCATAATGGAGTATCTTTGTGTCGATGACAAGCATTATAACAAAGCATATCGCGGATTGAATACAGTTAAACATGGACTTCAACGGACAGAAAACGGGGGCTTTAATGCACTAGCCTCTTTGGATGCGGTGAACGACAAAGCTAACACTATCCAACATTATGCATCAGAAGCATATCACGGTGGTTATAATTCATGCTCAGAAGTTGGTTTTTTCCCATATCCCACAAATGATTTTGACATTCAAAATGCTTATCCATCCGCAATGTGTCTTGTCCCTGACGTTGATTGGGATGACTGCATCATAGAGCGGATTGAGAACCGCTATCTGACAATTCAAGATTTTTTGCTAAAAGGATGTGTCTATGATACATTCCCGCTTCTGTTTTGCTATATCAGATTTGAGTTTCCATTTGATGTCAAATACCCTTGTATTCCAGCTAAAGAAGATGGCGTACCCGTTTTTCCGCGAACATCCGACGGGTTAAATGGCGTTTATGCTTGCGGTCCCGAATTGTTCCTTGCTGTCAAACTGGGTGCCAAAGTTTGGGTCGAGACTGGATACAGGGTCCGAACGAAAATTCGTGAAAACGGTGAAGAAAGCTATTCCCTACGCTATGCAGTTAAACAGCTTGTTTCAGACCGTATTCGGGCAAAGAAGGAGTACGGCAAAGGCTCATTACCTGAGCTTGTGCTAAAGCTGATGGTTAATGGCAGCTATGGTAAAATCGCTCAAAATGTGATTAAAAAAAGCGCGTGGAATGTGTATAAGAATCAAATGGACGATATTGGCATCTCTTGCATAACAAATCCGGTAAGCGCGGCGCAAATTACAAGCATAGTAAGAGCCATCTTGCTTGCTACGCAGAACCAGTTGCATAATCAAGGTTACCATTGCGTTTCCGTCACTACGGACGGTTTTATTTCCGATGCTCCGTATGATGTAGTCAATGCTCTTGACCTATACGGCATGGCGGCATATTTGTTCCAAGTAAGGCTTTTCCTTACCGATGGTGCGAGCCCCGACCTGTGGGAAATAAAACACAAGCAGGATGATTTACTCAATTTTACAACAAGGGGAAATGTTTCCCTCAATACAGGGGAGAATGTCATTTTTGACAGACCGGGCGTTTGTGCTCACAATGGAGTTAAGTCCGGCTTCCCATCCGACAGCTATGAGGACCGTCTTTGGCTTATGACACAAGTTTTATCTCGTACAGGAGCAGTAGAGTTTGTTTCAACAGAACGAACGTCACTAAAAGAAATTGCAAAAGCCATTGCCGAAAACCGAAAAGATGATGCCGTAATCAAAGAAAAAACCATAGTCAAGCACGTCAAAATGGACTATGACCTCAAGCGAAAGCCAATCAAAGAGTCATTCAAAACTGATTATGTTTCGTTGGATGGCGAAGCATATGAGATAGCCCATTTTGATACTGAACCTTTTGAAAGCATTGAAGAGTTCAAGAAATATCGTCAAACAAAAAAAGACACAAAGGTGCTGCGAACGCAAAAGGATTGGGATTTGTTTTATGCAAAGCTATCCGGCAAAGGCAGCCACGCTAAAATCACGGATATTGATTGGGCAAAGCTCACATCCTGCATCAAGTATTATCGTGCGGGTACGGTCGATATTCCTGTTTTAACAAAGCATCTTGCAGATAAAAGTTGGAAGGTTGCCGATGTATGCGCTTGGATACAGAGTCACAATCGAAGTAAAGATAAAGTATTTTCCGAGAACACATGGAAGGACTGCCGCAAGCCCGAACGACTCTCGACAGCACTTCCGATGGAAGAAATTGTCAGCTTGCTCCAAGAGCTTCAAGCAGATTGAAGCTCTTGGTAAAGCTTGTAAATCGGATATGTCCGATACTGCTCCTGCATTTCGGGTGACATCAAAGCAAATTGTTTATCAGCAGATTCTTTGTCGCCGAGCAAAACGCTTTTGCCAAATTGCGATTCCACATCTTCGAGGGTTATTGACTCTATAATGTCGATTTCAGTTTTGCCCCAAGCCCCCAATCTCTTTTTTATTTGGAGACGGTTCATTATAAAGAACTCTTGGCTCTGGACACTCTCGATTTTCTGCAACAAGTAATCCGCTAATCTCAAGAACTCTTCGTTTCCATTAATATCGAACACCGAAATCAGCTTTATTGCTTCCATATTGAATGCCTCGATTGTATGCTCGTTAATGCTTGCTCTGTCGATTTGATTATATAGAGAATCATAATCATTCAGATAAAGGTTAGAAAGAATTTTAGCATCACAGCAAACAAACAGCGGGATAATGAACCTTGTACTCTCGTCGCCTTTGAGTGTCGTTACATACTGATACTTACGGGTATATAGGCCATTAAGAAGCTCGTTCTCGTCATGGCCTTCTTTATCGCGCATAATGGAAATCGGAACAAGTTTTCCTCGATAGCTCCAGTTATATCGCGATACATCGGCGGAAAGCTGATTGTTGTATTTCCCAAGCCTAAGATTAACTATGAAAGTTAAATCATTCACATCTTCTTCACTTAATCCGTTCATCATAAATGATGCGGTATCAATCTCTATCATCTCAAGCGTCTCATATAGGTCAACAATAAAGTGAAGCTTGGTATTAAGATTGTCCGGAATCACTTCTTTCTCATAAGATATAGTCTGGGATGCTATTGAAACAACAGCCCCTTCAAACAGTCTTAGAATAAACCGCGCATCGTTATATAAGGTTTGCAAATCAGAATTGAGCCTAAAACTCAGTTTCGAGTGAGTTAAACTTAGTTCAAGGTTGGCGCTTGGGATAATGCAGAACTCTTGTCCAGTAGCTATTTGGGCATTGTACTTATAATAATAGACGATATCGTCGATTGAGATTGTTTTATTAACAGATTTGAGCGCAGAGAACACACCATCTTTCGCAAACTCAATAGGAATATCGTATGGATTTCCATCAATTTTTCCGAACAGACAGGCTTCTCCTTCGGCTATTCTCATCAGAGCTTCAACTTCATTTTTAGCTTGAAAAACGGTTGCAACCATCTCGACAACATTTGGAAGGTCTTTTAAGTGTATCCTATCGTCAGCAATCTGTCTTGTCAATTTTGCGCTGTCATTAGCAAATTGCTGCAAGACTCTATATATGGCATCCGGGGTTTTCGGGAGTTTGAAAAAAACAACATTTATACTTGCCTTGCGCTTCTTTTTTGCAGCTTCATCATAGTATTCTTTTGCCTTTGATTGTCCAAGCGGAGCATAGAATACCTCCCTATCTTCGCCGTTTTCATCCATCAATACAACGAAGTATAATACGCCGTGTTCACGATAATAAATATTTAAGTCGGTCAACTCAACAGCTTGGCTGATGCGAGTTGCCCTGCGTTCAACTTTTTTGTCAATATGACCTTTGATTTGAACTGGGACTTGAAAATCCCAATCCGCTTTTCTGAAATCGCTCTTTACTTTTGTGAAACCGTAAATAGAACCATCATAAGCCATATACTTATCGTGGTCATTGATGGCGGGGTCAAGAAGATGATGCTTATTGGCCAACGCTTTTACTTCTTCGATTGCGTTTTGTTCGATTTTTGAGTTTGTAAACATAATATTCCCCTTATTCAAATCAAGGCCTGGCACTACGCAGCAGTTGCTGAAATGAGTTACAACAGCCTATTCATATCATCATCAAACTCATTTAGGCGCACATCCTGATTGAAGAAGTGGAATCCCCATATCCGATAATCATTGTCATCGGCAAACATGGTTGTCGGAATAGCTTTTTCTTCAAGCTGAAGCATAAAGCCTTCCTTCCACTTGTCATTTTGAACAAGATGCGTACCCTTCGGCTCGATGAATATCTGTAACTGCTCGTATCCTTCGACTTTCGGAGAATGCAGGAACAGAACATAGTCCGGCTCAAACCTTTCGCCGCCTTCAAACGAATAAATGTGGAGTTGCCGTTCGTTGCGAAGCAAATAAACCTTATCATATTTCTGCCGTAACTGCGGTACATACGATTTGAAGTATGCAACAAAGGCTTTCTCTTCGCTCGTGCCGAAGTTATCCTCAAATGCAAACCAATCTTCCCTTGAAAGGTCGATTTTCCAAGCAGCGGGAACGGTAATATCGTTCTGTGAATAACCGATGCCGCCGTCGTGCAGTACGGTATAGCTGCACTTTTTGTTCTTGAAAACCTTGTGGATGTACTGCGACCTGAACTCAGTGCTGCCCTCATAGGTCTCTTCGATTTTAGACACGCTTTCGGAAACTTTGCCGACAACCTGTTTGCAAGCTTCAAACAGTATTGCCGGGGGAGGGGTAGTTTCATAGACTGATTCTATCTCAACCTTGATGCCGCCGAGATAATTCTCATCCTCAACAAACTGCCTCGTTGATTTCAGGTTCGGGAAATAACTACGGAGTATGTTGAATTTAAGATTATTGTATCTACAAATCGCCTTGTGTACGATAGCATAATTCAGTTTTGCAATATCGCCAATGGTCGTTCTGTAAACATAAGTTACTGTCCTGTGTTCCGTAAAACCAGACGCACCGAATATCGTATCCTCACCGGAGCTTCCCGATGCAAAATGTATTCTGTAAACATGGTCTTTGACGGAAGGAAGCAAGCCCACAACCTCATTGCGACCTTTCACGATTCTTTCATTCGTGAAAACAAGCCCCTGCGTGTATAGCGAATCAGCCTTGAACTCGTCTTTAAGCACATACTCACGCACAACGACTTTATCCATATCGACACCGATTTCACGAAGTGCGTTATTCAGCTCGCCAATGTAGCGGCTGTCGTTCTGGCAGTGGTAATGAAGTTCCTCGCAAATGCGGAGCGGATTATCAATGTCGTTGTCATATTTGCGCTTATACTTTTCCTGCTCATCGTCAATTTGGAACGGACAGTACCTCGCTCCGCGACCGATAAGCTGTGCTTCCGAAATGGTGTAGGGGGATATTTTCTTGCCGCCGGACTGCCTCGTTTCATACAGACGGACAATATCAAACAGATTGAGTACATCCCATCCTTCGTCGAGCTTTTTGACTTCAAATACCGCTCTATACGGATTGCTTAAATCCTCAAGAGAGTTCAAAGCAAGCTGTCTTGCTTCCGCTTCGCTTTCATCATTAGCGGAAATGCAATGCTCCGGCGAGAAGTCATCTTTAAGCTCCTGTGCCAACTGCTCAAAGGTTATTCCGTTTTTTTCAAAATAGCTGTATGCGGTTCTAAGCGTATCGTTAGTTGTGAGATTGGAAATACGCCTTAGCTCGCTTCCTGTCAAGGAAGCGATAGTTTCTGTGAACTCCTTAATAAAAGCTACACTTTCAGCAACTTTCCTTGATTTGAAAAGCACAACGGGCTTGACCGCAAGCCTGTTATCCTGAAACACTTTCAAACGGTACTGGCTGAGCATAATCGCCTGAATGGCGCGTTCCATAATGCTGACGTCCGTTCGGAGTGCTTTTATCTCCTTTGAATAACCGTCCGCTCTGAACTTGTCGAGCTTATAGTCGAAAATGATTTTGCTCTCATACTCCGCTTTTATCTGCGGATTATTAAGGTCACAAGTTGCCGTAAACTCCAACAGGACATTATTTTTGTTCATATCGAAGATACGGCGAACAGTCTGCTCCCAACTGTGATAGCTTGCAGCCTCTTCTTTGTTTTTCTCTCTCGTCTTTGTGTCTACGTTCAGATGATGGGCTTCGTCGGATATGAGAACAACCTTCTTGTCTGCAAAATCCTCAAAGGAAATTGAGTTCTCTTTCGTGAACCACATGTCCATGTGAAGCCCCTGCGTTGTCGTAAAACAGATATTGATAGCATTCTCGTCAACGCCTTGGAAGTTTCTGACCTCTCTGACCGGGACGCGCTCGCCGTCTATCCTTATTTCATCAGCAAACAGGTACTTACTCGATAAAGGATTGAGGAAGTTATCTTTCGTCTTATTGACGATGTTGGAGAGATTGACGAAGAACAGGAAATTGCGGTATCCTTGCTTGTAGAGATACAGCATCAGTCCCGCCATTATCATTGTTTTGCCGGAGCCTGTTGCCATATGGAAAAGCGTCTGTGTCGGCTTGCGGCACATACGGTCGTTCTCAAAATAGGTTATGAAGTTTTCAAAGGCGTTGACCTGATATGGGCGCAGCGTAAACTTCGGATTCACGTTTTCCTGAATGTAGGATGGAATCGCAATGTATGAACCAAAGTTGCGTAGCGTTTCAAGTTGTTCATAAAGGAACGGCATAATCAAGCCTCCCCATAAAAGCTCTTCGTAAAGGCTTTGTCTTCATCTGATATGCCGAAAGTCTCATCGTCAATATCGCAGTAATTGACGTAGAGCTGATTAAGGTCAAGCAGTTCCATGAGGAGCCGTTTCTTGTTGTCAAGTGACAAGGATTTGAAGTCGTCGGCATTCGTATCAATATCCTTCGGATTGACCTTGCTGCTGATAAAGCCTGTGTTCTGCATATCGTTCCAAATAACGGATAAAGTCTCGTCATCGTTTGCTGTCTCAATACGGTCTACAAACTTTTGATTCATCTTTGCGAGCTCACAATACACGAAGGAGCCACCACCATGCCAAGCAGTAGAACGGGATATTCCAGATTGCTCACCAGCAATTACAGACATCATCCTTGCTAAAATGATTTCTATTTGAGAATCCATTTGTTCTACGCCTATATAATGTCTGCCTAACTTGTGTGCAACTGCACATGTAGTACCAGAACCTAAATGATAATCAAGAACCAATTCTCCTTTATTGGTCGATAATTCGATTATCCTCTGTATCAATTTCTCTGGTTTCTTTCCGCCCGGAAAATCGACTCCACCTTCACTCGCTAAACCCTCAACCGAAATATCCATCCATATATCAGTAACGACTTCGGAAGGAACGAGTTGTCCATCAACTAAGGATAACCGTTCTTTGTAAAACAGCACGCGCTCTCCATTAATGAACATATAGTCCATATCATCATTTGGGTGTCGAACAATAATTCCCCGATGCTGTCTTGAATACTCTATTGTGGTGCGTCGTTTTAATAGTGCTCCACCTCCAACAGCTGCAGTTCTAAATACTCTCTCGGCATTCTCCAGCGCATAGTTAGCAACCTGAACATCAAAGTCTTCGCAATTGCGTTTTGCAAGTGTAACAGACGAGTATCCAAGCTTTTCTGCGACAACATCATTTATATTTCGCCATGTCCATTGAGCTTCATCTTTGTCAGTATTCTCAAATACGAATTTGTACTGTTTATCATATTCTTTCTCTATAAGAAGTGCTTCCTCATTGATAGAAAAGGATGATTTATCCTTAGCAAAGAAAAGGATATGATTTGCCTGTTTGAAAATACCGTCACTTGTACTCTTAAAACCAAATGATTTGTTGGTTCCAACGATTATCTCACTAATAAAATTATCCCTTCCAAAGACTTCATCAAGAATAATTCTGCAATAGGCTGATTCCTTGTCGTCCAGATTCACAAATATACAGCCGTCGTTTCTTAGAAGTCTTTTAGCAATATCAAATCGATTCTTCATGAACAAAAGCCATGAAGAATGATTGAACTTATCGTTGTACTTGAAACTATCCGCGCCGGTATTAAAAGGAGGGTCTATATAGATGCACTTTACAGTTCCTTCATAACGCTTAAGAAGTGAAGATAAAACAAGAAGATTATTACCTTTGATTATTAAATTGTCATCACGGTTGCATTGCGCAATGTTAGCGGTCCCCTCAGTGCTTATTTTTCTTGCTGTGGTTAAGACTTTAGGATATAAAACCCTATCAACTTCATCTGGTGCAAGCGTTTCATTATAGAAGATTTCGCTCCGTTTCTGGTCTTCCTTCGTTTGACCACCCTCAAGAACGCAATCTTTATATGGGAAAACAAGTTCTACATCGAGTGATGTAGAGATGTAGTCTCCGTGACCATTCGCAAGACCAATTTTATTTTTATATCGTGTGTAGGAATCTGGAATGAACTCACGGTTGTTGACGACCCAGCCGAATCCGACCTTATCGAAAACTGCGATACCGTCAACATCGGCAAAGAAGCGCTGCCTTGTAGCATCGTTATTGTAGAGCGCTTTAATCAGTTTGGCGTCCATCTTTCCCGCCGCCTCAACAACAGCATTGCGGAGCAGTTCCCCTTCGGCGGTGAAAAACCTTTCATCCTGCTTCAAAACGTCAAGTACCGTTTCAAAGAAATTGCTCATATCATGCCTCCTTGAATAAAACTGCTATCGTGGACTGCAAATCCTCATATAAGGAGAGATTTGTCCAACAGCATATTTAGATACATTATAAGGCATTTTTGCTCAAAAATCCATACCGATTTTCCCTATTCTGCCGCATCACAGAAAAAAGCCGGGTTTTGCCGACTTTTATGTATGTCTGTTCATTATGCACGGTTCGTATTGATGAAGGCTCTTATGAAAGCTATACAGGCTTCCGTGAAATAATAGATAAACTTATCAAACTGGAGCGTGGTGCTGAAATGGTATTGGACTGTCCCGTTCGTATTATGCAATGATTGTACTTTTTTATCGGTGTCGAGTTGAGAGAACTATGTCGAATCATCATCCTGCGCGAACATCTGAAAACTCCAATAGTCGCAGTCGTGTACGGTCTTGTCCCGTACTATCTTTATTATGTCAAGCACATTGTCAATCGTTAAATCAGCATGAGTATCTACCGTATGTCCTGACACTTCGATATTGAATGAAGTCAGTTTGAAGTTGGATAGTATGTATTCTTTTCCTTCGTTGCTGAAATAACTGCTGAAGCTTGCATAGAAGCAGGGTTTATTGTATCCGCTGAGTACAGCCAATGCTTCAAGGCAAGTCTTTATAAATACCAATCTCAGACCGTCACGGGCAGGGCGAATCTTTTCTATATCGATTGCAAGTGTAACAAAGTTATAGACCTGATGAAGCATCTGCATAGGGGTATCTGTCTCGCTGTTATGCGAACGGACAAACTCGTAAAAATCCTCTGCTTCTTTTCTGCTGCTAAACTGCGGAGCATAGAAATCTATTTTGCGCTCATGCCATTCTCTAATCAAATCATTCATAATGTATCAAACCGCTGTTCCTTTCAAAGCTTTGATGAGCCATTATACCACTTATGGATTCATATCGCTATACCAACAGCATGATAATAGTTAATACGGTTATTGCAAGCAAAACGGCTGATATAAATATGAGTATCTTCGACCAGAACAGTTTCTTTTTCAAAACGATGATTTTCATTTCTGCATCCGATACCTTTTTTCGAATTGCGTTATAGTTAGATTCCTCTTCCCGCAACTGCTCTGTAAGCATTCCTATTTGTTCCCGCAGGCTGTCTATTTCGTTTTTCTGCATCAGTTCTCGCTTGCTCTGTTTTTTCAGTTCTTGCTCTCGCTGCATCAAATTCACGGTTCAGACCCTCCTTTGTAGCATCTATATTAAAAGATTTGAGAAGATTGCTTCCACGTACTTTTTTTCCTTGTTCATTTATAAAAACTATATTTTTACGGTTTTCATTCCAATCGACTGCCCATCCGCGGGAAGCCATGGCAATGATAAACTCTCCTTTGCAAGTGGAGCGCTCAATAGAGTGCAGTACTGCTATACCGCAATCGGCAACATAGGACGGCTTTGTTGAATCGGTCAGAAGATGGTATTTGTCCTTATCCCAAGCTATAATATCGCCGGGAGCTATCGCTGTTCCGTCCGCGCGCTTGCCCTTTTGTGCAATACTCAGATTATACTCTTCACAAAGCGAATTGCAATAATCCTTGTCGGCTTGAAGGTCCTTGTTCGACTTTTGAAACTTTCGACCGTCAATAAAACTGACTGTATCCGTAACCATGTGACAATGGATATGCTCTTTATCGGTATGGACAGCGATTGCGCATTGATAGCCGGAGTATGTTTTCTCGGCAAAACGAATCGCAAAATCAAGAGCTTGTTCCGGCGTTATCTGCTCATCCTTTGGGAAAGAAATAACCGAATGGATGTACATTCGACCTCGGTCCTTGTTCCATTCGTCCTTGTTTCGGATAAATGACTGATAAACAGAATCATAATCAACGGTATCAGAATCATATGGTCCAATAACATATGAAATGGTATCGTCAGTTTTTGAAGGTAACAGAACATATTTAAGACAATTTCGCATTGACTCGTGGGTGCTCATGCCCCGCTTGCTGTTAATGACTTTGTAGATTGCCATATCTTTTCCGCTTCCTTTCGTGTGTCGAGCAGCAATGCTCGGATACTCTCAAGCTCTGCATATTCGGGCAAAGCTCCCGTTGCATTGGCCACCCTTGCAAGCTGATTTACATTTACGCCGATACGCTTAATCTGCTCTGTGTTATGATAAATCTCCTCACAAACTTGCGACATACATTCCAAATACTCGACCGTTGGGACGATACCTTTATCAAGATGGTAAAGGATAAACTCGCGCTGTCGCAAGCCGGATGCTTTCAGATTGAGGATAAATCGCTTATACTCATCGTCGGAAAGCATTATTTTTATTGCGTTTTTTCTGGTGCGCATATAAAAATCATCTCCTTTATTCGGGGTTTTTAGGGGTTGCAACCCCTGAACAAGTTCTGCTTTGTGGGAACAAAACAGGAAACTTGCCTGACGCAATAACCTATAAATACAGGCGCCATTGTTTCCGCCTGTATTTATCGGTTATCGCGGATGTATGCAGATATGGGCAATTACCTATGCGACAATCAAGATTGCCCATATCTGCGCATTGCTCATACAGCGATAGACCGCTGTCTATCAGCTTTTTGAGCAATGCTATGCTCGGCATGGATGGACGGATGCAACTGCTGTTCAATAGAGCTGATTATCTCCGAGGAGCACTTGCGTATCGTCTCCATGCTTTCTTTTACAGCATCAAGCTGTCGGCTGCCGGCCCAACCGCCGATATAACCAAATGAATAATCTGACGTATCAAGACCAAGATAGGAGCAGACTGTAAAAGCCACGCTTTCGGCTTCTACCTCTCGCGTTTGACGGTCCTTCTGTTCGCCAGTTAATTGCAAGTGGTCTTTATCGTGCAGCATACTATGAGCTGTTTCGTGAATCAACGTCTTAATTGTCTGACGGTCAGACATTCCTTCATTTAGAACTATCTTTTTTTCAGATGAACTATAATAGCCTTTTGCACCGGATGTGATAACCTCATAGGCGATATCAACGGTAGCGACTGCATTTAGAGCGGCCATTATCTTATCATAGTTATCGACTTTCCCTTTTAGCTCTTCTTCTCCGAGGCGGGGAACCGGTTCGCCGTTTGTCTGCGAAACATCATAGACATATGCGGGCTTGTATGTGCGGACGTCTACATATTCGACGGAGTATAGCGGATTTCCGTTCTCGTCTTTTTCCCGATTGCCGTCTTTATCAAACAAGGGCTTTGCTGTCGGCTTTTTATAATTGCACGGAGCAAGAATCATAATTCCGTGTTCGCCCTTGTTCACATAACGATGGAAGTCTTTGTTCCATGACGTGATGCTTGCAACCATCGTCGCATCCGGCTTCTGAAGTAAAATTAGTATGGAGTTGTTAAAGGAATAGTTGTGAAGCTTGCTCATTTTTGATAGGTATTCCTTATACTTTTCACTCTCAAATAGCTCTTTGATGCCTTTTTCAAGCGTATCGGTAATAATCTTAACCTTCTCTTGCCGGGTCGCAACATTACTGGTATCAATAATCATTGTTACAGCCTCCTTTCAAAAAGAGTTTTGTTTTGAATCATTAATCTATCTGCTTTCTCTTTTAGTAGTTTGTCTTTATAGTATGGGACTTTCTTAATCATCGAGAACCCTAACGGAGTTATTACAACGACTTCTTCGTTCCGAGTCAGCTCCATTAAGTCTGAAGGCGATAGCCGGTCTTGTTCTTCAAATGACGTGCTATGACTTGAGGATTTGCTTCCGGTGGATTTTGATTGCCGACGCTGTATGTACTTAGGTACCCAATCTGAGCAAACAGTTTTTTGCGTTTTACTTGATGAAGCATCCAATACGATTTTAACACTGCAGTTTCCGACTAAGGTTGTAACCTTGTGTTCTGCGAATCCACTCCTCAAACTTTCAATTTGCTGAACGACAAGGCACAAAGTGACGGCTCGGCTGCGAAGTGTCATAGAGGCATCTATTAATCCGTCCAATGCTCCGCCACTACTAACAATACGCCCTAACTCATCAAGCAAAATGAAGATACGATGGCTACCTTCCGGTCGTTTGCTTAAAGCATCCAATGTTAGATTGACAATCATTGCAAGCGGTCCTGCATATGGAGCAAGCTTGTGTTCTGGCACTGAAAGAAAAATGGATTTACCACTCTCAAGCGTATCCGGGCTGACTTTTCGAGCTGCGCCTGAAAATGCCCATCGGAGGTTTTCATCGGAAAAGCAAGATAAAGCGTTTGCCATATTGCTAAACACGGACAGCAAAGTTGCATCTGCCATCCCGTAGTATTGGCTTGAATACTTGTATGAATTACTTGTTGGCGCATCGTTGTTAATAATCTCTTCAATTTGGTCGCGGATTGGGCATCCCAATATGCAATCAATTATTGTTATCAAGTCATTGTATCCTGCGTTATAGTAGTGAACCAATAGTCCGATTAGCATGTTTCTCGCAGAAATGGGCCAAAACTGTTCTGATGTGTTACCAAGTGGGATTAGAGAATATGATATGGTCTGCATACAGGATAATATCTCTTGCTGACTGCTCGATTTGCTTATCCCATAAAAGGCATCAAATCCATATCCGCTATGGTCGTGTGGTGCGAATACGCATATTCGCGGGTCTCCTTTTTCGCGGCCTTTGCTAACAAGCTCGCCCTTAATATCGATAGCAAAAACGGTTGCATTGGGATTTGATAGTAAGAATGGTATGACGATACATGATGATTTGCCTGAGCCGGAGCCGCCTATAATAAGTATATGTCCGTCATTCCGTGTATCCCAGCAAACATATTTGCCCTTTTGCTTTCCGAGAATAAAATCGCCCTCCGTTGGCGTTTTGCGTTGGAGTTCCTTGCTAACAACAGGACGCATTGCTTTGTTCTTCTGAACTGCTATTGACCGTTGCATACTAAAATCACTTTTCGTCCCTGTGATAAAATACATCGCCAAAAAGGAGATAATTCCAACTATTATGATAGTATCCATAAGCATTATTCATAAAGGAAAAAACCTTTACAGTCAGTTATCCGAGCTGTTTCAATTTCCATTTCTTCTTTTGCTCCAACTCCATCTTCCAGATATATATGCAAATTTGCAGGTGTGTCCTTCACAATCAGAATCTTACTAATAGGTTGCCCATTTGCTTTGCTAATCGCTGAGTCTTTGTAGTAGTAAACAGTAGTTGAATTCGATGGATTATCCCGTGTTGGATTACCTATGCAATACATAGAAATATTATAGGGAAGGTGTGGAATATAACGAGTAAGCTTTATTGATTCTTCCATCGGAGGTTTCTCCTGTATCTTTATTTGTGAGAACACATTTACAATGTGTTCTCACAAATAATATGAGAGATACAAAAGAAAAAGGCAGTTCTTTAGTCTGCCTAAAATGAATAACAAATCAATCAATCATCCCAAAGTGTTTCAACGCACACTTGATAGCATGTTCTTTCTCCTTTGTGCATTGCGGAGACTTGCTATACTCAGATTTAGGTTTATTGAATGCCTCCCCTACCTCAAGTCCAAGTTTTCTTTTAATCTGAGCGATATTTAGCGTGGATACCTTTAGCCTAAAACGATTATAGACATATTTCTTGATTTCATCATATGTCGCTTTATACCTAATCGGTCCAATCTTAAGCTCGTCTCGACTAATCTCAATTGATATACGGTCAACAGTTGATATTTCCCTGACCAATGACACTACTGTCTCCACATGCTCCGTCTGCGGAAACATATCGAACGGCTGTATACATTCTATCACATAGCCGCCCTCATTTGCAAGAATTTTGCAGTCGCGCGCAAGCGTTGCGGGGTCGCAGGAAACGTATGCGATGCGCTCGGGTGCGCATTTAATTATCGCATCGAGCGCGGGCTTCATCGCGCCGGCACGGGGCGGATCGAGAAGCAGTTTTGAAACGCGCTTTCCGCTCTTTACAAGCTCGGGCAGCAGCTTTTCCGCCGCGCCGCAAAGGAAGTCGGCGTTTTTGATGCCGTTTGCTTGGGCGTTATTCTTCGCGTTTTCTATTGCCCGAGGCACATATTCTATGCCCGTAACGCTACCGGCGTTTTTCGCCATATGAAGGGATAGCGTGCCTATGCCGCAGTATAGGTCAACGGCGGAATCGGTTTCAGTCAAATTGAGCGAATCGACTGCGAAGGAATAGAGCCGCTCGGTCTGATCGTGGTTGATCTGCAAAAAGCTTTCGGCGGCGACCGCAAAATCCATGCCGAGTATGCGCTCGGCTATGCTGTCTTTACCCCAAAGCAAAACGCTTTTTCTGCCCATGATAAGGCTCGATCTTTCGCGGTTGAGGTTCAAAACGATGCTTTTTATGCCCGAAACGGCGGAAACGAGGCGCGAAACAAGCTCGGCTTCGTTCTTTAATCGAGCGGCGGCGATGATAATAACCATGGTTTCGCCCGTGCAGGTCGAGCGCACCGCAAGATGGCGCAGCACGCCCTTCCCCGTTCTCTCGTTATAGGCGGGGATGCCGGAGTCGTTTGCCCAGCTTGTGACAGCTTCAAGCGCCTTGAGCGAAGCTTCGTTTTGCAAAAGGCAGTCCGCGGTTTCGATGACCCGATGGCTCTTTTCGCCGAGTGTGCCTGAAATGACCCTTGCGCCCTGCTGAGCGAAGCTGAAAACCGCTTTATTGCGATAGCGAAGGGTTTGCGGCGATGCGGCGCAGGGGAGCACCTCGATGTTTTCAAAGCCCCCTATGCGGCGAAAGGCGTTTTCGACCTTCATGCGCTTGAATTCGAGCTGATGGGCGTGATCCATGTGCATAAGATCGCAGCCGCCGCAGCGCTCAAAATTCGGGCAGGCGGGTTCGATTCTGCTTGGGCTTTTTTCAAGCACCTCGATAAGCCTTGCCTCGGCAAAGCGCGGAGCGGTTTTGGTGATCTGCGCCAGCACTCGCTCGCCGATGAGCGCACCCTTCACGAACACGGCAAGACCGTCCGCTCTGCCGACGCCCTGTCCCTCGGAGCCGTAGGAGGTTATCGAAAGTTCGACTGTTCTGTTTTCGTTTTTGATCTCAGCCATTCTGTTTTTTCGTGATAAGCTTCACGCTGCCTTTACCGAGAAGCCGTTCGAGCACGCTGAGGAGCTCAGCATCGGGGTGCACCGAAAGCTCCCTCGGCGCAAGCTCCTGCGTTCTGGTTTGGGAATTGGCGAAGATGACCTCGGTGTTACCCGGATAGCGGCGCAGGGTCTCTATCACGCGCTTGCGCAGAGGCTCGGTATCGGCTGTGAAGTTCAGCGCAAGGCGCTTGACGTCCGCTTTGATCAGCGGCACGACGTAGTCTATCATGATCGTGTTTGGCTTGTCCTCGCGCATCGAGAGGCGGCCCGAAACTATGACCTTTTTATCCTTGAGAAGATAGCTCGAGAATTTCTGATAGACGGACGGGAACGCGATGAATTCCACCCTGCCGCTCATATCCTCAAGCAGACCCGAAGCCATCAGCCCCGAGCCGTTTTTGATCGGCTTTGCCTTGACCGAAGCAATGAGTCCGCCCGCGCGTATCGGTGCGCCGTCCGTGATCGCGCCGCCCTCCTCGGCATCATTGAGCTGCTTGCAGTTGTATTTCATCTCGGAAAGCTCGCGCTCGTACTCCATGAGCGGATGACCGCTGATATAGATGCCGGTCGCCGCGTGCTCCATGGTAAGCAGCTCGTGCAGCGGGAATTCCTCCCTTGCCTCCGGACCCGGCTCGACAACCGCCGATTCCATGCTCTCGGGCATATCGAACAGCGAGAACTGCCCGAGCTCTATGCGCTTGCGATCCGCTCCCGCAGTTGAAAGCTCCATCTCGTAATGGCTCATCAGATACTTTCGCGAAACGCCGAAGCAATCGAAGCAGCCGGCCTTTATCAGCCACTCGAGAACGCGCTTATTTATCGAGTCCGCACGCTTGACGAAGTCTGAAAAATCCTTGAACGGACCGCCGAGCCTTCGTTGCTCGATCACCTCATCAACAACGCCGACGCCGACGTTTTTCACCGCGCCGAGTCCGAAACGGATAGCCCCGTCCTCGACCGAAAACAGCGGCATGCTCTTATTGATATTGGGAGGAAGCAGCTTGATTCCCCTGCCCCTGCAATAATTGATGTAGAATGCAACGGAATCGAGCTCCGTTATGAAGCTGTTTATAAGCGCCGTCATGAATTCAACCGGGTGCAGGCATTTCAGAAGCGCCGTTCTGTATGCCACGACCGCATAGCAGGCGGCATGCGCCTTATTGAAAGCATATGAAGCAAAGTCCATCATTTCATCGAAGATCCTTTCGGCGGCTTCCTTGGATACGCCTCGCCGAAGCGCTCCGTCCACCGATACAACACCGTTTTCTTCGATGCCATAGATGAAATTCTGCCTTTCCTTAGCCATGACGTCGTGTTTCTTCTTGCTCATGGCGCGGCGAATTAGATCGCTTCTTCCAAGCGAATAGCCTGCAAGATCGCGAACGATCTGCATTACCTGCTCCTGATAGACCATGCAGCCGTAGGTGGTGTCGAGGATCGGGCGCAGAAGCTCTGTCTCATATCGAACGCTCAAAACGTTCTGCTTGCCCTCCAAATAGCGCGGGATCTGGACCATCGGACCGGGCCGAAAGAGCGAAATGCCCGCTATTACATCCTCAAGGCAGCTCGGCTTCATCTGCATCATGAAGCTCGTCATTCCCGGAGATTCAAGCTGGAAAACTCCCGTGGTATCGCCGGCGCTTATAAGCTCGTAAACGCGCTTGTCGTCATACAGGCAGTTTGAAAAATCTGGCGGCACTTCCCCCTTCTGCTTTATCAGCTCGATGCAGTCGCGGATGACCGTGAGCGTGCGCAGCCCGAGGAAATCCATCTTAAGCATGCCGAGCTCCTCAAGCTCGGTCATGGTGAACTGTGTGGTTATCGATTCATCGGTCCTGTTCTTCTGCAGCGGAACGAGCTCCATGGTCGGAAGCGATGATATGACCACTCCTGCCGCATGGGTGGAGATATTGCGCGGAAGCCCCTCAACCTTCATCGAAAGCTCGAGCAGCTTGCGGACCTGATCGTCTGTATTGTAAAGCTCCTTCAACTCATCAACGGTTTCGATCGCTTCTTTAAGCGTTATACCGTTTTTTTGAGGAACAAGCTTTGCTATCCTGTCCACCTCGTTCAGCGGGATGCGAAGCACGCGGCCAACGTCGCGAACGGAGGCGCGGGCGGCGAGCGTGCCGAAGGTTATGATCTGGCAAACATGGTCGCTGCCGTATTTTTCCTTGACGTAGTCTATGACCTCTTGCCTGCGGTCGTCGCAAAAATCCACGTCGAAATCGGGCATGCTGACCCTTTCGGGATTGAGGAAGCGCTCGAAAAGCAGGTTGTACTTGATCGGATCTATGTCGGTTATCCCCATCGTGTACGCCGCGATCGACGCCGCGCCGCTGCCTCGACCGGGACCTACGTCTATATCCCTGCTCTTAGCGAAGCGAATGAAGTCCCAAACTATAAGATAGTAGTCCACAAACCCCATCTTGGTTATCACGCCGAGCTCATACTCAAGCCTGTCCCAATGCTCCTTAGTGGGCTCGCCATAGCGCCTTATCATGCCCTCGGAGCAGAGCTTCCTGATGTATTCCTCGTTGCTCATGCCGTCCGGCGCGGTGAAGCCGGGCAGATGACGCTTGCCGAATTCGATCTTGAGGCCGCATTTTTCGGCGACCTCGGAGGTGTTGAATACGGCCTGCTCATAGCCGTGCATGCGCTCGAGCATCTCCGCCTCGGATTTGGCATAGAACTCCTCGGTCTGCATACGCATACGGTTTTCAACGTCCACGAAGGTGTTGGTCTGGATGCACAGCAGCGCGTCCTGCGCCTCGGCGTCCTCCTTTTTTACGTAGTGAACGTCGTTCGTTGCAACGGTCTTTATGCCGAGCTCCTCGGCAAGCTTATTGAGCCGCGGAAGAACCACGAGCTGCTCCGGTATGCCGTGATTTTGAAGCTCGATATAGAAATCATCTCCAAACACGCCCTTCAGGCGCAGCGCAAGCGCCCTCGCTTCGTCATATTGGTTCATAAGAAGGTAGGACGGGATATCGCCGGCAAGGCAGGCGGAGAGGCAGATGAGGCCTTCGCTGTGCTTCTCAAGCAGGTCGTAATCGATCCTCGGACGGTAGTAATAGCCGTCCACAAAAGCGATGCTGGAGAGCTTGATAAGATTTTTGTATCCGATCTCGTTTTTGCACAGAAGGATAAGATGCGCATTCTCCTTCATGCCGGTTTTATCGGCGATCGTCTTTGGCGCAACGTAGGCCTCCATGCCTATGATCGGCTTGATGCCCGCTGCGGTGCACTGCTTATAAAACTCGATCACGCCAAACATATTGCCGTGATCGGTTATCGCAACGGAATCCATTCCCAATTCTTTGACGCGCGCAACGAGCTCGCTTATTCTCGCAGCGCCGTCAAGCAAGCTGTATTCGGTATGCACATGCAGATGTGTGAAACTCATAGTTCAGTATTCTCCGTTTCGATCGAGTGTGGTTCGGCTCGGCGCCGTGCAGAAAGCGGATCCGTCACGTATCCTGCGCCTTACCGCGCAGATCCGAGGCGAGTTTTTGAAGTTTTTTCAGTCTGTAATTGACCGCCGATCTGCCCATATTCAGTTCGTCCGCAAGCTCGGAAAGCGTCAGCTCGACATTTTCAAGTCTCGCCTCAGCCACGGTGCGCAGTTCATCGCTCAGCGCGTCAACGCCGAGCGTTTTTAACACAAGCTCGATATCCGCGATCTGTTTTTGCGCTGTTTGGGTCGCTCTGTTGGTGTTTGCCGAGATGCAGTTGACGTATCTGTTTGCTTTATTCTTAGCCTGCTTGATGATGCGCTCGTTGCTTACGTGCATCATGGCCTCGGAAGCGCCCATGAACGCAAGCAGATCCTCAAGCTTTTCGCCCTCTTTGACGTATAAAACGATGCTGTTTTTGCGGCTTGATCTGTTTATCGGGATGCCGTAAAATGCAAGGATCTCGGCAGTTTTTCCGGCGAGCGCCTCGTTATTTGTTACAAATTCGATATGATAGTTTTTTTCCGGATCGGCGGCCATGCCGCAGGCAAGGAACATTCCCCTGATGAAGCTGCGGTGCTGAGTATCGGTCAAGACCGCATCCTCCGGCAAAAAAGCGCCGTATTCCCGTTCGCCGTCCGCATCGACCTTCAGCAATCCGACGGACCGCAGGAACTCATCCGCGCCGCTGCCGTAGACGATCAGCTCACAGTTATTTGCATTGAGCCTTTCGTGCACGACCTCGCTTATGCTGCATTCAAGAGCGTAGTACTGCGCGCATAGCTTGGCGCAAAGCTCGATCGCATCGCGGCTTTTCAGCGAAAAATGAACGCCCCAGCATCTTTTTTGAGGAACATATTTCAAGCTGCCTATGCAGAGCGTGAAAGCGCATAAGAGAGCGCACGCATCCTCTCGGCGCCTTATCTTAAGCCCCGACAGCTCCGATTTGACCTTTGAAGAAAACGATTTTCCTGCTTCGGACGATTTATTCATGGCATTCATCCCCAAAAGGCGAAGGACGGATTTGGTCGGAGGCAAACAAGCTCATTGTTTGCCGTCGTCTCCCGAGAAGCGGTCGATGATGTTTTCGGCCTCATACACGAGGTCCCTGTGTTCAACAAGTATGGGGTACTCCCCGGCAAGCCTGTCGTGCAGCGCTTCCGCCATCGCCACCGAGCGATGCCTGCCGCCGGTGCAGTCGAAGCTGATCATGATCCTGCGCTTGCCCTGCTCGATGAACTTCGGGGTCAGCTTCCTGATCATGGTCTCGATGCCGTCGAGCTGTTCGCAAACGGTTTCATCGGAAAACACGTAGTTGCGCACCTCGGGATCCCTGCCCGATTTATAACGAAGCTCCGGAATATAGAACGGGTTTTCGGTATAGCGCATATCGAAAACGAAGTCGGCGTTGCTCGGGATGCCGCGCTTGAAGCCGAAGCTTGAGATAACGAGCCTTACCGAAGAGAGGCTGACGCCCTTGCTCAGCTTTTCCTCCACGGCCTTTGCAAGCTCCGAGGTCTTCATATTCGAAGTGTCGATGATATAAGTGGCGTTCTCCTTCAGCGGGACGAGCATTTCGCGCTCCATCGCAATGCCTATGCTGACGTCGTCATGCATCGGGTGAAGGCGCCTCGTTTCGCTGTATCTGCGCTGAAGAACGGCATCCTCGCATTCAAGAAACAGTATCTCATACTTGAAGGGAAGATTCTTGAGCTCGGAGAAGGCCTTCTGCGGGTTGTAGCCGAAGTGGGACTCGCGGCTGTCTATAACTATTGCCACCTTGTCGATGGTGTTTTCGCTTGCCTTGCACAGTGCGATGTACTCCCCAACGAGCTGACACGGCATATTATCCGCGCATACAAAGCCCATATCCTCAAGAACGCCCAGCACACCGGTTTTTCCGGCACCTGATAGACCGGTAACTATCAAAATATCCATATCACATTTTCTCCTTCGCTGCCCGGCCGCTGCTGCAAAGCCGGTCTCGTTCGTTTCACATTTATCCTTTTTCCTGCCGGTTATCGTGTCAGCGAACTATCTTTACCTCGGGCTCGAGCAGCACGCCTGACATATCGAACACCGTTTTCTGAACGAACGCCATAAGCTCGCACACGTCCTCAAAGGTCGCTCCGCCGCAGTTCACGATGAAGCCCGCATGCTTCGGGCTGACCATCGCGCCGCCGATACGCTTGCCCTTGAGGCCTGCCTCCTCGATGAGAGCGCCCGCGTAACGATCCTTCGGGCGTTTGAAGGTGCTTCCCGCCGAGGGGAATTCGAGCGGCTGCTTGGTCCTGCGGCGGATATTGTAATCCTCCATGCGCGCCGCAGCGCCTCCGTCATCCTTGTTAAGCTCGAATTCGGCCGAAACCACGATCGCATCCGGCCATGCAAACGGCGATTTTCGATAGGACAGCTCGTTGCCGCAAACGCGTTTTGTTATCAGCCTGCCGTTTGAAACATAGGTGACGCGGCGAAGGATCTGCTTGATCTCTCCTCCATAGGCTCCGGCGTTCATAGCAACGGCGCCGCCGATGGTTCCGGGTATGCCGGCGGCCCATTCCATGCCGCCGAGCCCCGCGGCAACGCTCGCTTTTGCAACAGTGCAAAGCAGTGCTCCCGCCTCCGCAGAGACGGTCGTTTCGTTGAAGGAATACGCCGACATTCTGCTGCCGATCCTGATAAACAGCGCATCCACGCCGTCGTCCGAAACGAGCAGGTTGGTACCGTTGCCGATAACGTATATCGGATAGCCGCAGCATTTTGCGGCGCTCATCAGCTCGGCAAGCTCGTCCGCATTGCGAGGCTCGGCAAAGAAGCCGACCTCCCCGCCGATCCTGAAGCTTGTGAAGCTTCTCGCTTCAACGCCCTTTCTTGCGCCAAGCAAAAGCAGTTTTTCCTCAAGGCATTTGTTTGCAGCCATTTGATGAATCGTTCTCCCTATTCGCATAGTTACTCAGCTTATACTATACCACCGATTTACTCATGTGTAAACAGCTGTCCGCGAATTATTTTTCATTTCTCCGAGCCATTATTCCATTCGAACGGCTGCGCACGCTTGAACGGAGCTGTGATCACGCCTGAGTTCTCAAGGATAAGGGAATAAGCCTCATCAAGAAAGCTTTGCTCGAATTCCGCTTCATCTGTCAAGGCGAGCGGCAGAAGCCCAAGCTCCGCAAGCTCATTCTGCGCCGAAGATGACATGAGCAGTTCAAGCAGCTCCCGGGCGTACTGCTCCTTTTCCTCGCTAAGCGCTTGCGATATCCCTAAATACTGCACGAGCTCCGTATCGGTTTTGAAGGGCATTACCGAAAACAGCTTCGCTTTATTCCGCTCAAGCAGCCTTTGCATATCCCCCGCCCCGCGCACGTCGCAGATACAGCAGGGCGCTTTCCCCAATTTGAACTGTTCAAAGGTGAACTCGCGCGCCATTTCCTCGGATGGTCCGCTTTCGGGCAGCTCCGTGCTGTCCGGGCAGTACAGTATAAGTTCGCAGGATGCGGCAAGCGGGATCGCCTTCGGCGCTTTTTCGCCCCCTACTGCATCGGGCTCTCCCGCTTCAAGCTGCATCGGCCTAAGCTCCGAGCCCTGTAAAAGGCCGGCAGGAAAGCTGATGATATCCGGAAACTCGCCCTTGCCGATGCGCGTCCGAGCCTCCTCTGCGGACATTGCCTTCAGATCGAAGAAAACGCCGAAATGCCGTTTTTCGATGCGTTTTGCGTATTTTTCGAGCCATGCGCCCATGCTGCCCGAATACGGCTTGAACCCGACCGCATGCCAGATGCTGATCGTGCCGGAATATGCTTCCTTATGCGGTCTGAAATATTCAAGCGGATCGTGCGCACTCAAGAGGCCCGAGGCGTATTTCGGCAGCATCACAAGAAGCAGCAGCATCGCCGCAAGAAGCAGGAATGATACAGTTTTTCGCACAGAACTCATGATAGAAGCTATGCGCGCATCACGTTGCATATTCTTTCGACGCCGCTTTACGACACAACCGTTTCGCCCGTTTTGCTTCTGCGCTTGAAAACGAACAGCGAGCATAGTATAATAGCGGTATGGAAATATCCGGCACAATTGCGCATATTCGCTATCGCGGCGATAATAACGGCTGGACAGTGCTTTCCGTCCGCAATGAGGACGGTGAGCTTATTACGGCTGTCGGCGTTGTGCCGCATTTAAACGAGGGCGACAACGTTGAGTTGAGCGGCACTTGGAGCGAGCATCCGCTATACGGTGCGCAGCTCAAGATCGCCTCCTGCAGGATAATGCTGCCGACATCGGTCGAGGCCGTGCTCAGCTATCTTTCAAGCGGCTTTATCAAGGGCATCGGCAAGGCGACCGCCAAGCAGCTTGTGGACGCGTTCGGCACGGAAACTCTCAACATTATCCGCACCTCGCCCGAGAAGCTGACGAAACTGAGCGGCATCGGCAAAAAAAGAGCCCAAATGATCCACGCTTCATACGTTGAAAAGCTCGGAATGCAGGATATCGTTATCGGCATGCAGCAGCTCGGACTCTCGCTTCCGATGACGATGAAGCTTTTCAAGCGCTACGGCGACGAATGCGTTCAAAAGGTAAAGAGCAATCCTTATATGCTCATTGAGGACATCGAAAGCGTTGGCTTCAAAACCGCCGACAAGATCGCGATGGAGGCGGGCTTCGAGCATGAGAGCGCTTTCCGCGTTCGATCCGGCATAAAGTATGCGCTTTCGCTTGCCGTTTCCGAGGGCAACACCTGCCTTCCCCGCGATATGCTGCTCATGTTTGCGGCAAACAATGTTTTGAACGTCGGCGTAGAGCTGACCGAATCCATCCTTGATGCGATGATACTCGAGGGCGAGCTGGTCGAAAAGCGCATCGACGATACCATGCTCGTATTTCTTCCTGCGATGCATCATCTTGAAGCTGCCTCGGCGGTGATGCTGTCGGAGCTTCTTGAAAGCGCGAAGGTGCTTGCGCTTTTCGATACCGATCACGAGATACGGCGCATGGAGAAGCTGCACGGGATCTCGCTTGCGGGTAAGCAGCGCGAGGCTGTCGAAAGAAGCGTTACGGACGGAGTTTTGATCGTGACCGGCGGCCCCGGCACTGGCAAAACGACCATCCTCCGCTTTATCATCGAGCTGATGGAGCGTCAGCAGCTCCGCTTCGAGCTTGCCGCGCCGACCGGCCGTGCCGCAAAGCGCATCAGCGAGACCACCGGAAAGGATGCCCGCACCATCCACAGGCTGCTTGAATACAGCGCAAGCGAGGAATCCTTCGTTCGCGATAATAAAAACCCGCTCAAGGCTGATGCTGTCATAATCGACGAAATGTCCATGGTGGATATCTCGCTGTTTCACGCACTGCTCAAGGCACTTGAGAAGGGCACAAGGCTGATCATGGTCGGCGACGTGGATCAGCTTCCCTCCGTCGGTCCCGGCAACGTGCTTAGGGACATGGTCGATTCGGGCTCCGTTCCCGTGATAAGGCTCAACGAGATATTCAGGCAGTCGGGAAGATCGAGCATAGTTACCAACGCGCATCTTGTGAACGAAGGGCGCATGCCCGACCTCGGCATGTATGAGGATTTTCAGTTTTATGCCTGCCCGAGCGCGGCCGTTGCGCTTGAGTCGGTCAAGAATCTCTGCTCCGATTACGCCTACATTGGCAAGTCCGGCGAGATACAGGTGCTTTCACCGATGAAATCCAACCTTCTCGGCGTATTCAACCTCAATGCGGCGCTTCAGCAGGAGCTCAATCCTCCGAGCGAGGATAAGACCGAATACAAGTTCGGCGAAACCGTTTTTCGCGTGGGCGACCGCGTTATGCAGATAAGAAACAACTACGAGCTCGAGTGGGTAAAGCGCGTCGCCTCGCGCTCCGCACAGAGCGGCAGCGGCGTTTTCAACGGCGATATCGGCACCGTGATGGAGATAGACACCGGTTCGAGCCAAATGACCGTGCTGTTTGATGACGAGCGAAGCGTGGATTACAGCTTTTCGCTGCTTGACGAGCTTGAGCTTGCATACTGCATCTCCGTTCACAAGAGTCAGGGCAGCGAGTTTTCGACCGTCGTTCTGCCCCTTGTGAACGGTCCGAGGATGCTGTTCAACAGAAACATCCTCTACACCGCCATCACACGCGCACGGCATACCGTGGTGATACTCGGCACCGCCGAATGCGTTCATCAGATGGTGAACAACTGCAACGTCCGCAAGCGTTACAGCGCTCTCTGCCGCTTCATCATCGAGCGAAGAGAGGGCTCGGTATGATAAAGCCGAATCGCATTCTTAAAGCTGCGGCGGACGTGTTTTTTCCGCAGCATCTCAAATGCCACTGCTGCAACAGGGAGGCTGTTGTGAACGAGCAAGGCATCTGTTCGGAATGCGAAGGCAAGCTGCTGTATGTGCCGATACTGCCGCAGCTTTACGGAGTGGACGGATTCTCGGCGGGGCTGATGTATAACGAGCCGGTTCGAAACGCGCTTGTTTCATTCAAGTTCAACGGCGCCGTCTATAAAAAGGAGTTTTTTGCGCATTATATGCAGGTGCCTCCTGAGTGGACCGCCGATTGCATCGTTCCTGTTCCGCTTTGCGCGAGCCGCATGAAGGAGCGAGGCTATAACCAGAGCGCACTGCTTGCGCGCGAGGTCTCTAAACGCTGCGGGCTTCCTCTCCGAGAGGAGCTTCTCAAAAGAGTTCGGGAGACCGAGAAGCAGTCCCTTATGACGCACGATCAGCGTTTGAAGAATCTTAAGGGTGCATTCCGCGCTTCAGAAGATTGCAGGGGGCTCTCCATAATTCTGATCGACGATATCAAAACCACCGGCGCAACGCTCTGCGAATGCTCAAAGGAGCTTAAAAAGCGCGGAGCGGCGCGGGTATATGCGCTGTGCGCCTGCTGCGCTATGGAGAAAGGATCGGGCAATGAGTGAAATAGTTTACCGCGAGATGACCCTCGGCGATATCGAGCAGGTGTACGCCATTGAATGCGCGAGCTTCACGCAGCCGTGGAGCGTTGAATCGCTGATCGGCGAGGTGGTTGAAAACGACGTGGCGTATTATATCGTTGCCGACCTGAACGGGCGTATCGTGGGATATGCCGGCGAATGGGTCATGTACGATGAGGCGCATATGACAAACATCGCCGTGATACCGGAGTTTCGGCGGCAGGGCGTTGCAACAAATCTGATCCTCTCCCTGATGCGCGGAGCACACCGCAAGGGCGCAAGCCGCATGACGCTCGAGGTTCGCGAATTCAATTTCGGGGCGCAGGCGCTCTATGCCTCCCTCGGCTTTACCAAGGTCGGCGTCAGAAAGAAATATTACAGCGACACCGGCGAAAATGCTTTCATTCTTTGGAACGACGACATACACGCCACGCTCCAAGATAGAATAAACTAATTAAACTAAACGGAGGAAAACTAAATGAAACAGGCGATTTTTTCTGAGAATGCACCCAAGGCGATCGGTCCGTACAGCCATTGCGTAAGAGTCGGCAAGATGGTGTTCACCTCCGGTCAAATCGGGCTCAACCCCGAGACCGGCGAGCTTGCAAACGGCGTTGAAGCGCAGACCATCCAGGCCATCAACAACCTCAAGGAGGTGCTCGAGGCGGCCGGTTCCTCGCTCGACGGCATCGTAAAGACGACGGTGTTCGTTAAGAACATGTCGGATTTCGCTCTTGTGAACAAGCTCTACGGCCTGCTCATCCGCGAGCCCTACCCCGCAAGGAGCTGTGTTGAGGTAGCGGCGCTTCCCGCGGGCGCGCTGGTCGAGATCGAGGCCATGGCCGTTGTAAACTGATCCGCGCTCACTAAGGTGCTCTGTTCGGTGTTCTCTACATAAATGACAGGCTTCAGCGGAGAAAACCGGCTTATCAATTATCGCCCGCTGTTTGAGTTCGCGCTCGGAATGATGGCGGGCATTTTGCTTTGCGCCGAGCTCCCATTTTGGGCGGCTCTCGCCGCTGCCGCCCTGTCCGCGCTCGGCTGTGCTCTGCTGTTTTACCGCAGGCTGCACCGCCACGCAGTGTTCGCTTTGGCGGTGCTCATCGGGCTGTTCCTGGCCGTGATCGCGCTTCCGACGGTTTTCACTCCCGGCAAATGCGATCTGAACGGCGTTGTAGTCGAAGCCGAAGTGCGCGACGGCGACACCGTTCTCACGCTAGAACGGGTCACTCTGAACGGTGCTTCGTTCAATAAGCGCGCAAGGCTTACCGTGAACGACGGCTCCTCGGCAAACGCTTATCGGTTCAAGATCGGCGACCTCATCACGGCAGAGGCAAGCATTCGGATGCCCGACAGACGCTTTTCAACTTATGACGAGCGAACGGCGATGCTTGCAAACGGCGTTGGCTGCATCGCATCCGCTTCGCAAGTTTTGGTTACCGGCGAGCACGCGCTTCCCTTTGCGGAGTTCATTGATTCCCTGCGCAACGCCGCCGAATCGAGGATCAAGCTTGCTTTCGGCGAGGATCATGCGATCTTCAGCACGGTACTGCTCGGCATTCGCGGCGAGCTTTCGTCCGAACGCGCCGAAGCTTACCGTGCAAGCGGCACGGCGCATCTGCTTGCGATCTCGGGCTTCCATATGGGCATAATCGCAGGCGCCGTTTCAAGACTGATATCAAAGCGCCGGCGAATACTTAAGCTTGCCGTGGTATCGGCGGTCGCGGCGGCGTACTGCACCGTAGCCGCATACACGCCCGGCATAGTACGCGCGGCGATCATGACCGCATGCCTGCTTGCTTCCGGCGCGCTTGGAAGAAGACCCGACACGCTTTCTTCGCTGTCGCTTGCCTCGATACTGATACTCGCTTTCAATCCGTATCAGCTTTACTCGGTCGGCTTCCGCTTTTCGTTTTCTGCTGTATTCGGAATCGCGCTGTTCTCCGGCTCGCTAAGCCGTGCGGCGAATTCCGTTCGCATTCCAAAGAAGCTTGCCTCAGCGGCGGCCGTCTGCATTGCGGCCACCATCGGCACGCTCATGCTGCAGTTAAGATACTACTCAGCCTTCACGCCCTATTCGGTGATCGCGAATCTCATCGCGGTGCCCGCTTTTTCGGCGGTGGTGATGCTCGGCGCTGCGGCCGTGATTATCGCCTTCATATTCCCGGCTGCCGCTCAGTATTTCGCGATACTTCCGCGCTCCGTGCTTTTCGTGACGGAAAAGCTGCTCGGCGCGGTTTCGAAGCTTCCGCTCGCATCCATCGAGTTCAAGCCTCCGTCCTCCGCCGCATGCCTTATATACCTCGTGCTGATATTCATCCTTTCCGAATACGTCCTCAGACCGAAGCGAAAAAGGCTCGAATTCGCCGTTCCGCTGATAATACTGTTTACTTTTGCTTACGTATTGGGTATAATCGTTTCATGAATTACCGTGATTTCAAAAAACTGCTTGATAACAAGGCCGCGCATGGAGCCTATCTGCTTCACGGCGAGGATGAATTCTTCAAGGAGGCCTGCCTGCGATCCTGCGAGGAGCTGATCGACGAGGGCGCAAGGGTCTTCGATCTTCGCGTGCTTCACGATGCAAGCCGGGAAGATATCATGGAGGCCTGCGAGATGCTTCCCCTTCTTTCTCCCTGCTCGGTGGTCGTGGTCAAGGGGCTTGCTTCCGGCGCGGACGGCAAGGAGCTTGCCGAATACCTCGGCTCTCTTCCCGAAACCACGCTGCTGTTTGTCGGCATCAAAGGCGAGCTCGACTCCAAATCGAAGCTGCTCGGCTTCTTCTCTCAGAACGGCGGCGAGGTGCTGTTTTCAAAGCCAGACGCTTCCGAAGCCGCATCGTGGTGCATGGTGACAGCCTCACGCCGTGGCGCAGTGCTCGACAAGGCGACCGCAAGCACCCTCGTTGGGCTCGTCGGCACGGATATGGTGCGCCTAAGCAACGAGCTTCAGAAGGCGATCGACCGCGTTGGCGAGGGCGGGCGCATCACTGCCGATATCATCTCGAGCTCCGCCATCGGCAATATCGAATACAAGGTTTTTGACGCGATAAACTGCCTTACCTCTGCAAAGACGGCTGACGGCCTTCGCGCTCTGCACGCGCTTCTCGGCGAGCGCGACGATCAGCCATTGGTCATCGGCGCACTGCTCTCGAGCTTCAGGAGGATGCTCGAGGGGCGCAGGCTTATGGACTCCGGACTCACCGTCCGAGCCGCTGCCGCGAAGATGAGCGGCAAGCCCGCCTTCAATGAGCGCACCTGCAACACCGCAAGGAAATACTCTGCCAAGAGCCTTGCTTCGCTTATCGGCGCGCTTTCGCTCGCGCTCTATGAGGAAAGGACCGGCGGCTCCGACGCGCAGGAGTCCGTGGAGACCGCGCTCGCCGCATTCAACTGGTAGTTCCCCACGCTGCCGCTCCGTTTCCCCTCCTCCCCATTTTCACGCATTTTGCGCTCGGCACGCAGTGCTTTCGCTGTTTTCAGCCGATCTAGGCGGATGATATGATAAACAATGTACTCTAAAAGCCCCCTTGCGCAGGGGGCTTTAATGCTGCTTGATGCAAGCTCAGTTATTCGCTTTTGTGTCGCAGTAGATGCAGCGGTACTCGGCGGTCTCGGGATTGGTGAGCACGAAAACATGCTTGATCTCCTGCTCGGTGGTGGTGATGCAGCGCGGATTCTTGCAGCGCATAACGTTCTCAATGCGCTCGGGAAGCTTGAGATCGCGCTTTTCGATCACAATGCCGTCGTGGATGATGTTCACGGTCGCGGTCGGGCAGATGACGGCGAGTGCGCCGAGGTCGATATCGATCTCATCGGCGATCTTGATGATATCCTTGGTGCCGTTCTTATTGCTCGAAGCGTTCTTGATGATCGCTATCTGGCAGTTGAGCGAATCGAGATTGAGCTGATTGTAGATCTGCATCGCCTTGCCGGCGGTGATATGGTCGATTACGATACCGTTGATGATGGAATCAATGTTCATTTGTTTGCCTCCTCAAGCAGTTTCATGATGAGCGCCATGCGGATGAACTTGCCGTAGCGTGCCTGGCGGAAATAGCAGGCTCTCGGGTCGTCGTCCACGGCGACGGAGATCTCGTTTACCCTGGGAAGCGGATGCAGAACGATCAGATCCTTCTTCGCCATGGCCATCTTCTCGGGGGTGAGCACGTAGCAATCCTTCAAGCGGAGATAATCCTCCTCGTTGAAGAACCTTTCGCGCTGAACGCGGGTCATATAGAGCACGTCGAGCTTATCGATAACGTTTTCGAGCGCGATCGTCTGCTCATAAGGGATATTCTTGCTCTTGATGTAGGCATTTTTGACGTAGCTCGGCACCTTGAGCTCCTCGGGCGAGATGAGAACGAACTTGATGCCAGAATATCTGCTCATGGCGGCGATCAGCGAATGCACGGTGCGGCCGAACTTGAGGTCGCCGCAGAGACCGATGGTCAGGTCATTGAAATGACCCTTTTCGCGCTTGATAGTAAGCAGATCGGTCAGCGTTTGGGTGGGGTGATTGTGTCCGCCGTCGCCTGCGTTGATGATCGGCACGGTGGCCTTAGCCGATGCAACAAGGGGCGCGCCCTCCTTGGGATGGCGCATGGCGATGATGTCCGAATAGCCGCAGCATACCGCGATGGTGTCCGCAACGCTCTCTCCCTTTGCGGCGGAGCTTGAGGAAGCCTCTGAGAAGCCGAGAACCCTGCCGCCGAGCTCGAGCATGGCGGCTTCGAATGAGAGCCTGGTCCTCGTCGAGGGCTCGAAGAAGAGGGTAGCAAGAGTCTTGTAGTTGCAGGCTTCGCGGTATTTCTCGGGATGGTCGATGATGTCGTTTGCGACCTCGATCATCTCGTCGATCTCCTGAACGGAGAGGTCAAGGATGTCGATAAGATTCTTCATTATATAACCTCCATTTATAGTTTTCTTCAGTGGATTCTTCGATCGGCTCGGCGCTTATTTGCGGCTTATCCAGCTCTGATCGGACGGGTTTGCGCGGAAGGCGAGCAGCCTTTCCTTATCGGCCGCTTCGATATAGCCTGTGTCGGCCGCGATGCGCACGATGGTATCGAAATCGGAGAGGCTGATATTGCGGACGTTTGCTTCCGCGAGCCTGTCCAGTCCCTTCTGCATGCCGTAGGTGAAGATGCTTACGATGCCGAGCACTTCTGCGCCCACTTCACGTAGCGCGTCCACCACCTCGATGGCGCTGCCTGCGGTGGAGATAAGGTCCTCGATCACCACGACCTTCTGCCCCGCCTCGAGCTTGCCCTCGATGCGGTTCTGCCTGCCGTGGTCCTTGTTGCCCGAGCGCACGTAGCCCATAGGCATGCCGAGGATATGCGCGGCGATGGCGGCGTGGGCGATGCCGGCGGTGCTCGTTCCCATCAGCACCTCGGCCTCGGGGAATTCGCGCTTTACGGTTTCTGCGATGGCGTTTTCAACGTCGTTTCGAACGCTCGGCGCAGTGAGCGTGAGCCTGTTGTCGCAGTAGATCGGGCTCAGGATGCCACTTGCCCAAGTGAAGGGCTCATCGGGGCGAAGGAACACCGCGCCGATGGAAAGAAGATCCTTTGCGATAAGCTCTTTGATCTCGATAGTACGGTTGGTTTCCATAATTATATCCTCACTTTTTGATTTAGGTCTTGATCAGTCTACAAACTCTCGAACGCAGCGTTCGTATGCGGCAACCGGATCCTCTGCGGCGGTTATCGGGCGGCCGACCACGATATAGTCGGAGCCGATAAGCTTCGCCTGCTCGGGAGTCATAACGCGCACCTGGTCGCCCTTGTCTCCGTCCGCAAAACGCACGCCGGGGGTGACCGTTACGAAATCGCTGCCGCAGCAGGAGTGTACGCGCTCAGCCTCAAGAGGAGAACAGACCACGCCGTCCAGCCCCGCGGCCTTTGCGTTCTCGGCGTAGTGCATGACGGTTTTTTCCATATCCTCGGTTATAAGCAGCTCGTTCTTGAGCGCTTCGCCGCTTGTGGAGGTGAGCTGGGTCACGGCGATAAGCATCGGGCGGCTGCCGTCCTCTCGGGTAAGACCCTTTATCGCCGCTTCCATCATAGCGCGAGTTCCGGCGGCGTGAACGTTCGTCATATCGACGCCGAGATTGGAAAGCACCTTCATCGTTTTCATTACGGTGTTCGGTATGTCGTGAAGCTTCAGATCGAGGAATATCTTGTGACCTCTCGCTTTGATCTCGCGAACGACCTGCGGGCCTTCGGCGTAGAAGAGCTCCATGCCGATCTTAACGAAGGGCTTTCTTCCCCTGCCCTCGAACCTGTCGAGAAACGAGAAAACATCCTCTTTGCTTGCAAAATCGCAAGCGATAATAACGTCCTTACCCATTGTGTGCGCCTCCTATAATATCCTTAATATTTTTAATTCCGTATTTATCCATAGCCGTTGGAAGCTCGCTTATGATCTTCGGACATATGAACGGCTCAACAAGATTCGCCGCGCCTATCTGCACCGCGCTCGCTCCGGCGAGCATCATCTCGATAACGCCCTCCGCGCTCGATACGCCGCCCATGCCGATTATCGGCAGCTTGACCGCCTCGTAGACCTGGTAGACCATCCGAACGGCGACCGGGAACACCGCTTCGCCCGAGAAGCCCCCCATTTTATTCGCAAGAACGGGCTTTTTACGGCGCAGGTCTATGCGCATGCCGAGCAGGGTGTTGATAAGGCTTATGCCGTCCGCACCCGCATCCTCGCAGGCCTTGGCGATCGAAACGATGTCCGCCACGTTCGGGCTGAGCTTCATGAACACGGGCTTTTTCGTGACCTCCTTCACCGCCGCCGTTACCTCGGCCGCTGCCTTCGGGTCGGTGCCGAAGCTCATGCCGCCGTTGTGAACGTTCGGACAGCTAATGTTTACCTCGATGATGCCGACCTGCTCGCATTCGTCGAGAAGCGCGGCGGTTTTTGCGTATTCCTCAACGGAGAAGCCGCCGACATTCGCGATGACCTTTTTATCAAAAACCTGCCTGAGCTTCGGAAGCTCCTGCTCGATGACCGCGTGAACGCCCGGGTTCTGCAAGCCGATGGAATTGAGCATACCCATGGAGCATTCGGCGATGCGCGGCGTTTGGTTGCCAAAGCGCGGCTCATAGGTCGTGCCCTTGAAGGAAAAGGAGCCAAGGATGTTTATATCGTAGAGCTCGGCGAATTCATACCCGTAGCCGAATGTGCCGCTTGCGGGGATGATCGGGTTGTCGAGCGCGAGTCCGCAAAGCTCGACGGAGAGTCTGTTCTGTTTGCCGCTCATTTTTGATCCTCCCAAATAATATCCTCCGAGTTGAACACGGGGCCGTCCTTACATACGCGCTTTGCGCCGGATCTTGTCATCATCGAGCAGCCCATGCAAGCACCGAAGCCGCAGCCCATGCGCTCCTCGAAGCTGTACTGCCCTTCGATATCGAGCACCTTGCGAATGGCGTTGTACATTGGCATCGGGCCACAGGTGTAGAAGAAGCTGTGATCCTGCGGAAGTGCGGCGATCGCATCGGTCACAAAGCCCTTTAAGCCATAGCTGCCGTTCACCGTGGCAACGAGCACGTTTGCGCCGAGCGCACGGAGCTCATCGAACAGGAAGACCTCTTCCATTGAGTTGAAGCCGAGCACACAATCCACGGTTTTGCCCTGAGCTACGAGGCTTTTGATGAGCTTGTACATCGGCGGAACACCGCTGCCTCCCGCGATAAGAAGGGGCTTATCCCCGCTTTTCTCAAGATCGTAGCCGTTGCCGAGACCGGTCAGCACGTCCACCTTTTCCCCTGGCTTCATCATGCTCATTTGCTCGGTGCCGACGCCAACGGTTTTATACATCAGCGCAAACTGCCCGTCGTTATAATCGCTCACCGAGATCGGGCGGCGCAGATACAGGCCCGGCACCTTGACGTTTGCAAACTGGCCGGGGACGGTGAAGCCGTGCTCCTCGCCCTTGAGCACCATAACGAAGGTATCCTTCGCGATCATATAGTTTCTGTATATTTCGAATACGTTCTGTTTAAGCATAACCAACCTCGGTTCTTCAGTATTTTCCATCCGAATAAACGATGCTGCCGGCACAGGCGGTGAGCTTGCACCTGCCGAAGACCTGCATTCCCACAAACGGCGAGGACTTTCCCATAGAAAGAAAGTCGCGATCGTCGATGCGGTAGATGCTTTCAAGGTCGAACACCGTAAAATCATTCTCGATATCAATATTGAATCGCTTTGCGGGGTTCGTGCTCATAAGCTCAACGAGCCTTTCGAGCGATATCACGCCGCCGCGCACAAGGCGCGTATAGAGCACCGGGAAGGCCGTTTCAAGCCCAACTATGCCGAAAGCGCTCTTTTCAAGCCCCTTGGCCTTCTCCTCTTTGGAGTGCGGCGCATGGTCAGTTGCGATCATGTCGATCGTGCCGTCAATTATGCCCTCGATCAGCGCTTGTTGGTCCTTCTGGGAGCGAAGCGGCGGATTCATCTTGAACCTGCCGTCCTCAAGAAGATCGGCATCGGTGAACACGAGGTAATGAGGCGCGGTCTCGCACGTCACGTCCAGCCCCTCGGCCTTGGCCCTTCTGATCAGCTCGACCGATTCGGCCGTTGAAATATGGCAAACGTGATATTTGCAGCCGGTTTTGCGAACGAGCCCGATATCTCGCTCGATCTGCCTCCATTCGCTCTCGGAGCAAATGCCCCTATGCCCATGCAAACGGGCATACTCGCCATCGTGGATATAGCCTCCGCGAAGCAGGGAGTTATCCTCGCAGTGTGCGGCGATGATCTTTCCGAGCCGATTGGCTTCGATCATGGCCTCGGTCATGATCTCGTCGTTCTGCACCCCCCTGCCGTCATCCGAAAATGCGATGACGTATGGCGCGAGAGCCGCAAGATCGGCAAGCTCTTTGCCGCCCTCGTTCACGGTGATCGAGCCATAGGGCAGAACGCGAACGCAGGCGTCGCGCTCGATGATGTCGAGCTGCTTTTTAAGGTCCGCAGGGCTGTCCGGCACGGGATCGAGATTCGGCATCGGACAAACAGCGGTATAACCTCCGCGCGCCGCAGCCATCGTTCCCGTTTTGACGGTTTCCTTATAAGAAAAACCCGGCTCTCGAAGATGAACGTGAACATCAACAAAACCGGGAAGAACTATGCAATTTTCGAGGCGATCGGATGAAATATCGGGAAAAGCATTGTTAAGAAAGCCCATTGCCGAACCTTCGAGCAAAAACTCAGCTCCTTTGTTAAGCACCTTCATTCGTCCGTCCTTTCGCTTAAAATCATGTTATTATACTAAAGAGAGCCCTGCTTGTCAATAAGCAAAGCGGAGTATTGTCTGCAGAGCGGTAAATATATCGGTATCTCGCATGCCTCAAATGCGCAACGTGGAGCACTCCTCCCGCAGAGGATCAGAGCCTTGACGCATACAGGAGTAATTGGTAGGTGAACTCGATCACGACAAAAACGATGAACACGACCCCGTATGCCTGGATGAGCAAGTCGAGCCGATCGTTTTTATGCGTTCTCGTGTAGGAAAACAGCAGCGTGATCGGCGCAAGAAGCAGAAAGCCCAAGCCGCTGCCCACCCCGACATTATGCAGCACGGAGTAGATCTGCTGCGCCGTTTCCGCCGAGTTTGAGCCGTAGAAGCCTACCGCAATAAAGGCGGGCAGTATCATAAAGACGATGAAATCGAAAACAGCGGCGATCACCAGCAGCGAGAAGGTGTAGAGCGAGAAATTGAGCGAATTGCGGTTCGTTTTAAGATAACGCTTGAACTCCTCGTGCGTGAAGCCTTTTTTGCGCAGTGAGCGCTCACGGTTCTTAACAAAAAGCGCAAGCGCGAGGAACACCATGAAAACGACCGGAGGCTTCGCGGAAAGAAACGGCCAGACGTATATCGGCAGCTTGATGATGCCCATTCCCGCACGCACCTTAAGAACGATCGATGCCGCTTCATAGGCGATGGGGATGAGCGCGCCAAGCCTGAAGATGAAGCGGCGCCTCCCCGTCAGAAACCGCTTCGGGCGATAGGAAACGAAGAACATCAAGAGCAAGCAGAGCAATAGATCGATGAAGATATTGAACGCGATATAGCCCTTGCTCCTGAAGCCGAATACGCTAGTCAGAACGGCCTCCACGTTCTCGTTCGATGAGCCCGTGAACAGCGAAAGAAATCCGATCGCGTAGCGTTCTGTCAACAGGATGAACGCAGAAGCAAGCGCCGCAGCGGATAATGTATATACGGTGAATAGGCGCTTATAGCCGTATTGAGCATTCAGTATGCGCGAGAAGCTTGCCAGCATGCTTGAAGCGTACTTCAGCCTATCGGTATAATATGGAGCGATATATGAGGCAAGCTTGAGGATAAGCGAGCAGGAGGCAAGCGCAAGAAACACCCATGCGATGATGCGCAGATGGCGGTATGAAAGCGGCCCACGAAAGCGAATATCGCCGCCGTTTATAGCACGGCGTATCCTTTCGATGCGTTTCGACTCTCCCCTTTTGATGCCGCGCCCTGCCTGAGCCTGCGCCGCTTCGCTTAAAGCGTCCGCGGTGCTTGACATATCCGCGTTCGGAATCGATGCGGTTTTGTTCGTTTCTTCGCCGTCCATATCTCCTCCAAGGCGGCATAAGCTAACGCCGCATTGCCTTCGCACTGTCCAATCGAATTCTACTCCCGTTCGCATTTGCGCTCGGGCCGCCTGTACGTTCTGCCGCAGGCGATGCACGCATTTGCGCTCCGTCACCAGTTGGCAAATCTTCGCTGCTCGTCCAGCCTCAAGATGCGCTGCATCTCATCATACGTCAGCTCGAAATCGAAAACGCTGTAGTTTTCGCTGATATGATCCGGATTTTTCGAGCCGGGTACAGCTACGTACCCCGCCTGCAGATGCCATCTGAGAATGATCTGAGCGGAGGATCTGCCGTACTTCTCGGCAAGCTCGAGTATCAGCTCGTTGTTGAAAAGCTCCTGAGTGTTGCCTCTGCCGCCGAAGGGATAATAGGAGTTTATCACGATCCCGTGCTTTTCGGCGAACTGTTTGAGCTCCCTGTTTTGATTGTAGATATGGTTTTCGATCTGTATCACGGCGGGCGGTATCTCGGCATATGAGAGCACCTCATCCAAGGCTTCAATCGTATTGTAATTTGAAATACCTATGGAACGCAGCTTTCCGGCGCGTACGGCGGCCTCCATCGCGCGGTAGACCTGCTCGTCGTTGCTGCCCGGCTCGTGGATGAGCATAAGATCGATGTGATCGCAGTCGAGCGCGGCAAGCGAATCGTCAATCGCCTCGCTTGGCCGAGCCATGTCCGACGGCTGTATCTTGGTGGTGATGAACACTTCCTCGCGCGTTACGAAACCTTCCGCTATCGCGCGCTTCACTCCCCTGCCCACGCCAACCTCGCATTGGTAATAGCGAGCGGTGTCGATAAGGCGCACGCCGATCTTCAGTGCATGGTAAACGCATTCCTCCGCCTGCTCGTCCGTCATCGTCCAGGTGCCGAGTCCGATGAGCGGCATGCTGTGGCCGCTGTTCAGCTTGACGGTGCGAGAGGCAAGATCGAAACGCGGAAGCGTCTCGGAGGCCGAGGCGGTATCGGCAGGCTTCGGCGCGGTTGAAGCGTCGGTTTCTTTCGGCAAAGTGCTGCAAGCAGCGCAGGCAAACGATGCAAGCGCGAAAAGCAGCGCGAAAACGCGCCGTAAGAAGCTTGGTTTATCGATCGAATGCATATCCCATGCGGGCAGAAGCTCGATCAGCAGTTCCTGCCGTCGATGCTGCAGAACGCCCGCTCCTCCTTATAGACTATCGGAAGCCCCAGTTCGCCAAGATATCCTTCCCAATCAAAGAACACGCTCCCGTCCTCACGAACGAGCGCCGGAATGCCGACGGCGCCCATCGCCTTGACCTCGGCGAAAGCGGGA
>JAFWVQ010000008.1 GCA_017523925.1 Clostridia bacterium
AATGAATAGTGAATAGTGAATAGTGAATAGTTGCGGATTAAATTCCTGCGGAATTTCGTAAGATTTTATGATACAAGCCGAAACCGAAAACATCGTAAAAACAACGCCTGAGAAAGGAGAAAACCATGAAAAGAACATTCCTGATACTGCTTTCGGCGCTGCTCTGCGCCTCCGCGCTGTTTGCCTGCAAGCCGAACGGGGAGCACAGCGCAAGCGGCACTCCAAAGCCCGAGACGCCCACCGAAGCGCCGACCGAAGCGCCGACCGAAGCGCCGACAGCGGTGCCGACCGAAGCGCCCACCGAGGTACCGACCGAAGTACCGACCGAAGCGCCCACCGAGGAGCCCCTCGGCGAAGCGGATGCGCTTATCCGCTCCCTTCTGCCCGAATGGGCGGAGTTTGAGCCCGGCGTAACGCAATACCGCGTAGAGGACCTAAAGCGCGAGAGCTTCGATGCATTTCTCGATGACTGCGCGGAGAAGGGCTTCGAGGTGCTGAACTATCGGGGCGAACATTTCTACGCTCGCCGCGACGATTGCTGGATATCGGCGATCTATCTCAACGTTGCGGACAACGTTCCAAAGCCTGCGGGCAGGCTCGGCTTCATTTTGCCCGCGCAGGGCGGCAGGTATGATGAGGAGCAGGCCGTGAAGCTCATGAAATTTTCCTGCCCCGAGGGCAAGATCATGGACGCCGTCGACCGCAGTCCCGAGGGGCTGCACGAGCTCGGCATGGACCTTTATATGGCGCTGATCGATCTCGGCAGAAAATCCTACCGCACGGAATACTATCTTCTCGGCGGCGGCGAGTCGGTGCGCTATGCGGAGTTTGAAGCGCTGACGGTCGGCGATCTCGATGATGACGGCATAAGCGAGATACTTGTTCAGGAATGGGGCTATTTCAGCAGCCAATACAACACCCGCATCAACGTGCTTCGCGCCGATGAAAGCGGGAAGGCGGAGCGCGTGGCGAGAGGAACGGTGTTCTACGGTTGGCCGAGCATTTCCGCCGTTTCCAAGGACGGCAAGCTCTACGCCCGCTATGCCCGCTTTATCCCGACCGACGATTTTGGCGGCGGCTACGTCGATAACGACGATATAACCGATTTCCGCATGAGGCTTGAGAACGGGCTGCTTGTTGTGGACGACCCCGAGAACGTGATCGAGTTTGAATACCGAGACGGGCTGTACGGCTATACCTGATGCCGTGCGCTCAAGGCTGAGCGATCGCCGAACGGTGACAGCCGTTAAGCCGAATAAAACAGAAACAGCTTGGGCAGGCGCTCAAGCTGTTTTATCGTATCGATGATGACGGTATTATTTACAGTATTATTTATCGTTCTTCGGCCTTTGGAATGCTTTGGCGTAGGCGTCGGGAGCATCGCTCGCGGGCTCGACCGCTTCACTTGCCTCCTGCGGCGCATCGGCGACCGGCCGTTGGAACGCCTTCTGATAGGTTTCGGGATCGATCTCGGGTTCCTCAAGACCGGGAAGCTCAATGCGCTTTTTGGCTGCCGACTTAGGCTCCTCGGGCTTTGAGGCTTCCGCCGCTTCGGGCTTCTTCTGCGCTTCGGGCAGCACGGCTGCGGCTTCGGCCGTTTCCTCCGCGCCCTTGCCTATGCTTCCGCCGAGGGAGAGAAACATAAGGATGCTTGCGGGAACGGTGAGGAAGGAGGTGATGCTGTAAAGCGCGTTTTCAAGCATTCCGTAAACGTTGTAGTACGCGTTTCCCTCGGCATCGCCGCGCGCAAAGGCACGCTCGGTGAAGTAGCTGTTCAGCGCGGGGGAAAGCAGCTTGTAAATTAAAAATGCAATACTGCACGCGATTACCGAGATAAGAATGTATTTCTTATCCGGCTTTTTAAGCACGTAGAAGTGAACGAGCGAAATGCCGAGATACACAAGCGCCGCGGTGAAGTTTATCGTTGGAAACACGCTTACGCGAAAAGAATCCGGACTATTGCCGGAATGCAAGATATTATAGTTCGGATACGCGAGATTGATAAACATGTTTTTCATCGGAACGCTCAAAAGCACGATCAAAAACGCGAGCGCGAAAAGTATAACGGCGATCGTTTGAAGAATTTTGCAGGTCTTTAAGCTCATATTCCCTCTCTTTTGATTGATTTGTCAGTTTATATTTCGGATGAAATTCCGCAGGAATTTCATCCACAACTATTCACTCTTAAATATTCATTATTCACTAAATGAATCTCAGTCCACCCTCTCGTCGCCCCAGAAGAACAGCGCCACGGTGCCGGGGCCGCTGTGGCTTCCGATGGTGGTGCCGATGTCGTTTATAAGCACCTCGCCGTCGAGCTTCTTGAAGCGCTCCTCAACGAGCCTCTTGACCGCAAGCGCGTCCTCATAGCAGTTTGAATGGCTGATGAAGCATTCGCCGGAGTAATCGAGCCCTCCCTGCGCGTGCTTCTCCATGCGGTCCACTATATCCACTATCGCGCGCTTCTTGGTGCGTATCTTGGCGCGGGGGATCAGCCTGCCCTTATAGTCCATATTCAGCATGGGGCAGATATTGAGAAGATTGCCGACGAAGCCAGCGGTTTTGGATACCCTGCCGCCGCGAACATAATAGGTGAGGTCGGTCGAGAAAAACCAATGGTGCATCTTAAGGCGATTCGCCTGCGCCCATTCGTAAACCTCGTCTATGCTTTTGCCTGCTTTGCGCATTTTAGCGAGCGTGTGCACGAAAAGCCCGTAGCCCGAGGAAGCGCCGAGCGAATCCACAACGTAGATCTTCCTTTCGGGATACTTTTTGCGAAGCGCCTCGGCGGCGGCGCAGGAGGAGCCGTAGGAGCCCGAAAGCCCGCTTGAAAGCTCGATATGGATGAGATCCCTACCGCTCTCGAGAAGCTTTGAGAAGAACTCCACAAAGCCGTCGATATTGACCTGCGAGGTGGAGGTATCCGCGCCGTCCTCCATCATTTTATAGAATTTTGCGAGCGGCATGCTTTCGCCGAGATCGTCCGGATAGCTCTTGCCGCCGATCATATAGTGGAAGCAGATGTACTCAACGCCGATGCGCTCGAAATGTTCCTTCTTAAGATCTGCGGGCGAGCCGCAGGTGATGATAAAATCGGACATAGTGCACCTCCTAAGCAAGCAGCTTGTATGATGGAGCGGCGGCGGCAAAAACGAGGAAACCGCGTACGCCGTCAACATAAATATTATACTAAACGATGCCGAATGTCAACAGCGGAATTATGAAATATTGCTGTATCGGGCAAATTTTAAAAGCAAATGGGCAATATGCTGAAAATAATTCGGGCGATCGGCTCTGCACTTGCAATTTTCCGTTTAAAATGCTATAATCCTCATGCGCTTGGCGCAGATAACGGGTGTCTCTTGAAAACCACCCATCACAAAAAAACAAGGAGCAATTTAATAATGAAAACCTTTTCCTCTTTCCGCAGAATGGTGCGCGAAGTGCCGCCCATCGTTGCCGCTCTGATGATCCTTTCCGTTGTGGGGATGAATCTTCTTGCGAATAAAAGCATCGACACGGGGCTGAGCTGGCTCGCGCTCGACTGCGGAATTCTTTTTTCCTGGCTTGCCTATCTTTCGATGGATATCCTGACCCATTGCTGCGGCCCGCGCGTTTCCTCGGCGATGTCCGTTATGGCGCTCCTTCTGAACCTGTTCATGGTGCTGATCTTTTTTATAGCAAGCCGCATCCCGGGCGTTTGGGGCGAAAGCTTCGTTGAGGGCAGCGAGGGCGTTATAAATACCGCGCTTGACCGCACCTTCGGCGGCACCTGGTACATACTGCTCGGCAGCTCCATCGCGTTTCTTGCCTCCGCATTCATAAACAGCTTTTTGAACTATGGAATAGGAAAATTCTTTAAAAAGGAGCTGAATTTCGGCGAATTTGCCGTGCGCTCGTATGTTTCCACCTTCGTGGCGCAGTTTGCGGATAACATGATCTTCGCGCTGCTCGTAAGCAAGGTCTTCTTCGGCTGGAGCCTGCTTCAATGCTTCACCTGCGCGCTGACGGGCGCGGTGCTGGAGCTCGTGTTCGAGGTCGTTTTCTCGCCCGTGGGCTACCGCATCTCCAAACGCATGATGCGCGATAGAATAAACGCCGCAATAGCGGAAACGGGGGAAAAAGCATGAGGATAGTTATAAGCGGAACGGGCAGGGGAATAGGCAAGGCCATCGCCGAAAGGTTTCTTGCATCGGGCGACACCGTTTTCGGCTTCGACACGCGGGAAAGCGCGATAGAGCACCAGAACTACCGGCATTTTGTTTTCGATATCGTTCGTGACGAGCCGAGCGAGCCGATCGAGCCCGATATCCTGATAAACAACGCGGGCACGCTCGAGGAAAAGGACGCGCTTGCGGTCAACCTTGAAGGGAATATCCGCTTTACGGAGCTTTTTAAGGACGGCGCGAATCTGCGCTCGGTGCTTTTCATCGCCTCGGCATCGGCGCGAAACGGCGCGGAATTTCCGTATTATGTCGCTTCCAAGGCCGGAATAGTCGGCTATATGAAGAACCTTGCGCTCGCTCTTTCCAAGCGCGGCATAACGGTGAACAGCATCTCCCCGGGCGGCGTTATCACCGAGTCGAACGCGCATATCCTCGAAAGCGAAAGCCTGTATGCGGCGGTTTTGAATGAAACGCTGCTCAATAAATGGGCGGAGCCCGAGGAGGTTGCCGAGCTTGCGTATTATCTTACCAAGGTGAACCGCTCGATCACCGGCGAGGATATTTTGATCGACAACGGCGAGATGCTGAAATCGAATTTTGTTTGGTGAAGCGTGCGGAAAAAACCGCGCTGCCAACGAAGCCGTCTTCGGCAAGGCGCGTCGAATTTGAATTGACATGTCGGCAGTTTTTCAATATAATTAAACTGAATTAATATGTGAACGGCGCGGGTTTTTCGTTCAAATCGACCGATGCGCGCCGAAAGCCGTTATAATAACGTAACCGAATCCATCGGAGGAAAATCGGAGGAAAACGGAGGAAAAGAAAATGCTCCATAGAAGGCTATTTGCGCTTTTGCTCGCCATGCTTGCCGCGCTCGGCTTCATCGGCTGCGGCGGAGGCGGCAAAACGGGCGAGATCGTGCTCAATACGACCGTGCCCACGGCGGAGACTACGGCGTTCCTGCTCACGGCTGCGCCCAACGATGAAAAGCGGACCGCCGCCCCGACCGAGGCGCTGACGAGCGTTCCAACGGACGCACCTACGACCGCGCCAACTGCAACGCCCAAGCCAACGGCGACGCCCAAGCCGACGGCAACGCCGAAGCCCACGGCAACGCCGAAGCCCACGGCAACGCCCAAGCCCACGGCAACGCCCAAGCCGACCGTGACCGAGCCGCCCGTATCCGAGGACGGAATCTACGACAGCAAGGACGAGGTGGCGCTCTATATCCACCTTTACGGGCATCTGCCGAGCAACTACATAACCAAGAAGGATGCGCAGGCGCTGGGCTGGACGGGCGGAAGCCTCGAACCCTATGCGCCGGGCAAGTGCATCGGCGGCGATTATTTCGGAAACTACGAAGGGCTGCTGCCGAGGAAAAACGGGCGCAAATACACCGAATGCGATATCGGAACGCTCGGAAAGAACGGGCGCGGCGCAAAGCGCATCGTTTTTTCAAACGACGGATTGATCTATTATACTTCGGATCACTATGAGCATTTCACCCTGCTCTATGGGGAGGCAAACGGATGAGGATAGTATTTTTGGATGGAAACAGAATAGCTTCGGCGCAGGATATGCACGAGGAATTTGCCCGTGCGCTCGATTTTCCGGAGTGGTACGGCAATAATCTGGACGCGCTTCACGATATGCTGAGCGAAAGCACGGAGGAGATAGGCGTTATCCTTGTGAACACCGATAAGCTTGCGGAAACGCTCGGCAGGCGTTGGACGGCGCTTCTTCGCCTGCTCGTGGATATGAAACGCGAGCGCAGGGGCTTCCATGTTATGATGGAGCCTTTTGCGGGGGAGTGAGGCGGTAAAACAGAAATTCGACTATTCGAAATTTTAAACCGCTATTCGAAATTTTAAACCGCCGCATCTGGGCAATTGCGCGAAAGTAGTTGTGTGCTTATATAAAAGCATTGGGGTTACAGAGCTTTACAGGTCGACTATTTGCTGCTCTGCTTGACGGGCATCTTTATAACAATTCTCTTAATTATTTAAGAAAGGACTATTAAGAATGAAAAAGCTATTATGTTTGATTGTTGCTTGCAGTATAATTCTATGTGGCGTGGGTTGTGCTTCTAATATCAGCGTCGAAGAAGATATGAATAACACCATTGTCCCAATGAAAACACCGGATAGTTATTTATACGATAATGATGCAACTAGCTTTTCTCCAGAACAGCCAACACCATCGCAACAGCCAACTGCTGAAATCATTGCAATGTCGTGTGCCTTTTCAACTTATGCCGTGATTAAAAGTGATAATAGCCTTTGGATGTGGGGAAATAATGACTTTGGACAAATAGGAAATGGAACGTTTGAGAAGCAAGAGGAACCGATGATGGTTTTGGATGATGTTGTTAGCGTTAGTCTTCATAAGGGTATTACCTGCGCAAGAAAAACTGACGGAAGCTTGTGGATCTGGGGATCAAATCGTTATGGTCAAATTGGAAATATGGATGATGGAGATTCGGTTAATAGAAACAACATAAAATGTCAGACATCACCTGTGAAGATTATGGATGATGTTTTAACAGTCAAAGCGGGAGAAGGATGCATTGCCGTTATCAAAAAAGATCAAGGTCTGTATATATGGGGTAATAATACTTATGGAATTTGTGGTAGCACGGATTCTTTTGCATTTATTCCTTGTGTAAGAATCATGAATGATGTATGCGCGGTTGAGTTTGGTGACGCAAATATAGCTGCAATTAAAACAGATGGAAGCTTGTGGACATGGGGAAGTAATTGCTCTGGCTCGCTTGGTATTGGAAGTGATGGAGATATGGATAATCATTGCTCACCTACTTGCGTCTTAGAAGATGTGGTATCTGTTCAGTGCGCTGGCAATTGGGGTTTTCAGAACACTGTTGCCATAAAAAAAGATGGAAGTCTATGGGCATGGGGAGGCAACCAATATGGACAAGTCGGACCGAAAGTTATTGGAAATGGTTTAGATGCTTGGGGAAGAGAAGCACAAACAAAACCAACGAAGCTGTTTGATTCTGTTCTGTCAGTATGCTTAGGTTCTTCTGATGGTTCAAATTTAACTGTCACGGCGGCTATTACAAATGATTACAAATTAAAAGTGTGGGGTTATAATAGTTGCGGAGCCATTGGTAATGGGCTTAAAGAAGATGGCGGTGATTTCTGCGAATTGATGGACGGGGCATTAAAGGTTGTTAATAACTTTCAAATAGGCGCTGCAATCAAAGATGATGGAAGTTTATGGTTGTGGGGAGACATTGATTTGGGCTCGGGGGCACCATCAATACCAGTAAAGATTGATGACAATGCTTTGGATTGTTACTTGTGTGGCAGAATGTTATTTGTTTTAAAGAATGATGGAAAACTATATAGATATATATATAGCACAAAGAGTTATGCTCCCGTATTTTAGTAATACTGCTCTGATGCCGTGCAAAAGAAACAATGGTGAAAAACGAATCTGCAGAAAGACCTGAGAACATCATTTCAAGATACGATGATTGATCGGAACTATAACCGTAACTTGAAACAACCGCCGATTTCGGGCAAAAACGCAAAAAACTGCGTAAAATTGCCCGAATTCTCATTTTCCGGGAGTGATTTTCGGTCTTTGGGGTGGTGTTTTTCGCCTCGGTTATGTAGAATGGCGGCATCAAAGGCAAGGAGGAAACAAAAATGCCGACAAAATCAATGGGTCAATTCATGGCCGCTTTAAGAAAGGCAAACGGCCTAACTCAGCAGGACGTGGCCGACAGGCTGAACGTTTCAAACAAGGCGGTCAGCCGCTGGGAGAGGGACGAGACCGCGCCCGATATCTCGCTGCTTCCCGCGATCGCGGAGATGTTCGGCGTTAGCTGCGATGAGCTCATCAGGGGCGAAAGGAATATGGACGATCAGCCCCGCTCCGAGGGAGCGAAAACGCGCACCGAAAAGCAGATAAAATCGCTGATCAGCCGCGCTTCGGGCAAGTTTGAAACGCTTTCGATGATCGCGCTGCTGCTTGCAGCGGCGGGCTTTATAGCCATGCTCGGCATCTCCTACGGCGCATTTCGCCCGCATATCGGCTTTGCCGTGATGCTTCTTTTTGAAGCGGGCGCGGCAACGCTTGCGGCGATCGCATATAGATCGGCATTCCGTACCGTTGAAGATAACGAGCTGATGGAAAACGCCGATCCTGCGCTTTCGGAGGGCTTCCGCAATAGCGCCGCAAAGCGCAGCTTCATAGTTTACTTCGCTTCGGCCGCAGCCGTGCTTCTGTCGATCCCGCTTGCGGTACATTCGAACGGGTTCTCGGTGCTTGACTTCAATTATTATCTTCCGAACGCGCTTGCCGTTATCCTGATCCTCGTTATCGCATACCCCTTCCTTAAAAGGCTCTGCCTATCGCGCATGACGGGCAAAAAAGCGCAAAGCCGCAGCGAGGCGGATAGGGTCGCTTTCCGCATGAATATTATCCAGATCGGCATGGTCGTGCTTCCGATACTGCTCGTTTTGATCTCGGTCTCGATACAGTCGGGAATAGCCATCGGCGGAGTGGCTGTAATGAGCCTTGCCGCTGCAAGCGCGGCGGTGTTCCTGGTATTTTTAATAAAATATCCGCAGTATAAAAAGCTTATCGTCCTAAACGGAGTCAGAAATCTGCTGCTTATCCCGTCGCTGTTTCTGCTCGCCATGGCGGTCGGCGGAGTGTATGAGCTGAATGCAAACGGAGAGTCCGTTGGGACCGGCTTTTATCTTCTGTATGATAAGCTCGCTCCCGCGCTTGTGTATCTTCTCGCCGTTATCATCGTTTTCCGCGCGCTGATCGTGAAAGCGCGCAAGAGGGGCGGGAATTGATCGGAAGCTTGAGGCTTGGCTGCTTCGCCGCTTTCCGGCGAATATCATTATGAATAAATAATATTCGGGCGATCGCGCAAAAAGCGAGACCGCCCGAGTTTTGTTTTCGGTGCATGGTATAGGTCGCTACGTGCGGCGCATGCGAATCTCGCCGAGCCCGCATACGGGGCATGCGTGGAAGACCGCAAGCCTTTGCCTGTGGAAGCGCAAGCCTTTTACCACATGAACTCCGCCGACACCGCATCATAGCAGCGGTGAAGCAGCTCGTAGGAAAAATCGTTTTTTAGCGTTGAACCATGCTGCCTTGCGAGCTCCTCGCTGTAATCGGAGAGAAGGTAGAGCGCAACTTGGTCCCGCTGCAGGCTGTAATGGGTGACGATCGGTATGATGCGCACATCCGAAACCGACTTTTCACCGGTATCGGACATATTTAAGGAAAGCGAAAGCATCGCGCCCGCAAGATACTCGGTGTAGTGCATCGTGGAGATGCAGTTGCCGAGCGAATATGCAACGAGGGTGCGGTTGCCGTTTTCGCCGGTGATCCACTCCACGGGCAGAACGGTGTGGGTGTGGTTCCCGACCACAACGTCAGCGCCGAGATCGGCCAGGAGCTTGGCGAGCCGCGTCTGCTCCTCATTCGGCATGGTGATGTTTTCAACGCCCCAGTGCATCGAAACTACCACGAAATCCGCGTTTGCCCGGGCGATCCCGACCTGGCGCGTGATATCCTCTTCGAGCGCAAACGGCAGCAGGTACTCGCTGCTTTCGGGCAGCAGATTGTTCAGATTGACGCGCGTGAGGTAGGAGAGAAAAGCGATGCGTATCCCGTTTCTTTCAACGACGCGCACCCAGTTGTAATTCTGCTTGGTGTAGCCGCCGATGGTGGTGAAGGGCAGGGTGCGGAAATAGGCGATCGTGTTTGCATAGCCCTCCTCGTTGAAGTCCATCATATGATTGTTTGCAATGTTGACCACGTCGAAGCCAAGCTTCACAAAGGCCGTGCCGATCTCGTTGGGCGCGTTGAACCTCGGATAGCCGCGATAGCCGAACTCGGGACCGCCAACGCAGCCCTCCATATTGATATAGGAGACGTCGGCCGCCTCGATCAGCGGCGCGATGCCTGCGAACATATCGTAGAAATTGTAATTGGGATGCTCTTCGTTTGCGCGCTTTAAAGCATCGGCAATGACCGCATCGTGCGCTATGCAGTCCCCACAGGCGATGAAGGTCGCGCTCCTCGTATGCGGGTTTGCGGCGGGATCATTCGGCTGATCGATCTGCGATGGCGGCGCATGCTCCGCGGGCGCGCTCGAGTGCGGATCGGGCGTGACCGTCGTTTCGCTGAAAACGCCGATCGGATCCACATCCACGATGATGCTGTTTCGACCGGCGCAGGAGATGCAGAAAAAGAGCAAAGCAAACCATGCTGCGGCAATTTGCAGGATGCGTGCAGTCCTCTTCATTTTCCCTCCAAAGATTTTTCTTTATATAATACGATAATATTCCGAATTTGTCAATCCTTTTCGCGTTGCTTTTTGTAGTTTTCAGAACGGTAGCCGACGGCGAAGCGCATGATGGTTCATCCTATCGAAAAAAAGCGTTCCGCGAAGCCGTTTTCTGCATATCGCCTTGATAAAACGCGAAAACGGCAGCGAAGGCGGCACAAACGCCCCCATCCGGGCGCTTTCGCCGCTTTTTGGCGAATCCATATGAAAAGGCATGAAATTCGGGCAAAAATGCTTGACAACTCTCGCAAAAAATGATAGCATCGGCCATGAGCTGTTACGAGACGGTTCAAGCGCGCCAAAAAAAGCGCGCGCCAAAGTTGGTTGTAAGGCAAAGCCGACTGCCACCGGGTAGTGAATGTTTGAGCATTCGTTTCCACATCGTTAGGTCTTTGAAGATGTGGATGCGGATGCTTTTTCGATCGTGAGGGAATATGAAGGGTAAGATCAAAAGGTCGACAACCTATTTTTCAAGATGTGAGCTGATGTTGTGGTCGGCTTCCGCGCTGCTGATCGCCGCAGCCCATCTTGCGTTTGATGCAGGCGGTCCGCTGACGCTCGCAGCCTCGCTGATCGGCGCTTCCGCGATCCTGCTGAACGCGAAGGGTAATCCCATCGGGCAGCTTCTGATGATCGTTTTCAGCGTGCTGTACGGGGTGATCTCTTTTTCCTTCGCCTATTACGGGGAAATGGCGACCTATCTCGGCATGACGATGCCCATGGCCGCCTTCGCGCTGATCGCATGGCTGAAAAATCCGTACAAGGGAAAACGCTCCGAGGTGCGCGCCTCAAGGCTCGGCAAAAACGAGGCGCCGCTCATGCTGCTGCTGACGGCATGCGTGAGCGCGGCGTTCTATTTCATCCTGCGTGCGCTTGATACCGCAAACCTTGCTCCGAGCACGCTGTCGGTCGCAACCAGCTTTGCCGCCGCATATCTGACGTTCAGAAGGAACCCATGGTTTTCCTTCGCATATGCCCTGAACGATGCGGTGCTGATCGTACTGTGGACGCTTGCAAGCCTTGAAAACGCCCGATACGTCTCGGTCATCGTGTGCTTTGCGGTGTTCCTGATAAACGATGTGTATGCATTCATAAGCTGGCTGAAAATGGAACGGCGGCAGAGGGAAGGGCGATGAAAACCGCGATTTTTGCCCCAAAGGAATGCAGGCTTTTGAAAAAAGCGCGATTTTTGCAAATATTATATGAAAAATGCATGAAATTCGGGCAAAAAGCGCTTGACAATGCTCGAAAATAATGATAACATTGTTCTTCGAGCCGCTCCAAAACGGTTTAAAGCCGCGCCTTGAAAAAGGAGCGCACCACAAGGGCGAGACTGGTAAGAGGAGGAAAAGCATAATGTACGCAATCATCGTAACCGGCGGCAAGCAGTATAAGGTCGAGGTCGGCAGCGAGATCATGGTCGAGAAGCTCGACAATGAGGTTGGCGATAAGGTCAGCTTCGATATTCTCATGATCGCAGACGGCAGCGATATCGAGATCGGCAAGCCCGTTCTCTCCGGTGTTTCCGCAAAGGGCGAGGTGCTGGAGCATGGCAAGGGCAAGAAGGTAATCGTTTTCAAGTATAAGCCCAAGAAGGATTACCGCAAAAAGCAGGGCCATCGTCAGCCCTACACCAAGGTCAAGATCCTTTCCATCGGCTGAGAGGTAGTTATATGACCACGATCACCGTCCTGTATAAAGACGACGCATTGGTCGGATTTCGCGCCAAGGGGCATGCGGGCTACGCCGAGCACGGCGAGGATATAGTCTGCGCCGCGGTCTCCGCGCTAACCCAAACAGCGCTGATCGGCATAACGGAGAACATAGAGTGTCCGTGCAGCGTCGATATTTCGGACGGAAGGCTCGAGCTCATGCTTGATGCTTCGGCGGAAGCCGAAAAGCGCGAGAAGGCCGAGCTGATACTCGGAGTGATGCTTTCGGGGCTTCGCTCCATCGAATCCCAATACGATAATTATCTCAAAGTTAAGAAGAAGGAGGTTTGAACTATGTTCAGGATCAATCTGCAGCTTTTTGCACACAAAAAGGGCGTTGGTAGTTCCCGCAACGGCCGCGACAGCGAATCCAAGCGTCTCGGGCCCAAGCGTGCGGACGGTCAGTTCGTTCTTGCAGGCAATATCCTCGTTCGTCAGCGTGGTACCCATTTCCACCCCGGCAACAACGTCGGCATCGGCAAGGATGACACCCTGTTTGCAAAGGTGGACGGCATCCTTCGTTTCGAAACGAAGCATGGCGGCCGCAAGTGCGTAAGCGTTTACCCCGAGGAGATCGCGGGCTGAGCTTAACGCGGCAATAATGTGTTTTAAGGAACCGCTTCGGGAGACCGGGGCGGTTAAATCTTTGCAAAAAGCGGATCGTGAAATAACTGTAAATCATCCGCTGAACTTGGAATAACGCGGATAAAATGCTAAAATTAGGTATAGAATAATAATTCAGGAGGTAACTTTTATGAAAAAGCTTTGTGTTTTGATGCTTGCGGCGGTAATGCTGCTGGTCGGCTGCGCTCCCGTGCAGAATAACGCGGGGGATAAGGATTTGGTCATCGGCATCGCGTGGCGCAAGGACGTGGATTCGGAATTCTTCACCAATGTGTGCAGAGCCATCGAGCAGGCGGGCGGCAAATGGGTGAAGCTTGAGCAGGTCACCACCAAGGAGCTTTCCTTCGATGGCAGCGGCAGCCTTACCTCGGGCGTTGCCGAAACCGGCGCGCTTGACGCGGAAACCGGTGCGCTGATCCGCAAAAACACCTGGCATAATTCCAATGCCGAGGCTGCCGTGAAGAATGTGGATATGGTCATCTTCACGGGCGGCGAGGATATAAGCCCCTCGCTCTACGCCGTGCAGGAGGAATGGCATGGCATAGAGGCCGAGAAGGACTACAACGCGGAAAGGGATGTTTCCGATTTCCTCACCATGAGCTATTGTCTTGATAAGGATATCCCCATGCTGGGCTTCTGCCGCGGCATGCAGATGCTGGCGGTCGTTTCCGGCGGCGAAACAATTCAGGATATTCCCACCTATTTCAGCGAAATGGGCGTGGAATACAGCTATCAGCACCGCAACGAGAAGGCGACTCCCGAATCATACAGGGACTACGCGCCGCATACCGTGACGGTTGAAAAAAATTCCTTCCTTTATGAAATTTTCGGCACCGAATCGCTTGAGGGCTGCCCCTCCTGGCACCATCAGGCGGTAAAGAGCGTGGATAATAACCATCTTACCGTGACCGGCTATACCGACACAAACGGCATTAGGATGATCGAGGCCGTGGAAAGAACGGATAAAACCTTTGCCGTCGGCCTTCAGTTCCATCCCGAAGCCGCCGTTGTGAAGAATCTGGACAATGCCGCGAATAAGGGCGATTTTATGAGCCTTGATACCGCGCTCTCCGTATTCAAGTATATTCTTCAGCAGAAGTTTATCGAGCAGCAGAACGCGGCGTAAAGCACGGTCGAGCCAGCATTTTTGCAAATAAATACGGCAATATGAAAAAACAAAACCACCTCGCATACCGGGGCGGTTTTTCGTATGATTAAAGCCGCGCCGCTCCTTTTTTATCGCAAGCCGATATGGTATAATTGAAGCATAGAATGCGCGGCTGCGATATCCTTTGAACTCCAAAACCGCCGCGCTTTTGGGAGGGCGTATGGGCTTCAGGCGAAAACTGTTTTTCGGGCGCGATCCCTATTTCCGCGAGGGAGGGGAGCTTTTTCTTGCCGCCATGCGCGAAACGCTTGAAAAGAACGCGGCGGGCTCGGAAGAATATGCTGAAATACTGAAGCGCGAGGGCTTTTCACCCGATATGCTTAAAACCGAGGGCGATCTTGCAAATATCCCGCCGATACCCACGCTCTACTTCAAAAGAAACAGGCTGTTCTGCGTGCCGGAAAGGAAGCTGATCGTTCGAGCCTCGTCCTCGGGAACGAGCGGCAGCGCGAGCGAGGTGGGCTTCGATCTTTCCACGCTGCTCATCGGCTTCGGTGCGCTTCGCCGCTTCTTCCGATTCCACCGCGTTACCTCGATGATCCCGACGAATTACATAGTGCTCGGCTACGAGCCCGCGAAGCACAACCGCGCCGGAGCCGTTAAAACCGCCTATCTTACCACCAAATTCGCCCCAGCGCTGCGCCGTGAATACGCCTTGAAGGATAACGGCGCGGGCTACGATATCAATATCGACGGCATACGAAAGGCGCTTTTAGGTTACGCGAAAAGCCCGTTCCCCGTGCGCTTCGTGGGCTTTCCTTCGTATATGTATTTTCTATTGAGAACGCTTGAAAAAGAGGGGCTCAGTCTCGCTTTGCCCGCCCGCTCGGCGGTGCTGCTCGGCGGGGGCTGGAAGGAGTTTTCGGGGCAGAGCGTTGACAGATCGGAGCTGCTTGAGCTTATCGAAGCGCGGCTCGGAATAAAAAAGGAGCGCTGCTTTGAGTTTTTCAGCGCGGTGGAGCATCCGCTTGCGTATCTTAAATGCGCCTGCGGGCATTTTCATATTCCCGCTTATTCGCGCGTGATAATTCGCGATGCGGAAACGCTCAAGCCCTTGCCCGAGGGCGAAGCGGGGCTTTTGAATTTCATAACGCCGCTCGTTTCGAGCATGCCGCTATGCTCCGTGATAACGGACGATATCGCGGTCTGCGGCACCGCGCCCTGCCCCTGCGGGAACCCCGCGCCGTATTTCGAGCTTATTGCAAGATCGGGCGTTAGCGGGATAAGGACCTGCGCGGCGGAGGCAGGGGAGAGGGTTGTTGATAGTTAGCGAATAGTGAATAATGAATAGTGAATAGTGAATGGTTGTGGTAGAAATTCCGGGGGAATTTCGTAATATTTTGTTGAAAAACGAAAAGCGAAAAGCAGCAAATAAAGAGCGAAAAAAGCAAGGCTTTCAAATGAATCTTGTAAACGGAAAAATACTCGATAATAACGGGGCGCGTGATGCGCTTGAACGGCTCGGGGAGCTCGTTCTTGAGGCGCGTTTTTCCGCGCCGCCGAGTGCGGAAACGGTGATAGCCGCCTGCGAAAAGCTCGGCGCGATGGGGGCGGAGTTCATTCCGCTGCTTGTGAAAAGCGGGCTGAGCCGCGAACGCGCGGAGGCCGAGATCGAGCTTGCGCGAAGCATGCTGTCGAGAGAAAGGCTCGAAGCGCGGCTCAAGCTCGAGCTCGGTGCGCTTGAAGCCGAGTTTCTGCCGATCGATTCGTCCGTTCGGGTTCGCCACAGCCTTGCGCCGCTCGGAACGCTGCTTCATATCGCGGCGGGAAACGCGGAGGGCCTGCCCGCGTTCAGCGTTATCGAGGGGCTTTTAACGGGAAATGTGAATATGTTAAAGCCGCCATCGAATGACGGCGGGCTGTCGGCCATGCTGCTTTCGCGGCTCGTTTCGGTCGAGCCCGCGCTTAAAAACCGAATTTTCGTTTTCGATATTCCATCGTCCGACACGGCAAAAATGCAGAAACTTGCCGCCGTTTCGGATGCTGTGGTGGTTTGGGGCGGTGATGAGGCGGTGCGCGGCGCGAGGCTGCTCGCTTCGCCCGATACCGCGATAATCGAGTGGGGGCATAAGCTGAGCTTCTGCTATGCTTCGGGTGAAGTTTCGGATGCGGAGCTTCTCGGCGTTTGCCGCAATATCTGCGAAACCGAGCAGCTTTATTGCAGCTCCTGTCAGGGGATATTTCTCGATACCGAGGATGAAGCGGAGCTTTTCGCTTTTGCGGAGCGCTTTGCGGATATCCTCGAAAGAGCGGCGGCGGAAACTCCGTCCGCATACGGCGAGCGTGTTCGCGCTCAAAAAACGCTTGAAATGCGCACTCTGGAGCTCGAGGGCTCGGAAAAAGGGACGCGCGTAATAAAAAGGAAGGGCTGCGCGGTGATCGCGGAAAACAAAACGGCGCTCGAACCCTCGCTGATGTTCCGAACGCCGTGGGTAAGGCCGCTTCCAAGAAAGCGGATCTTAAAAACGCTGATCACATATAAAAGCAGGCTTCAAACCGCATCGCTGATCTGCCCGCAAAAGGATAGGGAAGCGCTTTCGGAGCTTCTTATAAGAAGCGGAGTGGTGCGCCTCTGCGCCGCCGAGAGGATGAGCGAGGGTTATTGCGGTATGCCGCATGACGGCTGCCTGCCGCTGTCAAGGTACGTGCGGATCGTTTCACGGGAGCTGCCGTGAGCGCCCCGCCGTATCACCCGCAATATAACGGTAATATATTTTTTGCTATTGCAGGAAAATAGGAAAAGGTGTATAATAACGATAATTTGGGTAGGAAAAGGAATATCGGCGAAAATGCCGAAATAAGTTCGATTTTTCCCTCCGGAAAGGGCAGTTTATGTTTTTTGAAAACGCTCAGATCGCGGACGCGGCTGCAACCGCTTCGCAAACAATGGATCCCCTTGTGGTGATGATCGTCGGCATGGCGGTCGTATTCCTCGGGCTGATCATACTGATCGGCGTGGTGAAGCTCGTCAGCCTCATTTATCGCGCCGTCATCGGCAAAAATGAGGTCGATATCCCGACCTCCTCGCTCAATCAGCCGGTCTATTCGCCGAGCAAGGCGGCCGCGCAGCTTGCGCCCTCCGCTCTTACCGACGAGCAGCGCCGCGAGACAGTGGTCGCCATCTCCGCAGCCATCGCCGAGGCGATGGGCAAGCCGGTTTCGGGCATCCGCATCAAGTCGATAAAGAAAATTGGCTGAACCGCGCCGAAAGGCACGGCTTCGGCTTTTGTGTTTTTTCATAACTCTAATCTATAATAAAACAAATATAAACCGATAAAAATCAAACCGCTTTTGCGGTGAAAGGGGATAATATGCGTAAATTTCTTGTTAAGGTAAACGGTTCTCAGTACGAGGTCGAGGTCGAGGAGCTTTCTGCGGAAGAAGCGCGCAGCGCTGCCGCAAGCGCACCCGCACCCGCTCCCCAGGCGGCGCCTCAGTCCACTCCCGCGCCCGCTGCGCCCGCACCCGCTGCGCCCGCCGCTCCCGTTTCGGGCGGCAAGACCATCACCGCGCCCATGCCCGGCAGCATCATCTCGGTGAACGTCAAAACGGGCGACGCCTTCCGCAGCGGCCAGGTGCTGCTCGTACTCGAGGCGATGAAGATGGAGAATGAGATCATGGCGCCCTGCGACGGCAAGGTGCTTTCGGTGAACGTGAACCAGGGTTCCTCCGTCAATTCCGGCGACGTGCTGCTCTCCTACGAGGGCTGAGGGCTTCGCCCCTCTCCGTTAGTTAAACGGTAAAACTATGGAAGCTGTCATCAACGTATTAAAGGATTTTTTCGCTTCAAGCGGCATCGCGGCTTTTTTCGCAGGTGACAATTGGAAATTCGCCGTGATGATAGCTATTGCGTGCTTTCTGCTGTATCTTGCGATCGTGCGCAAATTCGAGCCGCTGCTGCTTCTGCCGATAGCTTTCGGCATGCTTCTTACAAACCTCCCCGGCGCGGGGCTCTTCCACGAAGCCATCTTCGAGGGCGGCCACGTGCATTGGGACAGGCTGACCGAGAGTGGCGGACTTATCGACTACCTCTATCTCGGCGTTAAGCTCGGCATCTACCCCTCGCTGATCTTCCTCGGCGTTGGCGCGATGACCGATTTCGGCCCCCTTATCGCGAACCCCAAGAGCCTGCTTCTCGGCGCGGCGGCGCAGCTCGGCATCTTCGCGGCGTTCCTCGGCGCGAAGCTCCTGCTCGGCTACAGCGACGGCCTTGCCGCTTCGATCGGCATCATCGGCGGCGCGGACGGCCCGACCGCCATCTTCGTAACCAGCAAGCTCGCTCCCGATAAGCTCGGCTCCATCGCCATCGCTGCGTATTCGTATATGGCGCTCGTTCCGGTCATCCAGCCCCCGTTTATGAAGCTTTTGACCACCAAGAAGGAGCGCGCGATCGTTATGAAGCAACTTCGCCCCGTTTCCAAAACGGAGCGCATCGTGTTCCCGATCGTGGTCACCATCGCGGTAGCTCTGCTCGTGCCCTCCGCTGCGGCGCTCGTGGGTATGCTGATGCTCGGCAACCTCATCAAGGAATGCGGCGTTACCGACCGTCTCTCCAAGACCGCGCAGAACGAGCTTTGCAATATCGTAACCATCTTCCTCGGCGTGAGCGTCGGCGCAACGGCGACCGCGACCTCGTTCCTGCAGCTCGAGACCCTCGGCATCCTTGCGATGGGTATCGCGGCGTTCATTCTCGGCACCGTGGGCGGCCTGCTGCTTGCAAAGCTGATGAACCTGCTCACCGGCGGCAAGATCAATCCCCTTATCGGCTCTGCGGGCGTTTCGGCCGTGCCTATGGCGGCGCGCGTTTCGCAGGTCGTGGGCCAGAAGGAGAATCCCGGCAACTTCCTGCTCATGCACGCCATGGGTCCGAACGTTGCGGGCGTTATCGGCTCCGCCATCGCGGCGGGCGTGTTCCTCTCGCTGTTTAATTGAAAATAAGCGGTTTTTCCGCAGTCATACCTTAATATCATGAAAGGATAATTTATGGGCAAGCTTTTTATAACAGATACAATACTGCGCGACGCGCATCAGTCCCAGGCGGCAACCAGGATGAAGGTCGAGGAGATGCTCCCCGCCTGCGAGATCCTGGACAGCATCGGCTATTGGTCGCTCGAATGCTGGGGCGGCGCAACCTTCGACAGCTGCCTCAGGTTCCTCAACGAGGATCCGTGGGAGAGGCTCAGAAAGCTCAAGCGGGCGCTTCCCAAGACCCGCCTTCAGATGCTTTTCCGCGGTCAGAACATCCTCGGCTATAAGCATTATGCCGACGACGTTGTGGAGCAGTTCTGCCGCAAGGCGATCGAGAACGGCATCGACGTTATCCGCATATTCGACGCGCTGAACGACGTTCGCAACCTCGAATCCGCGATCAAATTCACCAAGAAATACGGCGGCCACTGCGAGCCCGCGATCAGCTACACGATCAGCCCCGTGCATAACGACGACTATTTCGTGAAGCTCGCCAAGGAGCTCGAGCAGATGGGCGCGGACTCGATCTGCATCAAGGATATGGCGAACCTGCTTCTTCCCATGCCTGCCTTCAACCTTGTAACGAGGCTCAAAAAGGAGATCAAGGTCCCCATCCATCTTCATACGCACAACACCACCGGCACCGGCGATATGACGCTGCTCATGGCGGCGTTCGCGGGCGTTGATATAGTGGATACCGCGCTTTCGCCCCTCGGAAACGGCACCGCGCAGCCCGCGACCGAGAGCCTTGTTGCAACGCTTCAGGGCACCAAGTACGACACCGGCTTCGATCTTGCCAAGCTGAGCGAGGCCGCAAAGCATTTCCGCAAGGTCGCCGCAAGGCTCAAGGAGGACGGCTTCCTCGACCCCAAGGTGCTTTCGGTCGATACCAACACCCTCATGTATCAGGTTCCCGGCGGTATGCTTTCAAACCTCATCTCCCAGCTCAAGCAGGCGAACGCCGAGGATAAATACTACGAGGTGCTTGCGGAAGTTCCGCGCGTGCGCGAGGACTTCGGCTATCCGCCCCTTGTTACCCCAACGAGCCAGATCGTCGGAAGCCAGGCGGTTCTGAACGTGCTTTCGGGCGAAAGGTACAAGATGTTCACCAAGGAATCCAAGGCGGTGCTTCGCGGCGAATACGGCCGTCTGCCCGGCAAGGTGAACGAGGAGGTTCGCAGAAAGGCGATCGGCGACGATAAGGTCATCACCTGCCGTCCTGCCGACCTTCTTGAGCCCGAGCTCGACAAGCTCCGCGCCGAGATCGGCGATCTTGCCGAGAGCGATGAGGACGTTCTCTCCTATGCGCTGTTCCCGCAGGTCGCAAAGAAGTTCCTTGAGGACAGGCGCAAGGCGAACGGCGGCAGAAGGGCCGAGCCCTACGATGCCGCAAAGAACCATAACCCCGAATTCGATAAGGCGATAGAGCTTATCGTGGAGGATCTTACAAACGGCATGACGCTGTAAACAAAGCTTATCTATAAGTGAAAACCGATATTATTAGGATTATTAGGGAAACGCCCAAGGGCGCTTCCTTAATAATATAGACGGGAGGATCGCACGGTGAAAAACAAGCCAACCTTTATCCTTGCGCTTGCGCTCTGCTTAATTTTGACTGCGGCCGCCTGCGCCGGGCCGAATACCACGCCTGCCCCCGAGCCCATATCCGCCTTGCATACGGATGCCGTTAAAGCAGCGCCGACCCACGAGCCGACCGTTGAACCAGCTTCCACGCAAACGCTCGCGCCGACCGAACTCGGCTTATGGGCGCGATTGGTATCGGAATGCTTCGCTTCCGTGGATGACTATTCGTATTCCGATCTGATCGATGCGCTTTATGCCGAGGACGGCGAAGCCGAGATATCCGCGAAAATGGATGAGCTGGGCTTTTCAACGATTTATGATTACCTGTTTTACAGGATACAGGAGGAAAAACGGGCGATCTATGCCGAACAGGCAACGCCCGAACCAACCAAATCCGTTGAGGATATGTCCCTCTACGAACGAGCCTATTATTATGCCACGCCAGAGCAGCGCGAAAGGCTTGAGAACATAAAAAAGCCTTGGGGAGATGGCGTATATGAATACACTCGGCAGATACGCGAGATAATGGGCGAGATAGAAGAGAACTTGCCGCACCTCACCCGCGAACAGGCGCGTGCAATATGCGAAGAAGCCAAGGCCTTGACGGGGACGGAGGAAGATGCGATAGGTTATATCGCCAAGCGGTTCCTTGAGATCGCGGGCGCGCCGGATGCCGTGGGGGGAAACGGCATGGCAGGTTACTACTTTTTCATTGACGAGGACGGGGTGGAAGCGATCGGCTTTTTTGGAAGGTTGGTATCGTACGGAAACGAAGCCACCAAAGAAACGGAGACTCTTTGGCCGTAAAGGAAAGCCTTCTGCCATAAACGAAGATCATTTCGATCGATACGCCTTACAGCGGCGCGAGCGCATTGAAACAAGCCGAATTTGAACGAAGCGCCAAACGGGGATCACCTTTGATTGGCATAAAACAGCTTTTGTATCAAAAAAACGAATTCGATACTCTGCTAATATTGACATTGCCGAGAAAAGTGATATTATATAAATTATCAAAATACCTATCGGAAAGGAAAACGATATGAAAAAGATACTTGCATTCGTTCTCGCGCTTCTCCTCATCGCGCTTCCCGTGGCTTCGCTTGGGGCGACGGTCAAGCTTGAAGCGCCGGAAAACAACGCCGACATGGCCGAGCAGATTCTTGCATTCAGCGAGAGGCTCGGCGAGATGCGCGCTCTCTACTCAAGGCTGAACGTCAAGGCCGACGAGGTCGATCTGTACGCCTCCGCAAGGCTGATCGTTCGCTCGAGCGGCGAGGTCGACACGAAAGCCGCGATCGATCACGCCGTCAGCCCGAACGGCAGGGTGGTGCTCCAGTACGCAAGCCCCGCCGAGGCGAAGGCCGCAGCCGAGCGCTTTGCCGCCGATCCCAAAACGGCCTATGCCGTGCCGGACGTGCGCAGCCGCGTTGAATTCGGCGCGCGCGGCGCCGCACCCCTCACGGGCGAGAGCTTCAATTCCTGGGGCTACGGCGATGAGCATACGGGCATGAACCTGCTTTTCGACAAGGTGCTTGCAAAATACGGAAGCGAGGAAGCGCTTCCGGAGATCGTGGTCGCCGTTTGCGATTCGGGTTTGAACGCAAATCATCCGTTCTTCGCGGGGCGCATGGTCTCGGGCTATAATTTCGTGAACAACAACAATAACACTTCGGATGCATTCGGCCACGGCACCTTCTGCGCCGGCGTTGTGATCGACGGCGTGCTTTCAAACGTTAAGGTAATGCCGCTCAAAGTCGTTGCGGACAACGGTTATTTCTACACTGCGGACGTGGTGAACGCGATAGAGTACGCCCATCAGCGCGGGTGTGCTGCGATGAATCTCAGCCTTATCGAGTATAACCCCGCTGCGAACGCTCTCTACTACGAGGCCATAAATGCGGCGACCGATGCGGGCAGCGTTTGCTGCGTTGCGGCGGGCAACTGGAGCCAGAACGCGGGCGGCTTCACGCCGCAGGACGTGGAAAGAGGGCTTGTGGTTGCGGCATACGATGAAAGCCATAATTTCTGGCAGCACTCGAACTTTGGCAGTGCGGTGGACGTCACCGGTCCCGGCGTGGATATTTACAGCACGTCCCATACGGGCGGCTATAATACCGACAGCGGAACGAGCTTTGCCGCGCCCCATGCGGTCGCCTGCTGTGCGATGATGAAGACCTACGATCCCGAGCTTACGCCCGATGAGATAATGGATATGCTCAAGCAGAACGCCGTGGACGACGGCTACACGCAGGGCGGGGAGGGCAGGCTCTACGTGGGCTCGCTCTTTGAGGGCGGAGTTCCCGCACCGATCGCCGGCGATGCGGACGGAAACGGCACCGTGAACGTTGCGGACGCGCTCGTGACGCTTCGCGTTGCGATGGGGCTGCTGGATGCTTCGAGCATCAATGTGAACGCCGCCGATATGGACGGCTCCGGCACGATCGCCGTTGCCGATGCGCTCAGCATATTAAGGCGAGCCATGCAGCTTTTGTAAGATAAAGCAAAAAACAAAAACACAAATACACAAAAAAGCGCGTTCGCCAAGTGCGTTCGCGCTTATCCGCTGAAATTGCATATGATCGCATAATGATCCCGAGTACTCAAAGCGGGGCCTCCGAAAGGGCGGCTCCGCTTTATTCGTTCATTCCGAATGCCTTGATATCCTCGGGCAGCGGCGCGGTAAGCTCGATGCGCGCACCGCTCAGCGGATGGGTGAAGCCGAGCCGCCATGAATGCAGCGCGGGGCGGGCGATCAGGCGCCTGTTCTCCGTGCCGTAGAGAAAATCGCCTGCAAGCGGATGAGCAAGCGAAGATGCATGCACGCGTATCTGATGCGTTCGGCCTGTTTCAAGGCGGAATTCGATCATGGAAAAGCCGTTTTTCTCGGCGATAACGTGGTAATTCGTAACGGCCGCCGCGCCGCCCTCGCGCACCTCGCGCTTTATCGCGCTGCCCTCGACGCGCGCGATCGGAAGCTCGATGCGCCCGCTTTTCTCGGCGAAAACGCCCTCGCAAACGCCGATATAGACGCGCTCGAACGCGCCTGTGTGCAAAAGCGCGGCCAGCTTTTCGTGCATGAAGCCGTTCTTGGCGATCGCCATCGCGCCGGTGGTGCCGCGATCGAGCCGATTCACAGGATGAAACAGCCCCGCTTTGCCGAAATAGGCGTTCACCGCCGCCTCGACCGAGGGCGCGTCGCCGTCCCGGCGCGAGCCGTGGACCTCCATGCCGGCGGGCTTGGAGATGACCAGGATATCCTCGTCCTCATAGAGCGCGGCAAAGGGCAGGGGAACGCGCCCGCTCCCGGCAGGGCTTTCGCCGATGGCGGCGGAAACCACGTCGCCCGGTCGAACGCGCATATTCGCCTTCGCGGGCCAGCCGTTCAACAGTATGCCGTTTTCGATGCGCTTGAGGCGCGCGATAAGCCCGTTTGAAAGCCTGAGCTCCCCGCGAAGGAGCGCCGCAACGCTGCGGCCCGCGTCGGCCTCGCTTGCAGTGTGGGAAATGATGTGCATATACTGCCTCCATTGGCGGATACGGTTCGGATCGATACGATCGCTTGCGTAATGATTGGCGGCGAACGGCGGATGAGCGTGCTTTGGGGAGGGCTCATTCCTCCTTCTTCTCGTTCACGAGCTTAAGATACGCTTCCTCGGCGGCGATCGCGTCATCCTCGGTTATCTCGGCTGCGGAGTAGCGCGCCTTGATATAGAGCGCGCGCAGAAGCTCGTCGTGCTTATCGAGCAGTGATCCTGCTTTTTCGGAGATTTCCCCACTGGTGGAGCTGACACCCGTCGTTACGCCATTTTGATTTAGAAAAAAGAGATAACTGCGGTAGATATCGCGCACGCGGTCGGCGTTTGTATTTACGGAGCGACGGCGCTTTCTTCGCTCGAAACGGCGCTTGGATGGCTGCTGCCCATCCTCAAACACGGAGTTGTCGAACTCGATCTCGCCCTGATCCTTCCTCGCCCTCAAAAGCAGCATGATGAGCAATACGAGCGCGGCTATCGCGACAAGCGCGATAATGAAAGCCGGATAATTGAAGTTTTTTATCAGCGGAGCAAAGCCGGGATCTTCAGTCGGCATGGCGGGAGCGGGAGCCTGTTCGGGCGCACCGTCGGGCATTGGCGTTGCGGGCGCGGGGGTGGCGTTTAAGTCGTCCTCAAACGGCTTGAGCCCTGCGTAAGCTCCACCGAAAAGCCGTGTTAAAAAGGAGAAAAAATAGCCGATGGGATAGATCAAAAGCGCGAAGAACGAGCTTACAGGCTTCGCGAGAAGGTGCAGCAGAACGCCGATCGCGGCACCTGCGAGCATGGCAAGAACGAAAGACCCCGCTATGCCGAGCTGCCATTTCGCCGAGCGGATGCTGCCGAGGCGCTGAGCGCACAGCGAGAGAAAACCGAAGATGAAAAAGCCGAATATGAGTAGAAAAAATGCGTCTAGCCCGCGAAGCTGCCCGGCGATACCGGAGGGGTCTGCGGCTGAATAGGACGAGCTGTACCTAACGAGCGCCGCTATAAGCGTGAACACGGCGGCGAACAGCGCGAGCGGCTTAAACAGCTTTTGATACCTCCATGCTTCGCCGAAAAACCTTCCGGATACGAGCACTATGGCCGCGTATATGAGCGGCAGGGCTGCGGCGATCGCGGGAATGGGCTCGGGTATAAGAAGAAGCCCCGCGAACGGCACGAGCGAAACAAGAAGCCTCAAAACGGCGGAGTTTAGCTGCACCCCCGCAAGATAGCATATGAGCGCCGCGCCGACGATCAGAAAATAAGGAAGAAAGCTCTTGGGCGTGATGGACGGCATGAGAGCCATAACCGCAAGAAACAGACAGATATGCGAAACAAGGCGGAAGGCCGCGGAGTTTCTCAATTTTCCGTATTCTCCTTTTTGCTGTTGCTGTTCTCGACTATGCGGTCGAACGCCTGCTCGGCAAGAAGCGCATCCGCATCGGTCAGCTCCGCGCCCTCGTAGCGCGCGCGAAGATAGAGCGAGCGCAGAAGCTCATCCGGAGATTCGTCGAGCAGCAGCTTTCGGGACTCCGCCGAAAGCTCCGCGCTGGTGGTGCCGGCGTGCGGCTGTATGCCCTGCATACGAAGGAAGGTGATGTAGCGGCGGTAGACCTCGCGCACCTTGCCCGCATTGCTGAATACCTTGCGGCCGCGCCTGTTGCCCTTGAAGATGCGGTCGATGAGGCTGTCCTCCGCCTCGCCGCGCTCAACGTCGTCCTCAACGGCGTCATCGGCTTCGATGCGCCTTGCCCTGAGGATAAGCACGGTTATCAGCGCGCCGCCGAGCACCGCGCCAAGCGCGTACAGAAGGCCGAGCCCGACCTTCTTCTCGGAGATAGTGCTGCCCTTGGGCTTGGCTGCCTCGGCGTCGGGCGAGTATTCCCATTCCTCGGGGTTGAACGAAGCTTCGATAAGCTGCCTGCCGGTGCGCTCGCGCGGGTACGGAGTCGGCCTCGGGGTGGGCGCCTGCTCCACAGTGGAGCAGCTTGCGATGCTTGCGGCAAGGTTGTTTATGGGAGTGAGCAGGTCGATGCTGCCCAAAAGCGTGTTCAGCGCGATGCCGGCTGCGATGGCAAGCGAAAGCGGCAACGCGAAAAAGCCGACGTTGCCGAGCTGCCAGCGCGTGCTCTTGATGTTTCCGGCGCGGACGCAGCGCAGCGCGAGAAAGCCGAGAACAACTGCGGCGATAAGGTAGGGGATGGGATCGTAATGCACCGGAACGAAGGCGGGATCCTTGATCGTGCCGTTCGTCACAAGGCTGACGCGAATGAGCGAAACCATCGCAAAGGCGGCAATCAGCACGCCCACGGCGATCAAAACGCCTTTGAGCTCGCGCAAAAACTGCCAATGCTCGAAGAAAAGCTTGCCGCTGATCAGCGGTATCGCCGCATAAACGCAGGGCAGCGCGCCCACGATCAGCGCAGCGGGCGTTTTCGGAACGAGCAGCAGCCCCGCGAACGGAACGAGCGCGATAAGAACGCGCAGCGCGGCGGGCTTCGTGTATGCGGCGGCGAGCGATGAAAGCAGTATCAGCGCCGCTATAACGCAGTAGCCAAGACCGTTCTCGGGAATGAGGGGCGGGATTATGAATGCGGCCGCAAAGAACAGGCAGGCATGCATCGTTATTCGGAAGGCGGCGGCGTTCTTCACGCGGCGTCCACCTCCTCTTCACCGGTCAGCACGCAGACGCTCGTGCCCGCGTTCTGCTGAAGCCTTTGAACGAGAGCGGCGATGTCATCGTCCAAACTCGGGGCGATTATGATATAGCCCTTGCTCGCGTTTCCTCTTGAAACGCGCTCCACAAGCTCGGAAAACGGCCTGTATCGAACGAATTTGGATATGCCGATCCTGCGCTGTATCTCGAAGCAATGCGTTCTGCCAACGCCCTTGTCGGTGGAGAACAGATCGCCGTTTGAATGAAGCGCATAGGGTATCTTCTGCTCCTCGAGCCAGTCGCAGGCGGTGCGCACGAGCGAAAAACAGCGTTCCGCGACCTCCTTTTCGGCGCGCTCGATATCCACGATCACGGAAACGTCCGTATCCATGGTGAAATCGTGTTTTTTAACGGTCAGAACGCCGGTTTTGGCGGTCTGCGTCCATGAGATGCTCTTGAGCGGCTCCGCGCCGGTGTATTCGCGGTAGCCGAGCACAAGGCTCGGATCCTCGCAGATGAAGCGGCGAACGGAGATATCGCCCATGAGCCCGCCGAGCGCCACGATGTCCGGCTCGTCCTCGCAGGGGGCGGCGGTGCAGATCACGCGGCGCGCGATGTCGTAGGAAATGACCTGCGTTTTGAGCCCGAGGAAGTCGCCCACCTCGATATAGACCTTTCCGATGGTGTGATGCCCGCGCTCCTTGAGGGAGAAGCGGATGCGCCCCTTGACGGCGGAGCGGGCGGGCAGATACGTGTCCACGGTGTAGGAGCGGTTGAAGAAATTGCCGGTGTGATGCCGCTTGATCCACTCCTCGCTCTCGCGGACCTCCACGACCTCGTTGAAGTTGAACGAGAAGCTGACGAACATCATCGGCCAGCGCGCGGTGTTGGAAAGGCGATAGATCAGCGTCGCCTCCTCGTCCGGCTCGGTGAGGTCCATGTTCACGTCGCAGCGGAAAGCAACGCGCTTGTGATTCTGAGCAAGGCTCAGCGCCTCAAGAGCGATAAAAACGAGTGTTATACATATTGCTATACTTATAAGCATGGCAAAACCCCTTATGCGGGAAGAAAAGGCTCATTCGAGCGGAACGGGCAGCTCGTCCAGAAGCCCTTCAAGATAGGCGCCGGAGCTGAGATGCTTTCTTGAAAGCGTTGAGATGCGGTGCGCCAACACCGGCACGGCAAGCTTTTTGACGTCCTCGGGGATGACGTAGGTCCTGCCCTCCATCGCGGCGAGGATCTGGCTTGCGCGGCAGAGCGCGATAGAGCCGCGCGCGGAAACGCCGTAGCTCAGCTTGTCGCTCTCCCTCGTTGCGGTGATGATGCTCATGAGGTAGTTCAGAACGTCCTCGCCGATCTGCACCTCGCGGTACTGCCTGCGGAGCTCGCGGAGCTCCTCGGGCGTGATCACGGCGGAGAGGGAGTCGATGATATTGCGCGTATCCTCGCGCATAAGCACCTGCTTCTCCTGCTCCGGGCTCATATAGCCGAGCGAGAGCTTCATCAGGAAGCGGTCGAGCTGCGCCTCGGGCAGGGGGAAGGTGCCGTAGCTTTCCACGGGGTTCTGCGTCGCCATAACGATATAGGGCTCCTCAAGGCGGAAGGTTTCGCCGTCCACGGAGATCTGCTTTTCCTCCATGACCTCCAATAGAGCGCTCGGGCTCCTCGGCACGGCGCGGTTTATCTCGTCCGCAAGCACGACGTTTGCAAAGAGCGGACCCTTGCGAAACTCGAATTCGCCGCGCTTTTGGTCGTAGAAGTGAATGCCGGTCAGATCGGAAGGCAGTATGTCGGGCGTGAACTGGATACGCTTGAAATCGCCGCCGATGCTCTTTGAAAAGGCGCGAAGCAGCATGGTCTTGCCCGTGCCCGGAAGGTCCTCAAGCAGCACGTGGCCGCCCGCAACGAGGCAGATGCCGATATTCTTGATCGCCTCGTCCTTGCCGATGATCACCTTGCCGCAGTTTGCGACAAGCTTTTTTGCGTATTCGGTGAAAAGATTTACGTTCATTTTTGCCTCCTGACAGCGGTCGCGCTATGTTGCGCTGTAAAAAATATTATATCACATATGAGAACTGAATTCAACAACGGGGAAAGCGGCGCGGCGATCGGACATCGGTTGGAAAGTTTTTTCAAGTATATTTGCACTTTTTGGGCTTTTGCGGTATAATAACTATCTATCTTTTATGCTTCGGTCGGGCTTCTGCCGAAAGGATGAGGAATATGGAAAAACAAAGCGGAGCGAACGGCGTTAACAATGCCTCCGAGGAGAAAAAGCCGAACAAGCTCAAAAAGCTGCTTCAGATGCAAAAGGACGGTACCCTGCGCGAGACCCTGAGGGACTGGCGCTGGATATTCCGATATACGAAAAAATACCGCTGGTATGTGGTGGTTCAAACGATATTCGGCATACTGGGCTCGACCCTCGGGCTCGTATCCTCGGTGTTCAGCAAGGTAACGGTCGATATCGTGACCGGCAAGCGCACCGACTCGGTGATCGTGATAGCCATATCAATGATAACGAGCGCTTTGCTCGGATTGGTGTTTTCAAGCTTTCAGTCGAGGATCTCCACTAAGATCAGCCTGCGTGTTTTCAACGATATCCGCGGAGAGGTGTTCAAAAGGCTGCTCGACAGCGAGTGGCAGAAGGTGCGCTGCTATCAGACCGGTGATATCATAAACCGACTGAACAACGATACCCAGAGGATCGCGAGCATCGCAATCAGCTGGATCCCGTCGCTCATAGTAACGCTCTATTCCTTCGCATCGTCTTTCTTCACGATGATGTATTTCAACACCTCCATCGCCTTCATCGCGCTGCTCGGCGCACCGTTCCTTGCAGGAGCGAGCAGCATCCTTCTCAAGAGATCGCGCCGTTACAACAAGCTGATGTTCGAAAAGCAGAGCCAGGTGCTGAATTTCGAAACTGAGACCTTCCATAATTACGACACCGTCAAGAGCCTCGGCGCGGTGAACGCATACTCAAGGCTGTTCAACGGCAGGCAGGAGGAGCACAGGAAGGCTTCGCTCGACTCGAATATGTTTTCGATCCGCTCGAAGATCTATCTTTCGATAGTGGGGCATCTGATCTATTTCGCCACCTTCGCATACTGCCTTGCGCTGCTCTGGTCGGATAAGATAACCTACGGCACGATGACCTTCTTCCTCGGCCAGCGCGCAAAGGTAACGAGCGGCTTCAACTCTCTGCTCGGCATCCTGCCGAACATGGTGCAGAGCGCTGTTTCGGCAAAGCGCGTGCGCGAGTTCTTCGACATACCCGCCGAGCAGCAGCTGCTCACCGAAAGCGAGATCGAGGAGCTTGCCAAAACGCCCGTGGAGGTGCGGCTCGATTCGGTCGAGTTCGCCTATGAGCAGGGCAGGACCATCCTTAACAACAGCAGCTTCCATGCGCGCTCGGGCGAGATCATCGCCATTGTCGGCGCGAGCGGACAGGGCAAGACCACGATGCTCAGGCTGCTGCTGAGCCTCGTTTCCCCGCAGAGCGGCAGCGCGGAGCTTGTGGACTGCAACGGAACGGCGCATAAGCTGACCGCCGATCACAGAAGGCTGTTTTCCTACGTTCCGCAGGGCAACACGGTGGTTTCGGGCACGATCGCGGATAATCTTCGCATAACCAACGAGGGCGCCACGGACGAGCAGATGCTACGAGCGCTCGAATGCGCGTGTGCGCTCGACTTCGTTGAGAAGATGGGCGGCCTCAATGCGCCGATCGGCGAGAAGGGGCACGGCATCAGCGAGGGTCAGGCGCAGAGGATCTCGATCGCAAGGGCGATACTCCGCGATGCGCCGATACTCCTGCTCGACGAGGCGACCAGCAGCCTCGATGCCGATACCGAGACGAAGATCGTGAACGGCATCATCAAGCACGATCCGAACAAGGTATGCATCATCTCCACGCACCGCACGAGCGTGCTTGCGCTTGCCGACCGCATCTATCGCGTGACGGAAGGCGTGATAAGCCTGGACGACGGCACGGCGCTTCAACCTCAAGAATCCGCAAACTGATCCGAAGGGATTCGATGAAAATGGGATACTTAAAAACAACAAAGCCGAATACATTGAAAAGGGGCAAGGCTTTTTACGCCTCCGCTGCCCTGCCAGCTGCGCTTGCCGCAAGAGCTGCGCTTGCCGTGCTTCTTTCGGCGGTCCTCTTCACGCTGGCCTGCGTTGGGGAAAAGCCGCTCGTGCCCGGCGGAAACATCGTTTCGGTGGATACTCCCGCTCCGAGCGCGGCGGATGGCGGCGGAGCGAGCACGCCCGAGCCCACGCCCGAGCCCACGCCCGCGCTGTATTCGCTCGTTCGCATCGAAAACTCCAAGCTCAGCGACGGGATGCAGGTGCTTGTGAACTATAACCACAGCTATGCGCATACCTCCGCCGTGGAGCAGCTCGTGCGCCCCGTTGAAAAGAGCAGGGAGCTGCTGCTTGCAAAGGCGGACGCGGCGCTGCTTGACGAGGTGCTTACGGCGCTTCAGGCCTTTGCGGAGGGCTTCTATGAGGTCACGGGCGGCGACCGCCTGCTCGTTACGAGCGCGTTTCGAACGGAGCAGTATCAGCGCGAGCTGTATGACGATTACGTGAAGCAGCACGGCGAGGAGATGGCGCGCATTTACGTTGCCGATCCCGGCTCGAGTGAGCATCACACGGGCTATGCCGTGGATCTTTCCACCATGAGCAAGGACGGGCTGCGCATCCCGCTGATCGAGCATGAGCATTTCGATTGGGTGAACGCGCACTGCGCCGATCACGGCTTCATCCTGCGGTATCCGGTCGGAAGCGAGGAAGTTACCCGCGTTGCCTACGAGCCATGGCATTTCCGCTATCTCGGCAGAACGCACGCCGCGGCCTGCACCGCTCTTAAAATGGTGTATGAGGAGTACATTGAGCATCTCAAGGTCTACACGATCGAGAGCGGCATGCTCCGCGTTGAGCTCTCCGAAGGCGGCGCGGAGGTCTCCGTGGCCGAGATAAACGCGCTTCCGTCCTCGGGCCGGCTCATCTATTTCGTGCCCGCATCCGAAGGGGACGAAACAATGCTGCCGATCCCGGCGGGCTGCAATGATTACAGCGTTTCGGGCAATAATGAGGACGGCTTCATCGTGACCGTTTCGCTCGGCGGCGAGTAGAGCGCCGCTCCCGGTTCGTTATCGACCGTTAATGGATCGTTTTGAAGGTATCAAGAAAAGAAGTTTTTGAAAGCATGCCTGTGCGCCGTGCGGTGCTTGCGCAGATCGTTCCCGCGATCGCAAGCCAGCTCGTCGCACTTCTGTATTCGCTTGCGGACACGTATTTCGTTGGAATGCTTGATTCGCCCGATCAGACCGCAGCAGTGACGGTGGCGGGCGCGGTGTTCCTGCTTTTGACGGCGCTTGCAAACCTATTCGGCATAGGCGGCGCAAGCCTCGTTTCAAGGCTGCTCGGGCAAAAGCGGGCGAAGGAGGCGGCGTCTGTCTCGGTGTTCTGCATCGTGTACGGCGCGGTCGCCGCAGCCGTTTTCGGCGCTGCGGTCGGCGTTTTTTCTGAGCCGATACTGAAGCTTGCCGGCGCGAAGCAGAGCTCGCTCGAATACGCAAAGGGCTATCTTTTTTATTCGGTCGCGCTCGGCGCGGTGCCGACGGTGCTTACGGCGATCTTCACGAACCTCGTTCGTTCGGAGGGCGCGTCGCTGCAAGCAAGCATCGGCGCAATGCTCGGCTGCATAATAAACATCGCGCTCGACCCGCTGTTCGTTCTGCCGTTCGGGCTGAACATGGGCGCGGCGGGCGCGGGCGCGGCAACGGCCGTTTCCAACGCCGCCGGTCTCGTCTATTTCGCGGCGCTGGTCGGCTTCGGGCGCAAACGGGGGAGGACGGTACTCTCGCTCGACCCGAGGCTGCTTGCATCCGGCAAGGCGCATGCCGGGCAGGTGCTGAAGATCGGCCTTCCGAGCGCGCTGCAGTATCTTTTGACGGTGATCGCGGTGTCCGCACAGCTCAGCTTCGTTTCAAAATACGGCAGCGAGGCCGTAGCCGCTGTCGGCATCGCCAAAAAGCTCGATCAGCTCCCGCTTTTCTTCGCGATCGGCGCCGCAAACGGGCTTCTGCCGCTGATCGGCTACAACTACGCATCGGGCAATTTCGAGCGCACGGAAAAGGCGTTCCGCTTCGGCGCCGCGATCTCGCTCGGCTTCGCGCTCCTGTGCGTGCTCGCGTATGAGCTGTTCGCGCCGAGCCTCGCCTCGCTCTTCATAAACGACGCAAAAACCGTCGGTTACGCCGCGTCCTTCCTTCGCAGGATGGTGATAGCGATGCCGATGATGAGCATCTGCTACCCGATGATAACCAAGTTCCAGGCGATGGGCAAGGCGAAGCAGTCGCTGGCGGTCTCGCTGATGCGAAAGGGCGTGCTTGATATCCCGCTGTACTTCGTGACGGACGCGATAAAGCCCCTGTACGGCTGTATGTGGGTGCAGCCGATCGTGGACTCCGTTTCGCTTGCCGCCGCCGTTATCCTAAACCGCAGGATAGTGAATGCGGATAAGCGGCAGGCAGCAAAGCAAAGCCGGATCGAAGCCACGGCTCGGGAATGAGGGGACGAGGGGACGAGGGGACGAGAGAAAGTTCCCGGCATTCCGATCTCGGAAAACACTGTTTATTATCCATTCTTAATCAAATCGGATACCCGCGGAGGAAAAAACGATGAAAGTGCTTACGATAATACCGCTCGGAACACCCGGCACGATGTCCAAGGCCGGTATGGATGCGCTTGTGAACAGCCAAAAGCTTATTTTCCAAACCCTTGAGCATCCCTGCGCCGAGTATGCGCTTAAAGCGGCCTGCTTGGATGCGGACAGCGTTATCTCGATGGACGAATACTATAACGGAAGCTTCGATTTCGATGAGCTAAACGAGGCTATCGCCGCAAGGCTCGCTTCCGCCTTCGATGAGCCCGGCGTTGAGGCCGTAGGCTTTGCCGTGCTCGGGCGCGGCGCCGGCGCCGATCTTATACGCAAAATTCATATGCGCTTGCCCGAAAAACACGCGGCGCTCAGGATACTGCCCTCCTGCGGCTTTGCCGAGGCGGCGCTTGCTTCGGCTTTCGGCGCGGGCCTTCCGTATTTTTCGGATTTCGATCTTCGCACGGCGCAGTCGCTGAAGATAAGCGATCCGGAGCAGCCCCTTGTCATTGAGGAATGCGATACGCTTTTGAGGGCGGGTGAAGTGAAGCTGATGCTCTCGGAGTATTTTCCCGATGATCACGCGCTGTATCTTGCCAATATGAACGCTGCGGGCGAATACGAAGTTAAAATGCTGCCCGTTTATATGCTCGACCATGCCGAAAACGCGGCTCTTTACGGCGCGGCAACGGTCATCATAGTGCCGCCCTGCGAATTGACTCGGCGCAGCCGCCACGGCTTGGAGGCGCTTATGGAGGTCATGCACCGCCTGCGCGCGCCCGGCGGCTGTCCGTGGGATGCGGAGCAGACCCATTCGAGCCTGCGCTCATCGCTGATCGAGGAGAGCTACGAGGTGCTGGACGCGATCGACCGCGAGGATATGACGGCGCTTGAGGAGGAGCTCGGAGACCTGCTTTTGCAGGTGGTTTTCCACGCCGTTATCGAGGAGGAGCGAAGCGAATTCACCATGCGCGACGTGGTGACCGGCATAGTGAACAAGCTCATCTACCGCCATCCGCACGTATTCGGCGATGTTTCGGTGGGCTCGAGCGACGAGGTGCTGACCAACTGGGAGAACCTCAAGCAGAAGGAGAAGCATCAATCCACCGTTGCGGACGCCATGCGCGCCGTGCCCGCTTCCTTCCCGGCGCTGATGCGCAGCTATAAGGTGCAGAAGAAGGCGGCGCACGTGGGCTTCGATTGGCCGAACGCACTTGAAGCGCTGCCCAAGGTGCTTGAGGAAGCGGGGGAGGTGCGCGAGGCGATCGAAAGCGGCGAGAGCGCGCATATCTCCGAGGAGATCGGCGATCTGCTGTTTGCCTGCGTGAACACCGCGCGGCTTTTGAAGGTGGATCCGGAGCTTGCGCTCGGTGAAGCAACGGAAAAATTCATGCGCAGATTTATCGCGATGGAGGCGCTTATCCTATCGGATGGGCGGCATTTTGAGGGCATGACGCTCGATGAGATGGACCTGTATTGGGAAAAGGTCAAAAAAAGTGTATGAAATTCGAAAAAATATGCAAAATATACTAAATAACTATTGATTTTTTCGCTGTTTGCGGCTAAAATGGTTAGCGTTGCATTTGGCGATAAAAAGCCTGCTGCGCGCTAAGCTTTTCCGATTGTTCGGATGCTCGGCGCAGATAATATCAGACACTATTTTAATATATGGAGGAACCATCAATGAACAAGGCTCAGCTTATTGGCGCGCTCGTTAACAACGCGAAGCTCTCCAGGAGAGATGCTGACGTTGCCGTCAACACCATTTTCGACATCATCGTCGATCAGCTCCGTCAGGGCGAAAAGGTCCAGATCGTCGGCTTCGGCTGCTTCACCGTTCGCAATCGTCCCGCTCGCAAGGGTCGCAACCCCGCTACCAACGAGTCCATCGACATCGAGGCGACCCGCTCCGTAGCCTTCAAGCCCGGCAAGTCCCTCAAGGACGCCATGGAGCAGAAATAAGTTCATTAACAAGCTAAAACCTTAAACCGCGCGGCCCCGCTGTGCGGTTTTGCTTTTTGGCGGGGGAGAGCGGCGCGTGTCAAAGCGCGGCATGAAGCCCGAAAACGCTTTATAAAATGGATTTTCGTTATTAAATTTTTGTCATTTCTGTGAAACGGCTTGATTTTTGAAAAAAACATGATAGAATGATTACAGTCGGGCGCGGATGCGCACCGCAAATATTTCCATACCGGAGGTACTTATCATGGCTTATAAGATCACTGACGCTTGCATCGCATGCGGCGCTTGCGCTGCAGAATGTCCCGTAAACGCTATCGCCGAGGGCGACGGCAAGTTCGAGATCAATCCCGACGAGTGCATCGAGTGCGGCGCCTGCGCCGGCGTATGCCCCGTTGAGGCTCCCGTTCAGGGCTAATCAAAATCGAACAGGCGGCGGGAAGGCTTCGGCCTTCCCGCTTTCTTTTTTTATATGCGCCCGCCCGCCTATATTCTGCTTTCGCCCCGGTTTTTCGCTTTTTACCTATTGATTTTCGCGAAGAAAGAATGTATAATTCCTTTTGTGTTCGTTTCTGGCGAACAGATTATTCTTTGGAGGATATGTACCAAAATGAAAAGATTCATCGCACTCCTTCTGACCCTTGCGCTTGCGCTCGGCACGGCTTCCATGCTTGCCTGCGGCGGCGATCAGAATGCTTCCAAGGACTTCAAGGTCGGCGTCATCCTCATTGGCGACGCGAACGAGGGCTACACTTACGCCCACATCGAGGGTATCGAGGCCGCCAAGAAGGCAAACGGTCTCAATGACGATCAGATCATCTATAAGTACAACGTTCCCGAGGATCAGAAGTGCTACGATGCCGCTATCGACCTCGTTGAGCAGGGCTGCAAGATCATCTTCGCAAACTCCTTCGGCCATGAAAGCTACATGATCGAGGCCGCGAAGCAGAACCCCGACGTGCTCTTCTGCCATGCGACCGGCCAGACCGCCGCCAAGCAGGAAGGCATGAAGAATATCTTCAACTACTTCACCTCCATCTATGAAGCCCGCTACGTTTCCGGTATCGTTGCCGGCATGAAGCTCAAGCAGCTCATGGACGAGGGCAAGGTCACCGATCCCTACATCGGCTACGTTGGCGCATATCCCTATGCAGAGGTAGTTTCGGGCTACACCGCGTTCTTCCTCGGCATCCGCTCCATCGTTCCCGATGCCCATATGGACGTTCATTACACCAGCGAGTGGTTCAACATAACCAAGGAAGCCGAGGCTGCGAACATGCTCATGGCTCGCGGCTGCGTTATCATAGGTCAGCATGCGGACTCCACCGGCGCTCCCTCCGCCGTTCAGGCTAAGCTCAAGGCGGGCAGCGAGGTTTACAGCGTTGGCTACAACGTGGACATGCTGAACGTTGCTCCCGACGCCGCGCTCACCTCTCCGCAGAACAACTGGGGCGCATACTACACCTACGCCGTCAAGACCGCGATGGAAGGCAAGGAGATGAAGCAGGATTGGTGTGAAGGCTACAAGGCGGAGGCCGTTCAGCTCTCGCCTCTCGGCCCCAACTGCGCTCCCGGCACCAAGGAAGCCGTTGAAAAGGCCATCGAGGACATCAAGAGCGGCAAGCTCCACGTTTTCGACTGCAACAGCTTCACCGTAAACGGCGAGCACCTCACTTCCTACGACAAGAGCTTCGGCTTTGAGGGCACCGAGCTTATCTGGGACGGCTACTTCCATGAGTCCGAGAAGATCTCCGCTCCTCTGTTCGATATCCGTATCGACGGCATCACCGAACTGAACAACAACTGAGCTTATTTCCGATAAAAGGGAACCCGTGCTTCGGCGCGGGTTTCTTCTTTAATAATATATTGTTTTTCTTTGGAATATCCGTGCAAAAAAAGCGTCTTTATGTGTGAGATCTCAAGAAGACCTTTCTTATCACTCTGAAAGGAGAACGCAAATGGAACAGAACGCCATCATCGAGCTTTTCCGCCGCCGCGACGAGCGGGCGATCGAGGAATGTTCAAAAAGCTACGGAAAGCTGCTTCACCGCGTTGCCTACAACGTCGTAGGCTCTAATGAGGACGCGGAGGAATGCGTGCAGGATGCGCTTCAAAAGCTTTGGGAAGGCTTTCCGCGTGAGCAGATAGGCTCGCTCAAGGCATATCTCGTTACCCTTACGCGAAACACCGCCATACAGAGGCTTCGCGCTTCGGCGAGCGAAAAGCGCGGCGGCGGCGAGTACAGCATAGCGCTTTCGGAGCTGGAGGGCTGCATCCCCTCCCCAAGCAGCGTTGAAGCGGAGGTGGAGGCGCGCGCTCTTGCAAGGGCTATCGACCGCTGGCTGACGGAGCTTCCCGCCGAGGACAGGGTGCTGTTCGTTCGCCGCTACCGCATAGGCGATTCGGTTTCCGACCTTGCGGAGGCTTCGGGAATGCGCCCGAACGCCGTTTCAAAAAGGCTTTACACCCTGCGCGAAAAGCTTCGCAAGCATCTTAGAAAGGAGAATTACATCGTATGAGCACGGATATTAGGAAAAACGATAAGCGTGATTACGTTGAAAAGGTCATGAGCATGACCGATGCGCGCTTTTTAAGCGAAGCGGAGAGCTTCCGCTTTGAAAAGCGCAGGACCCCCGTTTCCACATGGATCGCCGCCGCCTGCTTCGCGCTGATCTTTGCCGCAGCAGCAATACTTCTGATAAAGCCCCTGCGCGAAAGGCCGGTGGTGATCCCCGCAAACAGCTCCGAGCCCACGGCGAGCCCCACAGCGGCACCTGCGGAAAAGCTCATTTTCAGCGAAGGAAATGAATTCCCCAACTACGGCGCCAACGTGCTCGAAAGCTACGATGCGATCGTGCTGGAGTTCCCGAAAGGAAACCCGTATTTTACGGGCGAAGCGAGCCGCGCTCTCGGCGCAAAGCTGCTGCTTCCCAAGGGCTGGACGGTCCGAAACGGCCTGTTCGAGGGTCTTGGATACTACCCCGCCGAGGAATTCGTTTCCTACTGCATCGCTTCGCGCCCCGGCAACGATATTATGAGCGTGTATAACGAAAAGGG
>JAFWVQ010000009.1 GCA_017523925.1 Clostridia bacterium
AATCCTTCATTTCGCATGGTCTCTACGACCATCTGCTTGAACTCGCCGGTGTATTTCTTGTTTGGTATTCCTTTTGGCATATTAAATCACCCCACTTGTTAGTATTATACCACATGTCTAACAAATGGGGTGCAGTTCAAGTGCGCGAAGGGGCTTTTTCCGTCACTCTTCAAGGCATCACTCTTCAAAGCTGTAGAATTCATGCACGAGGCTGCGATAGCCGAGCTTCTTTATATCCTCATACCGCGCATTGAAGCGGGCCTTGGTGCGCGTTTCCGTCATAAGAAAGCGGATGCAGTCCTGCGCGTAATTATCTATGATGCGCAGGCTTTCCGAGGTGTTTATGACCGGGAAGAACCAGCGCGCCCAGGTAAGGTCGGTATCCGACGGGTTGTCGAAGAGCTTGCGGTTGAAGGCGCGTATGAACGCGATGGCGGCCTTTTCGCCGTCAAGCCCCTTGCGCTTGGCCCATCTTGCGAGGGCGCGCGCCTTTCTTCGCATCTTCATCTTCAGCTTCTTGACCGACATTGGGGCGATATCCACCTTGCCGCCGCTGAAAACGAAGCCGAGAAAGGTCCAGCTCTCGCCCGCATCCGCAAAAAACTCCTTGTCGGGGTTGACCGAGAGATGCATTCTATTAAGAAACGCCTTGATAAATTCGGCATGTTCGATGCATTTTTCCTTTGTTTCGGCAAAAACTATGATGTCGTCCGAATAGCGCGCATAGGGGATGCGGCTTTCATAAAAGTATTTATCCAGCTCGCCGAGAAAGAGGTTTGCATAGAAGCTTGCAAGCGGCGTTCCCGCCATTATGCCCTTCCTTTCCTCGATGGGTCTGCCCTTTTCAAGCACCTTTTTTTCGCAGAGAAGCATTTTCAAAAACGCGAGCAGCGCAGGATCGTCCGACACGGCGGCGTCGAGCATCGGCAGTAGCAGGGGGATATCCACCGAGTTGAAATAGTCGCTTATATCCACCTTATACGAAAACATTTTTTCGATCCGCCTGTCCCGCGCAAATCGGCGCACCGCGTCCTTCGCGCCGCGCCCCGGCCGGAAGGAATAGAGCCCCGAATGGAAAAGATGATCGTATTTGCGCAGGATGAGATGGGTCAGCAGCTTCAAAACGAGGTTTTCATTCTTCGGATAGGTGTAGACCACGCGCTTTTTCGTTGAGTTCTGCTTGCTGATTATCGCCTTATTAGGCAAAGGGAAGCTGCCGCGCTCGATCTCGCGGCAAACCTCAATGTATTCCCTTTTTTCGATGAATTCCGAAAGCTCCTTTTCGCGCCATGAGGAGATATGATGCTCCTTCTTATAGGCGAGAAAACCGAGCCATGCGCGCTCATCACAAAGCATTTCGATAAGGCTCATTTTTCGCTCAAGCTAAGGTTTTTCGTATTAGAAAACACCGCCGTTATACTTTTTCTGGGCGATGACTATCACCGCGATCCCCGCGGCAAGCCCTGTAAACGGCAGCAGCAGCGCCGCGATGCCCGCCCGCTCGCCGATGATAAGCGCGGCAAGCCCCGATGCAAAAAACGCGGCGGCGATGATGAAAAGCCCGATGGAAAACGCCCTTGCATAGCGCTTTTCATCGCCTTTTTCGACGTTTTTGCGGTGGTAGTCGTGAATAAGCCCCGTTTTGCCTCGGAAGATCGCTATCCCAAAGCCGAGCATCTGCGCCGCAGCGGCAAGCATTATTATCGCATACAGTACCATTTGCACCTCATATTCGATTTATAGAATAACGATTTTGCTATTGCAGGCCGCCGTTTTTTGCGAACTGTGACGGCAAGAACGAAGAATGCGGTGAGAACCCCGAGCAGCGCAAGCAGAAAAGAACCGATACGCTGCGCCGTGCTCGACGCCAAAACTGCCGCCATCGCGCTGAGAATGAACGCAACGGCAAGCGCGTTCAGCGCATTTGCAAGCGCTTTTGAATAAACTCTTTTGCTGATGCTGCCGTTTTTCAGCTCCAAGCCGCGCTTTGGCGCAAGCCTTCCGCCGCGCACCGAGCGCGACGCGAACGCCGCCGCCGTGCCGAGGATGAATATTATTATCGCATAGATCGTCACATTTCAAATTACAGTTTGAAGCCCGCCTCAGAACGCCTCAAGAACTATGTCCGGCCCTTCGCCGCGCATGGCGTAGACCGCTTCAAGCTCCGCAATGACCTCCGCCTTATCGCGGATAAGCCCCGGGTGGTGGCTTACGAGCAGCTTTGGCGCGTCGATGCGCCGGAGCGTTTCAAGCAGGCTCTGCAAAAGCTGCGCGTTGTAAACGAGCTTTCCGTCCTCCCGCTTGCAGTACAGCGCATCGCCAACGAACGCGTATTCGCCGTCCACCTCCAGCCCGATGCAGCCCTTGGCGTGGCTCGATGGCAGAAGAAAGAGGTGAACGCCGCCGATGCGCAGATCACCATGCACCATGCGCCCCTTGATCTTCGTGTACTTCTGGGTGTTCTTGGTCATATACACGGCGTCGCGGCTGATCATGGTCATATTCCCGATATGATCGGGGTGAAAATGCGAGAGCACAACGTGGTAACGCTCGGGCAGCAGCTCGAGCACGCGCCTGTCCGCGCCCACGTCAAACAGCCAGTTCCGCTCGCCGTCGCGGATGATGCCCACGTCCGCAGAAAGCGGATCTTCGGTTGCGGCGATATAGCTAATCTTATCGTTAATCCGTATTATTTCCATAGTGTTTGTGGCTTTATCCTATTTCTTTATGTAAAGCGGCATATCCCATTCGTCCGCGCCGTTTTCGGTGAAGCCAAGGCTTTTCCAAAATCGCACGGAATCGGGCTTCGTGCTGTTCAGCTCATAATAAACCGCGCCCTGCGCCGCTGTGTGCGCCTCAAACGCTTCAAAGCAGCGCCGCCCCGTGCAGTTTCCGCGAAACTCATCGAACACCCAAAAATCGAGCATAAAGCATTTGCCGTCCTCGCTCTCATAGATGCAATAGCTGACCGCACCGATACGCTCGCCGCCCTCGATGAAATAGGCGAAACGCTGTTTATCCTTTTCGCGCAGCATATGCTCCCGCAGGATGCCGCGATACTCCTCGCCCGAGAAGTATTCGATATCCTCCTCATCGTCGATGATCCCGTCGTTTATCAGATACGGAAGATGGATGCTCCAAAACTCATCCAGCCTTTCGACGGGCAATTCCTCAAGCGTTATCGTTTTTTCCTCGTTATTCAAAGCTTTTTCTCCATTATGATTTCATCGTCGTCCGCTTCGCCGGTGTGGGTGAAGCCGAGCTTTTCATACAGCCTTCGCGCCTCGTCGTTGCCCTCGATATAGCAGAGCGTAACCGTGTCGAACCTGCCGTCCTCGCGCATCTTGTCGAGCACAAGCTCGGCGGCCTTCGTGCCGAATCCGCGCCCCTGATACCTTTCATCGATGAAAAGCTGGCTGAAATCGTATGCGCCGCGCCCGTCCTCATCGAAATAATAGTAGTACAGCGCCATGCCGACGGGAATTTCGTCATCATAGATAACGAACGCCCGGCTGCCATGCTCGCGGTATGCGTAGGCGCGGGCGAACAGCACTGCCGGGGAGGCAACGAACTTCTCCTGCTCGGGGCTGACCTTGAGTCGAAAGCGCCAGTTATCCGGCGTTACGGGGTGCAAGTCTATCATATCGTACTCCTAAATAAGCTCTTCAGCAATAATAAAACGCCGGAGAAAACCTTAAATGCCGATAAGTTATCGGCAATACAAGATCGTACACGGGCGGGCTGCCTGCGAAGCAAACTTAACTGAGCGATCAAGAAAAATGAAGCGAATAAGCTCGCCGCAAACAGGAATGAGATCAAGAAATTCCGCAGGAATTTCAACCTCAATTATTCACTATTCACTATTCATTATTCATTGACCGGATGGCCCGTGCCGGATCCGCCGCAGGCGCTGTGCATTCTCCGGCGTTTGTGCGGCAGCGGAAAAAACCTGCCGCATGGGTATTTTACCATGCGGCGTGGGTGTCGGTCAATGAGCTTCGGGGGGCAGCAATGTTCAGCCTTGAACAATACTGCCTAAACCAAATTCATAAGCGTGTTGATTCATCGTGACCGTATCTGCAGTTTCCTATAGTTTCATAAGGGAGCATCAGCAGCATTTCTCCCGTATCCACATCAAACGCTTGAATATAGGTATTTGTTGCAACAAACAATGCGTTGGAAGCTTCCGAACGATAAACCTTGAAAGCTCCACCCGTGGCGGCCAATCGTGAAGAACCGTTCCAAGACTTCACATCCATTCCAAGCGAAATATCAAACGCTCCCTGCGCGGTCAGCGGAAGCGTGACACCGCACGTGCTTGGCTTAACAACGGGATCGTTAAAGCTTGAATGCTTCTGCAATTCACGAAGCGCGGATGAGCTTAACTGCGCCGCATCGATCGTAAGAAGCAAAGCCCCGTCGGAGTTCATTTTTAAGGCTGATCGATCCTTGAGATCGGCACAGAATTTCAATCTGCCCGTATCTGCTGCGAACAATACCAATGTTGAATCAGTCAATATACCGATGGTATTCTTTGAAAATGAGTCATTTTTTTCGATCAATTCATACTCGGTACCGATGGCTGCATACGCTTCATCGAGGTTCAGCTTTATCGCTTCAGAAGCAGCAACTATGACATTATCCTTAGATACTTCCCCGCCAAAGCTGTATGGTATAAAATGAATTATGTTTTTCCAAAGCTCCGATGCTTCCGCGTCAAGCTCATCGGGCCCAAACTCCGTCTTGAGGGTAAGCCGCGGCTGCCACCCCTCCGTCCGATCATCAAGATACGGCGCTTCAGTCCTCCCGAATACGCAGCCTGCCGAAGCTAAAATGAACGGAATGATCATAGCAAGCCAAATAGATTTGATTAATGATCGGTTTCGTTTTATCTGCATATCCGCTCCTTTACTCTTGCCTCGTTTCCGAAGATGAACAGTTCCAAAGAAATTCCAAATGAGTTTCAACAGCCCTGCCGCGCCGATTAAGCATACAGCACCCAAGCCCTGCTTAAAACGCGGGGCTTGGTGCGCCATTAACATATCGCGGAATATTATTTGCCAAGCGCCTTCGCCGTGCGCTCTATAACGTAGCTCTTCTCGTTCCACCAGCCCCAATGGTCGTAGTAGAAGCGAAGATACGGAACGCCCTCGTTTTCGCAGCGCCAGCGGAGCATTTTTGCGCTCGTTTTCTCGCTCATCAGCTCCACCACAAGCGCCCTTGCGCCCGCGTTGGTGAAAGTTACGATCGTAGCGGGGCGGTTCTTGGCTTCCTCGAACGCAAGATCGTATTCGGGGAAGTTTTCGCGGAAGATCAGCTCAAAGTATTCGCGGTAGCCAAGGCCGGAGTTGTACTGATTCGGCTCAGCAGGAACATTGTCCCAATAGCCCTTGTCGCCGCTATCCGTGCCATCGGCGCTCTGCTGCATGGCGGTGTCAAGACCGATGCATTCGTCCTCGACCGCATCCTCAAGCTTGCCCGCCGCGCCCTCAAGCGAGTTTGCGGCATTTTCTATCTCTTTTTTTGCCTGATCGGCGGCCGTCTTTATTGCGCCGAAGAGTTTATCGAGTATTCCCATGGAGAACACCTCCTTTTCTATATTATATCATAATCAGGGCGGATTGCAAGGAAAATCCGCGATAATGTACGAAAAAAATCCCGAAGCGCAGGCGGAACCGCCTTCCCGCGCCGCACGCAGAACGCCCGCAAGCGACTTTTTAACTAATATACCGAAAAAAGACTTGACAAATCCGTTTTCCTGCGCTAAAATAGCAAGGCACTTTGAATAGTGAATGCGCCCGTAGCTCAGCGGATAGAGTGCCCGGCTACGAACCGGTAGGTCGCAGGTTCAAATCCTGCCGGGCGCGCCACGTCGTCGCGGATTTCGTATCGTTCGCGACGACTTTTTTGTTTCAAAAAAGCCATCTCTCGCTCACTTCATCGCTCCTCCTTTCCGCAAAAGTCCTCGTTTGCTGCGCCTGTACGCTTGTAAACGCGCTCACAACGGCTTCGCGGCACTACCACACTTTTGTGGACTTCGCGGGAATTCAGCTTCACCCGCAAAATGAATCACGTTCGGGATCCGAACCCCCAGGGGTCGGACAACAAACGGTGATTCTTTGTTTTTGCTTGTTCTATATGTCTTTTCCGACTGTCATTTTCTGATTTCAAACCGGACATAAAAATCAAAAAAGTTCAAAACGGAAATCGAAAACGAAAAACCTTTACGCTCCGAACCCCCTTATCCGATTTGGTTTTGCTCAAAAAGCAGTTTGTCTATTAAAAAATCGAGCTCCTTTTTTAAAGGTGTCCGGCATGCGTTCTTTGCGTGGGGCCGGTGTTCGTTATAAAGTGACATGTACTTATAGATTGCCGTACTGACTTCAAGTTCGGAGCGGTATTTTGTTCAATATAGTTCCTCGCGTTTGAGGTTGAAGAAGAACGATTCCATCACTGAATTATCATACGGGATAAGCAGGATGATACAATGCAGAACAAAAGTGTTTTCGTTAGACAGCATACGGTTAAAGTGAAAAGGATAAAAAGACCAAACTCTGAGATTCCCAAAAGCGTGCCAATATTTGTGCAACAAGCTGTTGCACAAATAAAATACTGGGCTTGGTTGTAGAATAGATTTTTGCAGATAGATGCATTTTTCTGAAATAGAAAACTGTTGTTCGGAAAGTTCGTTGCAGCAAATCAATCATATGGCGTTAAATTGCTTGACAATGTAAACCGAACAGCATATAATTAAATACAAACAATGATCATTAAGGAGATGATTATATGGCTACTACACCTACCCAAGTTCGTATCGACGCGGATATCAAAGCGGCGGCAACTGAGCTTTTCAGCAATCTCGGTCTTGATATGTCCGGCGCG
>JAFWVQ010000010.1 GCA_017523925.1 Clostridia bacterium
ATCCGCAGCCCGAAGGTAAGGGCGTTTGCGCTAAGCGCGCTTGAAGCGGAGGCGGATAAGCTCATTCCCCTGCTCATCATGAATTATGAGGATGGGGATAGGGGGCTGATCGAAAAGCTGCTTGCAGAGGCTTTAGAAGATAAGGAGGGGGATGATATTATCCACAGCATCGGGCTTAATTTGAATTATCAGCGTGATGTGGGGTTCAAAGTGCCGGCATGGATACTGCATTGGTTTTATGAAAACGACCGCTGCTCCGGCTGCCGCGAGAATATCGTGCGCGAGCTTGGCAGAAGAAGGCTGCTGAGTGATGAAATGCTCCGCGAATGCTTATACGATTCAAACGACGATATAAGAAAATATGCGGAGAAGAGGCTTGAAAAACGAGCCGCCAAACGAGCTTAGAACGATAAACCAACGCCGAGAGGCGTTAGAAACGGGAGGAAAAATGAATATGAGTAGTATCAAAAAGCTTTTTGCGGCGCTTCTTGCGTTCGCGCTCATCTTCGCGTGCTTCAGTGCGGTGCTTGCCGAGAGCGCGCAGCAGAGCGAAAGCGTGGAGGCGCTTGAGACCGCGCTCGACTATGCGCTCGCGGAGAACTGGGCGCTTTTCGCCGACGGAGGCGAGGAGAAGAGCGCGGATGTGTTCCTTATCTGCCCCACGGTGGATACGCGCAGCTACGCGAACTCGCTCGATCTGAACGAGAAGCTGAAAAAGCGCTTTGTTGACGAGCTGAACAAGGAAAAGGGCATCTTTTCGGGCGTTGCGCGCGTCTATTCGCCGTTCTACCGCCAGATGTCCATAAACGGCTATCTGCTCGAGGACGGGCAGAGGGAGCAGGCGTTTGAAAACGCATGGCTCGACGTTAAATCGGCGTTTCGGTGGTATCTGGATAATGAAAACAACGGCAGGCCGATCGTGCTTGCGGGCTTTTCGCAGGGTGCGCAGATGTGCATCGAGCTATTGAAGGAATTTTACGGCGGCGAAGGCGCACAGGCAAGATCGCTTCGCGAAAGCCTTGTTTCGGTCTACGCGCTCGGCTATTCGATCGGTGCGGACGAGCTAAGTAAATACCCGCAGATAAAGCTTGCAAGCGGCGAGAGCGACTTCGGCAGCGTGGTTATGTTTGACTGCGAGGACGGCACGGTGAAGGATTCCATCTTCATTCCCGAGGGCACGAAGGGCATGGCGATAAATCCGCTGAACTGGAAAACGGACTCGACCCCCGCGGCAAAGGAGCTCAACAAGGGCGCACTCGTCGGCGAAGGCTTCTCCGAGGGGCTCTGCGGCTGCTATATCGACCCCGACAGGGGCGCGCTGGTCGTTACGGACGTTTCGCGTGAGGATTTTCCGAACCCGCTTCCGCAGCTCTTCGAGGATGGCTCATACCATGTTTACACCTATATGTTCTTCTATAAAAACCTTGAAAACAGCCTTGAAAAGAGGATGGATGCGTTCCTTGCGGCGCGGGAAGGCGCGGCAAACAAGGTGTTTGGCAGCGAATATCTGCTTTCGCTTCAAGGCGTTCGCGATAATGCGCCGTGGCTCGGTAAGCTCGCCGAACGCTTCTGCGAGCTGAACGCGCTGCTTCTGCCCGCGCTCTGCGTTTTCCTCTATATCGCGGTGGATAAGCGCTTCGGGCGCATCGCGCTGCTCAATTTCGGCGCGAGCGAGCTTGCTAATCTAACGGTCAAAAACACCGCCTGCGTTAAGCGCCCGTATATGCGCGATCCGCGCATCGTTCCCGTTAAGGCTTCTTCAAGCTATTCGATGCCGAGCGGGCATACGATGTACGCAACGAGCATCTACGGAAGCATCGGCGCATGGCAGAGAAAGCGGCATTCTTGGATAACCGTTTTGTGCATCGTGCTGATACTTTTGACGGGCTTTGCCCGCAATTTCGTTGGCGCGCACACGCCGCAGGACGTTGCGGTCAGCATCGTTTTAACGCTGATCGTGATGCTTGCGATGACGCGGCTCGCGATCTTCCTTGAAAAGAATCCGAACAGGACCGAAGTCTTCCTGCTGCTCGGCGCGCTTGTGGGCATTGCGGTGCTTGTGTATGTGAATTTCAAGAGCTATCCCGAAAACGGCTTGGCGCAGGTGAATATCGAAAAGGCGAAGGCCGAGGTTTTCGCAAGCTTCGGAAAATGGATCGGCCTTCTTCTTGCTATCTTCATCGACCGCCGCTTTATCCGCTATGAGGTGGATAAAAAGAGCGGAACGCGCTTTATCTTCGGCATAATCGGCGCGGTACTGTTCATCGGCGCAGCGCTTTTAACGAGCAAAGCGGGCGGTATCTTCGCCGCAAAGGCGGGCGGCGCGGCAATTTGGTGCATCGTGTACGTTGCTGCGCTTGCGGTCTTGCCCATGATACTGAAGCGGATTTCGAAAAAGAAGGCCGAAGCTGTTCGGAGGTGACGAACGGTGTTCAAATTTGCAAATATGTTCCATGCGCTTTTCACTAAAAGGACCAAGGCCGCGCCGAGCGTGAGACCGCCTTGGAATGAGATAGTGGAGCTCATGCGCGATAAGGGGCCTGAGCTTGAAGACGGCGAGACGCTTGTCAAAACGTTGTTCGGCGCAAATGGCGAAATGCGGTGCGTTATCTTCAAAACCGATCGGGGCTTTTTCAGATATCGGCTCGAGCGGCTCTGCGGCTGGGACGATGCCGAATGGGCGGCTTACTCTTGTGATAAGGGGTTTCTTCCCGGGATGTGGATAACTCAAGCCGACCCCGCAAGTCTTTTCGAAACCGAACAGCTTGCGATGAACGAGCTTGTCAATTCGCCCGAATACAGGGAATATTTTGAATGATAAAGCCGATAAAGTCGATAAAGTCGATATAGCAGATATAGCAGATATAGCAGATATAGCCGAACTCCTTTCGGAATTTCGGGAAGAAAAAACGCGGCTCGGGCAGATGCGCCGGAGCCGCGTTTTTGATAGCTTAACTTACATGATCTTATCGGGTTCGGGAAGCTCGGGACCCTCGATGGTGATGGTCTCGATCACGACCGGGGTGAGGGGCCTGTCGCCCGCGTCGGTCTCGACCGCCGCGATCGCGTCCACGACCTCCAGTCCCTCGATCACCCTGCCGAAAGCGGCGTAGGAGCCGTCGAGATGGGGCGCGTCCTGATGCATGATGAAGAACTGGCTGCCCGCGCTGTCGTTCGGGCGGCTCTTTCTTGCCCAGGAGATAACGCCGCGGGCGTGCTTGAGCTCGTTTTCAAAGCCGTTTGCCGCAAATTCGCCCTTGATGCAGTAGCCGGGGCCGCCGGTGCCGTTGCCGTCGGGGTCGCCGCCCTGGATCATGAAGCCGGGGATGATGCGGTGGAAGGTGAGGCCGTCGTAGAAGCCGCTGCGGGCGAGGTAGCAGAAGTTGCGAACGCTCTGGGGCGCGAGATCGGGGTAGAGCTCGAGCTTGATAACTCCGCCGTTCTCCATGGTGATGGTTGCGTAGATCTTGTTCATGTACTTTTCTCCTTCGTTTGTGTTGTCGTTAGAGGGGGGAGCGGGGGGCGCGGAGGGCGCCGGCGTGGGAGCCGTAGTGGGCTCGGCGGTCGTATCGCCCGCATTTCCTGCGGGAGCAGCCGTGTTTTCGCTCGTGAAATCAACTCTGGGAGCGCAGGCCGCCGCCGTGAGCGCGAGGAACGCGCAGCAAAGCAGTATTGCAATAAGCTTTTTCATTTTCGGTTCTCCGTTCTTTTCGGTTTTGGTGTTTTGCCGCAGACTGCGACGAATACAGTATAATGATTTTTCGCCGCTTTGTCAACTTAAAGAGCGCTTTTTTCGGCGCGATGCAAAGCCAGAAAGCCTTGCCGATGCGCTCTCAAGCCCCGCTGCCGCGCAGAGCATGACGATCGGCACGTAGCTTGAAAAATACCGCCACCGCGCCTCCCAGATGAGGAAGAAGATAAAGACACCGAGCAGCGCGAGCCTCGGCGCGAGCAGGCGCACGCTTTGCCCGCTCGTGAAGATATCCGAAACGCAGGAGAAAAGCAGCAGCAGATACATCGCGGCAAGCACGGCGGTGCAGATATGCTTGTAGATCTTCCTCGGCGCGCCGTCCTCCCGAACGAGGAATCCATGCAGATAATTATCCTGCTCGTGCGGGCAGCCGAGGCAGTCCGAAAGGCCGTAGGTGCCGTCGTTCCAAACGAGGTCGAGCTTGCAGTCGAAAAGCTCGGATGCATCCGATAAGCTCATATTGCGAAGGCGCTGAGAGATCATCCTCGATATCGCAAGCTTTCGCTCGGCGGGATCATCGAAGGACTTGGTGAAGGCGTAATCCTTGCCGTTGTAGCCTCCCCAGCCTTCAAGCCCCATCATTATCCAATGCGTGATGGGGACCTGCCTTTTTTGCGCCTCATCGCGGCCGACGTGGAAGTAAACCACGCTGTTTACAGCGAGCGATACGCAAACGGTCAGCGCGGCGGCGATGGCGGCGAGGGGCAGCCAGGCTTTCCAACTGTCATAGAGCATCCCCTCGATCACCACGGCGATAAGCATTATCAAAACCGTTGCCTTTATGCTATAGCCGAGAGCAAGAGCAAGCCCCATAAAAACGAAGCAGGCGAGCTTTTGAAGAAGCTCCTTCCTATCCAGCGCATAGAGCCAAAGCCTGAATATCAGCGGCGGGAAAACCATCGTAAGCGCATCGGTATAGAACGCGGGCGCGATGAAGTAAAAGGGCGGGCTGATGAAAAAGAGGAAGAGCGCCGTCATCCTGCCGCGCACGCCGAAAAGCCTTCCCGCCGAGGATGCGGTGAGATACATGGCGGCGATCGAAAGCAGCGAATTGAGCAGGCAGGCGGCGAAGTAGAAATCGGTGATGCCGATGAGCTTCATCATGCCGAACCAAAGCCGAAACAGCACGAGCCCGCCGAAATTGTTGTGAAACATCGCAAAGTATTCGTAATACGACGGAAAGCTTCCCGTTTCCGTCCACTCGCTTGCGCCGTAGAAAAGCGCGCCGATATCGTAAACGGGCGCATACCGCAGCGGGAACGAAAACGCAAGCTGCAAAGCGAGCATGAAAAGCAGAAAACCCGCCGTGATAAGGCGGCAATGCTTCTCAAAGAACGCCTCGCGCTTTTTTACAATGTGCCAAAACAGCAGCATGAGCGCGAGCGCCGCAAGCGTTCCCAAGATGAGAAGCGGCGCGGAATATTCGTAGTAGCTGATGAAATACATCTTCACAAGCACCCACACGAACAGGAAGGCGAGAAGCGCGTAAACGATCTTTGAAAGCGCGTTGGAAACCTTTAACTTCACGGCAATACCCTCTTTTCCGCTTGCTTTGCATTTGTAACACAAAACAAACCAACCAACAAAATAATATTAACGAAATAATATTTTCAAAGAAATTCCTTTGGAATTTCAACCACAACTATTCACTATTCATTATTCGCTATTCACTAATAAAGATCATCTGATCAGCTCCACGCCCTCGTCCGTTTCCAGGGTGATCATCCGCTCGGGGCAGTCGGTGAGGTCGATAAGCGTCAGCTCGTTTTCGGTGCAGATGAGGTTTTCAAGGCTGTAGCATCGAACAAGATCGAGGATCGTGAGCGCATTTTTCGAGCAGTCGAGAGAGCTAAGCCGGGTTTTGCCGCTCAGATCGAGGCTTGTGAGCAGGTTCTCCGCGCAGTCGAGCTCGTCAAGGAGCGAGGTGCCAGAAAGCTCCAGCTCCGTAAAGCGGTTGCCGCGCAGGTTAAGAATATGCAGCGAGCCCCTGTCCGTAAGCGCGAGCGAGCTCAGCTCGTTGTTTGCGCAGTTCAGCTCCGAAATGGCTTTGCAGCGCGAGATATCCAGCTCCGCAAGGCGGTTGTTTGAGCAGTCGAGCGTGACAAGATAGTTTGATTCGGGCAGCAGCAGCTCGGTAAGCCCGTTGTCCGCGCAGGTAAGCCAGCCGAGGTGCGAAAGGCCTGTAAGATCGAGCTTTGAAAGCGAGTTGAGGCCGCACTCAAGCGTGTTGAGCTCGGGATTATTTGAAAGATCAAGCTCAGTAAGGCTGTTGCCTGCGCAATCAAGCATCTGAAGGGCGCGAGCCTCGGAAAGGTTCAGCTCGGTGAGCGCGTTTCCCGCACATTGCAGAAAATCGAGCTCCGTAAGGCTTGCAAGATCGAGCTCGGTAAGCTCACAGTCGGAGCAGTAAAGCGCGGTAAGCAGCGGAACGGGCGAAAGATCGAGGCTTGCAAGGGGATTGCCGCCACAATAAAGCCAGATAAGCAGCGGAACGGGCGAAAGATCAAGGCTTGTGAGCGAATTGTTACCGCAGCTGAGCCCGGTAAGCTTAGGGCAGCCGGAAAGATCGAGCCGAGTGATACCGGTGGCGGAGCAGGAAAGAATATCCAGCTTGGGATTGGCGGAAAGGTCGAGCTCGGTTATCGCGGTGTTGCCGCAATCGAGCTCGGTAAGCTCGGGATTGGAGGAAATGTCAAGCTCGGTGATCTCGGTGTAGCTGCAATTGAGCGAAGTAAGATTGGGAAGCTCGGAAAGCTTGAGCTCGGTGACATCGGTTTCGCTGCAATCGAGCGAAGAGAGCCGGGGAAGGCAGGAAAGGTCGAGCTCGGTCATCCCGGTCATGCGGCATTCGAGGGTGGCAAGCTCATCGCAGCCCGAAAGCTCGAGCTTTGAGAGCTGCGGATTGCCGCTGCAGCTCAAATGGATAAGCTTCGTGCAGCCCGAAAGATCGATCGCGCTCAGCTCGTTGAAGAGGAGCTCCACGCGCTCAAGCGCCGTGCAGCCCGAAAGATCGAGCTCGCCCGCAGCGGCCACTCCCGAAAGCTCCAGCGAATGGGCGCGCCTTTCGCCGCCGAAGTCCGTCCATGTTACGCAGTACCATGTGGAGGGATCGTCGTTTTTATGGGCGCTGCCCAGCTTTTCGCCGTTCATAAAGCCGTCTTCGTCGGCCTGCTCGAAAAACGCCTGGAGCGCGGCGACGTCGTACTCGTTGTACGGAAGCGGCTCGGGCGTGGGCTCGGGTGTGGCGGTCGGCTCGGGCGTGAGGTTGTCGAAAACCTCGGTCGGCTCGGGCTCGGCGGTTTCCGCGTCCGTGGGAGCGGGCGTTAAAAGCGGAACTATGCCGTTTCCGATAACGCAGGAGGAAAGCGCCGCGGAAAAGATCGCGGCAAGCGCAAGCAGTATGATCGCGTATGCGATGCGAAGGGCAGGTTTTCTCATTTGAAACTCCTTTATCTTTATATAAGTTTGCAGAAATTCCTTTGGAATTTCATCCTCAACTATTCACTATTCACTAATATAGCTCACTTGAATATCAGCTCCACTCCTTCATCGGTCTCGATCGAATCAAGGTTCGTGCAGCCCTTACAGTTCAACACGGATAAAGCGTTTTCGCGGCAGTCCAGCTTTTCCAGCCAATAGCAATTGCTAAGGCCGAGATAGGTGAGCGAGTTGCTGCTGCAATCAAGCTCGTTGAGCGAAAGAAAGCCGTCGAGATAGAGCGCAGTCAGCCTGTTTTTGCTCAGATCAATATTTACGATGTTTTGATTGCCGGAAAGGTCGATGGTTTCAAGCAGGTTGGAGCTTGCGTTCAGGCGCTTCAGCTCGCCGTTTGCGGCAATCAGCAGCTCCGTAAGCCCGTTTTCCTCGCAGCTGAGCTCACTCAGCAAAGCGCAATCCGAAACGTCGAGGCTTGCAAGTGCGTTCTTGCCGCAGTTCAGCCTGAGAAGCGAGACGCAGTTGGAGAGATCGAGCCTTGTAAGCTCGTTTTCACTGCATGAAAGCTCGTAAAGCTGCCCGCCCAAGGAGGAAAGATCGAGCTCGGTAAGCTTGTTTTGATCGCAGTGAAGCAATCCGGGCAAGCCGTTTTCGGGAAGAATGAGCTCGGTAAGCCCGTTGCCGCTGCAGATGATACTTATAAGGAGGTCGCAGCTCGAGAGATCGAGCCTTGAAAGAGCGTTGTTCTCGCAGCTGACACGATAGAGCTTGGAGCAGCCTGTTATGTTAAGCTCCGTCAGAGCGCAGGACGCACATTCAAGGACGCTGATAAACGGGCAGCAGGAGAGGTCGAGGCGGGTAAGCCCGCTGCATCCGCTTGCCTTGAGCGAATAGAGCTCGGGGCAGGCGGAAAGCTCGAGCTCCGTCAGCGGGTTGCCGTCGCAATAAAGGTTATCCAAGTTTATCGCGTTGCTCAGATGGAGCTGCGTTATGCGGTTGTTCGAGCAAACAAGATTCGAAAGCGTGCTCGCGGATTCGGGCAGAATAAGCTCCGTAAGCTCATTATCGCTGCAGTATAGCTCTCTAAGCGCGGCGTTTAAGGTAAGGTCGAGCCTTGAAAGCGCATTTGCTTCGCAGGCAAGGGTCGCAAGCTTGCGGCAGGAGGAGGGATCGAGGCTTGTGAGCTTATTGTCGGAGCATATAAGAGTATTGAGCTCGGGGCAGGCGGAAAGATCGAGGCTTGTAAGCGCGTTTGAATGTGCGCTGAGCGAGGTAAGCTTGGGGCAGGCGGAAAGATCGAGGCTTGTAAGCGAATTATAGTCGCAGTATAGGGAATCAAGCTTCGGAAAATAGGAAAGATCGAAGGACTCAACGGAAAGCCCCGTAAAGCTCAGAACCTCGAGCTCCGTGCAGGTGGAAAGATCGGGCATGCTCATGCCGCCCGTGACGGACATTGCGCCGGTTTCGGGATCCGTGATCAGGATCTGAACGCTGTTAAATGAGATATCGAGATTCGTTAGCGCGCGGCAGCCGTCCACCTTCACCGCACTCAGTTGGTTGTTGGAGCAGTCGAGCCTGATAAGGTATTCAAAGCCCGAAACGTCCAGCTCGCCGTATAGACCAAGGTTGCCGATGCGGATCGTTTGGGCGTGCTTGATGCCGTCGATCGTCGTCCAGGTTATGCTCGCGCCGCCCCAGGTGGAGGGGTCGTCCTTTTTATAGGAGCTGCTCAGCGCTTTGCCGTTTTTTAAGCCGTTTTCGTCGGTCTGCTCGAGGAAGGCGGAGAGCGCATTAAACTCAAATTCATCGTAGCCGTAGCTTGCGGGCGCGGGTGTGGCGGTCGGCTCGGGCGTAAAGTCGCCGTCAAAAGCCTCGGTCGGCTCGGGCTCGGCGGTCGGCGCATTTCCCGTGGGCTCGGGCGTTATAAGCGGAACTATGCCGTTTCCGATAACGCAGGAGGAAAGCGCAAGCGCGAAAACAGAAACGAGCGCAAGCAGTATGACCGCGTATGCGATGCGAAGGGCAGGCTTTCTCATTAAAAACTCCTTATCTTTATATAAATTTGCAGAAATTCCTTTGGAATTTCATCCACAACTATTCACTATTCACTAACACAGCTCACCTGAAAACTATATTCACTCCGTCGTCGGTCTCGATCGAAGTAAGGTTCGAGCAGTTCTCGCAGTTCACCACGGTGAGCTCGTTTTCGCGGCAGTCCAGCATTTGCAGCGAATAGCAATTGCGAAGGCTGAGGTAGGCAAGCGCGTTGCCGCTGCAATCAAGCTCTTCGAGCGAAACGAAGCCCGAAAGCTCGAGCGAAGGCAGCCTGTTTTTGCTCAGATCGAGAATAAGGACATGCTGATTGCCGGAAAGGTCGATGGTTTCAAGCAGGTTGGAGCTTGCGTTCAGCTCGTAGATCTCGCCTTTTGCGGGAAGCAGCAGCTCCGTAAGCTCGTTTTCCGCGCATAAAAGCCGGCCCAGCGAAAGGTGATCCGAAAGATCGAGCGAGCGGAGCTTGTTTTTGCCGCAGTTCAGCGTATGGGCGTTGGTCAATACGGAAAGGTCGAGCTCGGTGAGCGCGTTATCCGAGCAGTTGAGCTCAAATAACGAACGGGAAAGCTTGAGCTCGGTCAGCTCGTTTCCGGAGCAGTCGAGTGAGATGGGAGCGAGCAAGCCCGAAACATCGAGCGAGGTGAGTTTGTTTTCGCCGCAGTAAAGCTGCTCAAGCCCGCTCACGGCGGAAAGGTCGAGCTCGGTGAGCGCGTTTCTTTCGCAGCGAAGGAAGTATAGCTCGGTACAGGAGGAGAGGTCGAGCGTGCTCAGCGCGTTGCCGGCGCAGTTCAGCACACCGAGGCTAGGGTTGCTTGAAAGATCGAGCTGCGTAAGGCCGCAGTCCTCGCAGTTGAGTCTGCTAAGCTCGGTAAGGGCGGAAAAGTCCTGCGAGCCGAGCTCGGGGCAATGGCTGATGTCGAGCGAATAGATTTTGGGGCAGCCCGAAAGGTCAAGCTCCGTCAGCGGATTGCCGCCGCAGGAGAGGGAATAGAGGTTTTCTGCGGATGAAAGCTCGAGCGATGCGAGCATATTGTTCTGGCAGCTCAGGACCCCCAGATCGGAGGCGGAGGAGGGAAGAGTCAGCTCCGTAAGCTCGTTTAAGTCGCAGGTGATATCCTGAAGGGCGGCGTTGATCGAAAGCTCGAGCTTCGTCAGCGCGTTTGCACCGCATTCGAGCCCTAAAAGCTTGGGGCAGAGGGAAAGGTCAAGCTCGCTCAGCCTGTTGTCAGAGCAGTTGAGAGATTCGAGCATCGGGCAGAGCGAAAGATCGAGGCTTGTGAGCGAATTGGAGGCGCAGTTAAGCTCGGTAAGCTCGGGGCAGCCCGATAGGTCGAGCTCGGCGAGGCCGTTGAACGCGCAGTTCAGCGTTCTGAGCTTTGTAAGTCCCGAAAGGTCGAGCGCACCTGCTCCGATGCCGGGGAAGCTCAGCACCTCGAGCGCGGTGCAGGTGGAAATATCGGGCATGGCGAAAGAGTGCGTTTCGGACATGGGGGCGAAGAACGTGACTTGAGATGATAACGCGATATCGGGCGTTAATTCGAATAATGAAGAGATCGGAACAGATGAACTTGAAAATAAAGACGATGCCGGGTTGCCGTCCCACGTCACAGACCTTTCGAAGTAAAGCTCTTTGAGCGCGGTGCAGCCGTCCACCTTCAGCCCGCTTATGCGGTTTGCATTGCACGAGAGATACTCAAGGTGTTCAAAGCCCGAAACGTCCAGCTTGCCCACAATGAAAGCAAATGAAAAATCGAGCTCGCTAACGTATTTCAGACCATCGATCTTTATCCATTTGATACAATTACCCCAGGTGGTGGGGTCATCCTTTTTATAGATATCGCTAATGTTTTCGCCGTTTTTGAAGCCGTTTTCATCGGTCTGCTCGAGGAAAGCGGAGAGCAGCTCGAATTCGTGCTTGCTGAAATTGGTGTTTGCGGGCGCGGGTGTGGCGGTCGGCGTGGGCGTTAAATTATCGAAAACCTCGGTCGGCTCGGGCTCGTCGGTCGGCGCATTTCCCGTCGGCGCGGGCGTATTGGGCGGGATGATCGGCACGGGGAAATCCTGTTGGAAGCAGCCGGGGAGCGCAAAAACGAGCATGAGCGCAGCGAGCGCAAGGATGCATATGAGAGATTTTTTCATCGCAGAACTCCTTTCTCGGAACGGGGCGAGCGGGGCGGAACGCGCCTTTTCGCATATCAAATTCCATTTTACATTTTAGCTTAAAACGGCGGTCGTGTCAACCGCGGAGGGCGGGGATGCGGATAGTGAATAGTGAATAAATGAATGGTTGAGGTGGAAATTCCGGCGGGATTTCTTCCTCGATCTTCCGAAGGAACGCATCATTAGCGCAGGCGGCATCATTAAAGAAAGGGGCTGCTGCAAATGCAAGGGAATTGCAGGCAACAGCCCCGGTCTTGTTTTTGCCGGGGCTTAGTGCAACAGCCCCGTACTTACATCATTCTGCTATTTTGGGTTCGCGTGCCGTCACAGGCCCATGGACAGCCTGAGGATCATGACCGCGTCCGCGATGGTGACGGAGCCGTTGCCGTCCACGTCCGCGCGCGCCTCCTGATCGGGGGTCAGCGTCATAAGCCCCATCGCCTTGCGCAGCGCCAGGATCGCGTCCACCATGTTCACGGTGCCGTTGTCGTCCACGTCGCCCGGGATGCCGGTGTCGCCGTATTTATAGAGCGATACGCCGTAGATGATCGCGCAGTCATCGCCCCTATCCACGCTGCCGTCCTTGGAATACTCCCATATGAAGGTGTAGTTTCCTGCGGAGGGAACGCTGTATTCGCGGTAGCGATGCTCGCCCTCGGGAGAGCCCGTGATGGTTTCGGTATGGACTGTCGTGCCGTTCTTTTTAACGGTGAAGATGAGGTTGTCGTAGTTCGTTTCGGAGGAAACGAAGTAGTCGAAATGGAGCAGGTCGCCCGCCGAAAGCTGCCCGGCCTGACCCTCGATGGTCGCTCTCGTGTACTCCATGTATCTGTTGCGCGAAACCACGCCGTAATCGTCCGAGCCGTCCTTGAGGAAGTCCAGGCTGCAGGGCTGGAAGCCGTCGCCGTTCGCCATGCTCGTGTAGAAATGCATCGGAGCGGAGCTCTCGGTGAGCAGAAGTTGGTCGATATTCAGCGATTGATTGTAGCTGCCGCTGTAAGTGAGGCTGCGGATATAGGCATAGTCCCAGCCCTCGTTCGGATAGCTGTTGTCGTGCTTTTTATACTCCCAGCGGAAGTAGTAGGTGCCGGTGCGCGGGGCGGTGTAGGAGTGGCTCGACCAGAAGCGGTCGGTCCAGCCGCCGCCGAGCATCGCCTCGAGCTCGCCGTTGACGTAGAAATTCAGCGTGTCGTAATACTGGCTTGAAACGACGTATTCGAAGCTGATGCTCTCGCCCTGCGCCATGTTTATCATGGTTTCGCAGAAGGAGGAGGACTCGCCGTCGAGATAGCGGTTGCCGCTGTAGCCGCGCACGTTCGTGCCGTCGCTGTTTTCCTTCGCGCCCCAGCCGGAGGTGCCGATGGGCGTGTTGAAATAGATCTTGTTTGCGCTCGAGCCGAGTCGGTTTATATCATGCCATCTTGAGACCGCTTCGCCGGAGGGGTACACTATCTCAACATTGTCCAGATCAACGCAGTCGTAGCCGGTGTTCACGCTGCCGTCCTTGATGTATCTGAATTCTATCTCGTGCCAGCCGGAGGAGAGATCATAGCTGAAGGTCGTCCATTCCCAGTGGTCGCCGGCTTCCTGAAGAACGCTCTGCCCGTCCACTATGACCTCGAAATAGTCGTAATAGCTCGAGCCGCTCGGCGCCTCGCACTGCACGGCGTATTCGAATTTGAGCGTGCATTCGCGGGTGCGTCCGCTGAGCGTAACGGAGCAGGTGCTGTTTGCGGCGCCAGCGTTTCCTGAGCGGAGCCAGGAGGGATGGCTCGTGCTCGAGGTGGTGTGCATCGCTTTGAAGCCGTTGATCGAGGCGTTGTTGAATTCGTATTCAAACAGGCTCGTGCCGGGCTTGGTCATCGCCTCCGCGCGCTCATAGTCCCAGTGCTCCATAAGGTACAGGTTCGAGATGCGAACGCAGTCCGCGCCGGAGTCGTTGGAGCCGTCCTTGGTGTATTCCCAGGAGAAGCTGTACCAGTCGGTCGCGGGGGCGGTGAAGGTGTGGATGAACCAGGTATCATCGCCGCCGGTGCTGCCCGAGATCTGCTCCTCAAGCGCGTCCCCTCCGCTGCGGGCGTGGGAGATGAAGTTGAAAAAGTCGTAGTTCAGCTCGGTGGAATACCAGAATTCGAAGATGAGCTTGTCGCCCTCCTTCATGGCGAATTCGTTGCTCTCAAAGCCGGTCGTGGAGTGCGCGCCGCCGCCGTTTATCTGAACGTAGCTGTGCGTGGAGGTGGCGCCGGTGGTGCAGGGAACGCTGCTGAAATCGTAGTATTCGAGCAGGCAGCCCCTGGTGTTGATGTAGCCGGGGTTGACGTAGAGGGTCCCGCCGTCCGTTCGCTCGGCGGGCGCCGTGTTCGCCTCCGCCGTGATGAACGAGAAGGAGGCGGAGCTCATCAGCATCAAAAATGCGATTAGCAGTGCGGTGATCTTCTTGAAATGCATGGTCGGTTCATCCTTTGATATGAAAATTTCTGTTGAAAATACGTTCTTCTCGGGCGCGGCTGCTCCGAAAGCTGCGGGAAGCGCGATCGGCTTGGCCGTTGGGGGCGTGATATGCTGAAGGCTGCCTCGTCCGCCGTCGGACCCGCATCGGCTCGGCGGAATGCCGGCGGAGAAGCGGGGCGCGGTTCGGGGCGCGTCAACGCGATCTGCTTTCATATAAATTATATTACATTGGAGCGCGAAAGTCAACGGCATATATAGCAAATACGCAAGCTTTTCGTATATTTTTAGCAGCGTCTTTTATGCCAAGCGCGGCTCCGCCTTCGCTGTGCGCGGCACGGGCTCCGGCGCGGGAAAAAGCGAGGGCGTGGGCAAGGGGAAAAACGTGGACAAATGCACGGGGGCGGGCAAGGGGAAAGGGCATGGACAAGGCGGAAAACCGATGGCGGCGCCGCTCCGTGTGCGCCGGGAACGCGGCGCATGCGCGGTACGGGCTCGGCTCGGAGGGCGCGCAAAGGGGCAAAGTATCCAAAATCCGCAACATTCGGAGGCCTTAATTCTGCCACAATTTTGCCACCTTTGAGGGCGCAATATACTTTTGCGAACGAAAAATCTAACAAGATATTCTGTAAATTTTGCGTTATCCGCAAAAAGCAATTGTTAAAAATGAAAACCTATAATAAAAAAATATACCTGATTTACTTGAAAAAACACGCTTGACAAAAATATATCCAATTTGATAGAATGCAATCACAGGAGCAAGGCGGTTCGATCGCGGACGGTCCCTGCGATCGCCGATGCGCCGCAATGCGGCGGGCTCCGAGTAAAAAAGTCATATCATTTGGAGGTTCGTATGAAGAATGGTTCCGTCTTCAAACGTCTCATGGCTCTCGCGCTTGCGTTCGTTGTGACGCTCGGCGTCCTCGCAGGTTTTGCCGAAGCGAAGGTCATGTCCACCGAAAAAACGGATGGCGCGCTCGTCAGGATCTACGAAGAGCCCACCCGTGCAGTGTATCTTGACAGCGGTCTGATCTCGGCGCGCAAGCTCACCCAGGGTCAGATCAAGACCCTTTTGAACCGGAGTCCGGCTTCGACTCCGTCGAATCTGTTCTCCTCCCAGCCCCGCTTCACCAATCCCCATGCCTCCGGCAGCCTCACGGACGAGGCGCTGAACGCTACGATTAACAGGGCGAACGCACTGCGCACCCTCGCGGGCGTTAACCCGATCGTGATGGACGCGGAGTATAACAGGAGCGCCCAGCACGGCGCGGTCCTGCTCTCCCTCGTTCCCTTCGGCCACACCCCCGTGAAGCCGAGCGGCATGAGCCAGGATTTCTACAATATCGGCTATGACGGCACCTCCACCGGCTCGATCTGCGCGGGCTTCGAGCTCGTTAACTCCAACGACGGTTTCGTTGAGGATACCGGGGATTACAGCAACCTTCCTCAGCTTGGCCACAGGCGCCTCTTCCTCTCCTCGAGGATCACCAAGATCGGCTTCGGCTATGCAAACAACCCGAACTCCACATATAGGCACTATTCGGTATTCAAGCATTTCTCCAATTCGGAGTGGAGCTGGCTCACCGATTCCGAGGACTATAACTTCATCGCATGGCCCGCAAGCGGCAACTTCCCGAACAATACCTACAGCTTTAACGGCAACACCGCGTGGAGCGTTTCGCTGAACCCCGATAAGTACACGGTGAACTCCAAGAACGATCTCACCGTTACCCTTCGCAGCACCTCGAGCGGCAAGAGCTGGACCTTCAAGGGCAATTACAGCCCCTCGATGACCGGCGCGTACTTCAACTATGACCAGAACGCCGGCAACTATATGCTCACCCCCACCATCATTTTCCGCCCCAACGGCGTAAGCCAGTATAACGGCGAATACACCGTTTCGATCAGCGGAATCAAGAATAAGTCCGGTCAGGACGTTGACTTCAACTATCGCGTAAACTTCTTCGACCCCGCAAACGTGAACGCCGAGCCCATCGACGAGCCCACCCCCGGCATGGTCAAGATCAGCCTTGTGAACCGCTTCACCGGCATGGATAACGACTCCGAGTGGGGCAACGGACAGGATAAGTACATCCCTCGCACGATCAGCTATCAGCTTCTTGCAAACGGTCAGCCCACCGGCAACGTTCAGACCTTCTCGAACCCCTTCGGCGGCAATAAGACCTGGGACGATCAGGCAAGCTGGACCGTTCCCGCGAAGGATGCAAACGGCAACGCGATCAACTATACCGTTAAGGTAGTGAACGCAGATTCCCGCTGGATCCTCACCGCCAACACCAAGACCAACGTTTCCTCGACCGCGATCCGCTTCGATCTCACCCACCGCTGGGCGATGGCCGAGTTCAACGTGAGTAAGACCTGGCGCGCCGTGAACGGCAGCACGACCAACGCTCCCGCAGGCGCAAGCATCACCGTTAAGCTCATGAAGCGCAATACTTCCGGCGCGGATGAGATGGTATCCTCCCTCGTTCTGAATCAGCAGAACAACTTCAGCGGCATGTTCAAGAGCACCGCCTACACCAACACCGGCGTTTCCGACGGCTTCCTTCCCAGGGTCTTCCTCAAGGACGGCAGCGGCAGCGTGATTTTTGAAAACGGCAAGCCCAAGATCGACCCCAACGGCTACTACCTCGTTGAGGAGGGTTACAACGCCGATTATTGGACCCCCGAGATCCCCACCGGCATCTGCGGAGCATCCTACTACAACGCTTCCGGCAACGGCTCGTTCAGCATCGGCTTCAGCAACCGCGCTGTGGATCATTCCCAGCCCACTCCCGTTCCGACTCCGGTCCCGACCCCCGTTCCCACTCCCACTCCTGTCCCGACTCCGGTTCCGACCCCCGTTCCCACTCCCACTCCGGTTCCCGCGTCCAAGCTCGATATCGCAAACGTTATCGTGGCTTCCGAGGAGAGCGCCAACGGCGACCGCAAGGAAAACGCGATCGACGGCAGCAACAACACCATGTGGCACACCAGGTGGGGCGTTGCGACTCCCGCTCAGGATCGCTTCATCACCCTCGAGCTTGCCTCCCCCGCGACTCTGACCAGGTATGAGTATCAGCCCCGCGTCACCGGAAACAACAATGGCAGGGTAAACCAGTACAGGATCTCCGTCAGCATGGACGGCGTGAACTGGACCGTTGCGGCCACCGGCAATTGGGCGGACAACGGCGCGCTCAAGGCAGTGGAATTTGCAAGCCCCGTGACGGCGAAGTTCGTTAAGCTCGAAGGCGTTACCACCTACGGCAGCGTTCCCGCTCAGACGAACCACTTCATGAGCGCCGCGGAGCTCAGGGTATTCGGCACCGCCTTGAACCTTGCGACCGTTGGCAGAAACGAGATCGCGAACGTACTCGTCGGCTCCGAGGAAGTCGCCAACGGCGGCAAGAAGGAGAACGCGATCGACGGCAACAACGCCTCCATCTGGCACACCAGCTGGGCGGCGGCGGCTCCCCTCGAGCAGCGCTACATCACGCTTGAGCTCAAGAATGCCGCATACGTCGGCAGGTACGAGTATCAGCCCAATGTCGGCGGCGCAAACGGCCGAGTGAACCAGTACAGGATCTCCGTCAGCATGGACGGCAGCAGCTGGACGGTCGTAAGCACCGGAAGCTGGGCAAACGACGGCTCCCTCAAAACGGCGGAATTCAGCCCCGTTTTAGCGAAGTTCGTTCGCCTTGAGGGCGTGACCACCTACGGCTCAAGGCCCAATATCTTCATGACCGCCGCAGAGATAAGGCTTGCGGCACTGAACGCCAACTGAGGCGGGCGAAACCTCGATGCACGATGCATTGAGACCAACCGATCATTAGCGCAAAGCCTCTGCTTCGCCTTCTGATAACAACTTAATACCTACCTGAAACCCGAAGGTCGCTCGAGCTCAGCTTGGGCGATTTTCGGTTTTGGCTTTACGCGCAAGGCTTTGTTTGGTATAATGGAAACTGGGAAAACCGATAAAGAGCTGAAGCGCAGAGCCGATCCGATAGAGGGGCTTTTTGCGCGAAGATTCTATGAAAAGCTCGATGAAAGCGGGCAGGAGCGCTTCCTCAAAACGCTTTCATCGATCTGCAGCGACAACACCATGCCGCTTGAAAGCTGCGAGGATAAGGAGCGCTGCCATGCGTATTTCTTTTGTGCGGCGGCGAGAAGCTGATAACCGATCATGAGATCCTCATCATGAACGGCGAGGTGTATTTTAGAAAGGGCAAATGATCGCCCGAAGCGCGAAAAACGACCGAATATGAACATTATCGAGATAAAAAGCATTGAAAACGAAGCGCTTGCGCCCTATGCGAGGCTGACCGAGGCGCAGCTCAAAAGGGCGGGCGAGGGCGAAGGGCTGTTCATCGCCGAAAGCCCGAACGTTGCGCTTGCAGCGATAGAGGCGGGGTATGAGCCCGTTTCGGTCTTGACCGAGGCGGGGCTTCTTCGCCAAACCGAGGCGAGCCTTGGCGGCATGATCGGTGAAACCCCGGTTTTCGTTGCGGATACGGCGGTTTTTGAGGGTATAACGGGCTTTCATCTCTCGCGCGGAATGCTTGCGGCGATGAAAAGGAAGGTTCTTCCCGAGGTAAGCGCGCTCGTTTCGGGCGCTGGGCGCATAGCCGTTATGGAGGGCGTCAGCGATGCTTCGAATATCGGCTCCATCTTCCGCTCCGCCGCTGCGCTCGGCATGGACGCGGTGCTCGTAGGCGCGAATTGCTGCGATCCGCTGAACCGCAGAGCCGCGCGGGTCAGCATGGGCACGGTGTTTCAAATTCCGTGGACGGTGCTGCCCTGTATGGAAACGGCCAAAAACCGCGCCGATATCGCGCTTTTGCAGAATCTCGGCTTCAAGGTGGCGGCGATGGCGCTCGATGACAACTCGGTTTCGGTTTCTGATACCGCGCTGAAAAACGAGAAGAAGCTCGCCGTGCTGCTCGGCGCGGAGGGGCCGGGACTCGATAAGGAAACGATAAAAGCCTGCGATTATACCGTGAAAATACCGATGTTTCACGGCGTGGACTCGCTGAACGTTGCGGCCGCGAGCGCCGTGGCGTTTTGGGAGATGAGCGGGAAGAGCAGGGAATGAAGCTCGCTGAGCTAATGATGCTTGCCTTCGGCAAATGATGTGCGCTTCGCGCATAATGCGTTCCTTCGGAACATTGAGGAAGAAATCCCGCAGGGATTTCAAATAATGAATAGAAGCTGAAGAAACGCCCTCGGCGTTTCATCCACAACTATTCACTATTCATTATTAACTATTCACTAAAACTATGTACCTTACCTCCTTCACCCTTCCAAACGAGGATACCGAATACTCCATCGCCCGCGCGCGAATGGCGCAAAACGGTGGGCCTGATTTCGGCTACCTTGAAAACGGCTACCCCTGCGGCATATTCCCCAAAAAGGGGCTTGAAACGGTGCATTTCGGGCACATAACGATCTTCTACGGCGGCAACGGCTCGGGCAAGAGCACGCTTTTGAACATCATCGCGCAGAAGCTGGAGCTGCACCGCGTTTCGCCGTTCAATTCAAGCGAGCTTTTCGATATGTACGCAAACGCCTGCCGCTATGCCTTGGGCGAGGACGACGAGGGCGTGAAACTGCGAATCCCGAACGGCAGCCGCATAATCACCAGCGACGATATCTTCGATTATATGCTTGCCGCAAGGGATAATAACGCCGATATCGCGGAGGAGACCGAGCGCGGGCGCGGCGAATGGCGCAGGCGCAAATACGGCGAAACGGTCAAGCTGTCGGGAATGAAGGACTACGAGGAGCTGCGGCTTCAGGTGCTTGCAAGGAGCAAAACGCGGCGGCAGTTCCTTCATAAAACGGCGGGCGTGGAAACGCGCCTTATGAGCAACGGCGAGACCGCGCTTGCGTATTTCGATGAAAAGCTGAAGCCGGATACGCTCTACCTTCTCGATGAGCCCGAAAACAGCATGAGCCCCAAGCTTCAGCTCGAGCTGTTCAATATTCTGACCGAGCTTGCAAGATACTGCGGCTGCCAGCTCGTGATTGCAACGCATTCGCCGTTTCTGCTTTCGCTCGAGGGTGCAAGGGTGTATGATCTCGATTCGGAGCCCGTGCAGGTGCGCCCGTGGCAGGAGCTTGAAAACGTTCGAACGTACTATGAGTTTTTCAAATCGCATGAAAAGGAATTCAACGAATGAATAGAAACACGAAAAACGCGCTTATCATCACCGCACTCTTCTTTGCGCTTTTCGCCCTGCCGATCGCGGGCATACTCGCCTTAAAGGGCGTGGAGTGGGGTGCACTTTCGGTGGGTCAGAGCACGCTCTTTGCTTCAGGCGTGCTGCTCGGCTTCTTCCTCATCATGCTTTTGGTCGTGTATATAAGGAAAAACGAGCGAAGCAGCGATGATGAGAGCGATAAGCAGATCCGCGTTTTGAAGCGGCGCGGCGTGCTGACGCTCGTTTGCGCGGCGGCGCTCGTGCTGCTTGCGTTCTTCCTCGGGCGGCTTATAAACGCGGAGCTTGATCGTGCGGTGTTCATCGCGCTGCTCGTTTTGTGCGCCGTTGTTCCGCTTGCGCTTATCGCGATAGGCTTGTGGGCAAGGGCGAAGCTGATGGCGGAGCTTGGCAGCTACCCCGATGAGGAGATGTACAACACCTTTTTGCAGCAGCGCGAGCTTGCCGATGAAGCCGCGAAGAAAACGAAAAAGCAGCTTGATATAAACAGGCTGAACGCGGGAATTTTGGCGGGTATGCTCGGCTTTTGCGGCTTCGGCTGCGCGTTTTTCGCTTCGCTTCTTCGCCTTTCGCCGGTTCCCGCCGTGCTCGCTATCGTCTATTCGCTTCTGCTCGTCTGCGCCGCTCTGAACAGGATAATGCTGAAAACGCCCGCCGCTTTCATGGACGACAGCAGCTACTACGTTGAAAAAACGGAGTTTCCCGTGCTTTATTCGATAGCCGAGCGCGCGGCGGAGCAGGTGGGCTGCACCGACGGCTTCCGCATCGCGATACTGCCGAATCACGGAAGCATAGGCATCGCCGATGTGGACGGCAAAATATCGCTTCTAACGGGCGTGCAGCTGCTTTCGCTGCTCTCCGAGGATGAGCTTCTTTCCATATTCCGCCATGAGTTTTCGCATATTGTTTCCGAAAAGGGCAGCAAAATAGCGCGGTTCGCCCGCTGGCAGGCGCTCGGGCGCTCGATCTTTCCGCTTTGCGGCGTGCTCGATAAGCTTTTCTTCTCCTACTGGGATTCTCAAGCCGCGTTTTTGACCGAGCTCCACCGCTTCGGCGAATCGGTGCGGCAGGAGGAAAACGCGGATCGCGCCATGCTGATCGGCTGCGATAAGCGCATCGCGGCTTCGGCGCTGATAAAAACCGAGTTTCACTCCAATTTCGAGTTCGAGAGCAATTCCTACGACACCCCTTCGGAGCTGGACGGCGAGAGGATACCAAATGATCTTGCAGTGCGCAGAAACAGGGAGCTTTTGGAGCGCATCGAGCTGCGAAAGGACGAATGGATGCGCCTTATCCCGCTCGAGATACATGCGCGAAATGCCTCGCACCCCACCCTTAAAATGAGGCTTGCGGCGATGGGTGCGGAGGATGCGCAGATGCTTCCCTGCGAGGATTCGGCGGAGTTTGCATCGGAAAAGCAAAAAGCGCTTGAATTTGCGAACGGGATACTGGAAAAAGAGCTTGAGGAGGCCTACACGTCGGCGCGAAAGAACGTGCTTGAGACCGTTCCCGCTTGGGAAAGCGCGGGAAAGCCGCTCGTGGCCGAGGAGTATGCGGATATTATCTCCGCGCTCGTGGATATGGGAAGGGTAAGCGATGCCGAGGCGCTTGCGGACAGGGCGATAGCCGAGCTTCCCGAGGCGGGCAGGGCGTACGCCTGCCTCTACAAGGGCGGATTGCTTGCAAAGCGATACGATAGGGCCGCGTTTCCGCTGCTCTATGAGGCGATCGAGACCGAAAACTACGTTGAAGAGGGGCTCGAGCTGATTGGCGGGCTCTGCTGCAGGCTCGGCGACGAGGAGGAGCTTGAAAAATACCGCAAGGCCGCGCCCGAGCTTATGCGAAAGTACGTTACCGAATACGAAAAGATCGGCACGATAGACAAAAGCTCGGTGCTTTTGGAGGAAAAGCTCGACGAGGGCGAGCTTGAGGCGATGCTCGAGCATTTCGCGGGCTTTGAAAACGGCATGATAGACGAAATCTACCTAGTTCGCCACAAGATTTCGGAGCAGATGGCGGCAAGCGCGGTGATCGTGCGCTTCTCGATCGACTGCGGAAACACGGAAAAAGCCGAGATAATGCATAAAATATTCAACTATCTGCACACCGTGAGCAAGCGTCAGTATTCGCTGCATGAGTATGACGAGGTGCCAAAGAAAAAGCTCCAAGAGGTGCCGAACAGCCTCGTTTACTCCAAAAAACGGGGCGGAAAGGAGGAGTGAGCTATGGCGAAGAACGGTAATAATTCGGGAAACAAGAAGGCGAGATTCATTCCCTATACCAAGCTCTCCAAGAAGAAAAAGAAGGAGCGCGACGGCGAAAAGCGCACAACCTGGGAGGGCATGAGCCCCGTTACGCGCGTTGCACCGGATAAAAAGAAGTACGACCGCAAGCGCGAAAAGCGAAATGCGTTTGACAGCGAGGACCAATAAGAGTAAAATTAGTGAACGGCGAACCGTCCGCCAACAAGTATCAAGGAGGAAAAACCAAATGAACAGCAAGAAAAGCATCCTTCCCACCCTGCTCAGCGCGCTTGCGCTCGTGCTTGCCGCCGCCGCGCTGGCCGTGGCGCTGCTTAAAAAGGCGCCGATGGCGGGCGAGGCGTCGACGCAGTACGTTATCTACGTCGGCACCAACGATATGGACACCTACGCTCCCAAATATTCGCAGGAGGAAGCGCGGCGGATCGTGGACGAGATCTGCCTCAGGCACTTCGAGGGCTACACGCTGCAGGAGGCGATCGGCTCCTGGACGGATGAGAAGCAGAATATCACCCACGAGTACACGATCGTTTGCTATTTCGACGATGCGGACAGGGAGACCGTCTATAAAGCGGCGGATGAGATCATAGCCGCGCTGAATCAAAACACCGTGCTCATCGAGCGGGACGATATCCGCATGGAGTATTATTCGGGAAAGTGAATGCGCTTAGCCGATGAAACCGCCCGTGAGCGATGAAACCGCCCGTGGCCGATGAATAAATGAAGGATGAAAGAAGAACTCCCGTGGAGCTCGGCTTCGACCGTTCATTTTTCATTATTCATTATTTACTGATCAACGATCCGAAACGGAGGCAGCATGGATAATAAAACCGATTCAACAAACGCCCGCCCTCCCCGCCGCATCGATTGGAGGGGCTTCTTTTCGGGGATTCTGTTCTTCTTTTTCATGCGGCTGGACAGCGTGCTGTTTTCGATCCCGATCTGGCTTCTGCTGCTGTTTCATTTCACGAACGGGCTGCCGATCAAATGGTTCTTCATAGCGGTCGGGATCTATTTCCTCGTTGGGCTGATCCGCTATCTGCTCATAATTTTCGCCCGCTGGGGCGCAAGCTATGAGGACGCTCCCAAGGAGAACAAGAACCCGTATTCAAACGGAAGGGGCAAAAAATAGGCCGTTGAAAACTAAACGCTTGGAGATACAGAATGACACCGACAAAGGGTAAAAAATCGATAAAGGATAAAAACAAGAAGAAAGCTGCTTCGGGCAGCGCGCCTGCCGCGGAGAGCCTGCAAACGCTTGAAAAGAACCGCATCGACCACGAGGAGCTGCTCGAGTTCGCCGTGGCGCTTGCAAACCGCCTTCAGAGCTGCGGCGCGGAGACCTACCGCGTTGAGGATACGATCACGAGGATAATCGAGGCCTACGGCTATGAAAAGGTGGATGTTTTCGTTATCCCGAACTGCATAATCGCGGGGCTTGAGACCGAGGATGGCGACGTTGAGACCAAGGTGCGCCGCCTTAAATCAAGCGACACCATGCTCGACGGCATCGAGAAATACTCCGCGCTCTGCCGAAAGGTGTGCTTCGAGCGCCCCTCGGTGAAGGAGGCGCGCAGGCTGATGTATGAAACCGATGCAAGCGTTTGCCACTACGGAAAATTCATCTATTATCTCGGCGCGTTTCTGATCGGCGCGGGCTTCGGCATCTTCTTCGGCGGCGGATGGCTCGAGATGCTCTCCGCCGGAATAAGCTGCGCCGCAACGGCGGCAGCGCTGAGCTTCATGGGCAGGCTGAATACGAATGCCTTCTTCAAATCCTTCGTCTGCAGCTTCATCCTCGCCTTCATCGCCAATCTCTGCGGCGCAATCGGCATATGCCGCAATACGGATATCGCAACGATCGGCGCGCTTATGATACTCGTGCCGGGCTTTCTTTTCACAAACAGCATGCGCGATATCATCTATGGCGACACGATGAGCGGCGTGAACAGGCTGGTGCAGGTGCTCATGATCGCCGCCGCACTCGTGTTCGGAACGAGCGCCGCGGTTTCGCTCTCGCGGCAGTTTTTCATCGTCAGCTCAACGATTTTGCCGTTCGAGCATCCGCTCTATATCCAGTGCTTCGCCGGCATGATCGGCACGCTCGGCTTCGTGCTCTTCTTCAATATGCACGGCAAGGGCATGCCGCTTGCGCTTCTTGGCAGCATCATCTCCTGGTTCGTTTGCTCGATCTGCATGCGCCTTGGGCTCTCCGAGCCGATAGCATACCTGATCGCCGCCGCCGCAAGCTCCTTCTATGCCGAGATCATGGCGCGCGTTCGCAAATTCCCCGCAACGAGCTACCTGCTCTCCGCGCTCGTTCCACTGATCCCCGGCGCGGGAATCTATTATACCACCGATTTCATCCGCCAAGGCATGACCGCCGAGGCATGGGCGAAGGGCAGTGCAACCGCCGCCATCGCCGGCGCGGTCGCGGTCGGCGTGCTTCTGAGCTCCACCGTTTTCAGAATGTGGGGCGTGTATAAAAAGAGCAGACTTTCAAAATGAGGACGAATATGCACCGAGTGCGTTGACATAGCACTAACCGGATGATAAAATCTGAATTGAAGACGATATGGTGTTTATCATACAGAATCGTGTAGAGCCGCAGTTCGCTTGAAGCGGGCGGAGCGATTATATTGAAGTGCGTTACATGGATATCGACACATTACTGTTTTAATGATGGAAGCGATGAATTGCTTCTTCATTGGATAACAGCCCATCAGGTACATGCAATAAAGCGGAAAGGATCAAAGTACTATGGCGAATAACGTATTTGAACGATCGAAATTCCTCGGAAGCTGCAAGGATATGACAGGGGATGTACTCCTCAGGGTATTCTTTGTCGATCTGGAAGGTTTTACTTGGACGGAGAACGCAAGAAACGCAACGCTTGATAATCTCAATCGAGCAGTGGATTTTTTAGAGCGAAAAGCCGCGCAAGAAGGCGTTTCGTTGAAGTTTTTTAAGACAACATGTGATTTCTCGTTGAATTTGTATCCCTATACTTATCCTTCTCCTTTGGATTATGAAAGAGCATTTGGTATAGAGCTGATGAGAGTGTATAACAGTGAGTACCGTGTGCTCGGAGCCCTCGAGGGTTTTCAAACTGCGCTTTTGTTCTTTATGAATTTTCCCGAAGGGCGCAGCACGGCGAATATGTCCAAACCGGAGTATAATGTGGACCTTGAATATGCCTGCCTTTATCCGAATGTATTCTTCCCATTTGAATGCATCGTGCATGAACTTATGCACCTTTTCGGCGCATTCGATTTCTACTATCCCGACAGGCTTGCTAAAGCTGTATCGGAAGCTTTTCCTAGAAGCATAATGCTTAATTCAGCAATTGCGCCGCAGATAGATGACGTTACGAAGTACCTTATAGGCTGGCACGATAGACCCAGCTTGCGAGCCAAGCAGATTCTTAACACAGTAAGTGGACTATCATTAGAGGATATACACAGAGAGCGAATTGCTCAGGATAATTCGAGCTACACCGTTATAAATAAAGCCGCGGCTACGTATTACGGACCTGTGGTAAACATGCTTCCAGAAGGACGGGGAAAGCAGGTTATGAGGTCTGGCACCGTTTACGAAGGAGGCTTTCATATGAATAAGTATTTAGGAGAGGGTACGGTAACCTTCCCAAACGGCGATGTTTTTAAGGGTTATTTTGTTAATGATTTAGGGAGCGGTACGCTTTATCGTAATGGAAGAGCTGTCGAAACTGGAACTTACGGTTACCAGGAGATAGTGTTTCCAAACGGAGATCGGTATTTGGGAGAACTGTACAACATGAAAATGCACGGATACGGAAAGCTCTTATCAACCGATGGCAGTTTTTATATGGGTTGCTTTCAGAACGGACAGAAGCACGGCCGCGGCTTGCTGAGAACGGCCGATTACCGTGCATATGAGGGTGACTTTGCCTTTGGCCGCTCATCGAATCTTCGCAGCATCGATTGATGCTAAAGTTGATTTGATGTTTCCTTGGCGAAAGCTACAGGGTTCAAACGTGGCTGAGCTCCACCGTTTTCAGAATGTGGGGCGTGTATAAAAAGAGCAAGCGCAGGTAAGGGCACGTCCACCGCGTTTTCGGCGGCGCGGGAAGCGGGGTTTTAGCTTTCTTTAGCCGCCAACTGCTTGACAGAAACGGAAAAATATACTACAATTATGGTGTTAATGCGATCATACCCACGGAAGGAGAAACTCTGTATGCCGATTGAAAAACACTGCGAATTTTGCGGCGCGGAGCTTAAGGATAGGGAGCTGTACTGCCCCAAATGCGGCACCTTCGATCAAAGCCAGACCGACGAGGAGAGCCGCTTTACCGTCATTCGCCCGCGCACCGTGGAGGAGCTGAATACCTATTGCAATGAGCACGGCATCCCGATGTACAGGCTCGGCTTCTTTGTGGATGAGGACCTGAGCGAGCCGGGCGTGAACGGCATCTACCGCGACGGTGAGCGCGTGCTCGTTTATGAAAATGCGCCGAACGGCTTTCGCAACCTGGTCTACGCGGGACCCGACGAGGAGGCGGCGGTCGGTCTATACTTCGGGCATCTGCTCGATATCTGCCATGCAAACGGCATCCATCCCGAGCGCATGTCCGGTGTGAACGATCCGCGCATCTCGGAGGTGCTCTCCGGCCCAAAGAAGGAATTCGATCCGCACAGGCGCAAGGTCAAATACAGGCTGATCGCCATTGCGCTGATCGGCGTGATAATCGCTGCCACGCTCAGCTTTCTGATCTACCATGCGAGGGACGGCTACTATGCCGACGGCACCGAGCTTTATTATAGGGACGGCGCAAGATGGTACTTCAATATCGGCGAAGCATGGGTGGACTATGAGTCCATGGACGGCGAGTACCCGACCGATTTCCTCGGTAGCAGATACAACGAGGAATGGGGAGGAAGCGAATTCAGGCTCACGGACGACGGCGAGCTGCCGAGCGTCGACGATGAAGAGGGCGAGGATATCCCCCTTGACAGCGGAACGATTGCGGACGACTGATGCGCCGAGCGAAGCGGCCCGACCTTCAAAAGCATGAAAACGCATATGATGCAATATGAAAACCCGCCTGCGGCCGTTCGCCGGCGGGTCTCTTCATACCTGCTTTTTTTGAAAGCTCAATCTTTATCCGTGTGATTTCTGAAATATTGAAGATGCAGGTCAAACGAAGCTTCGTTTCCCTCAAGCGCCCTATTGAGCGCCTCGATAAGATCCGGCAGCGCCTCGCGGCATTTCTCCGCGCCGCCATCTATAAGCCTGCCTTGGGCGATGAACAGCAGGCTTTCGGTGCTGTCATCATCGCTCAAAAGCCAATACATCTCTGCGATCGCGCTTATATCCGAAGTGCCGTAATCATACAGGCGCTCCTCGCCCGTTTCAAGATACCTTTCAAAATTATCCTTTGCCGATTCGATCAGCGAAGAATAATGGTTTTTAAGATCCGTTTCCGCTTCGCGCCTCTTGGCGTTTTCCTTAATAAAAAAGAAAAACAACACCGCGCTCAAGATCGCAAGTGCGATGCATACTATGATCATGGGCTTTGCTTTTTTGTTTTTCATAAAATCTTCCTTTCTTTGTCGAAGATTAAGCGCTTTATGCTGTGAAATATTATACAAAAATAAAAGTTCTTTGTCAATTTATCGCCTTCTCTTGCTATAATCCAGCTTTGGGGTTATAATAACCGATGAACCATTTATCTTGCGGCGAAAAGCCGGAAAGGAAAGTAAAATGAGCGAAGAATGTACCCACAACTGTGACACCTGCGGAGCGGAATGCCCCTCCAAGCAGGACAAGTCGAGCTTTCTTGAAAAGCCGAACGAGCAGAGCTCGATAAAGAAGATAATCGCCGTGGTAAGCGGCAAGGGCGGCGTCGGAAAAAGCCTCGTCACCTCCCTTCTTGCGGTGAACGCGCAGAGGGCGGGCTACCATGCCGCGATACTCGATGCGGACATCACCGGCCCCTCCATCCCCAAATCCTTCGGCATACACGATAAGGCGATCGGCACCGAAATGGGCATACTGCCCAATCAAAGCAAGCTCGGCGTGGACGTTATGAGCGTCAACCTCATGCTCGAAAGCGAGACCACGCCCGTGGTCTGGCGCGGCCCCGTGATCGCGGGCGCAGTAAAGCAGTTCTATACGGATGTTATCTGGAAGGACGTGGATTTCATGTTCGTGGATATGCCTCCGGGAACGGGCGACGTTCCGCTTACCGTTTTCCAAAGCCTGCCCGTGGACGGCATAATCGTGGTCACCTCGCCGCAGGAGCTCGTTTCCATGATAGTGGAAAAGGCCGTGAATATGGCGAATATGATGGATATCCCCGTGCTCGCGCTCGTTGAGAACATGAGCTATTTCGAGTGCCCCTGCTGCGGCGAAAAGACCGCCATCTTCGGCGAAAGCAAGGTGGAGGAGACCGCAAAGCGCCTGTTCATCCCCGTTACCGCGAAGCTTCCGATGAACGGTAAGCTTGCCGCTGCCGCCGATGCCGGCCTTGTGGAGCTCTATGAGGGCGACTGGCTGGACGGCGTTACCGAGATGCTGAATAAGCTTATCGGGTGAGCGCGGAAGAGCATGGATTATCAGGATATAAATGCAAAAACCATCGATCGCTGGATCGAGGAGGGCTGGGAATGGGGAATACCCATTTCGCACGAAGAGTTTGTAAAGGCGCTGAACGGGGAGTGGGAGGTCGTTTTGACGCCCACCAAGCCCGTGCCGAAGGCATGGTTCGGCGAGCTTAAAGGCAAGCGCCTGCTCGGGCTTGCGAGCGGCGGCGGTCAGCAGATGCCCATCTTCACGGCGCTCGGCGCAGTTTGCACCGTGCTCGATTATTCGGATAAGCAGCTCGAGAGCGAAAGGCTCGTTGCCGAACGGGAAAATTACCAAATTGAGATCGTAAAAGCGGATATGACGAAGCCCCTTCCTTTTGCGGATGAAAGCTTCGATATCATCTTCCATCCCGTGTCGAATTGCTACGTGCGCGAGGTGGAGCCGATCTGGCGCGAATGCTTCCGCATCCTAAAACCGGGCGGCATTCTGCTCTCGGGGCTCGATAACGGAATGAATTTCCTTTTCGGCGAGGACGAAACGCGGGTGGTGAACTCCCTGCCCTTCGATCCGATAGCCGATCCCGAAAAGAGGCGGCAGCTTGAAGCGGACGACTGCGGGATGCAGTTTTCGCATACGCTCGAGGAGCAGCTCGGCGGGCAGCTCCGCGCGGGGTTCACCCTGACCGATCTGTATGAAGATACCAACGGCCAAGGCTTCCTGCACGAGATGAATATTCCCTGCTTTATCGCCACAAGAGCGGTGAAGGGGATTTAGCGAATAGCGAACAGTGAATAATGAATAATTGCGGTGGAAATTCCAAGGGAATTTCTACCGAATAAAACCATGTGTGAAATTAGAATCAATATTAAAAGAGCAGCTCAAACTGCTCTTTTAAATATCATGAATTAGTGTTAAGGCTTTGATCGACGAGTTCTGTTTCCGAATCCGTTTGCTCTGCGTTTTTCTTTGCGGGCTTCGGTTTTTTCCGAACGGGCAGCGCGAAAACGAGCAGTACTATTCCGAACACGGTGAAGCCGACTGCGGCGACCTGCCTATTAACGCTCGTTCCGGCAAAGCTTGTTTTATAGGTCGAGGCGAAGAAGGCAACCTCCCCAAGCCTGTCCGCGTTCTTTGAGGACAGGCCGATGTATGAAGTGATATAGTCGCCGTACGAGCTGTGTGAAAGGGGCGGAAGCTTCAAAATAGAGGCGTATTCCGCTATCATATCCGCGTATTCCTCGGTGAAGGCCGCGAGCGCCTTTTTAGGCGAGCGGAAAACGGGGAAGCCGAGGCTGTTTCGCCCGATGCGGTATTCAGCCTTGCCCGACCGGATAAAGCTGAGTTCGTCGTGAGAGGTTTTTTCACAGTCGCCCACAACGAGGGCGTATTTCGCGAAGTCGATAACTATGATCGCGGCGCCGATAAAGAACAAGGCGGCAAGCAAGAGCGCGATTATGCGAAGCATTTTTTTCTCGATACGCCTCCTTTCCTCTTACAAAACAGCTTAGCATACTTATTTGCGGAAGTCAATAAACGAAAGGTCAGCAAGAATTAACTTTATGTGACAATTCAGCGCCGCGCTCTATTTGCACGCCCTCGCCTTCACATATTTTTGAACCCATCTTTCATCGTGATACGGGTCATACTCGCTCATAAGGCAGCCTTGGGCGAGGTCGTCCGCAATTTCGAGGATAAGATCGTGCATCTCAAGCTTGCGCTTCCATTTTTCCTCGATCGCTCTGCGCTGCGCGGCTGCGCTGTGCGGACCTGCTTTGCCGCGCGGGGAGGGGCGGGGCAAAGGCTCACTTGTGCGGTGCTCAAAGCGCTTGGTTGCTCTCTCCCGGCCTGCAAAATTCAAAGGGCGAACGATAAAAATCCATACCGGCAAAGAGATCGAAGATATCCGTTCCGTTCACCGTGAACTGAAACGCCCCGTACTCCTCGTAGTGCGCCGCATCCACCCGAACGATCACCTCGTGGGAATCGGAAGCGTTCTCATCAAAGTAACGCATTACGCAGTATGCCTGCCATATTCCGGCATCCTCATCGCCGATAAAATCGGTCGTTTGTTCGTAATTAAGCTCGGTTCCCGCAGGCACCGTTATGCTGCCGATGAGGCTGCCGTCCTCGAGCGATACCTCGATCGCCTCAAACGGCTTGAGCGCGTATAGATCAATTGACCAGCCATCGTCTTTAATGTCATAGTAATTTGCCAGGGGAACGGGCACGCCGTCCTCGCCGACCTCAAAGGCGCGATTGCCGCTGTAAACATGGCTGAGCACGTCCGTATGTTTACCGAGCATGATGCGGGAGGTGTCCACGATTGTGCCGTCGTTATACCATGCGCCGCCGTCGATGAGCTCAAGCTCGCCCTCGCCTGAAAGCTCCACCACCACAAGCTGAACATAGCCTCCGGTTCCCGTGTCGAATGCGTACAGATACCTTTTGCCGTTTGCATACACAAGATTCAGTTCGCGCCCGTCGAGCAAATTTACGGGATCCTCGGCCCTGTCGTAGAGCCAGCCGCAGGTTTTTTCGCCATAGGCCAAGTTAAGCTCGTAATGCCAATTCCAATCGTCGCCGATTCTTTCGGTGCTGAGGCTAAGCTCCACGACCTCGCCGTTTTCAACGCAGTATGCGGGCAGATCGAGCGGAAGCTCCATGCTTCCGTTCTCCGTGCGCGGCTTCAGCGCCTCCTCCAAGCCGAGGCTTGAAAACGGAATGAGCAGCGCGGCGGGCTCCGCCAAGGTGAAGCCGCCGTATTCGCCGCTGTTGAACACGAAGTAAAGTCCGTCGCGATCGAGCGTCCAAACGGCGGAATCCGCAAGATATGCCTCCGTTACCGTGAAGCCGCTCAGCCCCTCGTTTATCAGCACGGCAAGCTCTGCAAGGTCGGGAACGATATCCGAAAGCGCAACGCTCTTGCCCGAGCTGCCGATCAGGTTCACGCAGGAATACTCGGGGTGCTCGCCGCCCGTCCTTGTTTCAAAAAGGATGCTGACATAGCCCCTGTCCGCCCTGCGGAGATACAGCTTTTGAATATAGTGTACCTCCTCGGAATCGCGGCCGCGAACGAGCTCGCCGTAGGTCGTGATCGCCTGCGACCTTATCTCAATGCCGAGGCGCTCGAGCGCTTTGTAAATGCCGCTCTGCGTCCAGTTGAGCTGCGGAAGCTGATACGAGCAGGAGCCGATGCCGAAGTCGGAACTGCTGAACTTTGAAACAACTATATTCACGAAGCTGCTGTTCGCCTTGATAAAGTTATTCTCGGGGATATCGGAAAAGTCGATCGTGCCGTTTGGGTTCGCTGTCGGCCTTGCGCTCGGAGCTTCTGTCGGCTTATCGGTTTCGGGAGCTTCGGTTTCTTTTGCACCCTCTGTCGGCTCTGCGGTGACGGCGGCTGTCGGCTCCGATGTCGAAGCGTTCGCGGTCGGCGCGGGCGTATTCCCGGGAGTGACATTTCCGGAGCAAGCCGCAAGCGCGAGCATGAGCGCGGCGAGCGCAACGGTAAGCATTTTCCTTGCTTTTGAAGATTTTCTGCGTTTGTTCACAGGGGGTATCCTCCTTGAATCGATGATCTGCTTCGCGTCCCGCACGCGCGGCATGGCTCTGCTTGCTCTTTCCTTCGCATACGCTGCTTGAGCATCCTTCATAAACTATAACAAACGAACTCGCGACTTCGGGACAGAAAAAAGCGGCGTTTTCTGAATATATCTCAAGGACGGCCGGTGGGCCGCTTTTCTTCTTGCAGGACATCTTATCATACTTTTTTGCGGCTGTCAACAAACGAAAGTGCGGCGAAAATCTGTTTTTAGTGACAGCTCGCGAGCGCCGTTATCTGCCATGCCGGCGCGGATCGGGCGCTTCAATCAAAAAGCTTGCTCATGAAATACGGCCGCATCTCCTCCAATGCGATCGGGAAATAAACTCCTATGCTTTCCCTGTCCACATCGTAGGTTGAAAGTATGATATTCATCTCCTCAAGACTGACGCGCGTGAGCCCCGCGAAGTCCTCAGCATCTTTCGTGCGGTTCGTCCCCGGCAGAAGAACGCAGCAGTATTCGTCCTCGTGATTTCGCTTGAAGATGTAAACCTCCAGCCCTTTGCCTGTGGAGACATCGAAATACTGAGGGTAGGAAAGGCGAAGCTGAGCTTCGATCGTACCGAGATCGGGCGAAGTGTAGATCACCGCGCCGTTCTCGACCGCTACGATCATCGCAGGTCTGTTGAAGCTTACAAAGCAGCGCATCGTGCCGTTTTCATCCTCGACCACCTTGGCAAGTCTCAGGCTCGATACCGACGCAGCTTCCGAGTAACCCACAGCAAGAAGGTATTCCCGCGCCGCCTCTATCGCGCCGTTCACCGCCGTTTCGTCCATGAAGGCTGAGGGATCCGAAAAGATCCCGATCACGCTGTCGCCGCTGACAAGCACATAGTTGCGGTCGGTATTATAAAGCAGCAGCTCTTTGGGAATGTAAACAAGATAGCTTCTCACGCCGCTGCTGTCGATGCTCTCCTTGACGATATGAACGCCGGCATAATTGCCGATGCCGACGTACTCGCCCGCCTCGGCCAGCGCCCTGTTGCTTTCAAGAACATGGTTCGCGTACTCAAGCTTTTCCCTAACGCTTCCTTCGCTCGGGAAGTCCCCGCGATCGCCGAGCACAAAGTCGAGAATGAAGAGGCTTTCTCGGCAAAGCGGATCGCGCTGAGTGAACATGCAAAACGGCAGGGAAACAGCGGGTGAACCGTCGTCCGATGCCGGAGCGGCGGGCAGATTGCTTGAGATCGTCAGACCGTTCGAGTTTATAACGCACTCGCAGCCCGTGGTGTCGATATGCTCGCCGCTTTCGCGATCGAAAAGCCCGAATCTCGTCAAGCCGCAGTACGCATCGGCGCTGATAAGCAGCGTTCCTCTTTCAAGAAGCGCATTTACTTCGTCCGCAAACTCAAGCACAGCTTCGATATCGTTCGGCGGAGCGGAAACGCTGCCGTGAACCGTGAAATTGATGCTTCGCTCCTCGGCGCAGATCAGTGCATCGTTTTTAACGGTATAGAGCTTGTACGAATACTCGCATTCGCCGCCGCTTGCATAGCCGGGCTTATAAACCATGATGCACCTTCCG
>JAFWVQ010000011.1 GCA_017523925.1 Clostridia bacterium
ACTGATCGAGTACCTTGACTACTACAATAACCGCCGTATTAAAGCTAAGCTAAAGGGCTTACCTCCTGCTGTTCACAGGAAGCAAGCCCTCGAAGCTGCCTGATTTAATTCTTTTGTCTAACTTTTTGGGTTCAGATCAGAGCTTACAGGGCGTTTCGTGCTGTATTGAAAGTGATCGGTCAATGCGCAGCGCTATGGCGAATCCTGCGCCGTTTGCATGCGCTTCAGCAGATCAGTCGGCGGTGCCGATCGACATGCGCATGATGGCAAGCGCGTCGGAAACGGTGATGCTGCCGTCGCCATTCATATCGGCGGCCAGCTCGCCAAGGTCGCTGAGCTGAACGAGGTTCATCGCCGCGCGCAGAGTGAGCAGCGCGTCGACCATGTTCACGGTGCCGTTGCAATCCGCGTCGCCGGGGGTGAACTCGGGCTGCTGCGCATCATAGTAGACGTACAGGCCGGTGATCTCCATGCCCTCGGGGCCGATGGTGCCGAGGCTCGTGCAGGCGGCGGTGGCGGTGTCGACACGGTAGAGGCCGTTGGAAACGGCGCTCGTGAGCTGCGCCCAGTAGAGCTCGCCGGTGGCGGGGTCGAAGGTCATGGACTGGGCATAGTAGGCGGGCATGCCGGTCTGGCCGATGGTGGTCAGTGCGCCGGTGGTCTTATCGACGGAAACGAGGCGGGCATCCACCGCGGACATGGTGAGCGCGTAGAAATCGCCGTTGGGCGCGATCGCAAAGCCGCGCAGGCCGAGGAAGGTGCCAAGCTCGATATCAAACTCGTGGGTGATAGCGCCGCTCTCGAGATCGACGGAAGCAACGTAGGGATGATCCTCATTGCAGAGCGCGTACATGGTGTTGTCGGCGTAGTTATAGGCCATGCCGTAAACGAACTCGCCGTCCGCAGAGCCGCCGGGATAGTTCATCAGATAGCCGTTGCGGGTATCCATGGTGTAGAACTCGGAATGGGGTTGATTAGCCGCATCGTAGCCGTAGACGTAGCCATAAACGATGCCGTCGTAATACGCGGCAGCGTAGGTGGTGAGACATACGGAAGTGGTCTCATGCTGCGAGGGGTCGGCTGCTGCGAAGTTGATGAACTTGCCGATATCGTTCTCGGCAAAATCGTGGATCGCATAGCCGCCAAACTGCAGACCGCCCTTTTCAGCGTTCGCGGTCTCGGCGCTGTGCGCGAAAGCGGGAACAGCGGCAAGCATAAGCGAACATACGAGCATGGCAGAAATGATTTTTCTGAGGTTCTTCATAGGTTGATCGCTCCTTGGTTGTTAATTGTTTTGGCGCACGCTGAGATCCGGCAAGCGGAAAACATGACCTATATGCGCCGATATTGAATTTTATCATTTTCTAATTAATTTTGCAAGTGTTTTCAAGCATATATTAGCTTCCCGTCTAACCGCAGCACAGCAGAGCTCCCTGATGCTTCCGGAATGTCCATTCAGGAGGTGGAGCGAACACAGCCTGTCCATCCTGCACCGCCGCATTCTATTCTGTGAACTTTTCAAGCACGAAACGTTTTGCTAAGTACCGCGTAAGATGCAAGTCCGCTATCCGCAGCGCGGCCATTGCAAAAGAATGCACCCGCTTTCGCTCGGCCACTGCGAATGCAAGCCCCGCTTCGCTCGGCCACTGCAAAAGCAAGCCCCCGCTTTCGCGAGGGCTTGCTTATTAGGTCGATCGGTGATCCGTCAGCGGATCCCGATTAGGATCAGTCTTCCTTCCTCCTGAAGAGGATGAGGCCTGCGCCGGCTACCAGTGCCGCGATACCTACGCCAACCAGAGCGATGGTTCCTGTGGGCGGGGTGGGCGGGGTGGTGGGCTCGGGAGTGGGCTCCACGGGAGGCTCAGTGGGCTCCACGGGAGGCTCAGTGGGCTCTACCGGGGGCTCAGTGGGCTCTACCGGGGGCTCAGTGGGCTCTACCGGGGGCTCAGTGGGCTCTACGGGAGGCTCGGTGGGCTCTACCGGAGGTTCGGTGGGCTCTACGGGAGGCTCAGTGGGCTCTACGGGAGGCTCGGTGGGAGGCACGGGAGTGGGCTCCACGGGAGGCTCGGTGGGAGGCACGGGGGTGGGCTCCACGGGAGGCTCGGTGGGAGGCACGGGAGTGGGCTCCACTGGAGTTTCTTCGATCTCTACCTGACCAAGGATGTCAAGGTGCTCGATGGGAGTGGAGACTCCGTCAAGCGGGAAGTTGACGAACTCGATCGCGTTGGGAACGAAGTCGTAGATGCCGGCGGGTGCGCCGTCCTTTACGCGGAAGGTCGCGGTGTAGAGAACGCCCTCAACATTCATGGCCTCATCGGGCATGAGCACGCCGAGGCGGACGCTGCCGGGGATCTGAGTGCCATCGAGGATGATGGTCGCGTTCTTGCCCTGTGCATCGGTGAGAACGGGGCCGTACTCGGCGGATACGAACTCGAACCACTGTGCCTCATAGTCGAGGTTGAGGTTCAGGCCGTGTGCCTCGTAGGGATTCTCAACGGTCACGTCAACGACGAAGGTGTCGCCGACCTGGACAACGGTGTAATCCACATGCTCGGGGAGAGCGCGGAAGATGACGCCCTCATGCTCGCCGATATGGACGGTGCCGGGGATGTCAACGTGCGGGATCGGGGTGGACTCGCCGTCGAGCGGGAAGTTCACGAACTCGATCGCGTTGGGAACGAAGTCATAGTCGCCGGGCTGTGCGGAAGCCTTTACACGGAAGGTCACGGTGAACATGACGCCTTCTGCGGTGAGAGCCTCGTCGGGCATCAGGATGCCGAGGCGGACGCTGCCGGGAACGGTGGTGCCGTCGAGAACAACGGTGCCGTTAAGGGCCCTGGCCTGCTGGATGACGTAGTCTTCGCTGATGCTTACGACCTCGAAGGTGTTCGCGTCGTAGTTCATCTGGAAGTTGAGACCGTGTGCCTCGTAGGGATTCTCAACGGTCGCCTGTACGGTGAAGATCTGCTCGGGAACGAGCTCGGTGGGATCGGGGATCGCACGGAAGATCACGCTGTCGCCGGGGAGGATCTCAACGTAGCCGGGGATATCGGTATGCTCGATCGGGGTGGACTCGCCGCCAAGCGGGAAGTTCACGAACTCGTTAGCAACGGGGGTGAAGGGATATTCGCCAACGGGAGCGGTATCCTTTACGCGGAAGGTCGCGGTGAACATGATGCCTTCGCCGGTCATGGGCTCGTTGGGCATGAGAACACCGAGACGGACGCTGCCGGGGATGGTCTCGCCGTCAAGAACGACTGCACCGTTGAGCGCGATGGCGTCGACGATGACGGGGCCGTTCGCAGCGGAGACGAACTCGAAGTTCGCCGCGTCGTAGTTGAGCTGGAGGTTAAGACCGTGGGCCTCGTAGGCGCCTGCGATGGTCACATTCACAGCGAAGGTCTGTCCGGGAACGAGCTGGGTGGGATCGGGGATAGCCCTGATCACAACGGGAGTCAGCTCGTTTACGACCTCGACCTCATCGTTGATGATATCGTGATCGATGGGGGTCTCAACGCCGCCAAGCGGGAAGTTCGCGAACTCGACAACGTTCTGTACGAAGGGATATACGCCGCTCTGAGCAGTGCTCTTCACGCGGAAGGTCGCGGTGTAGAACACATCCTGCATGGTGAAGCCGGTGGTGGGCATCATGACGCCATAGCGGACGCTGCCGGGGATGGTGTTGCCGTCGACGGTCTGGAAGCCGCCGTTCGAAAGGATCTGCTCGGCAACGGGACCGTTTACAGCGGATACGAACTCAAACGCATTTGCGTCGTAGTTGAGCTGATGGTTGAGGGTGTGTGCCTCGGGATACTCGCCCGCGATGCGCACGGAGACCTCGAAGGTGTCGCCGGGCTGGAGCAGGTCGGGGTTCGCCTCAACGATGAAGGTGGGGGTATCGAAGATGGGAGCGGTGATCTCTACTTCGCCGGGGATGACGGTGTTGAAGATCGGTTCGGACTGGCCGCCGAGCGGGAAGTTCACGAACTCGATAACGTTCATGCCAAGGTCATACAGGCCGGCGGGAGCGCTCGTCTTCGCCCTGAGGGTCACGTTGTAGATGGTGCCGTTCAGGCTGAAGCCTTCCTCGGGCATGAGAACGCCGAGGAGCACAGCGCCGTCGGTGGGCTCAAGAACAACGGTGCCGTTCAGGCTGTTGATCTGCTCGAGGACCTCACCGTTTTCAACGGATACGAAGTCGAAGATGTTGGAGTCGTAGAGGAACTGGTGGTTCAGGCCATGTGCCTCGAATTCGCCCATGACCTTGACAGCCACGGTGAACTCGTCGCCGGCTTCAACGTCGGTATGCTCGGGATCTACGTAGAACACTGCGCTCATGGGATGCTCGCCGGGAAGCACGGTGACGTCGCCGGGGATGTCGGTGTGCTCGATGGGGGTAGCATCGCGGAGCGGGTAGTTCACAAGGTCAACGCAGACCGGAGTGAGAGGATAGGGAACGTTCTCAGCCGCATTGCCCTTCTCGCGGAGGGTGACGGTGATGAGCGCGCCTTCGCCGGTCATGCCTGCATCGGGCATGAGAACGCCGAGACGGACGCTGCCGGGGATGGTGTCGCCATCGAGAACGATGTATGCGTTGTCGTCAAGAGCCGTGTTGAGAACGTCGCCGTAGACCGCGCTGACGAACTCGAAGTATTCGCTCTCGTAGTTGAGCTGGAGGTTCATCGCATGAGCCTCGTACTCGCCCTCGATCATCACGTCGAAGGTGAACTCATCCTCGTGGAAGATCTCGGTATGCTCGGGATCGACGTAGATGGTAACGTCGCCGGGAGCGGGAGGCGGGGTCACGTTGCTGCCAACGTAAACGTAGCCGGGAATGTCGGTGTGCGGGATCGGGGTCTCGGTGCCGCCAATGGGGTAGTTCGAGAACTCGGTCGCAACGGGGGTCAGCTCGGTGTAGCCCTCGGGAGCATTGTCCTTAACACGGGCAGTCACGGTGAAGAGAATGCCGGTGGAGGTTACGGGAGCGCTGGGCATCATGAGGCCGAGACGGATGCTGCCGGGGATGGTGGTGAAGTCGATGAGCGCGAAGCCGTTGAGGGCCGCGGCATCAACCAGCACGTTGCCGTTGGAAGTGGCAAGGATCTCGAGCACGGAAGCATCGTAATCGAGCTGGAAGTTGAGAGTGTGAGCCTCAAAGTCGCCGTCGAGCAGCACGTCGAAGGTGATGGTGTCGCCGGGCATTGCGTTCTGAGTCTCGGGGAACACGGAGAATACCGCGGTGCCGGGGACCGGAGTCGGGATCGGCGGCTCGGTTACGGGAGCCGGAGTCGGGGTCTCGGGAACCGGAGTGGGAGTCTCGGGTGCGGGAGTGGGAGTCTCGGGCACGGGAGTCGGAGTCTCGGGTGCGGGAGTGGGAGTCTCGGCGATCTCGATCTCGCCGGGGATATCCTCATGATCGATGGGAGTCTCAACGCCGTCGAGCGGGAAGTTGATGAACTCGATCGCCTGGATCTCAACGGGGTAGATGCCGGCAGCCGCGTCATCCTTGGCCCTGAGGGTCAGGGTGAACACAACGCCTTCGCCGTCCATGGGATCGTTGGGCATAAGCACGCCGAGGCGGATGCTGCCTTCGATGGTGGTGCTGTCGAGGATGTAGGTGCCGCCTGCGTTGACTGCGCCGGTGAGGACTTCGCCTGCCTCAGCGGAGACGAGCTCGAAGTTCGCGGTGTCGTAGTCAAGCTGGAAGTTGAGCGCATGAGCTTCGTAGTCGCCCTCGACCTTTACGTCAACGGTCACTTCCTGACCGGCATTGGTAAGGGTGTAGACGGGATCCACATAGAAGGTGGCGGTGCCGGGTTCGGGGGTGACGATCGCGCCGATGTGGACGATGCCGGGGATATCCTCATGCTCGATGGGGGTGGCCTGGCCGCCTACGGGAGCGTTGTCGAACTCGGTGATGACGGGGGTAAGATCGTAATCGCCTTCGGCGGCGTCATCGCTGATGAGAGCGGTGACGGTGAAGAGAACGCCGTTCGCGGTGAAGCCCGCGGTGGGCATCATGGCGCCGAAGCGGATCGAGCCGGGGATGGTGGTGTAGTCGGGGACCACAACGCCGTTGAGGGAGGTCATCTCATTTGCGACCTCGCCGAGCTCGAGCGACTGGATGGTGAAGATATTTTCGTCGTAGTTGAGCTGGAGGTTGAGGGTGTGCGCCTCAAACTCGCCCTCTACCATCACGTCGAAGGTGATGGTGTCGCCGGGCATCGCATCCTGCTCCTCGGGCATCACGTAGAAGGTCGCGCTGCCGGGAGTGGGGGGCTCGGTCACGGGGGGCTCGGTTACCGGAGGCTCGGTTACGGGGGGCTCGGTAACGATCTCAACGATCTCAACGGTGGAACCGGTGGCGGTGTTGTCGATGGGGGTCTCAACGGGAGCGTTGTCGCCGTCCACGGGTGCATTGGAGAAGGTCACAACAACGGGGGTGAAGTCGTACTCGCCCACGGCTGCATCGTCCTTCGCCTTGAAGGTGGCGGTGAACACAAGACCGGTCTCGGTGAGAGGCCCAACGGGAACGAGAACGCCGAGACGCACGCTGCCGGGGATGGTGTCGCCGTCGAGCGCTACGAGCGCGTCAAGAGCGGTGGCCGCGTCGAGAACGGGGCCGTTCGCCGCGGAGACGAACTCGATGTTTTCGCTGTCGTAGTTGAGCTGGAAGTTGAGCATATGCGCTTCGAACTCGCCGTCAACATGGACCTCAACGTCGAAGGTCTCGCCCGCCTCGATTTCCTGATACTCGGGGGAGAGATAGAAGTCCGCATGACCGGCATCGGAAGCGCCGTTTACGGTAAGAGCAACATTGTCGATCGCGGCATAGTCGCCGGTCGGATCGGTGCTGTAATCCTTCTTGTATTCAAACTTGACCACATGCTCACCGGGCTCGAGGTCGATGGTGAGGGGCGCCCAGTCGTTGTGGTTTTTGCCGTAGGAAGCAACCTTTGCATCATCTACATAAACGCGCAGGCCGTCCCAGTCGTAGATATCGGAACCTTCGCCCATGCTGATGAACTCGAAGGCGATCTCGCCGCCGTTCGCGCCCGCATCCACGGTGGTGGTAAAGAAGGAGCGACTGTTGCTGACGCCCTGGTTTGTGCTGCGAACATAGGTCCTGCCGTCCCTTTCAACAACAACTTCCCAAGGATAGTCGGAAACGGTGTTGTCGAATACGAGCTCGCCGCCCTCAGCGTTGACCGCCTCGTTGAAATCGGGGGCTGCCGGGGGATCGGTGGGATCCACGGGAGGCTCGGTGGGATCCTCGCCGCCGAGCTCGATCGCGCCGTCCACGGTGGTGAAGGGCAGATCGGTCTGGGAGCCGCCGACGGGATAGTTGCGGATCTCCATGATCACCATGGCGAGATCGATCGTACCGGTCGCATCCTCGCTGACGGTGAAGCTGACCGTCATAAGAACGCCGCTGCCGGTGTATCCGGTGGTGGGATACATCGCGCCGAGCTTGGCTTTGCCGGGCTCACTTTCGTAATCCGGCATAACGAATCCGCCGTTGGCGTTCATGCCGCTGCCCGGAGTTATCGAATTCACGGTCAGGGCTTCCGGATCGAACTGCAGGTACGAATTCAATACATGCATTTCGTTGTCGCCACAGTCGATCATAACGGTTACGTCCACCGTGTCACCGGGGGCGGCCTCTATGGTCGGGACCGTGAAGACAACCTCGCCCTCTGCGGTTACGGGAATGGTGACGAGTCCGAACGTCATCATTACCGCAAGCAGTGTTGCAAGAAATCTTTTCATGTGTTTCTCCTTCCAAAAACTTTTAAGTCTAAAGCCTGCCGAAAGGAAGGCAGTAGCTTCGGAAATTCACCCGTTTTATTGAAAAAACGGGACGCCGACACAGAACAAAGAGACCTTTTTCAGCCTGCTCTATTCATCAGTCTGTTACATTATATCAATCTTTTGGCGCGAATGCAAGCCCTATTGGGGCTTTCCATATATTTATTTTTCAAAAAAATTGCGGCGCACGCTCTGCCGCGCCGCCGCACCGAATCGGTTTTTCATTTTGGATCGGTCGGGATCGAGCCCCGCCGCTTTCATCGCATATCCCCGCCGCCGCCTTCTGCGCCGCCTTCCGCGCCATCCGCCGCGCCGTTCCCGTCGTTTTGACCCGCGGCGCCTGCGTTCGCAAGCTCCCAGCGGTAGCGCTCGAGGTCCATCTCGTCCTCGATCTCAAGCCCTCTTTCGCCGCAGAGGGATTCGATATGGTGCGTGAACTCGTGGCGGATGATCCTGCGAAGCTCGTTTTTCAGCGCGGCCTCGCTCAGATGCGGATACGTGGCGATAATCGAGCCGCCGTAGAGCATGATGCTTCTGCCGAGGCGCGGATCGTTGCGGTATTCGCCCAAAATGAGCAGCGGGCGCGCGCTTTGGGAGCCGGGATGGTATTTTTTCGCCTCGCTCAGCGAAATGCCGCCGCTGAGCTTTTCAAAGAAGCGCTCCGGCAGCTCCTCGGCCGCCTCGTCGGAAAGCTTCTTTATAATATCGAGCTGCTCGCTGCGGCTCCTTCCCCGAAGCGCGGCTCGTCCTGCACGGCGCGCGCGATGTGCGGCTTCCTCCGCATGCTCCCTCCTTCGCCCGCCGTCGCGGGAATGCCGCCTGTTTGCAGCGTTTGCTCCGTTTGCAGCGTTTGCACCGTTTGCGCCGGTTGCGCCGGCTGCACCGTTTGCGCCGTTTGCGCCCGAGAACACTACGATCGGCGAAACGTACTCCACCGTGATAACCTCCGCACCGCCCTGCGCGAGCTGCTGTTCCTGCTCTGCGCGGGGCTGCGCGCTGTCCCGATCCGCGATCGGCGCGTCATTCGGAGTGTTATTCGGCGCATCGGCCTGCGCTTTTGAAGCGGCAGCCGCCGGTTCGTCCTCCGTTTTCTCGAGCCGAGGCGCTATGCCGCTGCGAAAAGCGCGCGCGGAAGCAAGGATCCCGCTCAGGGTGCTTTCGCCCCGCTGCGTGATCGCCTCCTTCAGCGCATCCGCCACGGATGCGGCCCGGGTTTTTTCGGTATTCTCGCTCGTCATTGCGATGCTCGGATGCAGCCCGACCGCACGGGTCGGTTTCTACCTTATTATTATAGCCGTTAAAATGCCGTTCCGGCTTTGCCCGCTTCTGCGGCGCACGCCCGCTCAGCCTTCCGCGCCGCTCTCGGCGCCGTCGCCCTCTCCCTCCTCGACGGGATCGGGCAGCTGCTCGTCAAGCGCGGGCTGCTCGAACAGCTCGGGCGCAGGCTCACCGGCCCGTTCCTCCTCGGGAAGTGTATCATCGGGCTCGTCCATCGCTTCCTCGGCAAGCAGCGCCTCGATATCGGCCTCCATGCCGGCATCGCGCAGCAGCCTTTCAAGCGCCGTCATGCGCCCGCGAAGCTTCTCCTCGCGCTGGCGCGCCGCCTCGGCCTTGAGCCGCTCGATGTCCAGCTCGTTATGGATGCGGTCGAGCTCGCGTATCACCTCGTCGAGAAACAGATCCACGTCCTCCACGTCGTAGCCGAAGAAGGAATGCGAAAATTTCCTTTTTATAATATCGTTTCTGTTCATACCGTTATCCTTTTTCTGTTTTCGGCGCGTTTCCCCGTTTCTTCCGTACTGTTTGCCGCGGCCCGGGAGAGGGAGCGGTGTTCCGCCGTCGGCTCCTCCCGCCCCCGGCGCGGCAATGCGGCACCCGTTCGTTACAACGGAAGCTTGATCCTGCTCACGGTCACTGTCTCGAGCCCTCGGGACTGCCGACGATATCGACGTTTGCCGGGGCAACCATGAATATCCTCGAAGACACCTTGTAGACTCTTCCGTTGAGAGCGTAGCAAGCGCCGGACATGAAGTCCAGTATGCGCTGCGCGACCTCGACCTCGATCTGCTCCATGTTCACGATGACGGGCTTGTGGGCCTTGAGATTGTCGATGATATTCTGCGTATCCTCGTAGCTGACGGGACGGTAGATTATCACCTTTCCGCTGTATGCGTTGGGGAAGGCGGTCACGTTCGCGGCGGTGCTCCTTCTCGGGCTCGGCCTGCGCTCGGGTTCGGGTTCGGGCTCTTGATCCTGGTAGACGGAGCTTTCGCTCTGCTCGTCGGAATAATCGAGCTCCCTATCCCATTCCTCCTCAACCTCCATAAGCGAGTTCCAAAAGCGTCTGAGTGCGTTTGCCATATCGGTTTCCTCCTAAAAATTCTGTTGGCGCTTGGAGAAAATCGGCGGTGGCAACTCCGCCCTTCGCCCTATGCGTCAGTGCGCTTTGGGCGATCCTGCCGCGGGCCTTGCGCCGAAGAGGGCGGAGCCGATCCGCACCATCGTCGAGCCCTCAAGAACAGCGGCTTTATAATCCCCGCTCATGCCCATGGAAAGCTCCTGCATCGAGATATTCGGGATGTTTTCAGCGCGAATATTCTCGAAAAGCTCCCTCATGCGCGCAAAATAGACCCTTGCTTCCTCCTCGCAGGCGGCGGGAGGCACGCACATGAGCCCCTCTGCGCGAACGCCGGGCATCTCGGAAACTACCTTCAAAAGCTCACGAAGCTCATTCGGAGCGACGCCGGATTTCTGCGCCTCGCCGCCGATGTTGACCTCGATGAGTATCGGCTGAACGACGCTTCTGTTCATCGCAAGCCGATTGATCTCGGCGGCAAGCTCGAGCCTGTCCACCGATTGGATGAGCGCAGCTCTGCCAACGAGGTATTTCACCTTGTTGGTCTGAAGCGCGCCGATAAAATGCGCTTTTACGCCGCATTCCATGAAGAAATCGTATTTCTCGTTGAATTCCTGTGCGCGGTTCTCGCCCACCTCGCGAAGCCCCGCTTCGATCACGGGCCGGATCAGGTCGGCTGATTTGAACTTGGTCGCGCCGATGAGCCTTATCTCGCTCGGGCTCCTTCCCGCCTTGCAGCAGGCCTCTTCTATGCCGTCAAGCACTATTTGAAGAGCTTCTTTTTCGGTATCCAATATCTCACCCCCTCGTTCAGCGGAGCGGACGAAGTGTTGTTTGCGCCGATTATGGCGTGGCCGCCGTCCTCCGCAAATACGTTCACATAAACGCCGGTGCGCTTGCCGTCGATCATCAGCTCCACGAAGGGCTTGCCGTCCTCAAACTGCACGGCGCGCTTTTCAACGCGGATGCCCTCTGCGGCGAAGCCGATCTCGGCGCGCACGGTGCGCACATCGATAAGCGTGCCGATATCGGCGCTGATCTTTATGATATTTACCACCTTCTGCCCGCTTACAAAGCTTGTTTCGCCGATGCCTTCGAACTTGCCGTAGCCGCGAATATCCACCGAGTGCTTCTCGCCCGAAGAAACGCGCATGCCCTGCGAAAGGGGCGTGTTGAAAACGAGGTACCACTCGCTGCCGTCCACTATGCGGTAGGCGCCGCCGCCCGCCGCCGTCCATTTCGGCGATTTTTCGTTCTTTTTGATGATGCTGTCGATCAGCTCGGAGGTCACGATCGAAAGCTTATCCGCGTTGAGAGCGGCGGAGTAATCATCGAAATAATAGCTCACGCGCCCGCCGCGATCGGCGATCAGGGCGATGCGCGAATCCGAAACGGCCGTTTCGCGCTCGTCCGCAAGGCGGTAGAGCGAGCGCAGAGTCTCGGTCTCCTGGATGGTGGACCTTAGATACTCGCTGCGGTCGGTCAGGAACATGGTTAGCCTGTCCTTCAATTCGAGCACGCCCGAGGTATCGCCCGAGAGCACCGAATCGGAGAGCTCCTTTTTGAGCTTTTCGATCTCATTATCGTAGTTTCGCAGCTCCACGTCGCGCGCTTCGCCGAGCACGCCGAGCTGCGCCTCGTATATCTCCTGCCGCGTGCGCCACAGGGACATGGTTATCTCCCTGCTGTAGCCGAGCTTATACACGTCCATCACGCGATCGCCGGCGGCGACCCGCTGCCCCTCCTGCATATAGCGGTCGGCAAGGTCGAACTCGCCGCCCGTCACAACGCTCTCGCGGCGCACCACCACCGCCGTCACGGTCTGCGAGGTCTCGATGCTGCCGATGCGCGCGGTGCCCTCGCTGCCGCCGAAATGCATCAGCACGAGCAGGAGCAGCAGCATCAGCAGCAGAAAGCCCGCCGCCACAACGAGCACCGATTTTTTGAAGCGCCTGCGCTTTCTTTGATTTTTATTTATGTAAAGAACTTCCAATTTAAGCCTCCTCAGTCTCCCGGCGGCGCCGCGATTTTTGCGCCTGCGCCGTCACTCGTTCGCGCTCTCGCCGTCTTCGTTCACGACCTCGTAGCCAGTTTTTTCGCTTCTGCCGTACTGCCTGTCGAAATTCTCCTGATTTTTCAGCACGTACTTATTGTAGAGCGTTTCGGCGCTGAGACCCGCATGCAGGCACATGCTCACGAAGAAGTGGAGGATATCCACCAATTCGCCCTGAAGCGCCTCGGTATCCACGGGCTTTTTGTTCTTCCACCATTTGAAGTTCACCTCGTCGAGCACCTCGGAGAGCTCGCTCAGCATCGCAAGCACCTCCTTCTGCATCCATTCCTCCTGCGTGAACTCAAGCTGCCTTCTGACGCGGATATCGGTATCAAGAAGGTTCTGCATTTCGAAGATCCTATCAAGCTTGTCCATAATTCTTCCTTAAATCAAAGTATTTTTTGCTTTTCTCTTTCGCGCTTTCGCCGTCAGCGCTCGATAAGCGAGCGAAGCGCCTCCGCGCTTGCGCCGAGCCTTCCTACGATCGCCGCCTTCATCGCGCCGGCGGAGCAGACGATCGGCAGCAGCGCGTGAACGTCGTCCGCGCTCACGCCGTCGATAAGCGCGAGCACCTCGTCATCCGTGCGATGCTCGAGGCCGAGCAGCTCCTTCCTTCCGAGCGAGGACGCGTGGGAGGAGGAATTCTCCCTGCCGAGGATGTAGCCCGTGCGGATCTGCCGCCTGCTTCGCTCGATCTCGCTCGCGGAAACGCCGTTTTTAAGCAGCTTTTCGCACTCGCCGAGCATCATCTCCAGCACCTTCACGGCCTGCTTTTCGCCCGTGCCGGCGTAAACGGTGAAATAGCCGCTGCTCTTGAAGAACGATGGCGAGGAATACACCGAATACGCCATGCCGCTGCGCTCCCTTATGCTCTGAAACAGCCTCGAGCTCATGCTGCCGCCGATGATATTGTTCAATACGAGCAGCGGATAGCATTCCTTCGCGCCGTAGGCAAAGCCCGGGAACGCCAGCGCGATATGGGTCTGCTCGGTATCCTTCTCTATGAGCTTCACCCGCTCCCCTTCCGCGCTCATGCCGCCCGCCCGAGGCGCGGGGCTCGACTCCTCCGCAGTTTTTGTGTTTTTTGCGCTTTTTGCGCCCTTCGCGATCGCCGCAAGATCGAATGCGCCGGCGACCGCCTCGGCAAGCTTATCAAAATCGAAATTGCCCGCCGCAGCTATAACGATGTTTTCGGGGCGATACCTGCGCGCCATATAGGAGCGGATCATGCCGCGGGTGAACGCGCCAACGCTCTTTTCCGAGCCGAGCACGGGGTATGCGAGCGGGTCCGAGCCGTAATACAGCGAGCAGAGCGCCTCATGCGCCACGTCCTCGGGCGAATCGTTGTTCATGGAGATCTCCTCGAGTACCACGCCCTTTTCGCGCTCGATATCGGCTTCATCGAGCTTGGAGGTGCAAACGAGCTCCGCGATGAGCTCGAGCGCCTCGATCAGGCTGTCCTCCGTGACCTTCGCATAAAAGCAGGTGCAGTCCTTGCTCGTGAAGGCGTTCATATTGCCGCCGAGCAGGTCCATCAGCTCCGCAAGCTCCTCCGCGGAGTGCTTTTTCGTGCCCTTGAAGAGCATATGCTCTATGAAATGCGAGATGCCGCATTCGGTGCCGGCTTCAAGCGTTTCGCCGCCGGGGAGCGCGGCGGTCTCGTATATCGAGCCTGCTCCGACCCAGCAGCCGATGGAAACGGAGCGGTAGTTTTCCAGTTTTTCGCCGATGATCCTCAGACCGTTCGGCAGAGTGCGTTTACAGATCAAGCGTTTCTTATCCCTTTCTCTTTCGTATTATCGTATCGCCTGTTAAGCATACCTTCTCAATCGTATATTGTACCGCTTACAGTTGCCGCCGTCAAGCCCGAAACCGAAAAATAATCAAGTATATCCCCGATCGCCCCCGCAAACGCCGCCGTCGGCACGCAAACCGCGATATCGCCGCTTGAAATATTGCCCACGGCGCGCGAAGCGATCTCCTCCGCGCTCCCCCGCTCGCAGATAAGATCGACCGAGCCGCGCACCGCCGTAAGCGAAAGCGCCTTTGCGGCACGGCAGAGCGCCTCGTCGCCGCCGGTGAAAAGCAGCCTCGGCGCTTGGCCGCAGACCGAGCGCACGGTCCTCGCCGCCTCTTCAAGCGCAGCGCGAACGCTCCCGCTTTCGCCCCCTGCTGCGCCCCCGTTTTCGCCCCAAACTGCGCCCGTCCCGTCCGCCGCAAGCGCGGCCTCATGCCCCTCGGCGGCGATGCGCCGCAGCGCCTCGGGATTCTCGCGCACGAAGCTCGGGCTGAGCGCGAAGGTTGCCTTCGCACCGCGCGAGCCGAGCTCATCGAGCAGAGCGGGAAGCGCCGAGGCATTCCAGCTTACGGCGATCAAAAGCGCGGCTTTTCCGCCCTTTTTTCCTTTATACACTTCGGAATCCGCGTGCATTCCGCCGAGCGTGCGCGGCGCGGAGCTCGCCTGTGCCGCCGCTCCCGAGCGCAGCCCGAGCGCGAGGAACAGCCCCAGCGCGATCGCAAGCAGCAGCGCGTTCGCTCCCGCCGTTTCCCAAATGCGCGGCCATGCGCCGCAAAAAGCTCTCTTTTCGGCTTTCTTCATACCCTTCCGTCCTTTCCGAACCTTCCGAATGCGGCGGTCGATACGCCGCCCACTAATCACTAATCACTAACCACTAACCACTGTCCACCGATCACTAACACTAACCACTAATCACTAACCGCCAAACACCAACCACCACCGCCGCCGAGCGGCCGATTCGACGCCCCTCTATCCCCCTAATACTCTATGCCCGCTTTAATATTTTATCCTCAATGCGCCCTTTGCTGCCAAATTCCATTCATAAAGCGGCTTATTTTATCGGATCCGCTCTTTTATTTTGTGAAAAAGCAGTGTATAATATGCTTGTTATCTTTCGGCGTTTGCAGGCAAGGGGCGGTTTTCCCGCCGGCGGCGCGCGAAACCAAAGAAGGAGTTTTAAAGATGCACAAGGATGTGGATAAAGGATCAAGGGGAGGCTCTGCGCTGACGAAGGTGCTGATCGTGCTGCTTGCGCTCGTTCTGCTGGGCGGCGCGGCGTTCTTCCTTATTTGGTACGATCGCAACTACGGCTCGGGCAGAACGAATCCGCCGAGCCCCACCCCCGTCCCCGATCAGAGCGCAGACGCGAGCGCGGCACCCGCTCCCGCGACCGTGCCGCCCGCCGTGGAGAATCCGGACGGGCTCATCATCAGCGAGGTCAAGCGCGGCGACGACGGCTTTATCGAGGTTTTCAACAATTCCGACAAGGCCGTCGATCTCGGCTCTTATTACCTTTCCGACGATTACACCAAAGCGGATAAATGGCGCTTCCCGCAGTATGAGATCGCTCCCGGCGGCTATGCCGTGGCGCTGCTTCAGGGCTCGGGCTTCATTGGCGATGCGCTTTACGGCGAGAACATCGATAGCGGCACCGTTTGCCCCATCTTCAACGCCACCTTCAAAATCAGCTCCATCGAGAGCGGCGCATATCTGTTCACGCGCGGCGGCTATCTCGTTTCAAGCATGGAGCTTCCCGCGGATATGCCCGAGCCCGTTTGCGCTATCCGCTATGGCACGGGCGTTGCCTACACCGGCATACCCACCCCGTGCAAGGCGAACGCCGAAAGCGCCGCCTTCAGCGATTTTTCCTGGCACAACATGGATCAGAGCGATCCCATTCGCATAAACGAGGTTCTGATCGACAATCAGTTCGACCTTATCGACCACGACGGCGACCGTCCGGACTGGGTGGAGCTTTACAACGCATCGGCATCGCCCGTTTCGCTTCTCGGCTACTATCTTTCCGACAGCGCGGACAATCCCGCCAAATGGGCGCTTCCGGACATTACTCTCGGCGCGGGCGAATACACCGTTATCCTGCTTTCGGGCAAGGACATGGTGGGCGATAGCGAGGTCCACGCCTCGTTCAAGCTCTCCCTGAGCGATGCGGGCATCTTCCTTTTCAACTACAACGGCATGCGCAAGGACGGCATAGCCTTCCCCGAGCAGCTCAATCCAAACGTTTCTATCGGCCGCGGCGAGGACGGCGGCATCCTCTACTACGCCAAGCCCACGCCCGGTGAAAAGAATACTACCGCCGGCTTTGCCGATCAGATGGGGGTTGGAGGCTTCAACCCCTCTTCTGTTTATATCAGCGAGGTCAGCGCGGTGGGCGCGCCCCGCAGCGGCGAGCTGGACTGGGTGGAGCTGCATAACCCCGCCGCCGAGGCGGTTTCCCTTGCGGGCTGGCACCTTTCGGACAGCGGAAACGACCTAAACAAGCACGATCTCTCCGCGCTCTCGATACCCGCTGGCGGCTATATCGCGATAAACTGCACCTCGAAGATCAACAAGGACTGGGCGAATCCCGCTCATTTTTCGATCTCCCCCTCCGGTGAAACGCTGTATCTGACGAACGGCGAGGGCGGCGTGGTCGATTTTTTTGAAACGGGCGCGCTGCGCTATGGGGTAACTAGCGGCAGAAGCGCAGGTTCGACCGGCGGCGAGCGCGTTTTCTTCACCACCGCCACCAAGGGCACGCGCAATTCGGATGCTGTTTATTCCTCCTACTCCCCCGTTCCCGTTATCTCCGATACCGAGCTTTACAGGACCGCTCCCTTCACGGTTTCGCTTTCCGTGAACGATGAGAACGCCGAGATACACTACACGCTCGACGGCAGCAAGCCCACCGAGGCAAGCCCCGTTTATACTTCTCCGATAAGCATAAATTCAAACACCGTGCTTCGCGCCGCAAGCCTGGTTTCGGGTTCGCTCATCAGCGAGGATGCGACCGCGACCTATCTTTTCGAGCAGAGGCACACCCTGCCCGTGGTCACGCTCTGCATGGACAAAGGCGATTTTTCCGAGATGTACGCGATCGACAGCCCGTTCGTGCCGGTCGTGGAGCGCGAATGCCATATGCAGTTCTTTGAAACGGACGGCACGCTCGGGCTCGAGACCCACGCAGGCGTGCGCGTTTCGGGCGCTTCGACGAGGAAATATCCCCAGAAATCGCTTGGCCTCTACTTCCGCGCGGGCTACGGCCGCTCCGGCGTTTCCTACCCCTTCTTCGGCAGCGATTACTACACTAATTATTCGAGCCTCACGCTTCGAAACGCGGGTCAGGACTGGTCGAACGCGCGCATCCGCGATTCGTTTGCAAGCACCGCCGTTCTCGACATGAATCTGGACGCATCGGCGGCGAGATTCTGCGTTGTTTACATAAACGGCGAATATTGGGGGCTGTACGATCTCAAGGAGAACATGAACGAGGACTACCTTGAGACCCATTACGGCGTTGACCCCGACACGGCGAACATCATCAAGCGCAACACCGTTGAGCTCGAGGGCTCCAATGCGGACTTCCTGCGCGTTCGTGCCTACGCCGTGCAGAACGACACGGTCATCCCCATGACCGACGCGCGCTACGCCGAGTTCACCAAGTGGGTGGATGCGGAGAGCATAATGGACTATCTTATCGCAAGGCAGTACCTGACGGACGCGGATATGTTCAACCAGAAGTATTGGCGCACCACGGACTACGCCGTGCGCTGGAGGGCCATCTTCTACGACTCCGACTTCGCGCTCACAAGCGCGATGGGCGACGTGCTGCACTGCTATTTCGACCCAAAGGGCGTTCCGAGCGCAAACGGCTCGCTGAGCCAGATGGACCTTTTCTGCGGGCTTGAGTCCAACGAAAAATGGCGGCACGACTTCCTCGTTCGCTACATCTACGTTTCAAAATACTATCTGAACAACGAGCGCCTTATCCCTCTGCTCGAGCGCATGGCGGCCGAGATCGAGCCCGAGCTCAGCAGGCAGATCGCGCGCTGGGGCCATCCGGTGAGCATGGAGCACTGGCGCAGCGAGATCGAAAAGCTGCGCAATAACCTGCTCGAGCGCCCGCAGTACTGCAAGCAGAACGTGATGTACGTTATGCATCTGAGCGAGGCGGACTGGGCCGCGCTTGAGGCCGAGGCGGACGCGATAAACGTCGCAAACGGCGGCGTATTCAAATAATCGAAAGAAATATAATGCCGCAAACGGATGAAAAGTCCTTTGCGGCATATTGCTTTTTTGTAAAAAAAGTAATATAATTCAATCGTTTTTTATAATGGAAGCTTTTTGGCTTCCCAAGGCTTGTATCAAGGAGCGATTCTTTATGAATATCGTAGTTGTGGGCGCGGGCAAGGTCGGAAGGACCATTGCAAGAAAGCTGAGTCTCGAGGGGCATGACATCGTTGTGATCGATGAAAGCCGCGAGGTGCTCGACCGCGCCGCAAACGAGATGGACGCGATCTGCATGGAGGGCAACGGCGCCGACTACCGCGTGCAGCGCGAGGCCGGAGTGCAGGATGCGGACGTGCTGATCGCCGCCACCGCGCACGACGAGGTGAATATGCTCTGCTGCCTTATCGCGCATAAGCTCGGCGCATACCGCACCATCGCCCGCGTGCGCGACCCCGTGAACACCGCTCAGCTCAACTTCCTGCGCGAGGAGCTCGGCCTTTCGATGGCGGTCAACCCCGATCTGGCGGCGGCGGAGGAGATCTCGAGGATACTGCGCATACCGAGCGCGCTGAACGTGGAGACCTTCGCGAAGGGCAAGGTGGAGCTTGTTGGCATCCGTCTTGGCAGCGAAAACCCGCTCTGCGGGCTGTCCCTGCTCGATTTTTATAAGAAATTCCGCATAAAGGTGCTTATCTGCGCGATCCAGCGCGGCGAAAACTGCTATATCCCCAAGGGCGATTTCGTGCTCGAAGCGGGCGACAAGCTGCATATCACGGCCGCGCCCGAGGAGCTTGCGAAATTCCTGCGCACGGTCTATCCCGAGAAGCAGAAGAAGATCCGCAACGTCATGGTCTGCGGCGGCAGCAGGATCGCGTACTACCTCACGCACGAGGTCGAGAAGGCGGGCATACAGGTCAAGATCATCGAAAACAACCCCGAACGCGCCGCTTTTCTGAGCGAGGAGCTCAAGAGCGCATTCGTCATCTTCGGCGACAACACCGACCACGACCTGCTGATGGAGGAGGGTCTCGACAGCGCGGACGCATTCATCGCGCTCACGGGCATGGACGAAACGAACCTCATCAGCGGCATATCCGCCAAGCTTCAGGGCGCGGGAACGGTCATAGTTAAGGTAAACAACGATAATCTGACCACCGTGCTGCCCGAGGGCGCGATCGACACCGTGATCTCGCCCAAGCAGATCACCGCAAACAAGATCCTGACCTTCGTTCGCGCGATGAGCTGCAGCCCGGACGAGAGCAGCGTTGAGACCGTGCACGAGCTTGTGGGCGGGCGCATAGAGGCGCTTGAATTCGTTGCGCGGGGCAATCATCCGATGTACGGCATGCCCCTTCGGGAGCTGAACCGCTACCTGCACAGCGAGCTGCTGATCGCCTGCATCGTGCGCTCCGGAAAAACGATCATCCCCGGCGGCGACGACTGCATCCGAAGCGGCGACAGCGTGATAATCGTAACGAAGAAAAAGATGTTCAACGACCTCACCGGCATCCTGACCGGCCCCATCCACTGAGCTTTTCTTCCGCAGAGCGGAGCGGAGGAAGAACGCAGAGGAAGAGCGCGGCAGCGGCTTTACTCTATCGAAATTCTAAGCGGGAGCGCTTGATTTGAATTATAAAATGGTTTTCAATATGCTGGGAAAGATACTTCTCAGCATGGCGGCCCTGATGGTGAGCTGCATCCTCATCTCCCTCTTCACCGGAGGGAAGGATCTCGTTGCGCTCGTTGTTTCGGACGCGATAATAGTCGTGATCGGCGTGGGTCTTCTTATGATCCGCCCCACCAAAACCTCCTTTTACGCGAAGGAAGGCTTCGTTGTGGTCGCCCTGTCGTGGCTTATGATGTCCCTGCTCGGCGCGCTGCCCTTCCTCTTCGGCGGCGTTTTCACGAACTATATCGACGCGGTGTTTGAAACCGCATCGGGCTTCACCACCACCGGCGCCACGGTCTGCGAGGCGATAAGCGCCATCCCGCACGGCATCGGCTTCTGGCGCTGCCTCATCATCTTCGTGGGCGGCATGGGCGTGCTCGTTTTCGTTATGGCGGTGCTTCCGCTCTCCAAGGAGCGCTCTATGCACATCATGCGCGCCGAGGTGCCGGGGCCGAGCGTGAGCAAGCTGGTTGCAAAGGCGAAGGATTCGGCGCTGATACTGTACGCGATCTATTTCGTTTTAATGATAATCGAGGCTCTGCTGCTTCTGCTCGGCGGCATGAGCCCCTATGCCGCCTTCACCACCGCGATGAGCACGGCAGGCACCGGCGGCTTCATGGTGCTGGACGCGGGCTTCATAGGGCAATCCCTCTATCTGCAGATCGTGGCGGGCGTTTTCATGATGCTCTTCGCGCTGAACTTCAACCTGTATTTCTATATCCTGCTTAAAAAGATCGGCGTTGCCTTCAAAAACGAGGAGCTTTGGTGGTTCCTCGGCATATACGCCGCGGCGGTCACCGTGCTGACGCTGAACACGCGCTCGCTCTTCCCGAGCCTCGGCGAAGCGCTGCACCATTCGGCGTTCAACGCGGCCTCCATTTACAGCACGACGGGCTTCGCCTCCGCGGATTTCGACAAGTGGCCAACGCTTTCCAAGGCCATACTGCTGCTGCTTATGCTCTGCGGCGGCTGCGCGGGCTCCACTGCGGGCGGCATCAAGACCTCGCGCGTTATGATCCTCGTCAAGAACGGCTGGAACGAGCTTCGCAGGCTCGCGCATCCCAAGTACGTTCACACCCTGCGCATCGACAACAAGCCCGTTGCCGAGCCCGTGGTGCGCTCGGTGCTGGTCTATTTCTCCGCCATCATCGCGCTGACCTTCGTTTCGATACTGCTCGTTTCGATAAACGGATACAGCCTTGAGACCAGCATCTCATCCGTATTCGCCTGCATTTTCAACGTCGGCCCCGGCTTCGGCGCGATCGGCCCCGTTGAGAACTTCGCTCATATGAGCTATCTTAGCAAGATCGTGCTCGCGCTGGACATGCTGATCGGCCGCCTCGAGGTTTGGCCGATGCTGCTGCTCTTCACTCCGAGCACCTGGAGAAACAGGGCGGCGTTCAGATGATTTACTGCGTGCCCGTTACGCTTTATGGCATTTTTAACCTATTGTGTTAAAAAGATTGACTTTTCGCACCTCATTGCATATAATATAGGCAAAGGAGGTGCGTTTTTTATGGCACAATCTACCTTCAGCGTCCGTATGGATGAAGCTCTGAAAGAAGAATTCGACTGTTTATGCCGCGACTTCGGCATGAACGCCTCAACCGCTATAAATATCTTCGCTCGCGCCGTCGTCAGGGAGCGCAGGATCCCCTTCGAGATCGCCGCATCGGATGCAAGCGTCACAAGATCGAGCGCTCTTGAAGCATTCTATGCCCTTCGCAAGCAGGCAAAGGCAAACGGAGCCGGCGATATGCCGCTTGCTGAAATAAATGCGGAGATAGCGCTTGCACGCAAGGAGTCCGATGCATGAGCCTGTTTGCTGCAATCGACACAAACGTTCTGGTTTCTGCTTTGCTGTCAAGCAGTGACGATGCGGCAACCGTGCAGGTCGTTCGCTTGCTGCTCACGGGCGAGCTTACTCCGGTTTACAGCGAACCGATGATGAAGGAGTACCGAGAGGTGCTGTTAAGAAAAAAGTTCGGCTTTTCCGTTGAGCTTGTTGATCTTCTTCTTTCCTCCATCGAGCGGTTCGGCGTTTATGCGGAGCCCGCGCCGTCGGGCATCGTTCTTCCCGATTTAAAGGATCTGCCTTTCTACGAGGTCGTTCTTGAAAAGCGCGATGTTGGGGCTTATCTTGTTACCGGCAATATCAAGCACTTCCCCAAACAACCGTTTGTGGTAACGCCAAGGGAAATGCTCGAGATCGTGCGGGAGAGCTTGATAAAACGGTAAGAAATTCCACGAGGAATTTCAACCTTAACTATTCACTATTCATTATTCACTATTCACTATTTGCTATTATCCGCCGTCATCCACCATCTCTCCAAAGGGGGTTAACAAAACATGAAAGTTATGCTTATCGCGAGCGAATGCGCTCCGTTTATCAAAACCGGCGGCCTTGCGGACGTTGTGGGCGCTCTGCCCGCCGCGCTCAAAAAGCAGGGCGCGGAGGTGAGCGTGCTCATCCCCAAGTACAGCCGCATTGCGGACGAGTACAAGAGCCGCATGACCCACGTTGCCGATTTCCACGTCAACCTCGGCTGGCGCAGCCAGTACGTCGGCATCGAGCTGATCGAGCAGGACGGCGTGAAGTGGTATTTTATCGATAACGAATACTATTTCAAGCAGGATTACGTCTATTGCGAAGGCGATTTCGAGGCGGAAAGGTTTTGCTTCTTCTGCCGCGCCGCGCTCGAGATGATGCTGATGCTGCACCTCGTTCCGGATATCATCCATCTGAACGATTGGCAGACCGGCCTGATCGCGCTGCTTTTGAACGAGCAGTACCGCGTTTGCCCCGAGTTTGCGCACGTCAAGACCGTTTTCACGATCCACAACCTGCGCTACCAGGGGCTGATGAGCCCGCAGTTCGCAAACGAGCTGCTCTCGATCGGCCAGCACGGGCTCTCGAAGATCGAATACTACTCCCATATCAACGCGATGAAGGCGGGCATTGTGTATGCGGACACCGTGACCACCGTCAGCCCGACCTATGCTTGGGAGATCACCACTCCGATGTACGGCGAAACGCTGGACGGGCTGCTTGCAAGCCGCGCCGACGGCATCACAGGCATCTTGAACGGCATCGACCGCAAGAGCTACAACCCGTGGACGGACAAGGCGCTTTGCTGCCGCTATTCCAAAAATTCCTTTTCGGGCAAATATAAATGCAAGGCTGCGCTTCAAAAGGAGCTTGGGCTGAATGAGGACCCGTTTGTGCCGGTTGCGGCCGTTATCTCGCGCCTTACGAACCAGAAGGGGCTCGACCTCGTGCTCTCGGTGCTGCCCGGGCTTCTGGATATGGGCATGCAGATCGTGGTGCTCGGCATGGGCGACCGCTCGCTCGAGGACCGCTTCGGCTTCCTTGCGGGCTCCGACTACGGCAGGGGGCGTATCGCTTTCCGCTGCGAGATGAACGACGGCCTTGCGCGAAGGATCTACGCCGGCTCGGATATGTTCCTTATGCCATCGGCGTTCGAGCCCTGCGGCCTTTCGCAGATGATCGCGCTGCGCTACGGCTGCGTGCCGATCGTGCGCGAAACGGGCGGACTTGCTGATTCCGTTCAGCCGTACAATAAATTCACCGACGAGGGCAACGGCTTCTCCTTCCACAACTACTCCGCAAACGAGCTCTACGAGGCCTGCAAGACCGCCGTGGAGCTGTATCGAAACGATAACGAGGCGTGGAAGCGCCTTGCCGCAAGGGCGATGGATACCGACCTCGGCTGGGACGAGAGCGCGAAGAAGTATCTGGAGCTTTATCATAGGATAGACGAAAGGTATTGAGGATGATCAACGGCGATATCGAAACAAATCTCACAAAGCCCGAGCGGATGAAAGAAACGGCCGATCTTGCCGCAGGCCTCGTTCTGACGATGCTTGTGGGCTATGGCGTGATACTCTTTCAGCGAAACGTTATGACGGGCTTTCCGCAGGCGCTGCGGCTCGCGCTGCGCTTTCCGCTTGCTTGGCTCGTTGCCCTTCCCGCCATCGCGATACTCCTCATCAGGCGCGACCGGCTTGTGACGCTTCGCCCCACGAAGCGCGGGCTGCCCGCTCAACTTGCCGTGGGCGTTTTGCTCGGCATTCTGCTCAGCGCCGCCGTTCACGGCCTGCTTTACCTGCTCAGTGCGCTCGGCGCGATCACCTTTACTCCCGCAAAGAGCGAGCTTAGGCTTTTTGACAGCCTTTACAAGCTTGCGTACTTCCTTATCGCGATCGGCGCAAGCGAGGAGTTTATTTTCCGCTGCTTCTTCTATGAAAAGCTCAAGCGCGTCTTCAATACGGAGCTTGCCGCAGTGCTCGGCTCCGCGCTCATATTCGCGCTTTTCCACGTTATAAACGGCTCGGGCATCGTCAACCTTGCGCTGATCTTCATCATCGGCATCGTGTTCGCCGTATCCCGCCTCAAGCTGAAAAGCTGCACCCTGCTTTCGCTGATCGTTATGCACGGCGTTTATGATTGGCTCGGCGGCATCATCCCGGCCCTGTTTTAAGAACCATACAGTATCAAAAAACCCGCCGCTCGGCGGGTTTTTTACCTCAACTATTCACTATTCATTATTCACTATTCACTATTAACCGTTCTCCATGCATCAATAGATCGCCATGCTTCTTCTCATAACGAGCATTGCGTCGATCATATTCACCGTGCCGTCGCCGTTCACATCCGCGCCGGCGCCGTTCTGCATGGGCGAGAGGCTCGTGGAGATGCGCATGATGCGCAGCGCGTCCGCAAGGTCAACGCTGCCGCTGCCGTCCGCATCGCCGGGGGCGGAGCCGTAGAGCGTGAAGCGGGCAACGAACGAGGTGCCGATGCCCTCGCCGGGCGTGAACACGGTGTAATCGGTTATGAAGCGGCCGTCCTCGGTGTACCAGCCGTTATAGGTGGTGCAGCCGTCGGCGCAGTCCGCGCTGATGAAAAAGAGGTTTTCGTTGTTGTACTCGGGATCCTGCGCGATATAGCAGGAGATGAACTTATTGCCGCCATCCACCATGCGAAGGTACTTCACGCCCGTGATGAGCGGGTTCGAGCGCAGGTCGAGCGTTTTGAGGCGGTTGTCCGTGCAGATCAGCACCGAGAGCTCGGGGCAGTGCGAAACGTCCAGATTCGGGATCTGATTCCACCTGCACTCGAGGAAGCGGATCGCGCTCGAGCCCGAGATATCCAGCGCGGCGATGGAATTCTGCGCGCAGTTCAAAAGGTACAGCGCGGGGCAGTCCGACACGTTCAGCGCGGTGAGCGAATTGGTGTTTATAACGAGCGATTCGAGCGCGGTGCAGCCCGAAAGGTCGAGCGTGCCGCGAAGCGAGCCGGGTATGTTCGCGCAGCTCACGCTTTGCAGGCGCATCTCGCCGTTCGCCTCTACCCAGCGGAAGCGGGGAGCGCCGCTCGCGTCCGCACCCCAGGTCTCGGGGTCGAGCGCATCGTAGGAGGCAGAGAGCCGCTGCCCGTTCTTGACGCCGGAGCCGCCGTCCTGCTCGAGGAACGCGGCGAGCTTTTGATAGTCGTTTTCATTGTATGCTTCCGCAGTGCGGACCGCATATTCCGCCTCGGGAGTGGCCTGCGCGGCGCTCACGGGGTGCGCGGAGGCGATCGGGGAGAGCGCGACGGCTGCCGCAAGCAGCAGCGCAAGGAGCCAATTGAGTTTCATCTTCATATTTTTCACCTTTCCACAGTGTTTTTTCGCTAATATAATACCATCCCGCGGAGCCTCTGTCAATCGCATGGCCCGGCGGCAAACGCCCGGGGCCGAATCGTGCGAAAAAGGAAGGTTTCAAGGGCTATGCCCCTTGGGCGCATCCGCATAAGGATAAACAGCCTCAAAAGGCATCTTTTCGCGCCATACATCGTTGAAAATGCTCGAAAGACCACTCCGAGTATTTCTCCGCTTTTCGCCTCGTCTGACACGAAAATCTGCTCTTTTTAGGCGCTGCGCGGTTTTCAGCCGACATCTTGAATTAGAATGAGCTCCGGGAATACGAACGGTATTCCCGGAGCGTTTGTATTGGAAAAAGTGTTATATTCGGCTGAAAACCTGCATCTCCTTATGCGGACACGCCCTCGAGCCTTCCTTTTGGAGCTATTCTGCCGGTATGTGGAATGTTGTCCCCCGTTCGCGCATCAGTTGAAGATATGGAACGAGCAGATGAAATTCCTGTACCAATACGGGCTGTTGAAGCTTCTTTCGACCACCTTGCCGTTGGACTGCGAGGCGTCGATCTGCATCCAGCTTCCGCTGCATATCGCAACGTGGCCGTAGTAAACGATCACGTCGCCCTTCTTGACGTTGTAGATGCTGTTGTTGCGCGGGTAGCGCGTGCAGCTTCTCCACATATAGCTGGTCATGTAGCTCTGGTTGATGCCCGCCCTGTTCATGCACCAGTACACGAAGCCGGAGCAATCGAACACGGAGGGACCCTTGCCGCCGCGAACGTAGCGGCTGCCGAGCTTGGTCCTCGCGATGGAGAGGAAGTTGTTTATGCGTGCGCTGACGCTGCCGCCGGTGTTGCCGGAGTTTCCGGAGCCGCCCGAATTGCCGGAGCCGCCGGAATTGCCGGAGCCGCCGGAGCTGCTCTGCGGCACCACGGGGGACGAGGCGCGCACGGCGGAGCCGCTCATGAGCTTATTCATCGTGAATTTGCCCACCTTGCCGTCCACGTCCAGCCCATTGTTGCGCTGGAAGAGCCTTACCGCCTGCTCGGTCAGCGAGGTGAAATAGCTGTTCACGTCCTGAGCGCGCATATAGTTGAGCTCGTACAGGCGGGCCTGAACGTTCATAACGTCCGAACCGTGCATCGAGTAGGACAGCACGTTGCCGTTCACGTCCTCGCTCTCGAGCTTGGCGCAGGTGCCGGGCCCGAGGTAGCCGTCCACAACAAGGCCGTTCTGCGCCTGGAAGCGCATGACCGCCATCCTGGTGTCGGTGCCGTAGATGCCGTCGGGATTCGTGGTGAGATAGCCAAGCTCCTTGAGCCTGAGCTGATAGGTGAGCACGCGGTCGCCCGAGTCGCCGTATTCAAGCATCCTCGCCTTCGCGTCCTCAGAATAGAGCGCTTCTTTTGTGTTTCTGCCGACCTTGCCGTCCACGCCAAGATCGTTGAATTCCTGAAATTCCTTTACCGCGTCGAGCGTTGCGTCGTCGAACCTGCCGCTCTTCGTTTTGAGATAGCCGAGCTCATACAGCCTATCCTGGATGAACTCAACGTCCGAACCGGAATCGCCGAAGGTGCAGAGATAGCTCCTGGCGTTGTTGTTGAACAGCGCGTTGTAGGTGCGCGTGTTCAGCTTGCCGGTAACGGGGATATCGTTTCTGCGCTGGAAAACCTCGAGCGCGGAGGTCGTCACCCTGCCGAGATAGTCGGTCGGCTCGTCCTGATCCATGTACCACAGGATCATCAGCCTTTCCTGCACGGCGGGGATGAGGTCATTGTGCTCGCCGTAGCGAACGAGCACCAGATTATCGCTCGTCATGATGCCCGGGGTCACCTCCGGCACCTCGGTCACCACGGGAGTGTACGGCTCGGGCGTGATGATCGGCGGCAGGGGCGGCCGCTCGGAGTAATCCTCAACGGGGGGATTCACCGAGGTGAAAATGGGCATATCCCTGAACGCTGCGGAGTTCTCTCCGCTCGCATTGGGGTCGAGCGTGGGCTGCGGAGTGGGCTGCGCCGTGGGCGCGGGCTCCGGAGTGGGTTCGGGTGCGGGCTGCGCCGTGAGCGCGAGCGCGGGGGCGGATGCTTGCTCCACGGGCGCCGCGGTGATCGCCTCGGCGGGCAGGAGCGCGTTTCTTTCGGGCTGCATTGCTTCCTCGGCCCCGACGCCGCCCTTGAGCAGGGAGCCGATGACCACCGCACCGAGCAGCGCGACGGCCGCGCATGAGATGATCAGCCGATCGTCCCATATCCTTCTGAGAAGCCCCTTGCCGCCATTTCTGACCCGGCGCGGGCTTCCCGCCGCCACGCTTCGCGCGAAGGCGGCCTTTTCGTCCGCACGGAGGGCTGTGCTTCCCTTGGCGGACACATCGATCAACAGTTTTTTCATACTGCCTCCTTTTGCCTTGAGGCCTGCCGCGCCGCCCCGATCGGGGCGCAACTTGCTCTCCCGCAGTGCGGGTAAGCCGAATGATGCGGCAAGCGACGTTTATCGGACAGGATGCGGCCATGCGGCGTGGAATGATGGACGATTTCCCGCAGTTCCTCCTTTGCGGGAGCGGCGGAGCGTTCTAAGCCGCCGTAAGGCGCCGCTGTGACGGTATCCTGCCCCCTTCCGAGCGCCGGTTTCCGGATGGAGCACCATCCGCGATCGAAGCCGAAACTCATCGGGGACTGTATTGTAACACACTATTTCGAAAAATGCAAATAAATGCTTGAAATATTGATTTTAGCGATACAATTTTTTTGTCAGGCTGTCCCGTTTTTTGCTGAAATCACCTATGTTTTTCGCACTCTGTATATAATGGCCATTCCTGTCGGATATTCCGCCTTTTTCGCCTATTTTGAAAAAATGCCCGTTTGTCTGTATTTTTCGCGGACGAGCCAAAAAATCGGTACATAAAAATGTACCGTCCGTACCCTCTTCGACCCCTCCGCAAACCCTTCTCGCACCCTGCCCGCACCCCCCACCACTGCCCACTACCCACTATTCACTAATAAAGAACGGATCCCGTTCGGGATCCGCACCTCAACTATTCACTATTCATTATTCACTATTCACTAATAAAGGACGGATCCCGTTCGGGATCCGCACCTTAACTATTCACTATTCATTATCCACTATTCACTAATAAAGGACGGATCCTGTTCGGGATCCGCACCTCAACTATTCACTATTCATTATTCACTATTCACTAACCCAATGTTCAGTTCTTCTTGAAAACGATGGGCAGAAGCTCCTTCATGATCTCGTTGTCCTTTTCCTCCATGCCGCTCGATTCAAAGGTGGTGAACTTCAGCTCGGTGCCGTTGACGGAGAATTCGGCGGTCTGCTTAACGCCGTCATCCTCGGTCATGGTGAGCTTATTGCCCTCAACGGTGTACTTGCCGCTGCCGGTGAGGCCGCCAAGATCGATCTCGTCGCCATCCTCATCCTTCATCATGGCCTCTCCGAACTCATCCCAGGAGCTGATGCCCAGCGCTGCAAGGAGCATCTCATCGCTCAAAAGATCGCCCATCGCAGCCTTGAACATATCGGCCATCGCCTTGCCGAGATTCTTCATCAGGTTCTTTGCGCTCTCCTCGTCCGCCTCGGCCTTGTAGTTGCCGTCCTTATCGAATTCATAGGAGATCTTCAGCGTGAGGCCGCTGAAATCAAAGGCGGAAGGATCGACGCCCATCTGCGACAGTTTTTCATCGCCTGCCATCTTCTGCATATAGCCGGAAAGATCGAGCTCCGCATTCCATTTGCCGACCAGCGCGTTCTCGGGGCTCTTCGAGCACGCCGCAAACGCGGGGAGCAGCATCGCCGCGATAAAAAGCAGCGCCATTATGCGCGCGATCGCGCTCAGGTTCTTCTTCATTTTATTCTCCTCCAAACAGCTTTTCTCTTTTCACCGAGCGCGGCGGTCCGCCGCTGCCCGGTTCCATAGGTCGATTATATATCTAAAACGCAATCAAGTCAACCTTATCGCAAAAATTCGCTTCGGGCCAGCTTCGGTTCATCCCTGCGGGGCTTCGCTCCCGCCGAAATACGCCTCAACGTAGTGCGCGATCAGCTCCTCGTCGAGCTCCACGACCGTATTCTGCTTCCATTCCTCGAGCAGCGCGGCGAAGCTTTCATCAAGGGTCTTCTTCTTATACTCGTCGAAAACGCTCGCATAGACGGGGTCGCTGTCGTTGCCGAGGTCGATCTTGGTTTCGCCGCTCTCGAGCCGCTCCGAGATGAAGATGAAGTGTACGCCGCCGCCTGCGGTATAGCTTCTGCACTCCACGATCCCAACGCCGTCCGTGGTCTCATGGAATTTGACCTCGTAATCGCCGATCAGATCATCCGAGCTGCCGGCATAGAATTCGATATCCTCGGGCAGCTTCCAGTTCTCGCCGTAGTAAAGCAGGCAGGAGCCCACGCTGAAGCCGTCGAAATAGTAGTTGAGAAGCCGCTCGTTCATCGTGTAGCCATGCTCGCGGAAGGGCAGATAGGCTGCAAGCTCCTGCTCGGAGAGCTCCGCATCCGCATCGGTGGCGAACACGGTATCATCGTTGTATTCGGAGGAAGCAACGTACTTATTATAGAAATCCTCGAAGCTGATGCCTGCCTCGAGCGCGCTGCGCACAGCGGCGATGCGCCCAAGCTGCTCCTCGCCGAAAAAGCCCTCGACCGTTTCGGATACCACGTCCATATTCTCATACTGTATGAGCAGATGCTTCACGTTGAACATATCCTCGGGCGTGTAGAGCGGGCAGCGTCCTCCGCCCTTAATATAGGCCTCGTACTGCGAGGTGAACGCCTCGGGATCGCTTTCAAATTTCTCCTTATCCGCGACAAGCGCTTCATTATAATACCTCTCCGCGCCGTCCGGGCTTATCTCGACCTTGTCCGCCTCGAGCTGCTGCAGCTTCTCAATGCGCATGGTCTTTGTAAGGTCCCCGCGTACCTCCTCAAGATAGCGCTCCACGGTGTAGCCGTGCTCCGCGAGCACCGACTCGAGCTCCCTGAAGCGGGCCTCGCGGATCGCCTGCTCGCCCTCTATGCTCTGATCGATCATCATCTGGGAGAGCGCGTACTCGAGCTCCTCGTCCACCCTTTCGGCAAGCGCCTTTTCGTCGTCCTCATCCAGCTCGATGCCGAGCTCGTCGCAGCGAGTCAGCAGCGCGCCGGTCTCGATGAGCTGCCCCTTTATCATGCCTTCCATATCGGTCATGTACGCCGCATAGGGCGCGTATGCCTGATAGATATTGAAATAATCCTCCATCGTGTATTCGACCGTGCCGACCCTGCCGATGGATATCTTGCTCAGATCCTCGTCCTCATGGTTATGCCCGTCGTGCTCGCCCGAGGGCGCGCCGGTGGGCGCGTCGGTCGGTGCGGGGGTCGCCGAGGCCGCAGGGTCAGTGTTTGCGCCTTCCTCGGTCTGTTTTCTGTCCCCGCACGCGGCGAGCAGGCAGAGCACCGTTATCGCCGCAAGCATCAGGGCGATGAGCTTAGTATGCTTTTTCATGGAATATCCTCCGTATCGTCTTCTTTTTTGAATGGACTCCCTCGCGAACAGCGAATGCTTCGCGAATAGACCCTATTATACCATAATTTTCTTTAAAAGCAACGGCAAAGCGCGGATTGTCGATTCTTTGTCGATTTTCACGCTTCGCCGCGCCGCCGCGCCCGCATGGCGCGGATACGGTGCCGCGTTTTCGGGTCCATTCCCCCGCTTTCCGCCCGCTCGCGGCCATTTTCGCAATAATTTTGCTCTCTGCCGTTGTCAAAACGCAAAGGGTATGGTATAATATACTATGGTAAAGGCGCAGGGGTCTCGCTTGCAGGAGCGATTCGGCGCGGATGCCCTTGAAAAACGCTGTAACGGAGGAATAACCATGTATAACGTAATAACCATCTCAAGGCAGTTCGGCAGCGGCGGCAGGGAGCTCGGCAGAAGGTTGGCTGAGGAGCTCGGCTTCGCTTATTACGACGACGAGATCATCGCCGAGATCTCCAAGCGCACGCAGCTTTCCGAGGAATACGTTCAGCAGATCGTGGAGCACCGCCCTGTGACGCTGATGCCGATCACGATCGGGCACAGCTTCTATCCCGTGCAGCATCCGCTGATGGAGCAGAGCCAGAACATCTACCAGGAGCAGGCGCGCATAATCACCGAGATGAGCGAAAAATCGCCCTGCGTGATCGTGGGCTGCTGCGGCGACTATATCCTGCGCGAAAAAAAGCTTCTGCGGCTTTTCGTTTATGCGGATATGAACTCCAAGGTGGAGCGCTGCCGCCTCAAGGCCCCCGAGAACGAACATCTGACGGTCAAGGAGCTTAGAAAGCAGATCACCAAGGTTGAGAAAAACCGCGCGAAATACTACGAATTCTACACCGGCCGCAAATGGGGCGACAAGCTCAATTACGACCTTATGGTAAACACCACCAGCACCGACATCAAGCTCATCGTGGACGTTATCGCGAGAATGTTCGATAAAAACGTTTCCAAATAAAGCCAAAACGGAGCAGAAAAGCAATTTGAAAAGACGGTCAGGCGGGCTCAGCGCGCCGGATCCTCGGTTAACAAGGCATATCGGCCGAAGGCATTTCCCCGGAATGCGCTTTACGAAGTTTTTTCGGGAAAGCTTCGCGCTCTTCACCGTTTTCCGATAGACTCGAGCTGCTTTTAAGATTTTTTTAAGAAAAGTATAGTATAATTTCTCACGGAAGCGCGGAGGGGTTTCCGTGCGAGTTAACTGGCCTATTTCCCTTTTCCGGTTCGTAAGCTGCTTCTTCCGCGTTTTAAAACGTATCGGCGCCCGGAGTTTCAGGCGGGCGTCTTTGCCGACTCTCGACTCTCGACTCTCGATCGAGCGGGCGGCGGATACACCAAAAATGCGGAAAGGAAAACAGATCATGAAGAAGCTTATTTCCCTATTAGTTGCGGCGATGATGACGCTTTGCCTGCTGCCTCCCTCCCTCCATGCTCGGGTTCAGCCATCCCTCCGGCTTGAAACCGAACGCATCTGCAGCACAGAGACCGTTATTATTGCGAAAGCAGGCGGAATGCGCGGCTCTGTTCGCGTTTCCGCCCGCTCTTCGAACGAAAGCCTTGCCACGGTGCGCGTGGACGGCGAGCGCATCGCCGTTGAGGCCGTTCCCGGAGCGGTCGGCATCGCAAGGATAACCGTCACCGCCGAGGACGAGGCGGGCGGCCTGCTCACCTGCGTGCGCGACGTGCCGGTGGGCTACACCGCGTTCTATTTCAGCGGCGATTCCGTCACCGTTATCGCGGGCGCGGACAATAAATACGAGGTCGTGGGCCGTCAAGTAACCGACGAGCTCGACCATGAGCTGACCGTTTCCACCGATACGAGCGGCAACACGGTCTACACCGCGAGCGGCGACACCAAGCTCTGCATCGAGATCAAAAAAGCAGGCGGCGCATACGTTTTCGGCGGCACGGCAAACGACGCTTCGATCGCCGTTAAGAAGGAGGCCACGGGCAACGCGTTCATCCTTATGAACGAGCTCGACCTCACCAGCAGCTACACTTCCCCCATCACGATCAAGAAAAATTCAAATGCGGCGGTCGTTATCACCGCGCTCGCCGGCACCGTCAACACCCTGACCGACTCGGAGTTCAACAACGCCGATATCTACGGTCCCGAGGAGGACGGCGGCGATCTTTCCAATCAATTCTACGCCGAAAGCGCCGTTATCAAGGCAAAGACCGGCGCGACCGTGTTCATCAACGGCGAAGGCACCCTGAATATCAATTCCAACGCGAAAAACGGCATAAAGAGCGGCGCGGACTCCGAGCTTGAGATCTCGGAGCTCACGCTGAACGTGAACGCGCTCAAAAACGGCATTTCGAGCGAGAACGAGCTGAACATCGTCAGCGGCAATATCTCCGTCACCACCCAAACGGGCGACGCGATCAAGGCTGAGGACGACACCTCCGAGATCGGCACGATCAACGTGACCGGCGGCGATATTACCATAAACGCGGCCGACGAGGGCATCGCGGCTTCTGCGAACGTGAATATCTACGGCGGCACGCTCGACATCACCTGCGGCGGCGACGCAGTGAAGGCGGAGAACCTCACCGAGACCGCCGGCGATATCTACGTATGCGGCGGCGAATTCACGATCAACACCCAGTGCGACGGCTTCCAGGCCGCCGGCAACGCCACCTTCCGCGGCGGCAATATCGAGGTGCTTGCCTGCGGCGGCAGCGCGAACACCGCCTATAATAAGGATACCATGCCGAGCGCGAAGGGCATCAAGGCGGGCGGCGAGCTCACCTTCTACGACGGCGTTTACGATATCGACTCCGCCGACGATGCGCTGCATTCCAACGGCAATCTTACCATACTCGGCGGCGAATACACGCTTGCGAGCACCGACGACGGCATCCATGCCGATTTCCGCACCACCCTTGGCGAAGCGGGCGGCGACGATTCCGCGATAAACGTCAACATCACCACCAGCTACGAGGGCATCGAGGGCGCGAACATCATCGGCTACTCGGGCGTTTACACGATGCGCTGCACCGACGACTGCATCAACGCCGCAAACTCCGATCTCGGCGGCTATGCGTTCACGCTCAGGCTCTACGGCGGCACCTACCACTGCTACGGCGGCAACGGCGACGGCGTGGACTCCAACGGCGAATTCTCCAATATCGGCGCGCTCGTGGAGATCTTCACCCCCTCGCGCGGCAATTTCGCGCTCGACAGCGACGGCACGATGACTCTCTACGGCGGCACCACCCTCGCGGTCGGCTCGAGCGACATGGTCGAGGCTCCGCAGAACGGCGTTTACGTGCGCTTCGGCTCCTCCGGCTGGGGCGGCGGCAGCAGCTTCACCTTCGCAAACGGCGACGCGCTTGCTGTTTACAATTCCTCCAATCAGCAGATCTATTCCACGGTCGTTCGCTACCACAACACCACGATGACATCCTCCACGGTCATCTTCGCAAGTCCGGACGTGGTGTCGGGGCAGAGCTACCGCCTGTATAAGAACGGCTCGCAGGTCGCCTCGGCGAACGCTTCGGGAAATAACCCGGGCAACCCGCCCGTGAACCCCGCAACCGCGATAAACTGGCAGAGCGTGGGCGAGCAGAGCGAACAATATGCGCGCGTTACGAGCCTTGAAGTGGGCGTTGGGGCGATCATAACGAACACCGCGAACACCTACGCGCTTTCGGGCGGCGGCTCGATCGGCAGCACTGCCGTAACGGTCTCCTCCGTCACCGGCGGCTACGCGATAAGCGGCGCGGGCGAAGCGAATACCTGGTATAAGACAGCGGACAGCAAGCTTTACTGCACCGTGAACGGCACGAACTACTACCTTGCATATGCTCAGTCCGGCGGCGGCTGGAACCCGAGCTACACTCTCACTCTCACTACTGCCGCCTCCTCCGCAGCGGCGTGGGCGTTCTCGCCGAGCGGCAATTACGCCCGCATAACCACCGTTGCGGCAGGTCAGGGCGGCCCGGGCGGCGGAGGCCCCGGCGGCGGAGGCAGAACGCTGTACCTCGTTTCGAGCGGCTCGAGCTTCGCGCTCTCCACCAGCGGCGGCAATCTCTGCATCTATTCGCCCGACACCGCGCAGGCGGCGCTCGAGGGCGTTCGCGATTACTTCGTGAACCTCGATAACGGCGAAAGCGTTGATGAGAGCACGGTTTTTGCGAATGCGCAGATCAAGTTCCGTGCAAGCATCGGCGGCCAGACCCAGACTCTTGAATGGAGCGACAGCCGCGTCAGCTACGAATGGGCTCCCGCATACAGCGCAGGCGAGGCGGGCGATTACAGCCTGAACGTTTCGGTGCTCGGCACCTATATCGGCAGCATCCGCGTTATCGCGGTCGGCGGCAGCGCCGGCTCGAATGCACCCGTTCCGCCCGAATACGTTATCCCGAACCCGCCCACGGACGGCGTTCTCGGCGACAGCGACGGCAACGGCTCCGTGAACATGGTGGACGCGATACTTGCGCTGCGCCACGCGATGGGGCTTGAGATGCTCGGCGCGGACGGCATCGCAAGAGCGGATATCGACGGCAACGGCTCGATCAGCATGGCGGACGCGGTCGAGATAATGAGGCTCGCGCTCGGCATCGTCTGATGCGGCGAACGAAAAAGCAAATTGACGCATGACGAATGAAATATCGGCGGCGGGAAAGCAGTTCCCGCCGCCGATATTTGGTTATAGTGAACAGTTTGCTGAAATAGTGAATAGCTTTGTAATAGTGAATAGTTGAGGTGGAAACGCCACGGGCGTTTCTTTTGATTCTTTCCATCTCATCCGCCGCTCGCCGCGGGGGCATTTTGCGTTGCTCAGCTCAGCCACCTTCCCCTCAAAGGGAAGGCTTTTGGGCAGCGTTTCTTCTGATTTTATACATCATTTGAAATCCCCGTGGGATTTCTTCCTCAATTTCTTCATTAGCGCAGCGGCTTCACTCGCCGCAAGGCGAATTTCATCGCGCCGCAAGGCTTCCCCTCGAGGGGAAGCTGTCAGCGCAGCTGACTGATGAGGTGGTACGAAAAATGCGCAGCGGAGCGAGCATTTTCGGATCGATTGAGATCAAGCGTTCTAACGGTTTTTCTTTTGTTTAACTTTTTCTTGCTTTTAATCGGACCCAAATCCCTCGCGGGATTTGTGCAGGTCTCCACCTCATCCGTCTTCGCGGAGCGTTGCTCCGCTCAGCCACCTTCCCCTCAAGGGGAAGGCTTTTGGGCGGCGTTTCTTCAAATTAAATTTTGAAATTCCGCAGGAATTTTTACCACAATTCGCGCAGCGAATTTCACTTGCCGCAGGCAAATTTCATCTGCCGAAGTCAGATTTCACTCGCCGTAAGGCGAATTTCATCGCGCCGCAAAGCGCTGCCGCAGGCAAGCATCATGCGCTGAAAGCACACATTATTTGAAATCCCCTTGGGATTTCCACCTCAATTTCTTCATTAGCCGAACGCGGCTTCATTCCTTCATTAGCGAAGCAGCTTCATTTGCCGCAAGGCGCTGCCGCAGGCAGATTTCACCCGCGCAGCGGATTTCACTGCGCGAAAAGCGCAATTCGCCGGCGCTGACGCTCACAGCCTTTCCGGCACTATCGGACAATCCCAGTAAAGCAGCCTGCCGCCGTGCTTTTCGGCGATGCGGATCGCGTGCACGGTCAGCGCGTCGATATCCCATTTTTTCAGCGCGCAGATGCGGTGCACCGAAAGCTCGAATGGGCAGTCCTCGTTGCCCTCGGAGCCGTCGATGCTGTCGCCGGTCGCAAAGCCCTCGCTCAGCGCATCGGAAGCGAACGCGGCGCGCGCGGCGTCCGTGGGGAAGGCAAGGTGCAGATTGATCCTGCGCGGCGCTTCGGAATCGCCCTTGCTGTACAGCTCGGCGATGATCTCGCCGTTGCGAACGGTCTCGCGCTTCGCATCGTCGGGATAGAGCACGGTGAAATAGCTGCTCCAATCCGGCTCGGTGCGCCCGCCAACGCGGCATTCAACGCACTTTTCCTCGGAGGCAAGCGCCTTCATGCGCTCGTAATCCGCAACGGAGGCAAGGTAGATGTAGTATTGCAGCTCGTCCTTCGTTTCGATATAGCCGGCAACCGAAAGCTCCAGCTCCTTTGCGCATTTTTTGATGAATTTCAGCGCCTTCGCAACCGTTTTGCCGTCGAGCTCACCGCCGCCTGCGGGAAGGAAGCCGACGTAGGCGAGCACGGGAAGCGATCGTATCGGAGCGCGAGCACAAAGGCGCATATCCACTCCGAACACCGCCGGCTGCCCGTCAAGCCGCCAATCATAGCAAAGCAGCTTGCCCTCGATCGCATCGCCCGCGTCCGGCGCGGAGAAAAGGCCTTGGAAAAAGTTTTTTGGCATAAAACACCTCGATAAGAGTGAATAGTGAATAATGAATAGTTGTGGTGGAAACGCCACGGGAAGGTTTAGTGAATAGTGAATAATGAATAATGAATAGTTGAGGATGAAACGCCACGGGCGTTTCTTCTGATCATTTCCACCTCATCCGCCGCTCGCCGCGGGGGCATTTTGCGCTGCCCCGCTCAGCCACCTTCCCCTCAAAGGGGAAGGCTTTTGGACGGCGTTTCTTCTGATTTTATTCATTATTTGAAATCCCCTTGGGATCTCTTTCTCAACCCGGCGCAGCCGGATTTCACTTGCCACAGGCAAATTTCACCTGCCGAAGGCAGATTTCACTCGCCGTAAGGCGAATTTCATCGCGCCGCAGGCGCGCCCGCCGTATCTTAAAACACGGGCGCTTGGCTGAACCGAAGCGCCCGCGTATAAATCATGCGTTGGGGATGAGCACGGCCTTGATCCTGCGAACGCCTGCGCTCGAGGCCTCCTCCTTCTTGATCTTGAAGGTGCCGAGCTCGCCGGTGTTGCTCGCGTGCGGACCGCCGCAGATCTCGCAGCTGTATTCGCCCATGGTGTAGACCTTGACGCGCTCGCCGTACTTATCGCCAAACAGGCCGATCGCGCCCTTCTCGCGCGCTTCGGGAACGGTCATCTCCTCGCAGGTGATGGGCGCGTTCGCCGCGATTGCTTCGTTTACGAGCCTTTCGACCTCCGCGATCTCCTCGGGCGTCATCTTGCGCGGGAACGAGAAATCGAACCTGAGCCTCTCGGTAGTGATGTTCGAGCCCTTCTGCGCCACCTCGTCGCCCAGAACCTTTTTAAGCGCCGCCTGCATAAGATGCGTTGCGGTGTGCAGCTTCGCGGTCTCCTCGCTCGCGTCCGCAAGGCCGCCCTTGAACTTCTGCTCCGAGCCCGCCTTGGACTTCTGCTGATGCTCGGCGAATTTCTCATGGAAGCCCGCAACGTCCACTGTAAGGCCGTTCTCGGTCGCCATCTCAACGGTGAACTCGATCGGGAAGCCGAAGGTGTCGAAGAGGCGGAACGCGCTTGCGCCGTCGATAACGCCGTTTTCAAATTTATTTTTGATGCGCTCGAATTCGCGCATGCCGTTTGAAAGCGTGCGCTGGAACTTGAGCTCCTCGGTGTCCAGCTCCTTCCTGATATGCTCCGCGTTTTCGCTTAGCTCGGGGTACACCTCGCCGTAATCCGCGATAACGGTCTCGGCAACCTTACTGAGCGCATTCTCGCCCATCTCAAGCTGCATCGCGTAGCGAAGCGCACGGCGGATGAGCCTTCTTAAAATATAGCCCTGATCCACGTTCGAGGGGGTAACGCCGCGCGGGTCGCCCAGCATGAAGGTGGCGGTGCGGATATGATCCGCGATGATGCGGAAGGCCTTCACGGTGTCCGCATTATCCTTATAGTTCTTGCCCGAAAGTTCCGCGATGCGCGCAAGGATATTCGTGAAAGCATCGGTATCGTAAACGCTCTCGGCGCCCTGAAGCGTTGCAACGGTGCGCTCAAGACCCATTCCGGTGTCCACGTTTTTCTTGCTGAGCTGGCTCATTTTTCCGTCCGGCGCTTTGTAGTACTGCATGAAAACGTTGTTCCATATCTCAAGGTACTTGCCGCAGGAGCAGGAGGGGTCGCAGTGCGCGGAGCAGGGCTCTTTTCCGGTGTCGAAGAAGATCTCGGTGTCGGGTCCGCAGGGGCCGCTCGTGCCGGGGATCCACCAGTTGTGCTTCGCGTTCAGATAGAAGATATGCGAGGGGTCCACGCCCATCTCCACCCAGCGATCGTGGGAGAATTCGTCCTTCGGCGCGTTCTCGTCGCCCTCAAAGCAGGAGAAATACAGCCTGTCCTTATCTATGCCGAGCCACTTCTCATCGGTCAGAAACTCCCAGCTCCACGCGATGGACTCGCTCTTGAAGTAGTCGCCAAGCGACCAGTTGCCGAGCATCTCGAAGAAGGTGAGATGGCTTGCGTCGCCCACCTCGTCGATATCGCCGGTGCGGACGCATTTCTGCACGTCGCAAAGCCGCGTTCCGGCGGGATGCTCGCTGCCCATCAGATAGGGCATCAGCGGATGCATGCCGGCGGTGGTGAACAGCACCGAGGGGTCGTTCTCGGGGATCAGCGACGCGGAGGGGATCACGGCGTGGCCGCGCTCGGAGAAGAAGCGGAGAAAGAGCCTGCGAAGCTCGTGGGTCGTTAAATTTTTCATCGGAATATTACCTCGCGTTTGTTTGGCCTCGGCATTTTACACGCCTGCTGCCTATTTACCTATTCTATATTATAGTGCAAACGGGGAGGGCTTGTCAAGAAGCGTGCCGCTTGCTGAAGAGATCGCTGCAGCAGGTCTCACTTCGCCGCAGCGCTTCTTTTAAACAGCCTGGCGATATTCTTGATCGGGCTGCGCTTGCCGAGGTTCGATTCGTCGATCTCGCCGGCCTTCTTGAGCGCAAGCTTGGTGAGCACGGGACCAACGAGCTCGTAGACCAGCGTTGCGAAAAGCGCCACGGTCACCACCTGGCTCGCAAGCTCGGCGGGCAGCTCGGGGGTCGCGGCGACCATCTGCGCCATGCCGATCGCAACGCCCGCCTGCGGAAGCAGCGTTATGCCGAGGTATTTTTTAACGTTTTTATCCGACTTGGATATGGCGGCGCCAAGCCAGCTTCCTGTGTATTTGCCGATCGAGCGGGCGAGAATATACACGATGCCGATCACGCCGACCGTGGTGAGTATCGAAAAATCCAGCTCCGCGCCCGAAAAAACGAAGAACAGCATGAACAGCGCGGGCGTCCAGCCGTCGATTATCTCGAGCACGCGCACCGAGTCGCGGCGCATATTCGCAAAAACGCAGCCGAGCATCATGCACGTTAGAAGCGAGGAGAGCTCCCAAACCTCCGAGAGCGCAACGCAGGCGAAACCGCCGCGAGCATCAGCGAAAGCCTGTTCGCATTGGAGCGGAAAAAGCGCATGGAAATGGCGAGAACAGCGCCCATAGCACCGCCCGTGAGCAGCGAAAGCCCGATCTCGCGCAGGGGCTCGAGGATCACCGAGCTCATGCTCATGCCGGAGCCGGAGGAAAACGCTATCGCAAGCGCAAGGCAGACCGAGAAGATCATCAGGCCGATCGCGTCGTCAAATGCGGTAACGGGCAGCAGCGTGTCCGTCACGGGGCCGCGCGCCTTGTACTGGCGAACCACCAGCAGCGTTGCGGCGGGCGCGGTGGCGGCGGCGATGGCTCCGAGCAGCAGCGCGCGGGGCAGGCTGTGCTCCCCGGGCAGGAAGCGCAGCGCGAGTATGACGAACAGCACCGTCACGGCCGCTTGGGCAACGGTGATGATTATGATCTTCGCACCGAGTTTTTTGAGGAAGTTCAGCTTGAACTCGCCGCCGATCGAGAAGGCGATGAAGCCGAGCGCGGTGGTGGTGATGATCTTGAGGCTCTTTATGCTCTCGACGGTAACGAGGTTGAATACGTATGGGCCGATCAGCACGCCGGCGATGAGGTAGCCGGTGACGTTCGGCAGGTTCAGTATCTTCATGAGCCTTGAAAGCGCAAGACCCGCCGCCATGGCGATGGCGATGATAAGAAGCGTTTGCATTTTCTTTTCCTGATTTCGTAATATTTCGGCGGCTTTTCCGAAAAAACCGCAAAAAGAGACGCCTGAACCGCGTTGACGGCGATCCGGCGCGTTCGTTGTTATTAAGGTTAAGATCGGGGCTGCGAGATGAAGCGCATGCGCAGCAAACAGTATCGGAAGAAATTCCGAAGGAATTTCGATCTCAACTACCCACTAACCACTGCCCACTAACCACTGATCACTGATAACTAAATAATTATTTGAAGAAATCCCTCCGGGATTTCATCCTCAACTATTCACTATTCATTATTCATTATTCACTCTTCACTAATACTCATCTATCCCCTCATAGCTGCCCACGGGGATGGTGAACATCATGCCCTTTTTGCCGAGCCCCTGCGTATTGCGCCTGATAACGCGCTTTGCGTGCTCCACCTGATCCTCGGTGAGCACGAGGAACGCGGTGTGGCTCGATTCAAAGTCGTGGCTGATGACCTTGCTTACGCGCCCGAAGATCGGCGCCGCGTCGATGTCGCTGCCCAGCAGGGCGTTTTTGAGGCTGGTGGACGGGAAAACGATTCCGTTCATGCCGTGCGCCTTGAGACCCTCGAGCGTGGCCATGAATTCATCGGTGCTGTCGATGGTTATAACAAGAAGCTGCATACTTTTTCTCCTTCCCGTTTTCATGGAATTCAAGCAGATTATAGAACCTCTTTTCCCGCCTGTCAATAGATGAAGCGCTATGGAAGCACATTATACTAAATCGGCGCGGCGGAGAGCATCAGCCAAGGCTTTCCGCACGGCAACAAGCCCCGCAAAAGATGCACTCTGCCGCATGAACGGGGCGCAGGCCGGTTCGCGATGGCGGAAAAGCTTTTTGCGGCGCATTTGCGGGGGCATGGGACGCGGCTTTCATAGGACCAAACCTCGGCAAAAAAGGGCTCCCGCAATAAGCTGGGCCCAGCATAGGTCAAGCGCCGTAAAGCCAGCCTGTCCGCAGTATAAACTCGCCGCAAGCGATATGGCCCCGCTATCCGCGATAGTTGAACACTATTTCGGCGGAGGTGAGGGGGGTGTTAAAAGAACCGATTCTTACCCGTCTCCACTCGGCTTCGCTGCAGGTGAAATAGACGGTATTGAGCCCGGTGCAGCCGTGGAAAGCCCGCCTGCCGATCTTGGTCACGCTGCTTGGTATTATGATGCTTGTAAGCCCGGTGCAGCCTTCGAAAGCCCCGCCGCCGATCTCGGTTACGCTGTCGGGAATGGAGATGCTTGCAAGGCCGATGCAGCCGGAGAAAGCCCGAATATCGATCTCGGTCACGCTGCTTGGGATGGAGATACTTGTAAGAAGGTAGCAGCCTTCGAAAGCCGAAATGCCGATCTTGGTCACGCTGCTTGGGATGGTGATGCTTTTAAGACCGGTGCAGCCTGAGAAAGCCGAATGGCCGATCTCGGTCACGCTGCCGGGGATGGTGATGCTTGTAAGAAGGTAGCAGCCTTCGAAAGCCGAAATGCCGATCCAGGTCACGCTGCTTGGGATGGTGATGCTTGTAAGGCCGGTGCAGCGGAAGAAAGCCCTATCGCCGATCTTGGCTACACTGCTTGGGATGGTGATGCTTGTAAGAAGGTAGCAGCCTTCGAAAGCCGAAATGCCGATCTTGGTCACGCTGTCTGGAATGATGATGCTTGTAAGACCGGTGCAGTAAGAAAAAGCTCCTCCAAAAAACGAACCTCCTATCTCGGTTACACTGCTTGGGATGAAGATGCTTGTAAGACCGGTGCAGCCGTAGAAAGCCCCGCTGCCGATCTTGGTCTCTCCATCCGGAATTCGAACAAAGCCCTTTAGCGCCTTATCCCGCCTATACGCGTTGTCATATAATAGTTGGCACAACTCAGCCCTTCGGTCGTCCTTTAGCGCCTTATCCCCCCTATACGCGGCCTTCTCCATCTTTCGTACCGATTCCGGATACGCGCTGTCCACGCGGGCAACATAAACGCTTTGCAGGCATTCCCACTCGTTTTCGGAGAACAGCGCGCAAACCTCCTTTTTAAGCTCCCCTCGCAGATATTCCCTTTCCGCCGAGCCGCCATCCGTGGAGAGATTGGGCAGAAACTCACGAAGTGCCGGGTAAACGGCGGGATAATAGAAAAGCTCCTCATAGGGATTCGCGCCCTTTTTGCAGATAAACTTACCGTTATTTGGAGAGCCGCTCTCGATCCCATCGCAGCCCCTTTCAAGCATGCCCGAGAGAAGTGCAGACGCTGCCCTTGCCCTGTGACGCCTGAACTGGGAAACAGCGCCGCAGAGCGTATCGTACTCCGGCGTATCCGCATTTTGCAGCTCCTCGAGCAGGGGTTCAAGATAGGTTTTGCTGTCCTCGCTCGTGCTGTCCAGCAGGCAGAGCAGCGCCTCAGTCACGCTGTTCCAGTAGTCCGTGCCGCTTCGGAGCGCGGCCGCCTCGGTCTCGTCGATCGGGCTGTTGCCGCCTTTTGTGCGTCTTTTCATCAGAAACAGCAGGTAATACGCGGCATAGGTCGCCGCCAAAAACTCATGCCGGAAGCCGCTTTCATCGAATAGCCCGCCTGCGCCGAAGAGCGTTTTGTATTCATTGATCAACTTGCGGTCATCGCTATCGGTTTTATCCAGCCTGTATAGCTCCGTTGCCTTTTCAATAAGCGCGGCTTTTTCCGCCTGTGAGCGCATGCCCTCATCGCGCTCGCGGTAGAGCCTATATGCGGCGGCGCCGAGCACGGTCTTAACGTCCTCAACGTCTATATTGGCGCAACCGTTCTTCTGCATATCGCGCTCTATCATATTGTCCATCACGCTGACGATCGCATCGAAGCGGGTCTCGGGAAGCTTCGCGCATGAAATGAATGTGGAGAATACCGCGAAAAGCATGAAGGGATTGCGCGAGACGGTTTTATAATCTCTTAGCTCCTTTTCCTTCTGCTTTACAGCGGCGAGGAACGCTTCGCTCACGCCCTCATCCGCCCTAAGCGCGGGCGCGAGCTTGCGAACGTATTCATCGCGCTGCCTTTCATCGAAGGGCTTGACGGAATAGCGCCGCACAACGGTGCTTTGGCTGTGGTCGATCGTCATATCTCCGCCGCCGGAAACGAGCTTCTGCCCGGGGCGCGTGGTGAAAAGGATGCGAAAGCTCCACTCTTTTTCCAGCACAAGATGGCTGTGTATGGCTTCGAGCAGCCTGTCCATCTGCGAGGGCGAGACCTCGTCCATTGCGTCGAAGATGAAAAGCGCCCTGCCGTGGCGAAGCAGCGCCTCGATCGCCGGGCGGGGGAGCCGCGAGTCCTCCGCAAGCTCATTCAGAAAATCGGCGGGCCTGTTAAGAGATTCGGACTTGATGCCCTTGCACTCGAAATACAGCGGAAACAGCGCATCCTTGGAAAGCCCGTTCTGCGCGGCGCTTTTGGCAAGCCTTATGCAGGCATGCCTTGCAAAGGAGGATTTGCCCTGCCCGGCATCGCCGGTGATCACCGAGAAGCGTTCGCTTGCAAGCTTCTCAAGCAGGCCGTTTTCGTCAATATCGCTCGGCGCGGCGCTCTCCCTCCGGTTCTCCTTTTCGTTACGCTCTTCTTCGGTCAAATGCCGCTGAAAGGTCTTTGGAACGTAGGAATTCTCAAGCGTCAGCCCCTCGCTGCTGTAATCGCCCAGAATGCGCACGGGATTCAGCCTTTCGGCCTGCCTTTCGAGAAACTGCTTATAATATGGTATGTCGCCGCTCTTGCAGAAGGTGTCGAAAATAAGGGCTGAAAGGCTCTCGCGCTTTTCGCGGAGCTGATCCTCGCGCGTTTCATATTGGGGGTCGATACTTACGCCGTTCTGTGCAAGCAGGTGCTTTTGCAGGATGCGCAGGTCGTCGTCCGTGCAGCTCGCCGAAAGCACCCTCTCGGCGGCGCTCATCGCTTCCGCCTCGGAAGGGGTTTGGATGTTCCCGCCCCTGTGCGAAAGTATAGGCACGATCTTCCTGCCTTCAACGATCGCCTTTGCAAGCTCGAAAAGGCAGTAGTCATTATCGTTTTCCCTGCCGCCGAGCGTGCCGAACGCCAGATACTGCTCGGTGACTATCGGCATGAACACGATGCATGAAGCCACCTTGCCCGCAATGGCATGCTTAAAATTGCCGCTTCCGAGAAATTCCTTATCCCAAGCGGCATTAAGCCCGGTGATCTCCTCAACGGAACGCACGAAGCTATCGAAGTATTTGTCATCCGGGTTGTCCTGCCAGCGGTAGCTGATAAAGATCGGCTCCGATTCCATAGCGCACCTCCGAAAAAGATGTCTGATCTTGAATTATTATACATTATACCAAATCGCCGCGCAAATGGGAAGAGGCGGGATCGGAAAGGAAAAGGCGCGCCTCAGCCGCCTCTGCCGCCGCTATTCGCGAAAAATGAATGCATTTTCACGGCGGCCTTCCTCCGTATCCGCGAAGCAAAGCTGTATCGGTTCACGCTCCGAATGAATACTGTGAGGATATGTAGACATCCCATTCGTGACAAGGGGGAAGGAAAATGAGTGAAGATTGGAAGGCAGCCGACGCGGAGAAGACCTTAGGCAGCGCGGCGAAAACCTCGGGCGCGGGGGAGGCTGCGTTCGGCGCGGCAAAAACAGCAGGCGCAGAGGAGAACTTAGACAGCGCGGCAAAAACCTCGGGCGCGGGCGAGACCGTCGCCGAGCTTATAAACGCGAGCCTGGTTTATCAGGAGCCGGAGAGGGAGACGCCGGCGGTGGAGCGCTGCTCCTTCGAGGTGAAAAAGGGGGAGCTGCTTTCGCTCGTGGGTCCTTCGGGCTGCGGCAAAACGAGCGTTCTGTCGATGCTGGCGGGGATAGTGAAGCCGAGCTCGGGCAGTGTGCTCGTTTCGGGAAAGCCGCCCGATCCGAGGGATAATCAAACGGGCTATATGCTGCAGCGCGACCATCTGCTTGATTGGCGAACGATCGAGGACAACGTGCTTTTGGGCTTGGAGGTAAAGGGCAGATTGAATGACGAAACGCGGGAGTATGCGCTCTCGCTTCTGGATAAATGTGCGCTTTCGGCGTTCGGCGGGCATTACCCGCGCCAGCTTTCGGGCGGAATGCGGCAGAAGGCGGCGCTCGTGCGCACGCTTGCGTTTTCGCCGGAGCTGCTGCTGCTTGACGAGCCGTTTTCGGCGCTGGATTATCAGCAGCGCCTGCTGCTTTCCGCCGAGGTGCATTCGATCATCAAGCGCGGGGGTTATACGGCCGTGCTCGTGACGCACGATATCTCCGAGGCGATAGCGATGGGCGATCGGATAATCGTGTTTTCGTCCCGCCCCGCGCGCGTTCGGCGGGAGATCGCGGTGGAGCTCGGCGGCGGGCCGATGGAGCGGCGCACGGATCCGCGCTTCAATGCGTATTTCGACCTGGTTTGGGGCGAGCTGGAAGGGGGTGCGGACAATGCGCGCTGAAAGATCGCAAAGGGATCCCGTGGCGGCAAGCGCGGCGCATACGGCGTTTCTCAAAATGCTGCGGCGGCACAACCGCTTCATAATCGCTGTTCGGCTTGCGCTCTTAGTCGGGTTTTTCATGCTGTGGGAGATATCGGCGAGGCTCGGCATAATAAACAGCTTCATTTTTTCAAGCCCCTCGAGGGTGGCGCAAACGCTTGCAAGGCTCACCTCGAGCGGCGAGCTTTTTCACCACGTGGGCGTAACGATGCTTGAAACGGTGCTCGGCTTCACGATCGGCACTCTCGCGGGAACGCTCTTCGCGGCGCTGCTCTGGTGGAGCACAACGCTTGAGCGCATACTCGATCCGTACATGGTGGTGCTGAACGCACTGCCGAAGATCGCGCTCGGGCCGATACTGATCGTTTGGGTCGGCTCGGGCGTGGAGGCGATCGTGGTGATGGCGCTGCTGGTCTCGACCGTGGTAACGGTGATGACCGTGCTCACCGGCTTCAACGATATCTCCTCGGAGAAGCAGCTTCTGATGCGCACGCTCGGCGCAACGCGGCTGCAGACCTTTATGAAGGTGGTGCTTCCCGCAAGCGTTCCAACGCTGATCGGGGCCTTGAAGCTCTCGGTCGGCATGAGCTGGGTGGGCGTGATCGTGGGCGAATACCTCGTTTCAAAGGCGGGGCTCGGATACCTGATCGTGTACGGCGGGCAGGTGTTCAAGCTCGATCTCGTGATGGCGAGCATCGTGGTGCTCTGCGCGCTCGCCGCGATAATGTATTACGCCGTGGCGCTGTGGGAAAAAAGCCTGCTGAAAAAGCGCGGGGAGGGCGCGCTGCGCTGAAGCGATGCCGCTTTCAAATAGGATCGCAGATAGATGCAATATTTAAGGAAGGAGCCCGGGAGTGCCCCTTCCTTACCTTATCAGCATAAAAACAGTTTTTCCGCGCCTTATCCCCACCAGTACGATACTGCAAACACCATCTCCTCGGGTGTGCAGCGGGTGGAATAAAGCGTGCAGCGAAACGCGTGCGAGGACGGTGCGCTGTGGTGGAAGCGGATATCCTCGCCCTCGTATTTGGCCTCCCTTCCCATCGTTTCCTCCTCGATCTCCCGTGCGCCGAGGCCGGAATCGGGCTCGTAGGGCGGGTGGTCCCAATACGGCTCACTGCTCGGGAGCCACATGAGCGAGCGATCATCGGGATCATAGCTTTGAATATAGCCCAGCACGAACGCTTTCTCTTGGCTCACGAAGCCGCCCGCCGCGCACTCCGCGTCCACAAAGGAAAAATCATACTCTTCATCGGCGATCATACGCATGAGGCTGTCAGCCTCCATCCCCTCGCTGTACCCGGGAAGCTCGCGCGGCACGATGCGAAACATAAAGAAGTATTCGCTCCCGCGCAAGTAGCTGTGCTTGCGCCCGTAGAGAAACTCCGCATTCTCGGGCAGCGTGAGCCCGTAATCATTCTGCAATCGGAAGGCGATGCTCTGATGCGCGTATCGCCCCTCGAAATACTCGTCGAAGCTCGAATAGATGTGATCGTTCAGCCCCCTCGCCTCGCGCGATTCGTACACGCAGGAGGCGACGGTGAAATAGCCGAAGATAAGTCCGAGCGGCACGAGCGGCACGCTCAAAACGATCACCGCGAACAGCAGCGCCCCGAGCAGCTTCTTCATCGCCTCGCCGAATCTTTCGGAAGCCTTCATTTGAGCATTCCTCCTCCCTTTCCTTATCCGATATTCTATTGCAATACGGCTTGGCTGTCAAGCGGTTTTATCCGATTATTAATATATATTCATTGTTTCTCAATATTGATTTGCCGAAAACCACGGCGATGGTACACCCTTGCCGACAGTTTGTGTTCCGAGTTATGCACATGGGCTTCGGGCATATCGGAGCCGATCACAAATATATTATTCCTCGTTTTTCGCCGTTTTTTGGTACCGCCCGTTTGCCGCCCGTTTTTTCGGACTTATCCACATTTTTGCGGCTTATCCACATGGATAATGTGGATAACTTGCCAAAAACGCATGCATCAACGGCTTTTTATTGTGGAAAAACCTGTGGATAATGTGGATAACCATATGTAAAAGTAGTGGAAAAGGGGCCGATACGGGCGCGTGACGGACGAAGCACGGCGCGGAGCCGTTCAAATATCTGCACTTTCGCCCCCTATTGACAAGCGGATACTTCCCGCCCCGCCTGCATTTTCTGCGCAGGCTGTCTAAACTTGCCGCTTTGTGGGCTTTCGCGCGCCCCCGCCCGAGCGCCGTGCGAAGGCGCTTTTATCCGGTTTGAACGCGGTATCGGCCGCATCCTTTGCCGAAAAAACAAAATTTTTTAATTTTTTCGCCATATTTTGTTGACAAATTCGCCAAAATGCGGTATCCTTTAATATATAACCCCCGGGCGGGCGAGGCATGAACCTCCGAGGGCTCGGGCAGCAAGGAGCAAAAGCAATGAAACTTGTTTACGGCATCCACGACAAGCCCAAATTCGGCGCAGTTGTGATCTTCGCGTTCCAGCAGCTTCTCGCCATCATGGCGGCAACCATCGCCGTTCCCGCGATCGTGGGCAACGGAATGACCGCATCCGCAGCGCTGTTCGGCGCCGGCGTCGGCACCCTGGTCTATCAGCTTTTCACAAGGTTCCGCAGCCCCGTATTCCTCGGTTCCTCGTTCGCGTTCCTCGGCTCCATGTTCGCCGCCTTCTCCGGCGCGGCCTCCATGGAGATGGGTTATCTGGGCCTCGTGCTCGGCGCGGGCTTTGCGGCGCTGGTGTACGTGGTGATCGCGATCATCGTCAAGTTCGTCGGCGTTAAGTGGATCTCCAAGCTCATGCCCGCCGTAGTCATCGGCCCCACGGTCGCCATAATCGGGCTTTCGCTCGCGGGCAACGCCGTTGGCGACATGATGAAGGGCGACGTGCTCTCCGCGAGCGGCGCGCCGACCGCCTCCCCCTACATCGCGCTTATCTGTGCGCTGGTAACGCTTTTCACGGTCATCCTCGTTTCCACCTACGGGCACAAAAAGCTGCGTCTCATCCCGTTCATTCTCGGCATCCTTGCCGGATACGCCGTTGCGCTCGTGTTCACGCTCATCGGCAACTCCACCGGCAACGATGCGCTCAAGATAATCGACCTTGCGCCGATCAAGGAGCTTTTCTCCGGCGGCGTATCGTTCAAAACCTTCGTTTCCGTGCCGTCGTTCTCGTTCCTCAAGGCATGGAAGGGCTTTGAAACGCTCACCCCCGAATACGTCGGCACCATCGCGATCGGCTATATCCCCGTTGCGTTCGTCGTATTCGCCGAGCATATTGCGGATCATAAAAACCTTTCCACCATCGTCGGTCAGGACCTGCTCAAGGATCCCGGCCTGCCGAGCACCCTGCTTGGCGACGGCATCGGCTCTTTCGTTGGCGCGCTGTTCGGCGGCTGCCCCAACACGACCTACGGCGAGTCCATCGGTTGCGTGGCGATCACCCGCAACGCATCGGTCGTTTCGATCACCGCCGCCGCGTTCCTGGCGCTGCTGTTCGCGTTTATCGCGCCCTTCGTGGCGTTCCTGGACTCGATCCCGTCCTGCGTAATGGGCGGCGTGTGCATGACGCTGTACGGCTTCATCGCTGTGGCGGGTCTCAAGATGCTTCAGCCCGTTGATCTCAACGATAACCGCAACATCTTCGTGGTTTCTGTCATCCTCATCGCGGGCGTGGGCGGGCTTGTGCTCGATTTCACGCTCAAGAGCGGCAAGACCATCACCCTTACCTCCATCGCCTGCGCACTGATACTCGGCATCATCACGAACCTCATCCTTGCACGCGAGGACGACGGCGGCGACGAACCGCCCGTGCTGATGAAGTAACCGCTTGCCGCGCACAGGCTGACGGGCCGCACACAGGCTGACGGGCCGCGCCCTTATCTCGGGCTTGACTCCGAGCACCGGCGCACCTCAGAAGCGGCTTTCGCTTCACCGGAGCTTTTCCCTACCCCATACCCACTCATATCGATGCGGGGAAGCTCCCACCGACTATGACATTTTCTCAGAATGGACTCCTTTCTTTCGGGGAAACGGCGGAAAATTCCGCCGTTTTCCCGTTTTGGGAGCTTGCCTCGAAGGACGCTTCCCCGCCTCGGAGCATTCTGCCCGCCTCGGGGCGTTTTGCTCGACGTGGGTCGCTTGCTTGCTGTGGGGAGTTTTGCTCGCCGTGGGGAGTTTTGCCCGCCGTGGGGCATTTTGCTTGCTGTGGGGAGTTTTTTTGCCGCGCGGCATTTAACTCGTTATTCACTTTGCGCGCGCTGCGATCTCGGCGCAGAGCGGCCGGCGTACTGCATTTTGAGAAAACCAATTTGATCTACCCGCGGTTTTCCTTTTGTATTGTGAACCTGCAAATATGACGATGGCTTTTCAACCGCAGCTATTCGGTTTTTCCATATTCACCCATTCCCATGCCCGCGCATACTATGGCAGAAACGGGCATTCGGAGGGCGACATGAGGGCTGCGAGGGAGAAAAAAACGGCGCTATCAAAAAAAGTGGCAAGGGCGGCGAAAGCGGCAGGCGAAGCAACGGCCGATAGCAAGGCAATAGGGGCGATGGCGGTCGGATTCGATATGCTGGCGATGGATCGGCTTCCCATCGGGGTCCCGGCTCAGGTCGCGGGGCTCGAAGCCTCGGGCGGGCTCAGGCGCAGGCTGATCGAGCTCGGCTTTTTCGAGGGGGAGCGCGTGGAAAAGGTGCTGAAAAGCCCGCTCGGGGACCCTTCCGCCTACCTTGTTCGCGGCACGGTGACGGCGATACGGGATGCGGATGCGGCAAAGGTGCTCGTTCAAGCCGAGGGCGCGGCGCGGTCCGCCGATGTAGTCACGGCAAACGGCGGCGGCGCAGCGCAGTCCGACGAGCCAAGCACGACCAACGAATGCGGCGCGGCACGATCTGCCGAGTCTATCGAGGCAAGCGGCGGAGGTTGCGGAGAGGTGGTGTGAAAATGAGCGTTGAAAATGCGTGCAGGCTAAAAAAGATGAAATTTCATAGGAATTCTCTCAGTGAGCATTTACTATTCATCGCACGATATTCGCGGTTCGCCGGCGCTCCCGAAAGGAGGTGCGCCGAATGGGTCTGACCTCCTTTTCAAGCGGTCGAGGGGCTTCCCTGCGGGAATATGTTGCGATCGGGAACCCCGACGGCCTGCCGCTGATCGCGCTTGCGGGCAACGCGAACGTGGGCAAGAGCACGCTTTTCAACGCGCTGACGGGGCTCAAGCAGCACACCGGCAACTGGAGCGGCAAAACGGTCTCCCTCGCAAGCGGCGTTTGCCGCGCCCGCGTTGGGGGTGCGGAGCGCAGGCTGCTGCTCGTCGATCTGCCGGGCTGCCGCAGCCTCGATCCCGCGTCGCCCGAGGAGGGGATCGCGCGCGATCTGCTCGTTAAAAGCGCGCCCGCGGCCGTGATCGCGGTGGTGAACGCCGCCGCCCTCGAATCGAGCCTGCCCCTCGCGCTGCAGGTGCTCGCGCTGACGCCGCGCGTCGTCATCTGCCTGAACCTTATCGACGAGGCCGAAAGAAGCGGCGTTTCGGTCGATGCGGCGCGGCTTGCAGGGCGGCTCGGCGTGCCTGTGGTCCCCTGCTCCGCGCGAAACGGCGTTGGGCTTTCCGCGCTGCTCGAGGCGGTTTTTCAAGTGATGAACGGCGAAAACGACGCCGAAACCGCTCAGAGGGCGCACGAGCGCTGCGCCGCCTTCCTGCCTGCGGAGAATGCCGAGGGCGCCGAAAACGAGGCCGCCGCCATCGCCTGCCGGCGCGAATGCACGCGGCTGATCGCGGACGTTTTGTGCGGGAACGGTGCGGGAAGCGGTGTGGGAAACAGCGAGGGAAGAGGCGCGGAAAACGGTGCCGTGAATGTCGCAAAGGGTCGGCGCGGGACGGGCGGCGCGGGGCTGACTGCGCGGCTCGACCGTATCGCCGTGGGGAGGTGGACGGCGTTTCCGATCATGTTTCTGCTGCTGATGCTGGTTTTCTACATCACGCTGATCGGCGCGAACCGCCCGAGCGAGCTGCTGTTCTCCGTCTTTTCGTGGGTGGAAAAACTCTTGATACGGCTGCTTGATTCGATCGGAGTTGCCGCTTGGCTGCGGGATGCGCTCGCGCTGGGGATGTTCCGCACGGCCGCATGGGTCGTTTCGGTCATGCTGCCGCCGATGGCGATCTTCTTCCCGCTTTTCACGCTGCTCGAGGACCTCGGCTATCTCCCGCGCGCGGCGTTCTGCCTCGACCGCTGCTTTGCGCGCTGCGGCTCCTGCGGCAAGCAGGCGCTGACGATCTCGATGGGCTTTGGGTGCAACGCGGCGGGCGTGGTGGGCTGCCGGATCATCCCGAGCCGGGGCGAGCGGCTTGCGGCGATGCTCACAAACAGCCTCGTGCCCTGCAACGGCCGCTTCCCGCTGCTGATAACGCTGGTTTCGCTGCTGCTTGCGGGCGGCGGCGCTGGCGGGCTCTCCCCCGTCGGCTGCGCGGCGGCGCTTGCGGCGCTGATCGTGCTTGCGGTGGCGGTGTCGCTCGGCGTTACAAAACTGCTTTCAAAGACGCTTTTTCGCGGCGAAGCTTCGTCATTTTTAATGGAGCTTCCGCCCTACCGCCCGCCGAAGATTGCGCAGGTGCTCATTCGCAGCATGCTCGATCGCACGCTGCATCTGCTCGGCCGCGCGGTGCTCGTGGCGGCGCCGGCCGGGCTCGTGATCCACGCGGCGGCGAATATTCCGGCGGGGAGCTGCACGCTGCTTTCGGCGTTCTGCAGCCTGCTCGACCCTTTTGCGCGGCTTTTCGGGCTGGATGGCACGATACTCGCCGCGTTCATCCTCGGGTTTCCCGCGAATGAGATCGTGCTGCCGATCCTTTTGATGGCGTACACCGGCGGCGGCGCGCTTGCCGAGACCGCCACGGGCGCGGAGCTCTTCTCGATACTTTCATCGAACGGCTGGACCGCGCTCACCTTTGCGGCGGTCATCATCTTCACGCTGTTCCATTGGCCCTGCTCCACCACCTGCCTGACGATAAAAAAGGAGGCGGGCGGACTCAAATGGATGCTGCTCGGGATCGCGCTGCCGACCGCGGTGGGGCTTTTGATATTGGCGGCGGTGAAACTTGCTTTCTCTGTGACGGGGCTGCTTGGATGAGCCTTGCCGTATTTACTTCCCGCAGCGCAGTATGGTATAGTTGGTGTGCGATATCTTTAAACGAGAGAATATATTTTTGTTCTTCGGGTTTACCCGATTGACCTTAAAGTGCGCTTTAATGATATCCTTGCGCTGTAAGGAGGTAAAAAGATATGAATATCAAGGATTTTTCGCTTCTCTGCGGCGCAAAGCCGCATACGCTGCGCTACTACGACAGCGTGGGTCTGCTCCGCCCTGCTCGGGTGGATGAAAACAGCGGCTACCGCCATTACGATAGGGAGCAGGCCGCCGATTTCGTGAAGATAAAGAATCTGCAGCGGGCGGGCTTCACGATAGAGGAGATGAAGGATCTGCTTGAAAAGGATGATCGCGCGATCCTTTCCGCCTTCGACGAAAAGCTGGCGGAGGCGGAGGCGAGGCTTGCCGAAATTCAAGCCATCCGAAATTCATATCGAACCGAAATGAACGATATCAAAAACAGGATCGAGAAGATCAAGCAGCAGATGGCGGCGGAAATGCGCGGCTATGACCCGACCGACGAGTTCGGCATCACCGACGAGCAGTATGAAGGCATCATCGAGAGCACGCTCGGCGTATTCGACGGCATCGACCTATCGCAGATCAAGGATATCGACTTTGAGCCGTTCCATGAGGGTGAGTTGCGCGGCGATTTTGGCGAGGAGCCGCCGCACGATTACCAAAGCGACCCCGATTACTAGCTTATCTATGAAAAGCGCGGCTGGAAACGGGCCGCTGAGTTCATGGACGAGCTTCCGCCGATCGAAAAAGGCGGCGATTACGCCCTTATTTTTGAGCTGGGCGAAGGGAAATACGCTTCTGCCAACGCCTTTATGAACACTCTGCTCGGACTCCTGCTTGCAAGGGCTGCCGAGTCGAAGCAGACGGCTGCCGCGGGCAGTGCGCTGAACCTTTACTGCAATACCGAGCGCGCGGAGGACGGCGTGAACAGTCTAAAGCTTTTCAAAAAACGCGCCGAATAAGCCTAAAAGCATAGCAAAACCGCCGGAGCAATGCCTCGGCGGTTCGTTTTTCGTATTCGATTTTCCGCTTACTTTGCGTACTCGGTGGCTCTGGTTTCCCTGATGACGTTGACCTTGATCTGGCCGGGATACTCGAGCTCGGCCTCGATGCGCTTTACGATCTCCTTGGCGACCACGATGATATCCGTATCGGAAACGGTGTCGCTCTTGACCATTATGCGCACCTCGCGGCCGGCCTGGATCGCGAAGCTCTTATCAACGCCGTCGAAGGAATTGGCGATCTCCTCGAGCTTTTCAAGGCGCTTGATGTAGTTTTCAAGCGTTTCGCGCCTTGCGCCGGGGCGGGCTGCGCTGATCGCGTCCGCCGCCTGAACGAGCACTGCTTCGACCGTTCCGGGGTCCACGTCGCCATGGTGGGCGAGGATGCAGTGAACGATCTGGTTGTTTTCGCGGTACTTCTTCGCAAGATCGGCGCCGATCTGGTTATGCGTGCCTTCCATTTCATGGTCGACAGCCTTGCCGATATCGTGCAGAAGACCCGCACGCTTTGCGAGCTGAACGTTCACGCCGAGCTCGGTCGCCATAAGGCCGCAGAGATGCGCGACCTCGATCGAGTGCTTGAGCACGTTCTGACCGTAGCTGGTGCGGTAGCGGAGCCTGCCGAGGAGCCGCACGAGCTCGGGGTGCAGGCCGTGGATGCCCACTTCGAATACAGCCTGTTCGCCAGCCTCGCGGATCTGGGTCTCGACCTCCTTGCGGGCCTTTTCGACCATCTCCTCGATCCTTGCGGGATGGATGCGCCCGTCGAGGATCAGTTTTTCAAGGGCGATGCGGGCGATCTCGCGGCGCATCGGATCGAAGCCGGAGAGGATGACCGCCTCGGGCGTGTCGTCGATGATCAGATCAACGCCTGTCGCGGTTTCAAGGGTGCGGATATTTCTGCCTTCGCGGCCGATGATCCTGCCCTTCATTTCGTCGTTCGGAAGGGCGACGACGGAGACGGTGGCTTCGGCAACGTGGTCGGCGGCGCAGCGCTGGATCGCCATCGAGATGATGTTGGTGGCGCGCCTGTCGGCCTCGGCCTTGGTCTTTGCTTCGATCTCGCGGATGATGACTGCGGCCTCGTGGCGCGCGTCCTTCTCGACGTTTGCAAGAAGCACGTTCTTCGCCTCGTCCTGCGTCATGCAGGCGACGCGCTCAAGCTCGGCCTTCTTTTGCTCGTGAAGCTGATCGATCTCGGCTTCCTTCGCGTCGATGCTCTTGAGGCGCTTGTTGAGCTGCTGCTCGCGCTGTTCAAGACTCTCCTGCTTCTTATCGAAACTCTCTTCCTTCTGCTGCAAGCGGCTTTCGGCGCGCTGCAGCTCCTTCCTGCGTTCCTTGTTTTCACGTTCAGTTTCGCTCTTGAGGCGATAGACCTCTTCTTTCGCTTCGAGCAAGGTTTCTTTTTTGATGGTTTCGGCACGCTTCTGCGCGTCTTCGATCATCTTTTTGACCATCGAATCGGCTTCGGCGACCTTGGATTCTGCATTATGTTTATCATACATGTGGATCCCGAGTCCGCCCAATGCGACGCCGATGATCAGCGCGAGGACGGGGAGCACATATTGCAACCATACTGGCACAGAATTCTACCTCCTATATATATTAAATGCGACGCCCCGCAGCAGTCTTTTCCAAAGATCAAAAAGCAATATTCAGCGACTACTGCGCCAGCATACATGCATTCAAATTATTATATCGTTTTGATACGACAAAGTCAAGATGTCGGCATGGAAAAAACCGAGGGGCGCGAACGATATATTTTCATATTTTTCCGCCTCCCCTCCCCCTCGGGCGCCGCTGCCAAGAGCGCCGAGCCGCTTATGTATGCAGTCATATTCCCCTCCCCCGCGGCGCCCGCTGCCGCCCTTTTTGCACGCTCGGCGAAGCGGACGCATAAGGGAGCCTTCGCGCCCGGCTGATTCCGGATAAAGAAAACGCCCCGAAGCTCGGAGCGTTTCCAAAAAAGCCATGGTTTATACGGTTTTTCCCGCGTCAGCCGGAGATCTCTATGCCGGAGATATTCGTGGAGGGGCGCAGGCAGGCCGTTATCTTGGTCACCGCGCCGTTCTCGATCGTCAGGCGCACGGCGGCAACGCTGTTGTAGATGAAGTAGCCGCTCTCATCCTCGGTGCAGCCGCCCTCGACAAGCAGGCGCTTTGCCTCTTCCTCGCTCATGCCGCATTTAACGCCGAGCACGCTGTATTCATCCGAGATGAAGCCCACCTCGGCGGTCATGGGCATATCGCGGTAATCCGGGAAGCCGCGCATTATGGCAACGCTGCCGTCCTCCGCGCCGTAGGTCCTGGTCACGTTCGTTTTGCTGTTTTGAACGTATTTGAACTCGGGATTCATCATTATGGAATACATATTTCCGAGCTCCACCGGCAGCTCGCTCTTTTCGTTGAAGCGGTTGATCTCGGGCTCGTCGTAGGGCAGCCAGATATAGATCTGCGAGATGTCGCCCAAGCCGCTCTCCGCGCCGAGGGTTATCATAACGGCGCCCTTTCTGAAAGCGTTATCCAGCGTTTTGGGAAGGCCGCCGTTGAACTTCTCCTCAAACACGACCTCGTAGCCGCGGTCGATGAGCTTCTGCCGCGCTTCGGTGATATAATCGCCCACCTTGATGCCGAGCACGCTGCGCGTGGTCTCGTAAATGGGCGTGGTGGTATTGTCGTCGTTCTTCTGTATCGTCTTTGCGGCGGGCATGATGCGCAGCGCGGTGACGTAAAGCTTGGTGTCCTTGTCGGGCTCGCCGTAATGCATTTCGCGCGTACCGAGCGTATATACAACGTCCCTTGCGTTCTTGCTGCGGTAGGTCATCAGATGGTTCTCGATGCCGCTGTCCGTCGCCTCAAAGCTGCCGTTTTTGACCTCGTTCTCGCTCATTCCGAACAGGAACGGCGCCGCGAGGCTTTCATTCAGCTCCCTGATCTCATCGAGCGCATACAGCGGGTTATCCTCGCTCATCTTGCCCTTGTAGTTGTCGCCGGGCTTGGTCTCGCTTTGGCCGCAGGCCATCAGCGACAGGGCGAAGCTCAGCAGGGCTATCATCAGCGCGATAAGCTTTTTGCGGATCAACTTCTTCATTTTTACTCCCTTTCTTCCTTTTCGCCCCGCTCGAACACGAACTATCCGTTGCGCGCGGCGGCGTTTTTCCTTTTTGATTATATAATAAAGGCGGTGTGAAGTCAACAAAACCGCCTTTTCAAAGCCGAAGTTTACTTTTCCTCGGGGAATACGGGCATCTCCCCCGCCCTGCCGCGCTTGGCGAGATAGTCGGAAAGCGCCTTTTTGAACGAGCCGTAGGCATAGAGCGAGCCGAGCACAAGCAGCGGCACGCGCTCGAGCCACGAGGCCTTGACCGCCGCGGCGACCGCATCATCGTAGTTTTCGAAGCTTTCGGCGGGTATGCCCATCGCGCGGAACACCTCTGCGTATTCCTCCGCATCGAGCGAGCGATGGTTGTCGGGGGCCACGGTGAACGCCTTGCGCGTTACGGGCGCCATTATCGCCACCATCTCCTCATACTGCTTATCGGCCATAACGCCGCTCAGGATATTGATCGTGCGCCCCTCGAAATAGCGCTTAACGGTCTCGACCGCCGCGCTCGCGCCCTCGATATTATGCCCGCCGTCGAAGAAAACGAGCGGATCGGCGCTCATCATCTCGAAGCGGCCCTTCCACTTGGGGGCGAGAAGCCCTTCATAGAGCGCTTCTTCGCTTATCTCAAGCCCGCCCGCGCGCAGTATCTCCACCGCCTCGATAACGTTTGCGGCGTTCATCGGCTGATACAGACCGAGCAGCGAGAGGCGGATATTTTCATGCGTTTTGTAGGTCAAAACGCTTCCTCTGAGATTGCATTTTTTAACGGTCAGCGCGGAATGATCGGTCGTGTAAAACTCGCAGCCCTTCTCCTCCGCAGCCGACTGTATAACGCGCTCGGCAGCGGTGTTTTCGCCGCCGAAAAGCACGGGGCAGCCGCTCTTGATTATGCCGGCCTTCTCCCCCGCTATCGCCTCGATCGTGTTTCCGAGATACTCGGTGTGATCGAGCGAGATGCCGGTCACGACCGAGAGCAGCGGGTCCGTGATAACGTTCGTTGCGTCCAGCCTGCCGCCCATGCCGACCTCGAGCACCACGATATCCACCTTTTTACGCTTGAAATACTCAAAGCCTATGGCGGTTATCATTTCAAACCAAGTCGGAATGTCGTCCATACCGTCCGCAAACGGGCGGATATAGCTCGCCACCTCGGCAAGCTCGTCCTCGGGGATGTTTTCGCCGTTGAGCTGTATGCGCTCGCAGAAGGTCTCGATATAGGGCGAGGTGAAGGTGCCCACGGAATAGCCCGCCTCGATCAGCACCGAGGTGAGCATGGCGCAGAACGAGCCCTTGCCGTTCGTGCCGCCGACGTGAACGCATTTGAGCTCCTTTTCGGGGTTGCCAAGAAGCGAGAGCAGCTCGGTTATGCGGCCAAGCCCCGGACGGCTCCCCTTCCAGCTAACGGAATCTATGTATTCAAGGGATTCTTTGTAGTTCATTTTGATTACCTTTATTTATTGATGAAGCTTTTTTTGAGGCTCTTGCATAGCTCGAGCATGATCGGCGCGAGCGCAACGTGCAGCGCGAACATGATCGCCGCGGGAAGCAGCCTTGAGGTAAACACGCCCCAATAGGTGTTTTCGGTCGAGAGCGTGTTCAGCACGGCGGTCTTTAAGAACAGGTCCACAACGAAGCAGACGAGCGCCGAGGCGATCAAAACGTTCGGGATGAGCCCGACCTTCTTCCATGTGAAGTTAATGCCGAAGAGCTTCAGCGGCTTTTCATTGAGGAAAAGCCCGTAGATGATGCCGCTGAGCGCGTAGCAAACGGTCAGCCCGATGAGCGGAGCGCCCTTGGGGATCAAAAGTGCGCCAAGCAGGTCGCCGACCGCATAAACGATCATGCCTTCAATAGGGCCGTAGAGAATGCCCGCGATCATCGGCGGGATGAACATGAAGCCGACCTTCATAACAGGAGTCATGAAGGAGAGGAAGCGGTCAAGCACGAAGGTCATCGCCACGAGGAGCGAGAGGATGATGAGCTTGCGGAGCGCCTGAGTTTGACTTGTTTTCATAAAAAAATACCTCCTTTTAACAGCGTTCTCGTCGCTACATAAAGGAAGCGTTCCTTCTGTATAGCCAGCGGGATGCGAAAGCAGCACAGCAACCTGTTGCGCATTATGAAGATTTGCGCGTGGGCGGTTTTCGTTCGGGCATCAACTCCCTGTATGCCCGACACTTTGAACTCGCTGCTCCCTACTCTGTTTTTTCCGTGACGTATTGTACCAAAGTTTTGCACAAATTACAAGGGTTTTGCTTGTCTGCTTCGCTGTTTTGCGATATATTCGGCTTTTTTGCGCGTCTCGGCGCGTTTTCGGCGCAAAATCACCACAATTTCGCCCAAACTGCGCCAAAAGTCATAAAGAATTAACAATTTGTTCACGGTATATCTATATTTGGGGTTTCAATTTGCCCCCGAAAAATGTTATAATGCAGTTTAGGGGCTTGAGCACGCAAACCAAAGACCCGCCCCCGCCGCGAGGTAGAGATGAACCCGATCAAGAGAGTATGCGTTTTCGGCGCTTCAAACAGCGCCATTCCAAATGAACATATCGAATTTGCCGAAAGCCTCGGCGCGGCGCTTGCAAAAAGCGGGCTTGCGCTCGTTTTCGGCGCGGGCACGACCGGCCTGATGGGCGCCTGTGCAAGGGGCGCGCACCGCGAGGGCGGCGAGATAATCGGCATAATCCCCGAAAAACTCAACGTTCCCGGCATCTATTTCGAGCACTGCACCGAGCGTATCGAAACCGCGACAATGCGCGAGCGCAAGGCGCTGATGGAGGAAATGAGCGATGCCTTCGTCGCCCTCGGCGGCGGTTTCGGCACGCTGGAGGAGCTGATGGAGGTTATCACGCTCAAGCAGCTCAATTATATCGACAAGGAGATCATCATAGTAAATTTGGGTGGATTCTATGATGATCTGCTCGCCCAATTTGAAAGATACGTTCGGGACGGCTTCACGCACGAGCTGTTTTTGCAGCTTTACACGGTCGTAAACACCGTGGAGGGCGTGATCGATGCGCTTTTCTCCACGAAGGAGCGCGTGATGCCGGACAAGATGCAGGAGGCGCTGTACACGGCGCGCTTCGGCAGAAGACCCTCCCCCGCCGCTCCAAGCGACGAGTGATCCCCAATACCTAAACACGAACGGAGTGATCCAATGGCAAAAAAATACACACGCGCCAAGGTAGAAGCCTCGCACAGCACCGTTGAACGCATGAACGATACTTTTCCCGATGGCGCGCTGATGGTCTGCGTTACTGGCCAGCGCTCCTGCGAGCGCCTTATCGAACGCGCGGCCGCGATCAGAAAGCCCGAGCAGCCGTTCTACGTCGTTCACTGCGTGCAAACGGGGCGCGTATTCATGAATTTTGTATCCGACCCGCAGGCGATCGAATTCCTTTTCACCTGTGCAAGCATCGTCAACGCCGAGCTCGCCATACTGCGCGAGGACAACGTGCTGGACGCGCTCGTGGGCTTTGCGGATCAGCACAACGTGAAAACGATCGTGCTCGGCGCTTCCCCCAAGCAGGACGGAAGCAGCTTCGCCGATCGGTTCTCAAGCAGGCTCGAGAACGTTGATTTTGTGGTCGTCGACTGATCACACTCTATCTTTACATAATTATCGTAATATTTAGGAGGTTTATATGGAACTTGATCTCATGCAGGCAAAGCAGTACATTGCCGGAAAATTCAAGAATCAGGGCGATTTTGAGTTTGTTGCGGAGGCGGATTTCTCTGCGATGCTCGATGCGCTGCTCGAAATCGACGTGAAGTACCTCGAGGAGATCGGCGACGAGCTGCCCTACGACGAGGACGAGATCTTCGAGCGTATGCATGCCGCGCTCAAAGCGAAATTTCCCTCGTACAAGACCTATCTGATGCGTTTTGTAGATGATTACATGGATTTTATGGAGGAATACCTCGTTTCGATCGACGCGGTCGAATGGGAGTGATCCCCTGCCCCGCCGCAAAGCTGATGCGGAATGTTTCACGTGAAACATTCCGCTTTTTGTTTGCCCCGACACGTACCGGATATAGCCGCTTCCAAACAAGTCTGCACCGCCAACTGAAACAATCGATGGAAATCATTCAATGAATAAAGCTGAAAAATCACAGCTATTTAATAGCAATTCACTAATCATAATTGATTCTTTTAGTTACGCTCCCCGCCGTTTCATCCTCGGACGATGCCCGTTCAACTTACACCGTAAACAAATATTGATTTGAAGAGACCACTCCCCCTCCCCTTTCTCACCAATCGCTGTTCACTGCAAAACAATAATCAAATTTGAAGAAATTCCCTCGGAATTTCAACCACAACTATTCACTATTCATTATTCACTATTCTTCATCCCCCCTTCCCCCGCTAACCACCGATCACTATTCACTGACCACTACCACCGTAAACAAAGCATAATTTGAAGAAATTCCATCGGAATTTCATCCTCAACTATTCACTATTCGCTATTCATTATTCACTATCCTCATATCCCCTCCCTTCATGCATAAATTATTAGCATGATGAGTTGGGTCTTCACAATCATGATAGCTATCGGAATCCTGCTCTGCGCCGTAAACGGTCGCATCGAAGCGGCTTTGACCGCACTGACAGCCGGCGCGGATAGGTCGATCGAGCTGCTGCTTGCGCTCGCGGGCTCATACCTGCTGTGGATGGGGCTTGTAAACGTGGCGGAGCGCGCGGGATTGACGGAGCGGCTTGCGAAATTCATGCGAAAGCCGCTTCGGATGCTCATGCCCGGCATCGGGGATGCGGCGGCACCGGTGGCGCTGAACCTGTCGGCAAACTTTCTCGGGCTTGCAAACGCCGCAACGCCGTTTGGCATAGAGGCGGCAAAGCGGCTTGCGGCGCATAACGGCAGGAAAAGCACTGCATCAAAGGAGCTTTGTATGTTCCTCGCGCTGAACGCCTCGGCTGTCGAGCTGCTGCCGACCTCGGTCATCGCGGTACGTGCCGCCTGCGGCTCGGCAGACCCATATTCGATCGTGCTGCCGACCTTCATCTCATCGCTGTTTGCATCTGCCGCAGCGATCGCGGCCTGTAAGTTTTTCGAGGCATATAAAGGATGAATTACGCTGTCCCGATCGCCGTTGCGGCGCTGCTCCTGTTCGCCGCTGTAAAGAAGGTTGATTGCTATGCGGCGTTCGCCGAAGGCGCTTCCGAGGCTCTGCCGACGCTCATCAAGCTGCTGCCCAATCTGGCCGCGATGCTTGCCGCTATCGCAATTTTCCGCGCCTCCGGAGCTGCCGATCTGCTTGCGCGGCTCTTTGCGCCGCTGCTCGGGTTTATCGGTATCCCATCGGAGCTTGCCGGACTGCTTATACTGCGCCCGTTCTCCGGAAGCGGCGCGCTTGCGATGCTAACGGACCTGCTGCACGAACACGGTACGGACAGCTTTATCGGGCTTGCCGCGTCTGTCTGCGTCGGCAGCACCGAAACCATCTTCTATACGCTGACAGTCTACTGCGCCGCCGCAGGCATTCGAAAGGCGCGCTATGCTCCTGCGGCTGCGCTGCTGAGCGGGCTTGTGGGCGCTGTTAGCGGTATCGCGCTTATTCGGATTATGTTCTAAGCAGATTTTAAAATACTCTAATACAGCAGTAAATAACCCCTTGTATTTGGCGAAACTTATGCTATAATGTACTAAGGAAAAACTGGGAGCAGTAAACATGAACATAAATGTTATTACATACGGTGAGCGAATAAACCACGCAATCATCGCGTCGAGCACAGTGATAGTGATCGACGTGCTGCGCTGCACGAGCGCTATCGTCGCGGCGCTTGGCAGCGGCGCGCAGAAGATCGTGCCGGTGCTCGAGCCTTCGGAGGCGATCGCCATTGCGCAGGCGATAGGGCAGGGGGAATGCGTTCTTGGCGGCGAACGCGGCTGCAAAAAGCTGCCCGGCTTCGACCTCGGCAACTCGCCGTTTGAATATGACGAAGCGGCTGTTGGCGGAAAGACCGTTATAATCAGCACCACGAACGGCACCAACGCTATCTGCGGAATGCGCGATGGGGCAAGGGTGATCCTTGCGGCGATGAGCAACCGCACAGCCGCTGCAAGGGCCGCCGCAGCGGGAACGGGGGATATTCTTATTGTTTGCTCCGGTACGGACGGGGCGGTTTCCGCCGATGATTATTGCGCCGCAGGCTCTGTGATAGACGCTCTGCTCCGCTTAGCGCCAAGCGCCGCACTTTCCGATATCGCGCTTATCTGCCTAAACCTGTATCGAAGCTTCAAGGAAGGCCGCTTCGACCTTATGTCCACGAGGCACTGCCGCCGCCTCTGCGATCTCGGCTTCCGCAAGGACGTTGAATACTGCCTCACCGAGGACAGCAGCAGCGTGGTACCCATCTATTCCAACGGCATAATAACCGCTCTGTAATTCAAAATTCATACTTAACGAACTAAACCTGCTCGATGCGCGTTTCGGGCGGGTTTTAATGTTTCACGTGAAACATTTTCAAAGCATATTGCGCCCGCCTTCAAAAGAGTGTATAATATGAAGGAATCGAATCAGCTTCAAGGATTTGTATTTTGGAGGAAAAAATGGCAAAGATCACAGCGATAGCAAATCAGAAGGGCGGGGTGGGGAAGACCACTACCGCTGTTAACCTTGCCACTTGCGTTGCACAGCAGGGCAAGCGCGCGCTGCTGATAGACATCGACCCGCAGGGGAACGCGACGAGCGGAGTGGGCATTGAAAAGGAAAACTGCGAATACAGCGTGTATGATATGCTGATAAACGGCATCTCGGCGGAGAAGATCATCGTTGAAACTCAGGTGGAAGGGCTGAGCGCGCTTCCGGCGCGTATCGAGCTTGCCGGCGCGGAGATCGAGCTTGTGAGCCAGATGTCGCGCGAATTCAAGCTCAAAAACGCGCTCAAGGGCATTGCGGACAGGTTCGACTATATTTTCATCGACTGCCCGCCCTCGCTGGGTCTTTTGACGTTGAACGCTCTCGCCGCCGCGGACACGCTGCTTGTGCCGATACAATGCGAATACTATGCGCTCGAGGGGCTTTCGCAGCTTATGAACACGGTAAAGCTCGTTCGCATCAATCTCAACCCCGACCTGGTGGTCGAGGGCGTGGTGATGACGATGTACGATGCGCGCACGCGGCTCTCGAATCAGGTGGTCGCCGAGGTCAAAAAATTCTTCCAGAATAAGGTTTACGACACCGTGATCCCGCGCTCCGTGCGATTGGGCGAAGCGCCGAGCTTCGGGCTTCCGATCTCGATCTACGACCCGAAATGCGGCGCAACGAGGGCTTATACGAGCCTTGCGGAAGAGCTGCTTGAGGCCGACGAGGGCAGCGGCGGAGGCTCCGAGGGCAGTGAAAGCGCGGACGGCGGCACGAACGGCGGCACGGACGAGCAGTAAACATCACTAACGAAAAATACACGAAAACACTATAAATTCTGCGGCACTGCCGCAAAGGAGCATGGAATGAAGGGGCTTGGAAAAGGGCTAGACGCGCTGCTCGGCGGCGCAAATCTGAGCGATCCGTCGCAGGTGCGGATGATCTCTGTGTATCTGATCGACAACAACGCGGAGCAGCCGCGAACGCATTTCGACGAAGCAAAGCTGCACGAGCTCGCGGTCAGTATCGAGCAGCACGGCGTGGTGCAGCCGATCATCGTGCGCAAAAACGGCGATCGCTTCACGATCATTGCGGGCGAGCGCCGCTTCCGCGCGGCAAGGCTGGCGGGGCTGAACGAGGTGCCCGTGCTGATACGGGAGCTCGATGAGCAGGAGGTGCTCGAGGTTTCACTGATCGAGAACCTGCAACGCGAGAACCTGAACGCGATGGAGGAAGCGCGCGCTATCCGCCGCCTTATGGACGAGCATGATCTGACGCAGGAGGAGGTTGCGAAGCGGCTCGGAAAATCACGCCCCGCAATAGCAAATTCCGTGCGCCTGCTTGCGCTTCCCGAGGAGGTGCAGCAGCTGCTGTATGACGGCAAGCTCCAGGCGGGGCATTGCCGCGTGCTTGGCTCGGTACCCGATGAGGATCTGCTGACCGCCCTTGCAAGGAGTGCCGCGAAGGAAGGGTGGAGCGTTCGCGAGACAGAGCTAAAAGTGAAGCAGGCGCTCGAAAAAAGTGCGTTGGAGAAGCGCCAGCCGAAACGTGAGCGGCTTTCGAACGACGCGAAGAAGGCGCAGGACGCGCTGCGCGAGCGGCTCGGCACCAAGGTCAGCCTCTCCGGCTCCGACGAGCGCGGCAGGATCGTGATCGAATATTTCAGCAAGGACGAGCTGATGAACATCTACGACACAATAATGGGGAAAAATAGCGAGGACAACGAGTAATATGTATCTTGCGGACTGTTGGAAGGATTTTGAAATATTGAACGCCGGAAACGGCGAAAAGCTCGAGCGCTGGGGCGAGGTGGTGCTGCTGCGCCCCGATCCGCAGGCGATCTGGCCGATGAAGGCGCCCGACTACTGCGACGCGCACTATATCCGCTCGCATTCCGGCGGCGGCGAATGGGATTTCAAGCGCAGGCTGCCCGAGAGCTGGACGATCGGCTACAAGGAGCTGCGCTTCATCGTGCGCCCGACCGGCTTCAAGCACACCGGGCTTTTTCCCGAGCAGGCTGTGAACTGGGACTTCATGAGCGGCGTTGTCCGCCGCTTCCGCGAGAAGCATGACGCGCCCTTCCGCGTGCTGAACCTCTTTGCGTACACCGGCGGCGCAACGCTCGCGCTCGCCAAGGCCGGCGCCGAGGTCGTTCATGTGGACGCGGCGAAGGGCATGGTCGCCTGGGCGAAGAGCAATCTCGCCGAATCCGGGCTTTCCGACAGGCCTGTGCGGTTTATTATAGATGACTGTTTGAAATTTGTGCAGCGTGAAAAGCGGCGCGGCAGGGAATACGAGGGCATTCTGATGGACCCGCCGAGCTACGGGCGCGGACCCACGGGCGAGATGTGGCGGATCGAGGACGGGCTGTTTCCGCTCGTCAGCGAATGCTGCGATCTTCTCAGCAAAAACGCGGGTTTTTTCCTTATCAATTCGTACACGACGGGGCTCGCTCCGGCCGTTGTGAAAAACGTTCTCAAGGTCGCGCTCGGCAATCGCGGCGGCAGGATCGAGGCGGACGAGATCGGCCTGCCGGTCGGCGGGGGAGAGCTGATACTGCCCTGCGGCTGCACCGGAAGATGGTGGCGTGAGAATTAACGGAGGTAATAGATGAAATACAGCATCATCACACTTCTTATCGGCTTTTTCAGCATGCTTTTCGGCTCATGCTGAGGGTCATCTACGAGGATAATCATCTGCTCGTCGTCGAAAAGCCGGTGAATATGCCCGTTCAGGCGGACTCGAGCGGCGATGCGGATCTATTGTCCGAAGCGAAAAGCTACATAAAGGAAAAGTATAATAAGCCCGGCGAGGTGTATCTCGGGCTTGTTCACCGTCTAGATCGCCCGGTCGGCGGCGTGATGGTTTTTGCTCGAACGAGCAAGGCGGCGGCGCGGCTGAGCGAGGCGGTTAAGGCGCACAGGCTCGTTAAAAAATACTGCGCGGTGGTCGATGCGCCGATGCCCGCATTCGGAAGTCTTACAGATTATATGCTTCGTGACGAGGTCGCGCACTCATCGCGCATCGTGGACAAGGGCGCTGACGGCGCGCAGCTTGCGAAGCTCGATTTTGCTTTGACTGCCGAGAAAAATGGGCGGGCACTCGTGGATATTTCGCTGAAAACGGGGCGGCATCATCAGATCCGCGTGCAGTTTACGGGGATGGGAAGGCCGCTCTACGGCGACCAAAGGTACAACAAAAACGCGCGGCCGGGGCAGCAGATCGCGCTCTATGCGTACAGCCTGACCTTCGAGCATCCAACGCTGCGCGAGAGCATGACCTTCACGAGCGTGCCGCGCGGCGCGAGCTGGGCGGACTTCACCGAGGAGCTTGCGGCGCTGACCAACGGCGTGCGCTGCGCCTATGTGGACGAAAGCATCATCGCGGCGAACAAGCAGCCGGATATCTCGGTCGCGGTCGCGGACGGGGGAGAGGACACGCTTGAGGCGCGGCTGAGCCTTGCGTTCGGCGAGGCGTACCCCGTGCATCGGCTGGACGCGGCGACGAGCGGGCTGGTGCTGTTTGCTCGAAACGAGGCCGCGAGGGACGAGCTCATGGCGCACTTTGCATCGCGTGATATAAAAAAGCTATATAGGGCATATGTTTTCGGCACGCCGCCGAAGCGCGAGGACCTGCTTATACTCCATGCGGAGAAGGATGCGGAGGGGGCGCTGGTCAGCGTTTTCGACAGCCCAACGAAGCATTCGCGCGAGATGAAAACTGGCTACCGCGTTGTGAAGAGCTTCAGCTTGTGCGGCGAGAAGGTAAGCCTTCTTGAAATAGAACTTTTCACGGGCAGGACACATCAAATTCGCGCAAGCCTGGCGCATATCGGCTGCCCGGTGATCGGGGACGACAAGTACGGCGACCGGCGCAGGAACAGGCTGTTTCCGCCAAGGCTGCTGCTTGCGGCGGTGCGCGTGGAACTGCCCGAGCTCGGCGGCGCGCTTGCGGGGCTGAGCGGAAAGGTCATCGCGATCGAGCCCCCGTTCGGCGTGGACGGGAGCGGCGAGCTATGCGTTTGCAGGGTGTGAGCCGCGTGAAGGCGCTTCGGAGCGGACCGTTCGTTCCAGCCTGATTTAAACAGAATGACAAATATTTTTTCCGAAAAATTCGATATAATCGTTGCCGGCGCGGGTCATGCCGGAGTGGAGGCGGCGCTTGCCTGCGCGAGAATGGGGCTGCGCACGCTCTGCCTTTGCCTGAACCTCGACTCGGTCGCGCTCTGCGCCTGCAATCCCGCGATCGGCGGAACGAGCAAGGGGCATCTCGTGCGCGAGATCGACGCGCTCGGCGGCGAGATGGGGCTTGCGGCGGACGAGACCTTTATCCAGATGCGAATGCTGAATCTGAGCAAGGGTCCGGCGGTGCATTCGCTGCGCGCGCAGATAGATAAATGCCGCTACCACCTGCGCATGAAGCGAGCGCTTGAAAGGGAAAATCTTATTACAATAACTCAGGATGAATGCGAACGGATACTCGTTGAGAACGGGCGGGTAAAGGGTATCATCTGCGCGGGCGGGGCAAGCTACGCCTGCCGTGCGCTCGTCGTTTGCGCGGGCGTGTACCTCAAAAGCCGCATCCACATCGGCGAATACAGCCGCGAACAGGGTCCGAGCGGGCTTGCGCGCGCCGAGGGGCTCTCCGCTTCGCTTGCGGAGCTCGGCTTCAGCCTGCGCCGCTTCAAGACCGGCACGCCACCGCGCGTGCTGAAACGCAGCCTCGATCTAGAGAGGATGATCGAGCAGCCCGGGGACGTGCCGATACCGAAATTTTCCTTTATGACAATGGAAAATTCGCGACCGCAGCTCCCCTGCCACATGACCTATACGAACGAGCGGACGCATGAGGCGATCCTTGCGGGGCTCGACCGCTCGCCGATGTTCAGCGGCAGGATCAACGCCGCGCCCACACGCTACTGCCCATCCATCGAGGACAAGCTCGTGCGCTTTGCGGATAAGGAGCGGCATCAGCTTTTCATTGAGCCCGAAGGAGAGTCTACGTCCGAAATGTACGTGCAAGGCTTCTCAACGAGCTTGCCGAGGGACGTGCAGCTTGCTGCGCTTCGCACGATCGAGGGCATCGAGCGCTGTGAAGTTACGCGCTGGGGGTACGCGATCGAGTACGACTGCATCGACCCGACCGCGCTCGAGCTGACGCTCGGCAGCCGCGATATCGCGGGGCTTTTCTTCGCGGGGCAGCTCAACGGCTCCAGCGGCTACGAGGAGGCCGCCGCGCAGGGCATCCTTGCCGGTATCAACGCCGCGCAGTACGTTCGGGGCGAGCCGCCGCTCGTTTTGAAGCGGTCGGATGCGTATATCGGCGTGCTTGCGGACGATCTTGCGACGAAGGGCACGAACGAGCCCTACCGCATGATGACGGGCAGGGCGGAATACCGATTGATACTGAGGCAGGACAACGCCGACCTTCGCCTAACCGAGTTCGGACGCAGTGTCGGGCTTGTTTCCGATGAACGATACGCTAAACTCATGCACAAAAAGGAAGAGATAGCGCGGGCGAAAATGGCGCTCGGCGCGGTCGTTCCCCCGAGTGAGGCGCTGAACGCGCTGCTTGAGGCGAAGGGGGAGAGCGGCGTGGTCACGGGAGTTCGCCTTTACGAGCTGCTTCGCCGCAATTCGATCGGCTATACGGACCTGCAAACGCTGCTCACCAGCCTGCCGAGCATTTCCGACGAGGCGCGGGAGCAGGTGGAGATCGAGGCGCATTACGGCGGGTATATCGAGCGCGAAAACGAGCGCATTCGGCGTTTTGAAAGCCAAGAAAGCATCGAACTGCCAAGCGATCTGGACTATTCTGCGATATCGGGCCTGCGGCTCGAGGCGCGGCAGAAGCTCGCCGCCCGCCGCCCGCGCAGCCTCGGGCAGGCAAGCCGCATTTCGGGCGTTTCGCCCTCGGATATCGCGGTGCTTTTGATAAGGCTGAAGGCGATTGGCGCGGATAGATCGAGCGAAAAATCAAGCGAAAATTCGAGCGAAAGCGGGGGTGAGAGCAAGTGAAGCAGCAGGTGGTGCCGGATAGCGGCAGGGTGCGCGAGCTGATCGCGCGGCATATTCCGCAGGCGGATAAAACGCAGACGGAGCAGCTAATTACCTATTATGAAATGCTTATCGAGCGCAACAACGTGATGAATCTGACCGCCGTGACCGATCCGGAGGGCGTGGTGCTGCGGCATTTTGCGGACAGCCTTCTGCCCATGGACGCGATCGCGGAGGGAGCAAGCGTTATCGACGTTGGCACGGGCGCGGGGCTCCCGGGCGTTCCGCTTCGGATAATGCGCCCCGATATCGAGCTGACGCTGCTCGATTCTCTCAATAAACGCATAGCTTTTTTGGATGAGGTGAACGCTGCGCTCTCGCTCGGGGCGACCACTGTCCACGCGCGCGCCGAGGACGGCGGCAGGGACGGGGCTTTCCGCGAACGCTTCGACCACGCGCTCTCGCGCGCCGTTGCGGAGCTGCGCATCGTGGCGGAGTGGACGCTGCCCTTCGTCAAGGTCGGCGGCAGCTCGATCATGTACAAGGGCCCCGGCGCATCGGAGGAGCTTGAAAACGCGGGGAGCGCGCTGAAATTACTGAACGCCAAAGCAAAAATACTGAAATACGAGCCCGAATGGGGCGAAAGAAATATCGTGATTGCAAAGAAGACCGCGCCGACGCCCGCGAAGTATCCGCGGAAAGCGGGAACGGCGGGGAAGAACCCGCTGTGAGGTTTAGTGAATAGTGAATAATGAATAATGAATAGTTGTGGTGGAAATTCAAAAGGAATTTCTTCAAATTATATTTTTTAGTACGCCCCGTGGGATCTCTTCTGATTTGGTATTCTGCTTCGCACTTCTGTGCGATCGGTTTGATCGCAAAGCCTGCTTCTCTCCCGACGAGCATGGGACAAAAAGGGCGCATCATATTTGGTATAATTCGTTACAATGAGCGGGAAAGTCAGCTCGAAAAGCAAAGTGTTGCCAAAGCGTAATCAAAGCGTAAACTATGCGTAAACAAAGAGTAAATAAAGTGTAGGGTAAAAAAGCTATGTCAGCAAGCGTAAAATTCATTCTCGGCCGCAGCGGCAGCGGCAAGACCCACGCCGTATTCAGCGCCATCATCGAGCGCGAGCTGCGCGGCGAGGCCTCCGTGCTGATCGTGCCGGACCGCGCCACCTTTGAGACCGAGCGCGCGCTCGGAGCGGCGATCGGCGAAGCGGCGGGCCGCCCCGGCGGTATGATGCACACGAGCGTGGTCTCCTTCACGCGCCTTGCGCACCGCGTTCTTTCGGAAACGGGCAGCAGGCACACTAACCTCTCCTCCGAGGGGCGGCTGATGCTGCTTCGTCGCATCCTCGATGAAAACAGATCCGCGCTCACCTCGTTTGCGCGGGTCTGCACGCATCGCGGCTTTGCCGAGGAATGCGACGAAATTATTCTAAAATGCAAGCGCTTTTCCATCGAGCCGCAGGAGCTTTTTGAGGCAAACGTTCCCGAAAGGCTCAAAAAGAAGCTCGCCGATTTCGCGCTGATCTACCAAAAGCTTGGCGAGCGCATGCGGGATAGATACATCGACGGCGAGGACCTTGTGAATTCGCTCGTTGACCGCATCCCGCTCTCAAGCCTGCGCGGCGCCGCCATATTCATCGACGCGCCCGATATGCTGAGCGCGCAGAGCCTGCGTATCATAGAAAAATTCTTTTACTCCGCGTCCTCCGTGGTCGTCACCTTCCGTGCAGACGTCGCCTGCCGCGAGGCCAATGCGGGGCTGTTTCTGCCCGATCTCGGCTATTACGGCAAGCTGCTTTCGCTTGCAAACGAGGCTGGCTGCGCGGTCGAGACCGTTCGGCTGATGGGCAACAAGCGCCATGCCTCCGCCGCTCTCGCGCATCTTGAAACGGTGCTGTTTTCGCACACCCCCGCCGCTTTCACGGAGAGCGCGCGCGAGATCGAGCTGCATGGCTCCATCGACGCGCTGCACGAGGTTCAGGAGGCCGCCGCCGTGATCAGAGCGGCCGTTTTGGGCGGGCTTCGCTACCGCGATATCGCCGTTGCGGTGAACGGGCTTTCCGCCTACGCCGAAACAATCCGCCGCGCGTTCAAGGCCGCGGGCATACCCTTCTTCATGGACGCCAAGCGCCGCGTTGCCTCGCACCCGGTCGCCGAGCTGATACTCGCCGCGCTGCGCTGCGCCGAAAAGGGCTTCCGCGGGGAGGATTTCATCCGCGTTATGAAGACTGGGCTGACCGATTTTTCCGATGAAACGCTTGAAAAACTTGAGAACCACATCCTCCGCTTCGCACTCTGCGGCAATAGGCTGACGAGCGATGAACCCAGCGTCGTCAACGCTTCCGATATCAAGGATCTGGACGAGATCGAGCGGGCGCGCATCGCGATAGCCAAGCCGCTGCTCGCTCTGCGCGAGCGTCTCGGCGAGGACGGCAGCCGCGCCGCAAGCGTTCGTGCCGCCGCGCTCTACGCCTATCTTGAGGATATGAGGACTGCCGAAAAGCTTATGGAAAGCTTCGAGCGGCTCAAGCAGGACCCCGAGACCCTGCCTTACGCGCTCGAGAACCGCCAGGTTTACAACACCGTTATCGAGCTGCTCGATCAGATCCACGTTATAATCGGGGATGAGCCGATCGGGCTGTCGCGCTTTGCTTCCGTGGTGCGCGAGGGGCTCGAGGCTTACGAGATCGCCATCATCCCCACCACGCTCGACCAGGTGCTGGTGGGCGACGTGAGCTCGATCCACCCGGCGGACGTGCGGTTTCTGCTCGTGCTCGGCGCGGGCGAGGGGCGTTTCCCGGCGCTTCGGGAGGATAACCGCATCATAAACGACCGCGAGCTCGAGGCGATGCAGTCGGCGGGGCTCAAGGTTTGGGAGAGCACCGCGAGCATGGACGCCGCCGAGCGCCTGCGCGTTTATTCGCTTCTGTGCCGCGCAAGCGAGCGGCTGTATCTCTCGTTCGTGCGCGATTCGGGCAGCGTGGACGAGCTTGCGCGCTCAAGCTCGCTCATCAAGCATATCGGCGGCATCTTTAAGAAGTGCCGCAGAAATAACGGCGAAACCGAGCTTTCCTCCGCGCTGATCGGCGCTTCCTCCGATGAAACGGCCTTCGCGGCGCTTGCGGAGGGGCTGCGCGGCTTTATCGACACCGGCGTTCCCGAGCCGGAGCTCGCGCCGCTGTACGCGCATTTCAGAGCGAGCGAAAAATACGCGCCGCTTCTTTCACGGCTTGAAGATTCCTATTACAGCAGGGAAGCGCTCCTTCCCCTCGGCGCACAGACCGCGCTTGAACTATACGGCAGAAGGATGACCGGCAGCGTTTCGAGGCTCGAGACCTTCAACAAATGCCCCTATCGCCACCTGATGCAGTTCGGGCTCAACCTGAACGAGCGCAAGGTGCATGGAATGAACGGCGCGGACTACGGCACGCTCGTGCACGACGCGCTCGATAAGCTCATTTCATCCTATATCAACGAGCTCGAGGCGAAGCAGGCGAGCCCCGCCGACGCGAACGCGCTGTTTGCTTCGCTGACGGTCGAGGATATCGACGCAAGGCTGAACACCATCCTGCCCGAGCTTGTGGAAAGCTTCCTGCACGGCCTCCTGCTCGAATCCGCCTCCATGCGCGCCGAGCTTGCAAGGATACGGCGCATGATCCGCGATTCCGCGCTCGCCATAATGCGCCAGCTCGCCGCAGGCAGGTTCCGCCCTTACAAAACCGAGCTGCGCTTCGGCATGGATGACGGCGACCCGCAGGCACTGCCCGCGCTCGAGATCGAGGGCAGCGGGGGCGTGGTTTTCCGCATCAGGGGCGTTATCGACAGGGTGGACCTTTTCACCCCGGGAAGCGCCGAGGAAGACGAAAGTGCGGAGTATTTTCGCATCGTGGACTATAAAACCTACGACTCGAGATTCGATTTTACGGACCTTGAGCACGGCCTTCGCGTGCAGCTCCCGCTGTATGCCGCGGCGGTCGAGGCGGGCTTTGAGGCAAGCCGCAGGATGAGCGCGGCGGGCTTCTACTATCAGCATATCCACACGCCGAAGGTCACCGTGGAGGCCGAGCGCGAAAACACGGTTCAGACCGGGCTCAGGCTCCACGGGCCGACGCTTAACGAAGAAACGGTGATCCGCGCAACGGACGAGCATATGGACGGCAGGTCCTCGGTCGTTATCGGGCTCGCATTCAGCAAAAGCAAAAATGCCTATACCGGAAGGCTGCTCGTGACGACCGGTGAGCTTGAAAGCGCGGCGAAGCGCGCCAAGACAGTTGCCACCGACACGCTGAACGCCATCATGCAGGGCAGGGCGGATATCAGCCCGTACCGCAGCGGCAGCTCACACGCCTGCACCGCATGCAGCTACTCGAGCGTTTGCCGCTTCGACACCATGGCGGGGGACAGGTTCCGCAGGCTGCGCGGCATCTCGAAGGAGGAATTCTTCGAGCGAGATCAAGGAAAGGAGGAGAAATCGGAATGAAGCTTTCGATCTATCAGACGGCGCTTATTGCATTCCTCGGCGTAATGAACCTGATCGCCTTCATTTTGATGGGCGCGGATAAGAGGCGGGCCGAGCGAAAGCGTTGGCGCATCCCCGAAAAAACGCTGTTTTTATCGGCAATCTTCGGCGGAAGCCTTGGCTCGCTGCTCGGTATGTATTTTTTCAGGCATAAGACGAGGCATTGGTATTTCTGCCTGTTCATTCCGCTGATTCTGCTTGCGCATATCGCGCTCGGATACTTCTTTTTCGATAAGCTGCGCTGATCGAAGCGGAGAGGGGAACACGGAAAACCGTAAGTGAAAAAGTAAACGAGACAAATAAAAAGAAACAAAAAAAGAAAAGGCTTTTGCTCAGCGCAAAGGCCTTTGATCTGTTAAATGGTATTTTCTGATGAAGCGCGAAACGCCGATCGGATGCAAAAGCATCAGTCGTGCGAAGAATTGAGCAGCGTCACCTGATCGCCGAGCGCCTGGATGATGCTGTCCTTCATTTTCTGGGCATAGGGGCAGGGGAAGCAGATATCGCGGCCCTTCTGGATGCAGGTGGAAAACGCGATGATCTGTGCGCCCTGCTCGGCGAGCTTCTTTGCGCGAAGGACCACGCGATTGCCGGGGCAGCCGCCGCAGTTGCAGAAGCCGACCAGGTCTATATCCTCCTTGATATCGGCAAAGGCGCCGGTATGGTTTTTGACCGCAAGAAAATCATCGGTGCCGGGACAGATGTCCTCGGTCTGCATGCACCTGATAATGCCGACTTTCATGACAAGTCTCCTTTCATGCACTACTCCATTTGGTGCATTATAGCATGATTGCCGCCTATAATCAATGGCTAACTAAAATATATACTGAATAATTCTCACTGTATATGGTCTTATGTTATGCCTTTTTGAAATCTCCCACGCCGTTCAGCTCCATCGCACGCTTATACGCGGCGTTTTTCGGCATATCCAGCGCTTCCGAAGCAATGCGGGCGGCTGATTTAACGGAAACGCCCTCTGAAAGCAGCGCGTTCAGCAGCGCGTCGAGCTTGCCGTTTTCCCCGCCCGCGGCCTCATTCTCCGCCGCGCCGAAAAGCAGCACGCATTCGCCCTTCGGCGGCTCGGCGGCAAAGCGCTCCGCAAGCGCCCGCACGCTTCCGCGCACGCATTGTTCGAATGCCTTGGTCAGCTCCCGCACCAGCGCGCAGGGGCGGGCGGAGGCGTCGCCCCCTGCCGAATCGATCGCGGCGGCGATCTCGTCAAGCGTTGCGCCCACGCGCAGCGGGCTTTCGTAGATGCAAACGGTCTGCGCGCTCGAAGCGAGTTTTTCGATGCATTGGCGCCGCTGTGCGCCGCTTCTCGGAAGAAAACCGATGAAAAGCAGGCTTTGAGTATCAAGCCCGCTCATTATCCAGGCCGTGGTCATCGCGCTTGCGCCGGGCTGCACCTCAAACGGCAGCTCCCGCTCGATGAACCTTGCTATCAGCGCCGCGCCGGGGTCGGAAACGCCGGGCATGCCCGCGTCGCTCACGAAGGCGACCGCCTCGCCCGAAGCCACCTCGTCCGCGATGCGCTCGGCGCGCGCCTTTTCGTTGTGCTCGTGGCAGCTTTCAAGGGGCTTTTTGATGCCGAGCGCGTTGAGAAGCTTCAGCGTGCTGCGCGTGTCCTCGCAGTAGATCCGCTTCACTCCCGCAAGCGTGGCGATCGTGCGAAGCGTGATGTCGCCGAGGTTGCCTATCGGCGTTGCGCAGAGATAGAGCTTCGCGGGAAGCTCGGGCGCATCCGCATCAAGCGCAAGCTTTTCACTTATAAAATCGAGTAATTTTCTATTCTCCGTCATAATAACCGCGCACCTCCTCGGTATAGGCTCCGCATTCGTCGAGCAGCACGAGCTCATCCTCGATAACAAGCCCCGGCTTCGCGCCGTGCTTGGCGCGTATCAGCGCAAGATAGGGTCTTTTGCCCGCCGCCGTGCGGACCAGGCGCAGCACCTTGGGCTCGAGCGCGTTCAATGAAAGCGCCGTCATCGCCTCGGAGAGCCTTTCGGCGGGAAAGCACAGGCTGAAGCTGCCGCCGAATTTGAGCCTTGCGCGCACCGCCGAGGCAAGCGAGCGTATATCCGCGCTGCTTTCGTGGGTCGCGCCCGGATGCTTCGGCGCGCCGCCGCTGCCCGCTCGAAAATACGGCGGATTGCAGACCGCGTGATCGAATTTTTTCGCGTTTGCGGGCGGTTTTTCGAGAAAGTCCGCGCAAACCACCTCCACCCTGCCGATGCCGTTCGCCGCGCCCGTTTCGCTCTGCGTTTTCGACTCATTCGACTCATTCGACTCATTCGACTCTCTCGATTCGCTCGGCCCCGTCAGCCCGTTCAGCGCCAGGCTCCTTTCAAGCCGAGAGCACTGCTCCGCGTCGATCTCCACGGCGGTCACGCTCAGCCCCGTTTTGGCGGCTATCAGCAGCGCGATCGCGCCGGAGCCCGCGCCAAGGTCCGCAACGCGCGCATCCTTCGCGGCGTTTTTCAGCGCACGGAGCGCAAAATGCGTCAGCAGCACCGAGTCGGTCCCGAAGCGGAAGGCGGCGGGGGACTGGATCAGCCGGAGCCCGCGGCACTGCAGCTCGTCCACCCTTTCGCCGGGCAGAACGAGCTCCGCTTTATCGGCAGCAAGCCCCGCTTTATCGGAAAAAAGCCCGCTTTCCACGGGCTTTTCTTTGGTTGTGATGCGCTCGCTCGTCACAGCACGCCGGGTATGAGCCTCAGTATGAGGTTCGAATTATACAGGAAGGTGGCGAGCGTGCTGCCACTGATAAGCTCCTCGATCTGGTCGAAGGGGAGCACCGTCAGCACCACAGGCGTTACCATAAACACCACCGAAACGTCGATGAGGCCGCGAATGAAGCCGACCGCGCCGCCCGCGATCTGATCGGTGAGCGGGATGCGCAGCTTGGGGAACCTGTATGAATAATCCGCCCAGCTTATCAGCACCGTCAGCAGTATCCTCGAGATCAGGTAGATAAGGATGAAGGAAACGATGTTCACAAACACCATTACCTTGCTCTGGTTGAAGTATTCGCCAAGCGTGGTCACGCCGCGGCTCTTGAGCGCCTCGGACATGATGTTGTCGCGCACGCGATCGCGGAAGGGGAAGGGGAGGTTGCTGCGCTCCATGATCTCGTCGATCTCGGCGTTGGTCAGCGTGGTTATATCCCTGTCCACAAGGTCCACGTTGTAGATGTCCTCCCTGCCCTCGGTGTAGCTGAGCATGGCGGAATAGATGCCCTGGTTGTTCGCGATCAGCCTCGAGACCGAGCCCATGAAGATGAACGCGATCAGAAGCGAAAGCACGGATGCGCCGAGCGCCGCAAGGTTCCAGAGGAAGCCCTTGTAAACGCCCGCAAGCACGAACAGTGCAAACACCGCTATTATCGCAAGATTCATTATTCCCATATCAAAAGGTTCGTTCCTTTCAGAGATTCTTCGAAGCTTTTCATCATGCTTCGTGATCGTTGTGTTTTATCAGAGATTTTTCAGCGAGTAGAGCATCGTCTGCCCGTCCTTTATCAGAAGGATGTTGCCGTCGTCAAGCTTAACGGCGTCATCCGGCGGCGTGCCGAGCGGAAGCTCCGCCTTGACCTCGCCGCTGATATCGCGAACGATCAGCCGATCGCCCTTCAGGGCGACCACCTTGCCGCCCATCACGAAAATGCGCGAAGCGTCCGCATCCGCAGCAAGGTTCAGCACGGTCTCGTTTGCCTCGCCCTCGCGCACCTCGATCACGCGGGCCGGCTCGCCCTCGTCCGCGCTCTTGCGAACGAGCAGATACGCCCTTCCGTCGGCGGCGCAGAAGTCCTCGCAGTCATAGCCGCGCACGAGCATGCGGTAAGCCTCGGTGTTTGAAGCGCGCTCGAAGCGGATGAAGCTGTCCGTCGCGAAAACGAAAACGCTTTTGCCCGTGATAAAAACGTTCTTCACGACCTCGCCGCGGATGTTCATAACGCCCGTGATGCTCTCGCGCGCCAGGTCGTAGGTGGTGAGCGTGGTGGAAACGGCGCTGCCGCTCACCGCCAGCTCGCAGGTGTACATAGCGGAGCTCGCGCCGCCCTCGAAGCCGAAGTCGAGCAGCACCGTGCTGCCGATATCCGCCTTATAGCAGCGGTCGCCCGCCGAATTGAAAACGCTCAGCGAATGGGTGTTGTCCGCATTTTCAACGTAAACGCCCACGTATTTGCCGCCGCAGACCACCTTTCTTATAACGCCCTCGAAGGTGTGCTCATACGGCGTTCCGACGATCTGCACCGATGAGGCGTCGTACAGCACCTTGATGCGGTCCGTGCCCGCGGCATGCGCGCCCGAAACGCCGGTATCGGTCGAAAAATTCTTGCTTTCATCGGCGATGCTGTAAAAATCCAGCGTCCTTTCGCCCGTGCAGAGGAAGCCGTCGCCCGTGTAGCAGTATGCGGAGGAGGCGGTGAAGGGAAGGCTGCGCTTCGAGCCGCTCGTTTTGCACGAGCGCACAAGCGCAACTATCGCAAATATGATCGCGCCGAGCAGCAGCAGGGCGGCGCAGGCAACTATCAGCCTGCGGCGCAGCACCCGCGCACGGCGATTCTTTTTTCTGTTTGTTGAAACCGGCATTATAAGCTCTCTTTTTCAAATTTTCGTTTTAGGCACGGGCTCCTCGACCGCCGAACGCCGACCGCTGCCTGCCGACCGCCAAACGCTGTCACGGGCGCAGAATGCGCACCGCTCCTGGAAGGAGCCTGCATTCGAGCGGCGTGCTCTCGATCAGCTCGCCGTCGAGCTGCACTATGTTTTCCTCGTCGGTGACCACGCGAACGCTGCTTGCGCTCGTGTAGATGACCCGCCTGTTATTTATATGCCTGCCCTTGATGAAGGAGGGCAGAAGCGTCAGGATCCGGAAAAAGCCGAGGTAATCCGCGATGCAAACGTCGAAAAGGCCGTCGTCGGGCTCCGCTCCGGGGGCAACCAGCATACCGCCGCCGAAGCGCCTGCCGTTGCAGATATCCACCAGCAGCGCGTCCTTGACGAGCTCCTCGCCGCCGTCCAGCGTGATGCGGCAGCGCACCCTGCGCTTATGCAGTATCGCGTCCACGATGCCGAGCAGGTAGGGGAGCATGCCGCTGCGTCCCTTCTTGTGCCGCTCGGTCCTTGCAAGCACGTCCACGTCGAAGCCGATGCCGCAAACGTTTGCAAAAAGCCTGGAGTTCGCCATGCCGAGGTCGGTGGGCTTCGCCTCGCCCGAGATCAGCAGCTCTGCGGCGGCCTCGTCGTTTTCGGGTATCCTCAGCACGCTCGCAAAGTCGTTGCCGGTGCCGAAGGGCAGTACGCCCAGAACGGCGTTCGTGCCGGCGAGCGCCGAAGCGGTCTCTCTTAGGGTGCCGTCGCCGCCCACGGAAACGATCGTTTCATAGCCGTCCCGCACGCATCGCGCGGCGAGCTCCTCGGCATGGCCTGCGGCGCGTGTGTAAAAAACCTCGAACGGAACTCCTTTTTTTGCGAAAAACGCCTCCACCTTTTCGAAGCGCTCCGCGCATTTGCCCGAGCCCGCCGTCGGATTCACTATGAAGGCAAGGCGGCGCCTGCCCTCGGGGTCGGAAGCAGGGGAAGGGGAAGGGGCAGGGTAAGGGTAAGGATTAGTTTTTCCGTGTTGCTCGGAAAAAATGCCCGAAGGCGCGGTTTCGCTGTTTTTTTCCATAGGGGTACCTCCGAAGGCGCGCGCGTATGCCCAAAGGCGGCTCATGCACGCCGAACGCGCACATTCACCCGACAATATAATAACGCATTTACAGAGGTTTTGTCAATACTCGGCGAAAAAGGAAGGAAAGGGAGGGGGAAGGTTAGTGGTTAGTGGTTAGTGGGTAGTGAGAAAAGTGAATAGTGAATAGTGAATAGTTGCGGTGGAAACGCCACGGGCGTTTCGACTATTTATCCACCTCATCCGTCTTCGCGGAGCGCTGCCCCGCTCAGCCACCTTCCCCTCAAGGGGAAGGCTTTTGGGCGGCGTTTCAAAATCTATTTGAAATTCCGCAGGAATTTCTTCCTCAATTTCTTCATTAGCCGCAGGCGACTTCATTCCTTCATTAGCAAAGCGACTTCATTCGCCAACGGCGCTGCCTCCGGCGCCTACTTCTCCCCATCGGTGATGACCCTTATCCCGGAGCGGATATTCACGATCCTTGCGCTGCGAACGCCCTTTTCGCATTCGCCGTCCAGCGAAAAATCCACGGGCTCATCGTCCGCCATCGTCACCTCCACGGTATTGGCGTGGAAAACGCGGATATGCTCGCATTCGAGCCCGCCGTTCGCGATCGCCGCGATTATCTTCGAGAAGCCAAGCGCATCCTCCGCGTAGCGTATGAGAATTATCTCAAACAGCCCGTCGTTCAGTTCAACGAGCTCATCCTTTATCCTCAGCACGCCACCGAGCACGCGGGAATTGCTGATCGCGCAGAAGCAGAAATCGTCCTCGATCTGCTCGCCGTTTATCACGAAGCGCGCCCTGATCGGGCGAAGCTCGCGCAGCAATTCCATGCCCTTTGCAAGGTAGGCGAGCATACCGAAAAGGTTTTTGGCGGTCTGAGAGGTGGAGAACGAAACGTTCGTAAACGCGCCGAATGCGCAAACGCTTGCAAAATAGCGCCCGTTGAAGCTGCCAACGTCGATCGGAACGCTGCTTCCGCGAATTATCGTGGCGATATTCTCGCGCGGCTTTTTCGGTATGCCGAGCGCCACAGCAAAGTCGTTCGTGCTGCCGCAGGGGATGTAGCCGAACTTCGGCCTGTGGGCCTCGTCGATCTGCATCAGCCCGCTTATCACCTCGTTCGCGGTGCCGTCCCCGCCGGCGCAGACCACGGTATCCGAGCCCCTGCCGAGCTTTTTAACGTAGTCCGAAGCGGAGCCCCTGCCCGTGGTGGTCACCACCGTGCAAACATGCCCGCTCTCGCTCAGCGTTTTTATAAGCCCCGGCAAAAGGGAAAGAGAGCGCCCGCCGCCCGCAACCGGGTTTATCACGACCAGCACTCTTTTTTCCCCTGCGTTTGAAGCAGTTTCGGCTGCATTATTCGGTTTTTCGATCAAGCCTTCCGTAGCGCAGTCCTTTCAGAAGGTAGTATGGCTTATCTGCCGTAGAGATATGAGAGCAGCTTGCTCCTGTTTGCCGGGATATCGAGCTTGATAACGTACATTCCGCGCTCGACAGCATACTGCCAAGTGCCCTCGAACGGGAAGGAGCGGCCCTCAAACTTCAGCCCGCCGCCGAAAACGAGGTCCACGCCGAGCGAGACCATGTTTTCAACGCCCAGATTGCTGTCCAGCTTATCCACGAAGCTGTACATCAGCGCCATCAGCGCAACGGGGTTGGGCTCCTGCTTCGCCCTGTTGAAGATGGCCTTCAGTATGTCCAAATGGCGCTGTGACCTTGCCCAAACGTGGTTGCCGACGGTGCGGTTCCTCGCGTGGCGCAGCGCCTGCGCGCCGTTGAGATGATGCACGCCCGCACGGACCGGAAGCCTGTTGCTTGAAACGCCGCGGTTGATCCACTGCACCTCCTTCACGCTCAGCTCGAGATCGATGCCTCCAACCGCGTCCACAAGCCTCGGCATTGTGGTGAAGTCAACTCGCATGTAATGCTGGATATCCAAGCCGAAGTTGACGTTTATCGTGTTCATCGCAAGGCCGACTCCGCCATAGCGGAAAGCGGTGTTTATCCTGTTCCACTTATCGCGGCCGGGGATGTAGATATAGGTGTCGCGGATGATGGAGACCAGCTTCACCGTGCGCGCTTTTCTATTATATGACGCGATGACCATAACGTCCGTTCGGCCGTGGTCGCGGTCGTCCGCGCGCGCATCGTTGCCAAGGATCAGTATGTTCAAAACGTCCTTGTCGATCTGCGGAACGTAGTGTATGCCGTCGTTGCCCGGCGTCAGCTCGCTCGGGTCGAAGGGACGGTTGTCCGGATCGTTCGGATCGTCGTCCGGATCGGGAACGCTGTCCACCATCCTCTCCTCATCGGGGGAGAAGGTGACGCTCGGCACGTCGTCCGGTATTGTGACATAGTCGGGCTGCTCGACCTCCACAAGCTCGGGCGGCGCCGCCGTTTCATCGGGCAGCACTATCGCCGTTGGGATGAAGGGCGGGGCATTGCGATCCATATTTTTTAGCTTGAAATAGAAGAAAAGCAGAATGCCGATAACGATAAGCAGGATCGCGCCGAGAATTATGAGGATTATCGGCAGCACCCTTCTCTTTTTTTTGTTCTGTTTTTTGCGCCTTTTCTGCGCCTGTGAATAAGTTTCCATAGCTTTTGCTGTCGGCCTCAGCCGTTCTTATATCCGTTCGGATTGTTCTTCTGCCAGTTCCAGGTATCGCGGCACATTTCATCGAGCCCCTTCTCGGCCCTCCAGCCGAGCTTCTTCTCGGCAAGAGCGGGGTCGGCATAGATCATCGCGGCGTCGCCCGCGCGACGGGGCATGATTTGATAGGGTACCCGAACGCCGTTCACGCGCTCGAATGCGTTCACGATTTCCAGCACGCTGTAACCGTTGCCGGTGCCGAGGTTGACCGCCTCGCAGCCGGCGTTGTCCATCGCGTAGCCGAGCGCGGCAAGATGCCCCTTTGCAAGGTCCACCACGTGGATATAGTCCCGAACGCCCGTTCCGTCCGGCGTGGGGTAGTCGTTTCCGAAAACGCCGAGCATCTCGCGCCTGCCCACGGCCACCTGGGAGATGAAGGGCATGAGGTTGTTCGGTATGCCCTCGGGATCCTCGCCGATAAGGCCGCTCTCATGCGCGCCGATGGGGTTGAAATAGCGCAGCAGCACCACCGAAAGCTCGGGGTCCGCAATGCAGGCGTCGCGCATGATCTGCTCGCTCATGTATTTCGTCCATCCATAGGGATTGGTGCACCAGCGGGGCGCGCTCTCGTCCACAGGCACGTTATCGGGAATGCCGTAAACAGTGGCGGAGGAGCTGAAGATGAGCTTCTTAACGCCGAATTCCGCCATCACCTCCATGAGGGTGAGCGTGGAGTCGAGATTGTTTCGATAGTAGCAAAGCGGCTTTGCAACGCTCTCGCCGACAGCCTTGAAGCCCGCGAAATGCACCGCCGCATCGATCCCATTCTCCCTGAAAACCTGCTCGAGAGCGGGCTTGTCGCAGATATTTATTCGGTAAAAAACGGGCTTTTTGCCGCAGATCCTCTCGATGCGCTCCAAAACGCGCTCGCAGGAATTGGAGAGATCGTCCGCTATCACGACCTCGTGGCCGGCGTTCAGCAGCTCAACTGCGGTATGCGAGCCGATATAGCCCGCGCCTCCCGTCAAAAGCACTTTCATTTTTATTTCTCCTTTCTTCGGTTCAAAAGTTTATTTTTCGATAAGCTCCGTTTTCAAAACGCCCACGTAGGGCAGGTTACGGTAGAGCTGGGCATAGTCCAGCCCGTAGCCCACCACGAACTCATCCGGCACGATGAAGCCGCAGTAATCCGGCTGTATCGCGCAGCGGCGGCGCTCGGGCTTATCGAGCAGAGTGACTATCTTGAGCGAAGCCGGATTTCGCGCCGCAAGCATGTTTGTGAGATAATTGAGCGTAACGCCCGAATCCATGATGTCCTCCACCAGGATAACGTGGCGGTTGGTGATGTTTTTGTCAAGATCCTTGATGATCTTCACAACGCCGGTGTTGACCGTTCCGTCCCCGTATGCGGAGCTGGAGAGGAAGTCGATCTCGCAGTAATCCTCGAATTCGCGCACAAGATCGCTGAAGAAATGCACCGAGCCCTTCAGCACGCAAACGAAGATGGGATCGAGCCCCTTGTATTCCTTCGTGAGCAGCTTGCCGAGCTCGCGCGTTTTGTCCCGAAGCTCCTCCTCCGAAACGAGCACCTTTGCAACGTCGTTATGAAGTCCTGTTCTCCTAAGCATGGTTTTTCCCCCTTATTATGATTGTGGTTTTATTTTCTTTTAACCGTTATAAGGTCGATCATCGATCAGTTTTGCAAGGTTTTTCGCCGCTTTCTTCGGTTTTTCGCCGTTCTGCTGCGCTCACTGCTCCTGCTCGGAAAGCTCCTTCCTTCCGATGTACTCTATGCGCAGTATCCTGCGGGTATCATGGGTCAGCTTCACTTCATCGGCAATTACGAAGCCGGGGATGAATACGATCTCTCCGCCGCTTATCACAAGAGGGATGGAATCCCTTATCTCGTGATCGACCCTTCTTGAGATAAAGAAGTTTTTGAGCTTCATTCTCCATTTGGAGTTCACCGGATGGAAGCGGTCCCCCTCGCGCCTCGTGCGAACGCTGAGCGTGCCGGGCAGCTTATCCATATCGATGAAGGCGATATTCGTATCCGCAAGTATGCGTTCATTGAACTGCAGCATCTCCTCACGGCTCGCTTCCTCAGCTGAGGGCGGCTGCTCCATGCTCAGGCGAAAATACCCGAGCGGCGTTTTGATAACGCCTTCCGCGATGCCGATAGGGAATCCCTCCTCATTCGAAGTGTAATCGCCTATAAGCGCCGTGAAGCCCTTCACCTCGGTTTTTTTCCTGCCTCCATCGGTCTTTTCGATCACAAGATCGCCGAAAACCATGCGCGCACGCGCCGAGGGCAGGTCAATGCCGGTCCCGGACTGCTTTTTCAAAAGTCCGCAGATCGCGTCTATATGCGTCTGCTCCGCATCGATCAGCGCGTTGTTTTCAAGCAGCGCGAGCCTTACCGCGCGCTTTCTGATCGGCATGGGAAGCGCGTTCAGCTTCTTCGCCTCATAGCCCGATGGATTGCGCGCTCCTTCGAGCGCATCCTTCGCGAGCGAGGAAAGATAGCTTTCATCCTCCGTGGCGATCTCAGCAAGGCGAAGAATGTTTTTGATCGCGTTTCTGTTGATGGAGGAGGTTATCTCCGGAATTATATTGAGCCTCAATGCGTTTCTTGAAGTATCCGCAACGAAATTTGTTTCATCCGTGCAGTATTGAAGCCCCTGCTCCTCAAGAAACTCCGTAAGCTCGCTTTTTTTGAACTCAAGCAGCGGGCGTATTATGAAGGTTTTATCATCGGGATCGGTGCTGTCGGAATAGTCGTCGAGCTTATCCATCCTTTCGCCGCCGGCGCTCAAGAGCGGGATTATCTCCCTGTCGGATATGGGCTTCATTCCGCAGATGCCGGCAAGCCCCGATCCTCTGAATATATGCATGAGTATGCTCTCGGCATTATCCTCGGCATGGTGGGCTGTGGCGATGGAGGATGCGCCGATCTTTTTCGCGGTTTCGTAGAGGAAGCGGTAGCGCAGTATCCGCGCCGCCGTTTCGATCGAAGCGCCCGTTCTCGCGCCGTAGGAAAGCACATCCTCCATTTTGGAATAAAACGGAATGTTCAGCGAAGCGCAGATCTTGCGGCAGAACTCCTCGTCCCTGTCCGAGTTCGACTTTCTTATGCAGTGGTTGTAATGCGCAGCGGCAAGCTTGAAGCCATGCTCCTTTTTAAGCTCGTTCAATACATAAATAAGGGAGGTGGAATCCGCGCCCCCGCTGAACGCGGCCAGCACCGTGTCCGTGCTTTTTATAAGCGAGTGCTTTTTTATGTATTGCGCTGTTTTTTCAATTATGTCAGACACTTTTTTTAAACCATACCCATTATTTCAATTTTCGAGCTTTTTTTCACAGCTTTTCCCTGTGCAGGGGATTGTAGACCATCCTGCCCTTTTCGCGGATGCTCTCAAAAAGCGTTACGGATTGGACCGTGAAGCTCGTTTTGAAGGAGATATCCCGCATCTCGGCCGAAACGAGCTCATCATGCTCCACGTTTCGCCCGAGAGTGATATGCGGGATGAACCTTTGGTAATCCCTGTTGAAGCCGTTGTCCGCAAGCGCGGATTCGAGCTTTTCGCGCAGCATGCAAAGCTCCTCCGTTTCGCCGCCAACGGTGATGAAGGAGGTTTTTTTCTCGCCCTTCTCGAAGAAATCATAGCTCTCGGGCTTGAGCGTGAAGGGACGTATCCCCGCGCATGCCGAGCGGATCGCGTTCACCGCGCCGACGAGGTCGTCGCTCTCGCCGATGAAATGCAGCGTTACGTGCATATTATCCTCGGTGGTGAACCTGCCTCCGCTTGAGCGCGAGCGCAGCTCACGAAGCGCGCCTGAAAGCTCGCTGCGAACGGCCTTTGGAAGCTCTATTGCTATAAAAATTCTCATTCCTTATCCAATCCGTAGATCGCGGTATATTTTTCGGTCAGATAATCGATGAAATACTGCGGATCGAAATCCTTTCCGGTGGCGGCTCTCACCGCGTCGCCGGGCTTAAGGAGCCTGCCGAACCTGTATATCCTCTCGGTCAGCCATGCGGTGATCTCGTTTATGCGGTCATTCTTGATAAGCTCATCGAAATCAAGATCCTTTTTGATAGCCTCGACCATTTGAGCGCCGTAGGCGGAGCCGAGCGCGTAGCTCGGAAAATACCCGATCATGCCGCCGCCCCAGTGAACGTCCTGAAGAATACCCTCTCTGTTGCTCGGGACCTCTATGCCGAGATACTCCTTATATAGCCTGTTCCACTCGGCGGGCAGCTCGTCCACAGTGATCTCGCCGTGCATCATGCGCTTTTCAAGCTCGTAGCGAACCATGATATGCATCGCGTAGGTCAGCTCATCCGCATTCATGCGCTTGAGCGAGGGCTGCGCCTTGTTCACCGCAAGATAGAATTCATCAAGGCTGACGTCCTTATACTGCTCGGGGAAAAGCTCCTTGATTTTCGGGAAGAGGATCTCCACGAAAGCCCTGCTCCTGCCGATGATGTTTTCATAGAAGCGGGACTGGGATTCATGCACGCTCATGGAGGTGCCGCCCGCGAGCGCCGTGTCGATGAGATCGTCGCCGATGTTTAATTCATACAGCGCATGACCGCCCTCATGGATAACGGAATAGAGGTTGCTGATAAGTCTTTCCTCGTGATAATGCGTGGTTATGCGCACGTCGTGCTTATCCAGCTCGAGCGTGAACGGATGCTCGGACTCGGCTATGGCGCAGTCGTCGCGGCTTATGTGCATAAGCTGCATAACGTAGTCCGAAAGCCTGCGCTGCAGCTCGATCGGGCAGTGCCTCTCAAGGAAATCGGTGCGGATGATATCGCCCCTTTCGCTTACGCGCTTAATAAGCGGAACGATCGAAGCGCGCACCTTGTCGAAGAACGCATCCAGCGTTTTTGTGCTGAGCTCCTGCTCATATTGATCGAGCCAGTAGTCGTAGGGATCCATATCGGGCGCAACGAGCGAAGCCACGCGCCTGTGGAAGGCGATTATCTTTTCAAGATAGGGCGCGAAGATCGAATAATCATCGTTTCTTTTCGCCTGCACCCATGCGTTTTGGGAGTAAGTTAGCGTTTTTCTGTACTCGGTGTACTCCTCAATCGGGATGTGGCGTATCTGCGAGAGCGACTGCACCGCAAGCTCCACCTCGCGCGCGGTTATGGCGTCGAGCTTATCCTTATTTGAGCTCAAGGTGTCGAGAACCTCGAAATACTCTTCGTTCACGGTGAGCTTGTAGGTGATGCCGCTGAATATCTCGGATGCCTTCGCCCTTCCCATGACGGAGTTTTTCGGAGCCGCCGTTTCGCTGTCAAAGGTTATTACACCCATCGCATAGGTGTAGGCGTTTGAGAGCTTGATTATCTCCTTGAACCTTTCAAGCGCTTTGTTGAATTCCATACTGAATACCCTCCGATAAATAATTTATTTTTATTTTAAATCCCTCCGGATCCTAAATACAACCCATTGACTATCAACTTTTCATCCACAACTATTCACTATTCACTATTAACTTTTCATTGATTTGAAGAAATTCCTCCGGAATTTCATCCTCAACTATTCACTAATAAGGATCAGGCTCCGTTAAACATCCTCACCGGCAGCACCATATAATAAAACGCATTTCCCTCCATTGGCTCGATTATGATGGGCGTAACGGAGGTGCTCATCTTGAGGCAGGCCTGCTCGTCGTCGATGTATTTGATCGCTTCAAGGATGTATTTGGCGTTGAAGGCGATGTCGATCGGCTTGCCCATGAGCTGGATATTGATCTGATCCTCGATGCTGCCCTTCTCGCTGTTTGCAAAGAGCGAGAGCTGATCCTCGGTGAAGGAGAAGCGGATGCTGTTGGACTTTGCTTCCCTTGCAAGCAGGGAAACGCGGTCGATCGCGTCCTGAAGCTCGCGGCAGTCCACCACGGCATGGCTGGTGTGCTGCTCGCGCATGAAGCTCGAATAATTGACGTAATCGCCGTCGAGCAGCCTCGATATTATCTTGGTGTGCCCGAAATCGATCTTGATATGTGTGGATGAGAAAACGAGCTTTATCTCCTCATCGCCGCCGGAAAGCACGCTTGCTATCTCGAGCATGGCCCTTGAGGGGATGACCACGCGCTTTTCGCCGGTCCTGTTCCTGACCTTCTCCCTGCGGATGGCAACACGGAAGCCGTCCAGCGCGATCATCCAAAGGCTGTCGTCCTCGCGGAATTCAAGGCAGATGCCCGTCAGGATGGGCCTTGCATCCTCGGAGGATACGGCGAAGGCGGTCTGGCGGATCATATTTTTAAGGCTCGACTGCTTGATCTCGGCGGAAAACTCCTCGTCCACCCGCTTCATCTCGGGAAACTCCTTAACGTCCGCAACCTGGAGCGAGGGCCTGCTCCTGCCCGATCTGAGCACAACGCCGCTCTTATCGCTCTCAAACTCTACCTCATCGCCGTTGAAGCGGCGAACGAGATCGGGGAAGGTCCTTCCTGTGAAGACCGCGCCGCCCTCCTCCTCAACGAAGGCCGGTATCTCCGTTTCGATCTGAAGCGACATATCGGAGCATTTCAAAAACAGGGAGTTTGCGGAAGCGTAAAGATAGATGCCCTCAAGGATGGGCATGCTGGAATGGGCGGGCATGGCTTTTGAAACGATGGAGATCGCCTCGTTCAACTCGGCGGTGTTTACTCGAAAGCGCATTGGTGGACCTCCGTAATTATAATTTATTAGTACAGCAGTAGCTGTAGTAGGGGGTGTGGAAACTGTTGATAAGCCAAAACAAGGCTTATGGGAAAAGGATTTGCGGTGTTGAAAACGGGTGGATAAGCCTGAGGATAAAAGGCAAGCTTTTCCACGTTTTCCTCATCGAAGGAAGCTTTGGAGCGGTTTTCCACAAGTTTTGAAAATTTATCCATATGGAAAACTTCTAAAACAAGGAAAACTCTTCCCCGGATCAAGCCGCGAACGGTGAAGCGCAGGCAAAAAAGCGCAAAAGCTCCGCCGTACAATTTCCCAACTATATTATAATGCAAAAAAGCTATGCGGTCAATGCCTGAGGGGAATGAAGAAATGAAGTCGCTGCGCTAATGAAGGAATGAAGCGCGCCTTCGGCGCATGATGTGTTCCTTCGGAACATTGAGGAAGAAATCCCAAGGGGATTTCAGATTAAATCGAAGAAACGCGCATAAAAGCCTTCCCCTTTGAGGGGAAGGTGGCTGAGCGGGGCAGCGCCGCGCGAAGACGGATGAGGTGGAAATATTCAAAAGAAACGCCCTCGGCGTTTCAACCTCAACTATTCACTATTCATTATTCACTGCGCTGCGGCTGCGCCTACGGCGAATGAAGTCGCTTCGCTAATGAAGGAATGAAGACGCCTTCGGCTAATGAAGAAATGGAGGAAGAAATTCATGCGGAATTTCAAAATAAATATTAGAGCTGCGCGCCTTTCGGCGCGATGAAATTCGCCTTACGGCGAGTGAAATCTGCCTGCGGCAGGTGAAATTTGCCTGCGGCAAATGAAATCCGGCTGCGCCGGGTTGAGGAAGAAATCCCACAAGGATTTCAAATTAAACAGAAGAAACGCCGCCCAAAAGCCTTCCCCTTTGAGGGGAAGGTGGCTGAGGCGTGGCAAAGCCGCGCGAAGACGGATGAGGTGGAAATATTCAAAAGAAACGCCCTCGGCGTTTCAACCTCAACTATTCACTATTCACTATTCATTATTCATTATTCATTATTCACTATTCACTAAAACAAAGCCTCTTTCCCTGTTGAAATCCCACCATTGTTTATGATATAATAATATTGTGGGGGCAGTGGCGAAACGCTTTTCACTCAGCCCTTCGGAGGGAATATGTTCAAGAGGATAATAAAAATCGTTTCGGCACTTATATTCGTTTCGGCGCTCGCTTTTCTGTGCGCGCTCTTTGCGTTCCCGAGCATCGGCGCGCAGAAGAGCGACAAGGAGGCGCATCGCTACGGCGTGCTCGAGCTTCGCGGCGCTTACCGCAATTCTTCGGCCGTCGTGGAGGGCGTTTGCCTGAGCAGCTATCTCTCCCCGTACGGCAGCCCGGTCTCGAATTATTCCGTTGAAAAGGTGCTTTCCGGCAAGAATATCGCGGAGGGCGACGTGATTAGTGTCAACTCGAGCGACGTTTCCGGCTCGCGCCGCATCCTCTACCTTGCAAACGCGATCGGCGACGTTCATTCGGAAAACAGCGAGGTCTACAATATCGTTGAGGGCGGCATGCTCGCTTTCGACGGTAAGAATATCATGCTTCCCGGCAGCGGGCCGATTCCCGTTGAGCTGATGGAAAACGATATCGTGAAGCTCAAGGAAGAGATGCAGATCCCTTCTAAATACTATTGCTACGACGATATAAAAAGCCTTGTCGACAACTGCTCCACCGTGCTCGTGGGCAGGGTGGAGAGCATTGAGGTGAACGAAGGCGCCGAGCTTTTCACGAATCACCGCGGCGAGGTCGTGCGCATGGAGGGGGACTATACACGCCTGAGAGTGCGCGTTATGAACGGCCTTTACTGGCAGAACAGCTTCGGCGAAATGCTCGACGTGCGGCTCGTTTCGGGCAGTGAAAACAGCGTTCTGGACGCTAAAACGAACAACAGCTTCGTTTACACGCATCCCGCGCCCGCGATCGAAAAAGGCAAGGTCTATATCTTCTTTTTGAAGCGGAGCCCCGATGAAAAGGAGAGCTTCTTCTTCCCGGTGAACGCCTACCAGGGCTTCATCGAAACGATGGGCGAGGAGGTCCTCGTTCCCGAGGCGAACAGGGCCTTTTACGGGGTCACGAGCTTTGATAAGCTTGTGGATCTGCTCAGAAAGGCCTCCGGCATTCCTCTTGCGGCTGTCGAATAATTATTATTATGCGTCCGAGATCCTGCATTTTGGGCGCATTTTTATAGGCTCGATTTTTAGAAATGGCTTTATTCGGGCAGATCATGGGACATTTTAGGAACACAAAACGGTGTAAAATAGTGAATAGTGAATAATGAATAGTGAATAGTTGTGGATGAAATCCCGAGGGGATTTCTTATTTGAAAGTGATTAGTGAATGGTGAATAGTGAATAGTTGCGGATGAAATTCCAAAGGAATTTCTTCTGATTGAATGATAGTTATTAGTTGATAGTTTAAGTTAATAAATGATGATTTCTTTATACCTTTTCGGAAGGAGTATCGGGGCTGATGGCAGTGAACGGCGAGAGCATCAAGGCAAACGAAAACAATAATTCAAACGATCAGCAGAGGGCGATAAATGAAAACGGCAATCTGCTTGTTTCCGCTGCGGCGGGCGCGGGCAAGACCTACGTGCTCACCAAGCGCATAGTCAGGCTGGTGAGCGAGGGCGCGAGGATGGACGAGCTTTTGATCGTTACCTTCACAAGGGCCGCCGCCGCCGAGATGCGCGAGAGGATCGAAAAGGAGCTGAACGACGCCGCAGGCAGGGCCGAGGACGGCGAGATGCGTGCAAGGCTTATCGGCGCGGCCGCTTCGGTTTTCCGCGCGGATATCTCCACGATCGACGTTTTTTGCAGAAACGTATTAAAGCGCAATTACGACAGGGTCGGGCTCGATCCCGCCTTCACGGTGATGGACGATGCGCAGGCGTTTGTTATGATGAGGCGCGTGATAGACGATATCATCGAGGAATTCTATCGCTCCAACGAGACCGAGCCGAGCGAGGCTTCCCTCTTTCTTGCCGAGGCGCTCAGCAAGAAGGCCGATATTGAAAAGCTTATAACGAGCGTTTATCACGCGGTCTCGGCGCGGCCCGATCCTAAGGGAAAGCTGCTTGAGTGCGCGGAAAAATACGAGGTCGGCGAGAATTTCGACAGGCTCTTTGAGGAATGTGCGCAGATCTTCATCTCGTCCGCAAAGATGCGGCTCAGGCTGCTTCGCGAGCGGGCTGTGGAGACCGCGATGAGCATTATGAGCCTTGAAAAAGGCGAGGTGTATTACGGAAAGATCCATAGCTGGATCCAGGAGATAGACGCGCTGCTCCTGCTTTCGAGCTATGACGAATGGTACAACGCACTTTCCGGAATCGAGCTTGAAAAGCTGACCGGCGGCAGGGGCAACAAGGCGCCGGACGAGGTGAAGGACCTTCGCAAGGATATCTCGGCTTACCTGAACGATCTTCTTAAAAAAACCTTCATGCTCACAAAGAGCGAGGAGGAAACGCTTGCCGGATGTCTCAAGCCCGTTGTGAAGCTGATTTGCGAGCTTGTGATAAGGTTTATGGATGAATTCACCGCTATGAAGCGCGAGAATTCGCAGGTGGATTTCACCGATCTTGAGCAGCTTGCGCTCGAGGCGCTCGAGGATGAGCGGATAGCCGAGGAATACCGGAATAAATACAGCCATATCTTCATCGACGAGTATCAGGACACGAATTCCTTGCAGGACAGCATTTTTAAAAGGATCAGCCGGGGAAACAATCTCTTCATGGTGGGCGATGTGAAGCAGAGCATCTATCGCTTCCGCCAGGCGGAGCCCGAGATCTTCCTTGAAAAATACAATGAATACCGTGTGGATGAGGGCGGCGAGGGCTTTGGAAAAAGGATCGATCTCAACCGCAATTTCAGAAGCGAATCCGCCGTGCTCAGCGCAACGAACAGCATTTTTCGCTGCCTGATGAAGGGCGACGTGGGCGAGATAGATTACAGCGACAACGCCGCGCTGAACCCGCGCGACGACGCCGGAAGGGGCAGCGCGGAGCTCCATCTGATCGAAATGAGCGAAGAATTATATCGGGCTGTGGATAATTCTGTTGAAAACGTGGATAACTCCGATCACAATGCATCGTTTGAAGCTGCGGAAGGCTCAAAGGACGCTCAGAGCGGCGCGGAGGACTCGAAGGACGCGGATGACGAATCGAAAAAGGACGCTCAGAGCGCGCTCGAGGAGCTTGAGGGAGTGGAGGCCGAGGCGGAGCTGATCGCGGATAGGATCATAGACATCATGCAGCACGGCAGCATCTACGATAAGAACAAAAAGGAGAACCGCGCTCCGAGATACTCCGATTTCGCAGTGATCTTGCGAACGGCGAAGGGCTTCGCGCTGCGCATTGTGAATGCGCTTTCAAAGCGCGGCATACCGTCCGCAGCCGAGCTCGGCAACGGCTATTTCGACGCGGTGGAGGTGCAGATCTTCATAAACCTTCTGCGCGTTATCGATAATATCAGGCAGGATATCCCGCTTGCATCGGTCATGCTTTCGCCGATCGGCTGCTTCGATGAAAAGGAGCTCGTGCTGATAAGATCGGCGTTTCGCGGCGAAAGATTCAAGGACGCGCCGTTTTGCGAAAGGCTTGCCGCCGCAAAGCTTGCCGTCGAGACCTTTGAGGCACTTGAGGCCGCCGATCCGGGCGAAAATGATGAAAAGAACAAATACTATCGGGATATGTTCAATGACAGTGGCGAGGAGAAGCGCGCCGTGTTCAAAAAGGCGGCGGAGCTTTTGAAAAGGCTTGAGGGCTACCGCGAGCTGAGCCGCCTGATGGAGGTGAAGGAGTTCATAGGGCGATTGTTCGACGATACGCTCTTTGCGCTGTTCGCCTCGGCGATGCCGAACGGCCCCGCAAGGAAGGCGAATCTCGACATGATCCTCGAGTGTGCGGCCGCTTTCGAGAATATCGGCGGGCGCAGCCTGCATGGCTTCATAGATTATCTCGATGATCTTAAGGATAACAACAAGATCGGCGCGGCGCAGGTCCCCGGGGATGACGCGGTTCGTATAATGACAATACATAAGAGCAAAGGGCTTGAATTCCCCGTGGTTTTCGTGTGCATGCTTGAGCATGGCTTCAATAAGAGAAATATGAATGACGCCGCGATCGTCGACCGCGAGCTCGGCATGGGGCTGAAGCTCGAGGTGGGTCTGCACCTGCTCGGCGAGCTTCCCGAGGAGCTTGCCGGGAGGGCGGGCAAGTCCATCATAAGGCGCGCGATCGAGCAGCGCGAGGATGAAAAGCTGCTTGCCGAGCAGATGCGCCTGCTGTACGTGGCGATGACGAGGGCGAAGGAGAGGCTGATACTCGTCAGCGCGCATAAAAAGATGGCAAAGCTCGTTGAAAACAATGCGCGGGAGCTGACGGATGCGCGCATACTCGGCGCAAAAAGCTTCATCGAATGGATACTCGGCGCATTGTTCCCGCTCGGGCTGAATCTGAAAAACGCGCTCAACGGGCTGGCTGTACCGATCGAAAACGACGAGCTGACCGTGTTCTACCGCCGAGCCGGCGAGGGGGACGCGGTGGACAGGCGCATCGGCAAAGAGGAGTTTGCGCGATGGCTCGAGCAGGCGGCGCGCTGCTCTCACGATGCGGCGGACAAAAGGCTCTCGTTCCGCTACCCCCACGCCGAGGATACCGCCATGCCCGCCAAGCGCGGCGTTACCGAAAGCCTGCACCGGCCGGAGGACTACGTGTTTGAGCCGGCGGTGCCGTCGTTCATCGCGGAAAAGGGGGAGCGAAGCCTCTCCGCCGCCGAACGGGGCACGCTTATGCACCGCTTCATAATGCTGCTTCCGCTTGAAAAATCGGACGAGCACGCGCTTGCTGAGCGGCTGAAAGTGCTTGAAGCGCAAGGCTTTTTCACGCATGATGAGGCGCGCGCGGTGGATATTGGGAAGGTGCTCGAGCTTACGCGCTCGCCCATCTATGAGGCGATGCTCGCGGCAAAGGGCGCGGGAAGGCTCGTGCTTCGTGAGAAGGAATTCTCGCTGATCGACGGCAGCGGCGCGCTCGTTCAGGGCATAGTGGACTGCTGCTATGAGGATGAGGACGGGCAGCTCGTGCTCGTGGATTACAAGACCACCGCGCTGCGCGGCAGAACGGCCGAGGAAACGGCGGCGCAGTACGCCCCGCAGCTTGAAGCATATGCCGAGGCGCTCGAGGCGCTGACGGGCAAGCGCGTTAGTGAAAAATGGATCTATCTGCTCGGCGCGGGCGAGGCCGTGCGGGTGGAATGAGCATCGGCAAATACGGATAAATATGCAGCGCCTGCACGGAACGGGGGAAGGACCGCTCCGTCGGGCGCGTTTTTGCGGATGCGTTTTTGCGGAAGCGTTTTGCGGGCGAGTATTCTAAGGTAAACTCCCGAAAAGGCGCGATAAAAAAATCTGCGGAAAAAAGCGTGGGTTTTGCGGCGAACGCGCGTATTATAGGTGAGAGCAAGCTCGGGCGGAGCTGAACAGGGGGAGGCTTTGGCACACAGGCTGAGCGAAAACGAAAGAAGGACCGTTGAGCTGATACGGCGGCGTGACGAGGGCGGCATGGATGCGCTGCTTAAGTTTTTCGCGCCCCTGATACGCTACGTCGCCGAGCCGATCGCCGGGGAAGCGGAGGCGGAGGACTGCCTACAGGAGACCGCGCTGCGCGTATGGGAGCGGATAGAGGCCTTCGATGAAAGGAAGGGCTCGTTCAAGGTCTGGCTGACCGCGATAGCGAGGAACGCCGCGCTCGATCGGGCGCGAAGGCGAAAGCGCGAGGAGGCGGGCGAGGCGGATGAGAGCATACCGGACACCGCGCCAACCGCCGATGAGCTTCTTATTAAAAAGGAGCGCAGGCAGGCGCTTATGAAGGCGCTCGAGAGCCTGCACGCATGGGAAAGGGAGCTTTTTTACCGAAAATACTATTACATGCAGCCCACCGCGCAGATAGCCGCCGAGCTCGGAATGACCGAAAGAGCGGTCGAGGGCAGGCTGTACAGGATAAAGAAGAAGCTGGCGGGACTTATTAGTGAATAGTGAATAATGAATAGTGAATAGTTGAGGATGAAATTCCGGAGGAATTTCTTCGAAATAGTGAATAGTGAATAATGAATAATGAATAGTTGTGGTTGAAATTCCGGAGGAATTTCTTCAAATTATATTAGTGATAAGTGGTTAGTGGTTAGTGATCGGTGAATATTAACCTTACTGTTGAAAACTTTTTGGGAGGCAGTATGAAGGATGACCTGCACGGCAAAGAGAATATGGAAGATATTTTGAGGGGCGCAAGCGGCGATGAGCGCGCGCTTTCTGATGAGGAGATAGGGGAGCTGCTGTTTTCGGATGATGATATGCTGCCCGAAGCCGCCGTCAAGCGGATATCCCCCACGCGCCGCGCGTTCCTTTTGACGGTTTGGGGGCTTGCGCTTTCGGCGCTGCAGCTTCCGCTGTTTGAAAAGGGGATGCAGTTCGCATTCAACGAGTATTCGGAGCACGCGATGGGCTTCCCGTACCTTGGGATACTCATCCCCCTCGCCGGGCTGCTGCTCTCGTTCTTCGGGCTTCGTGCGCTCAAAAAAACGAATCGCAGCTTCGGTTTTTCGTGGCTTCTATGCTTCGTTCGCGCCGCGATCTTCATACTGGGGCTCGTGTTCACCTTCTCGGTGCTCCACGAGGGCAAAGCGGGAGAGATCCTTGCAAGGATACTCGGTGCACTGAGCTTTTTCTCCATGCTCGCGCTGATCTTCGGCGTTTTCGCGGGCTTTCGCAGCGTCCGCTCGAGCATCGGCTTTGAACCGAGAAGCGGTGAGCTGATCGCGCTTGCCGCATGGTATGCCCTGCGCTCCATGCTTGCCTCGACCGAAGCCTTTATGGAGCTGCCTTTGCTCATGTTCGGCGCACAGGCGCTCTATCTTTTGATACTGCTTGCGCTGCACCTTCTTACGCAGAGCTTCGATGAGGCGGGGTACAGCGTTCGCACCCGTGCATCGCGCGTTTCGGCGTGGATACTCTCCTTAGCGGGCGCAGCGGCAACGGTCTGCGCGGTGCTGTTTGCGTTCTCATGCTTCGGAAAATACCGCATGCGCGAGGTGAAGCTCCAAGCGGATGCGGCTCAAACCTTCACCCCCGAGCAGCAGCAAAGAGCGGACGAGGCGGCCGAGATAAGGCGAAAGCTTATCGAGCTGGGTGTTCCCGAATACGCCGTGAACGATCTGTCCGATGCGGAAGCCATGCTCTTTGAAGATGCGCAGAGGGCGGGCGGCGGCTCTCAAAGCTACAGATTGACGGGAATAAAGGACAGCAGCGTAAGCTATTTTATAAAGCCGGGCAAGGACGGGGACGTGCTGATAATCGCAGACCCCGATAAGGCGGGCGCAGGCATTAACGATGGCGGAGCGAATTGGCTGATCGAAGGCATGGAGAGCTATGCTCCGGTCGTGGTCGGTATCGATTCCTATACGCTCAATGTTGACGGCGCAGCGGTTTCGGGAACGGCGAGCGTGAACGGCGGCGATCTGCGCGTTACCACCGCCGCGGTGGAGCTGGGCGCAAGGTCGGGCATGGTGCCGCTCAAGCGCTATGCCTTCATCCACTATTTCGAGTACAGCCCCGAGGTGAGCTTCTGCGGCACCGAGGCCGTTCGAATAATACCCATCAGCTCCGACAATCAGCAGGATTTCGCTATGGATACTTCTGCGAGCGGCAGGCTGCTTTACGAGCGCGGCGGCGAGAAGCTGAGCGCGGAATTCAACAGCCTTGAATCGCCGCAGACCATATTCTCAACCGCTTCTATAAGCACTTCGGCGGATGCGGAGATGGTATCCTTCTCGCTTACGGAGGCGGGCAACAGTCCGGACGGCAATATCTACGCGGGCTTTTCCGTGCCGGACGGGGCGGAGAAGGTGCGCTTCTATCTTACCTACACGGTCACCGAGCTGAACGGCATGCCGTGGGCGGCATCGAATATGGGCTTCACACTCGTTCATCAGCGAAAAAACGCAAATGTAACGGGGAAAACCGCCTATGAGATAATAAGGTTCAACAGCAGAATGTCGCCTGCCTTCGATTGGCTGACAGGGAGCATGCTGCTGAGGAGCGAGGATCTGAGGGTGGAGATGTGAAGGAGCGCCTTGCGGCGAATGAAGCCGCTTCGCTAATGAAGGAATGAAGTCGCCTTCGGCTAATGAAGAAATTGAGGAAGAAATTCCTGCGTAATTTCAAAATAATTATTAGAGCTGCGCGCCTTTCGGCGCGATGAAATTCGCCTTACGGCGAGTGAAATCTGCCTTCGGCAGGTGAAATTCGCCTTTCGGCGAGTGAAATTTGCCTTCGGCAAATGAAATCCGGCTGCGCCGGGTTGAGGAAGAAATCCCACAAGGATTTAAAATTAAACAGAAGAAACGCCGCCCAAAAGCCTTCCCCTTTGAGGGGAAGGTGGCTGAGCGGGGCAGCGCCGCGCGAAGACGGATGAGGTGGAAATGATTGAAGAAACGCCCTCGGCGTTTCAACCTCAACTATTCACTATTCATTATTCACTATTCACTAAATAAGCGGCAGGATCGTCGAACAGGCTTGTAAACCAAGTTGAAACTATCCGAAAATGCTCGCTTCGCTGCGCATTTTTCGTGCCACCTCATCAGTCAGCTGCGCTGACAGCTTCCCCTCAAG
>JAFWVQ010000001.1 GCA_017523925.1 Clostridia bacterium
ATTCGCATGAAAGCAGGCTTCGGCGATCCTTTCGAGCGCATCCTCGGTGAATTCGATATGGATGCTGTCCGTCTCCAAAAGGGCGGTGTACTGCTTGATTATCGCGTTTTCGGGCGCGGTGAGTATGCGCTTATAGTCCTCGAGGGTGAGCGCGTTGAGCTTGACGGTTATCGGGAACCTGCCCTGAAGCTCTGGTATGAGGTCGCTCAGCTTCGAGATATGGAAGGCGCCGGCGGCAATAAAGAGCATGTAGTTCGTTTTGACGGGGCCGTATTTCGTGTTCACGACGCTGCCCTCGACGATGGGCAGGATGTCCCTCTGAACGCCCTCCCTTGAAACGTCCGGGCCGTGTCCGCCGCCGTTTGCGGCGATCTTGTCGATCTCGTCGATGAAGATAATGCCGTCCTGCTCCGCCTTTTCGATGGCCTCGCGGATGACCTCGTCCATATCGATAAGCTTATCGGCCTCCTCGTTTTCGAGGATGCGCCGTGCTTCCTTGACCGTTACTTTTCTGCGCTTGGTCTTTTTGGGGAGCAGCCCGCCGAACATCTCGTTCAGGTTCATGTCGATGCCCATGGCGATCATCTGGTCGCTGCCGCCTGTTGGGTTCTCCACAACGTCGATCTCGATGACGTCGTCCTCATGCCTTCCCTCGGAAAGCTCCTTCATCAGCTTTTCGCGCTTGGTGCGCCTTCTCTGCTTCTCTTCCTCGGAAACGGGCGCTATCTCGGTGCTCTTATCGGGTGCGAAAGCGCCGAAGAGCTTTTGAAGGTTCGTGAGCTGATCGTTTTCGATGGGCGCCTGTGCGCCGTGCATTCCGGCAAGGATATCCACGATGCGCTGCTCCGCCGCAGCGGTCGCAGCAACGCGCACCTTCTCCTGCCATTTTGATTTAACAAGGCGGATCGACGCCTCCACAAGATCGCGCACCATGGAGTCCACGTCGCGCCCAACGTAGCCGACCTCGGTGAACTTGGTGGCTTCGACCTTGACAAACGGCGCGTCCACGAGCTTTGCAAGCCTTCTCGCTATCTCGGTCTTGCCGACGCCCGTTGGACCCATCATGATGATGTTTTTCGGGATGATCTCCTCGCGAAGCTCCTCGGGAAGGCGGCTTCTTCTATACCTGTTGCGAAGCGCTATCGCAACGGTGCGCTTTGCATCGTCCTGCCCGATAATGTATTTATCGAGCGCCTCGACTATCTGTTTGGGAGTGAGCATATTTTCTTATACCTCCTCCACCGTGATATTGGAATTCGTGTAAACGCAGATCTCCGAAGCGATCAGAAGGCTCTTTTTCGCGATCTCCGCCGCCGAAAGCTCGGTATTATCCTTGAGCGCCCTTGCCGCCGCAAGCGCGTACATGCCGCCGCTGCCGATCGCGGCAACGCCGTCGTCGGGCTCGATGACCTCGCCCGTTCCCGATACTATCAGAAGATCGGTCTCGTTTGCGCATATAAGCAGCGCCTCGAGCTTGCGCATGACCTTGTCGTTTCGCCAATCCTGCGCAAGATCCACAGCGGCGCGCCTGAGGCTGCCTCCGTGGAAGGTGAGCTTGCCCTCGAAGCGGTCGCAGAGCGTGAAAGCATCCGCAACGCCGCCCGCGAAGCCGACCACGACCTTATCGTTATAGATGCGGCGAACCTTCTTCGCCGAATGCTTCATTACCGTGCTTTCGCCGAGCGTGACCTGTCCGTCCCCCGCTACGGCGGTTTTGCCGTTCTTCTGAACGGCCACTATAGTCGTTCCTCTTATTTCCATATTCCGTCCTCAATGATCAGATTATCTATTTCGTTGAGCGCCCTTTCGGATATGAGCGAGTATCTTTTGAGCTTATCCCTCGGCGCGTTCTCAAGGCTTTCCATTATGCCGAAATTGATATTCATCGGCTGGAACGAGCCTCCGTTGTATTCGCTGACATAGTGCGCAAGCGCTCCTATGGCGGTTTTCCTTGTAAAGTCTATGCGACCAAGCCCCTTGAGCTTCCTTGCAAGGCAGAGCGCCGCGTAAAAGCCGCTCGATGCGCTCTCGATATAGCCCTCAACGCCCGTTATCTGCCCCGCGAAGAACACGCCGCTTTTTTCGCGAAGCTCGTATTCGCTCGTCAGATGCTTGGGCGATCTGAGGTAGGAATTGCGGTGCATCACGCCGTAGCGCATGAACTCCGCATTCTCAAGCCCCGGGATCATGCCGAACACGCGGCGCTGCTCGGGGAACTTGAGGTTGGTTTGAAAGCCGACGATGTTATACAGCGTGCCCTCGGCGTTATCCTGCCGAAGCTGAACGACCGCATAGGGCTTTTTGCCGTCGCTCGCGGTGAGATCGGTTAGCCCGACCGGCTTCATCGGCCCGAACGCGAGCGTTTGATCGCCCCTTCGCGCCATGACTTCTACCGGCATGCAGCCCTCGAAAACGCTTTTATCCTCGAAGCCGTGCAGGGGTATCGTTTCGGCCGAAGCGAGCGCGCGAACGAAGGTGAAATACTCGAGCATTGTCATCGGGCAGTTCAGATAGTCGCTTCCGCGATCGTATCTTGAAGCCCTTTTGACCTTGTTCATATCGAGCGATTCGAGCGTTACGATCGGCGCGGCCGCGTCGAAGAAATGCAGGCTGTCGCCAAGCAGCGATTCGATACTCTTCATCAATTCGCCGTCGGTCAACGGGCCGGTCGCGATGATGACCGGCGCATCGGGAACGCTCGTGACCTCCTCCGAAAGAAGCTCGATATTCGGATCGCTCTTTATGCGCTCCGTGACCATGCGGGAAAAGCCTTCCCTATCCACCGCGAGCGCTCCGCCCGCGGGAACGCGGGTCGCATCCGCGCATTCCATCACGAGCGAACCGAGCCTGCGAAGCTCCTCCTTGAGAAGGCCGACGGCGTTGTCGAGCTTATCCGAGCGCAGGGAATTGGAGCACACGAGCTCGCAAAGGTCGTTTGACTTATGCGCGGGGCTGTGCTTTTCGGGCTTCATCTCGTAAAGCCGCACCCTTATTCCCATCCTCGAGAGCGTATGCGCGGCCTCACAGCCCGCGAGCCCCGCTCCGATGACGCTTGCGCTCAGCTTTTCCAAATCAATCCTCCTGCTCCTGCTGCTTTTTGCCCTCGCCGCGCTTGATATAGCCGCAGTCCTTATCCTCACAGGCGACGTATCTGCCGTTGACCCTTATCTTCTGAACGAGCATCTTGCCGCACTTGGGGCAGGCTTCGCCGGTGGGGCGATCCCACGAAACGTAATCGCAATCCGGGTAGCGCTCGCAGCCGTAGAACGCCTTGCCCTTCTTGCCTGTGCGCTTGATGATATCCGCGCCGCACTTGGGGCATTTAACGCCGATCTTATCGAGTATCGCCTTGGTGTTTTTGCAGGTGGGGTAGTTCGGGCAGGCAAGGAATCTTCCGAATCTGCCCTCCTTATAGACCATCATCGCGCCGCATTTTTCGCAGGGGATATCCGAAACCTCGGGCTTGAGCTCCACGCGCTCAACGCTTTCAAACGCCTTGTCGAGCGACTCCTTGAAGGGAGCGTAGAAATCGGCGATGATATTCTGCCAGCGCTCCTTGCCCTCCTCCACGGAGTCCAGGCGCGATTCCATGCCTGCGGTGAACTTAACGTCCACTATGCGGGCGAAATTATCCTCCATGAGCTTGTTTACGATGAAGCCGAGCTCGGTGGGGATGAGCTGTTTCTTCTCTTTTTCAACGTAGCCCCTCTCGATGATGGTCGAGATGGTGGGCGAATAGGTGCTCGGACGGCCTATGCCGAGCTCCTCGAGCGTTTTAACGAGCGACGCCTCGGTGTAGCGCGGCGGGGGCTCGGTGAAGTTCTGCTTGGGGGTGATGCCCATGAACTTGGGGTGATCGCCCTCGCTCATGGCGGGAAGGTTGGCGCTTCCGCCCTCCTCCTCGTCCTCATCCGCGCTCTTATACACGGCGGTGAAGCCGTCGAACAGCGTTCTTGAGCCGGTGGTGCGGTAGGAGCAGACCTCGCTCGTTTCGGTGTCGATACTGACGGTGGTGGTCTCTATAAGCGCCTCGCTCATCTGGCTTGCAAGGAAGCGCTCGTAGATGAGCTTATAGAGCTTGTACTGCCCGGGCTCGAGCGAATCCTTGATGGATGCGGGCGTTAGGGTGACGTCGGTGGGGCGGATCGCCTCGTGCGCATCCTGCGCGCCGTTCCTGCCCTTATAGAAATTCGGCTTTTCGGGTACGTATTTATCGCCGAACTTCTCGGCGATGAACGCCCTCGCCGCCGCCTGCGCCTCGGCGGAGATGCGGACGGAGTCCGTTCGCATATAGGTGATGAGACCGATGCTGCCCTTGCCCTTGATATTTATGCCCTCGTAGAGCTGCTGGGCGCAGAGCATCGTGCGCTTGGGCGGCATGCCCGCCCTGTTTGAAGCATCCTGAAGCATGGAGCTTGTGGTGTACGGCGCAGGCGCATGGCGTAGCTTCTTGGCGGTCTTGACACCGCTTACGACGTAGCTTGCGCCGTCCGAAAGCTCGACCACGCGCTTTGCATCGGCTTCGTTTTTGAGCTCGGTCTTTTTGCCGTTCATGCCGTAGAACTTGGCCTCGAAATTATGCCTGCCGTGGTGGAGCTTCACGGATATCGTCCAATACTCCTTGGGTATGAAGTCCTGTATCTCCCTTTCGCGGTCGCAGATGATCTTGGTGGTGACGCTCTGCACCCTGCCTGCCGAGAGGCCCTTTTTGACCTTGACCCAAAGAAGCGGGCTGAGCTTATAGCCCAACAGGCGGTCGAGCACGCGCCTTGCCTGCTGCGCATCCACAAGGCTCAGGTCGATGCTGCGGGGGGATTTGATCGATTTTTGGATAACGCTCTTGGTGATCTCGTTGAAAACGATGCGGCATTTCGCGGAAGGATCGAGTTTGAGCATGCTTGCAAGATGCCATGAGATCGCCTCGCCCTCGCGATCGGGGTCGGTTGCGAGATACACGTGCGAGGCGGCCTTCGCCTCCCTGCGTATCTTCTCGATAACGTCGCCCCTGCCGCGCAGGGTGATGTATTTGGGTTCGAAATCGGCGTCCACGTCCACGCCGAGCTGACTCTTGGGAAGATCGCGCACGTGACCGTTTGACGCGATGACCTTGTATTTTGAGCCGAGATACTTTTCGATCGTTTTTGCCTTCGAAGGGGACTCAACGATTATCAGATTCTCTGCCATATTTCCTCCTATGTTGACCGCCCGGCGCAAAGCGCCTTTGGCGTGAGATTGCGATTTTTCGTTTATTTTACGGTATTATCCGTTCATTCAGCCGAATAGACTCTGCCCGGCAACTGTTTTATTAAACCCGAAAATTCCAGTTCTGTCAAGTGCAGATTGAGTCTTTCGACCGAAATACCGGTTTTTTCCAGCAGCTCGTCGAAGCTTTTTTCGCCGAGAAGGAGCTGCTCGTAAACCTGCTTTTGAGCTTCATCAAGCTGCGGCATAGCCTTCCGAGCGCCGGAAGCCGCAGGCGCATTTTCGCCGACCTTTGCATCGAGCCCGAGCATGCCGATAAGGTCCTCGGCGCCGTACACGGGCTGCGCCCAGCCCTTTTTGAGCATATCGTTCGTGCCGCAGTTGAGCTGCTCGGTTATCCTGCACGGAACCGCGTACACGTCCCTCCCCTGCTCGAGCGCGCAGGAGACGGTGATCATCGTGCCGCTCTTTTTGCCCGCCTCCACAACGAGCAGCGCGCCCGAAATGCCGCTTATTATGCGGTTGCGCATCGGGAAGGAATACTGCGTTGCCTTGGTTCGCGGGAGGTATTCGCTGAGGAGCACGCCGCGCTCGAGTATCCTTTCGAGCGTTTTCTGCGTGTTGTCGTTCTTATTCACGAGCACGCCCTGCCCCAGCACTGCCGCCGTCGGGAAGGGATTGTTCCCCGCCTTGAGCGCGCCCTCGTGGGCATAGCTGTCGCATCCGTAGGCGAGGCCGGAGATGACTGTCGCGCCGGCTTCGGCGAGGCTTCTGCCCATCAGATCGGCAACGGTCCGCCCGTAGTCCGAGCATCTGCGCGTTCCGACCACCGAAACGGGCAGCTCGATGCCCCGAAGCGCCGCCGCGCCGCGCGCATACAGCACGAAGGGCGGATCGGGGATATTCGCAAGCCGCCAGGGGTAGACGGAGCTCGAGCCCGTTATGGCGATCACCCCGTCCCTTTCAAGGCCCGCGATGAATTCGTCGAGATAGCTCTCGTTTGCGCAGAGCGCTATTCGCCGCCTCTTGTCCATGCCGAGGCTGCCGTAATCCGCGCTGCCGGAATTGACGCGTTCGAACGTTTCGGGCAGACCGCCGTTTGCTTCGACGAACTGCATGCCCGTTCGCGCCGCGCCCTCGAAGGCGAGGCTCATGAAGATATTCAGCCTGTCCTCTTTTGAGTAGATCATATCAGCTTCCCCAATACTTGGCATCCAGCGAACGGTACTGAAGCGCCTCGGCTATGCACTCCGCGCCGATGTCGGGCTTTTCGGCCATATCGGCGATGGTCCTTGCGACCTTTATCAGCCGCGTGTACGCCCTTGCGGAGAGGTTCAGGCGATCGAAGCTCATCGCAAGCAGCTTTTCTGCGCCCGCGTCGAGCCTGCAATACTCCTTTATCTGCTTCGAGCCCATCTGGGAGTTGCAGAGGATGCCGTCCTCACGGAAGCGCTCGCGCTGTATCCTTCTTGCGTTCTCAACGCGCTCGCGAACCGCACTCGATGGCTCCCCGCCGCCTTGGAGGCAAGCTCCTCATACGGGACCTCGGTCATCTCGATATGAAGATCGATGCGGTCGAGCAGCGGGCCGCTGATGCGGTTGCGGTAGCGCTCGATCTGAAACTGCGTGCAGCGGCAGCGGGTCTGCTTGGAGCCGTAATTGCCGCAGGGGCAGGGATTCATCGCCGCAACGAGCATGAAATCCGCCGGATACTGCGCCTTTGCGGCCGCTCTTGTGACGGTCACGAACCCGTCCTCAAGGGGCTGGCGCAGCGCTTCGAGCGCCGATTTGGAGAATTCCGGGAGCTCGTCGAGGAAGAGTATGCCATAATGCGCGAGGCTGATCTCGCCGGGCAGCGCCTTCGTGCCGCCGCCGACGAGCGCTGGTATGGACGCGCTGTGATGGGGCGAGCGGAACGGGCGGGTGGTAACGAGCCCGCCGGAGTTTCGAAGCAGCCCCGCCACGGAATGGATCTTGGTTATCTCCAGCGCCTCCTCGCCCGAAAGCTCGGGAAGTATCGAGGGGATGCTGCGCGCAAGCATGGTCTTGCCCGAGCCGGGCGTGCCGATCATGAGGATATTGTGGTTGCCCGCAACGGCGACCTCGGCGGCGCGCTTCGCCGCCTGCTGCCCCTTAATCAGCGCGAAGTCCGATTCATACTCCCTTCGCTCGCTGCTCCAGCTCGTGAACGGCTGCGGCTCGATCCTCTTGAGACCGCGCAGGAAGAGCACGGCTTCGCTCAGGCTTTCGACCGGGATGATGCTCGCGCCCTCGATTATAGCCGCTTCCTCCGCATTCACCTTCGGAAGCATGATATGCGTATATCCGCGCTCGCAGGCGTCTATGACCATCGGGAGCACGCCGCTGATGCCGCGCACGCTGCCGTCGAGCGCGAGCTCGCCGAGGATCAGCCATTTCTCCGCATACGCCTTGGGCAGCTCGCCGTCCGCCGCAAGTATGCCGATGGCGATCGGCAGGTCGTACACCGAGCCCTCCTTGCGCACGTCCGCAGGAGCGAGGTTCACGACGATGCGCTTTTGCGGGAAGGTGAAGCCCGAATTGACTATCGCCGAATGCACGCGCTCCTTGGACTCCTTGACGGCGTTGTCCGGCAGGCCTACGGTGTCGTATGAGGCGCCGCCAAAGGTCAGGTCGGTCTCCACCGCAACAGGGTATCCAATGAGCCCCGAAAGCGCATAGCTTGTTATCCTTGCGAGCATTTTCATTCCTTTCTCCGCCGCGTGAAGCACGGAAAAGCCGGTTTACGCATTCGCGGGGATACGAACGCCGCACCCCCGCAAAAAAACATTGTTATGACTTGATTTTTTCGTCTTTACCCTTGAAAACGAAGAGCTTGTTGAGAACGAAGTTGACGAAAATACAGATCACCGTTGCAAACAGCGAGCAGAACAGCCTGCCGTCGATGAATCTATGCATCCATTCGGGAAGCGCAAGGCGCATCCACCAATCGTCGAGGTTCAGCACATCGGTGAACAGCCATATCAGGCCAAGCGAGATCAAAAGCACGGCGATATTCACGGCGATGAAGCTGATTATCTCGCGCTTATCCTGCTTGCGCTCCTCGCGGAACGTCCAGCGGCTGTTTAAAATATAGCTGTTCAGAACGCCGCAGGCATAGCCGACGATTTTCGCGAAATAGGTTATCCAGCTTCCGCTCGCGAAGAGCCCGAGCAGCTTAGTGAGTCCTATATTCACGATCATATCCACGACCGTGTTGCTTATGCCGACGAGTCCGAACTTTATGAACTGTATCAGGCTTTTTTTGCCCGTATTGGTGTTTTCCATTTCATCTTACCTCGCTTAGCATCAGTTAGGCCAGATGGACGGCCAGCCGCCCGTGAAGCTCCACGTGGGCAGCCATTGCAGCGCCTGAACGTAGGTCTTTGCGACGGGGATGCCCGTGATCACCGGATAGAACACGATGAACAGCAGAACAGCAAGGCCGAGCCAGATGAATTTATAATACGGGATGAAATTCGCCGCCTTTGAAAGCTCGATCCGCTTCTCCTTCGGGATGAAGTGGTACTTATCCTCGTAGTGCTTGAGGACGTACACGCTCGATAGGATGATGAGCGGCACCGTTGCGAAATAGTGATATATGAACACACACCTTGAAACGAGCATCCATGGCAGCATGCTCGACGCCATGCACATCAGCAGGAAGAAGATATCGGTGTTGAGCTTGAACCTGCCGCGCAGCGTCATCAGGACCATGAACAGTGTTCCGGCGAAGCAGACCCACCATACGGCGGGGTTGCCAAAGGAGGAGATGGTGCCGTACAGGGAGGAATCAGGGTGGTTGTAGCCGGCGTAGAACCACATTGGACGGTTCGAAAGCGGCCACTCATACCAGCTCGACTGGTAGCTGTGGGTGGAGTCGAGCCCGCTGTGGTAGTTGTACATGTATTCCTGATTGCTCTTAACGCCTTCCCAATATGCCTTGACCTTCTCGCCGAGCGTAAGCACGGAGCCCTCGGGGATCTCGTCCGCGGCAAGCTCGCCCGCGGCGCGCATCTGCGCGATCTTGGTGTTTTCGGCGTTCTTTGCCCACTCCGCCTTGTAATAGGGGAAATAGGAGGCAAGGTAGATGGTCACGGGAACGATGATGAAGAACACGACGCACCACAGGCAGGTGACGATCACGCGCTTGTTTATGCCCTTCGCGTTTTCAACGGCGGGCTCGTTTTTGTCAAGGCCGCTGCGCGAGTTTATCTTCTTCGCCTTGATATAGGTCACGATCAGCTTGATGAAGAACATCGCCGCAAGCGCCGCGCCGGTGTAGACGCAGATCCACTTGCTTGCGCAGCCTATGCCGAAGAACAGGCCGGAGAGCGCGAGAGGCTTGAGGGTATCCTTCAGGCTGTCCCCAAGGTCCATCCTGATGAACTTATACATATAGTAGGTCATGCACAGGTTGAAGAACACGCCGTACACGTCGATCGTGGAGATCCTGGTCTGCGCGAAGTGCATGAAGTCGAACGCCATAAGACCCGCCGCAAGGAAAGCAAGCCAGCTCCTGCCGAACATGCGCTTGCCGAAGGCGTACATCAGCGGCAGCATCGCCACGCCGAACAGCGCGCCCATGATGCGCCAGCCGAAGGGGTTCATGCCGAAGATGCTGATGCCGATGGAGATGATTATTTTGCCGAGCGGCGGGTGGGTGGTTTCGTATACCTTGAGATAATGCTTATGCTCGTAAGCCGTCCTCGCGTGATAGAGCTCATCGAAATACATACCCACCATATAGTTCGGATACTCCGGCACGGTGCTCTGCTCATCCACCAGCGCAGCGTCCGCCGCGTTTTCCATGCGGACCGGGAGCAGCTTACCCTCGCTGTCGAAGAATGCGACCTCGTTGAAAACGCCCTCGCCCTTGGTGATCGTCATGGTGATGGAGCCCGTTTTCATAGGCTTTGCGCTTGCGGGGAAGTCGTTTTTATTCCAGCGGTACATGATGCCGTACTTCTGGCTGATCTCCGCGCTCTTGCCGTCCTCGCCGGTGAGGGTGAAGCTCGATTCGCCGCCTCCTCCGGTGATGCCGCAGTTCTGCCACATCGAGGCGACCTCGACCTGACCGTCGAACACGAAGCGAACGCTCGTGCCGTTCTTGCCGCGCCACTCGGTGTCGGGGAAATTCGTTGAGCCGAGGTTGGTCACGGCAAGCACTGCGTATATCGCCGTCAGCGCGCAGACGAGGATCCAGTCCAGCTTGGTGTAGCGAAGCTTGGTGTCGGTCTTTTTTGGAAGCGGCTCGGGCCTTGTATCGAATATGGAGCGCGCAAGCTGAGCGGGCGTTTTGATCGCCTTATCGCCCTTTTTCTTATCGGAAACATGCTCCATATGCAGGATGAACCAGATCGCGAGCGGAACGATAACGTATGCCGATACCGTGAGCGCTCCCATCTTCATCCTTGCGGTGTACTGCTCGATATTGGTGCTTGATTTCGGGTTTTCGGGCTGATTGCCGCCGCTGTCGTTATTGCCGCCGTTTCCTCCCGAGGCTCTTTCGAAGCTTTGAACGGTGCCGGCATAGGAATCGAGCTTTTCGACGTGGAAGCCGTCGAAATACGCGGAGCCCTTGCTGACGGCGGAGTAGTTGCCCAGACGGCAGCCGATCGCAAGCTTATTCTGCTTCGCGCCGGTTTTGCCGACGAGCTCAACGAGCGTCCAGTCCGTGGTGCCGAAAACGGAGTTTGAGTAGCAGGTCTTGTCCTCAAGCCCGATATTCGCGCCTGCGCCGCCGCTGACATCTTCGGTTTTGACGAAGCAGTAGAAGCGGTAGATCGTGTTCGGCTGCACCGCGACCGTCTGCACGAGATGCGCGTCGTCCTCCTCGGTGTTCATAAGCTTCACGACGTTGCCGCGCACGGCGTCCGCCACCGTAACGCAGGTGGAGATCGAGGTGTCGTTCAGGTAGGAGGCATAGGTCCAGCCCTCGGGCATCCTGTTGGAGCTGATGGACTCAAAATCGCCGTTTTTCACCTGTGCGCCTCCGCCTGCGCCCATCAGAAGAACGGTGGACGCGAGCAGCAGCATCAGCATGAATGCGCTCAGGATGCGCGTTGAGAGCTTATCGATCGAATTGGTTTTCATATTCTTCATAGCAATTTTCCTCGCAGTAGATATCCGGCGCTTATTTCGCGGGCTTGGAGCGGGCCGCCTTTGCCGCGGGCTTTGCAAGCAGCTCCTCCTCGGCAAGCTCGCCGTCGAACACGTCGCCCGCTGTTCTGCCCTTTATCATGATGAACACGCAGAGCACCGTGAACGCGATGAACAGCAGCACGTTTGCAAGCGAGCACCAGAACACGATGCGGTCGTCCCAATAGAGGTTGAACTCATGGTATTTGCTGTAATAGAACGCTGCAAGGCAGTTCACCATCGCAGTGGCTGTATAGGCGAGCATGGCGTACAGCAGCCTTCTGTCGTGGTAGTAAAGATACGCCATGAACAGCAGCAGGAGCATCGGGAAGAGATAGCGCTCGTGCATATAGTGGCCGAGCGTGAACAGTGAAACGAACGTGAACGCCGCCGCAAGGTACAGCGCGCCGCGATTCTTCTTTCTTCCGAACCAGTAGAGCACGCCGCCGCCCGCGACCGAGATCACCATGCCGATGGTGCCGAGCACCCCGAGGATGGGCTCGCTCTCAAGCCGCGTCCAGTTCTTGCCGAACAGGGTGAAGATATTGTACGCATTTACGGAGGCGAACTTGTAGGATGTGGCGGTTCCGAGATACTTGTCCCAAATAAGCTTGAAGAGCGGGAGCTCCTTGGAGGCGAAGGGTATCGCGGCGATGATTATGAGCGCGAACGCCGCAGCGACCGCGATGGCGGTCTTGCCGATGCGCGTTTTTATGTCATCCTTGCATTCCTCGCCGTAATGCTTGAAGAAATCCGGATCGAAGATATACATGAAATACGCAAGCGCCATCAGCGGGCCGACCATCAGCGCCTGCGGCTTCATGAGGATCGCAAAGCCGTAGATAACGCCGCCGAGGATGGGCTTATTCGCATTGAGCGCGAGCATGGCAAGCACGATCAGCACGGTCAGGATCTGATCGATCTGGCCCCATCCGCCCGAGATATAGAGCATAACGGGGTTGAACGCCACGAGCGCGGCAAGAAGGAACGCGGGCGCAAAGCGCAGGCGCTTTATCGCAAGCCTGTACACAAGATACGCCGCAGCAAGGTCCGCGATTATCGACGGCAGCTTGATAAACGCAACGTACACAAGATCGTAGTTGCCGAACTGATCGTACACCCCATGCCCGAGCGCTCTTGCGATGGAGGACATCAGGCCGAGCACGTACATATATCCCGGAGGATAATCCGGCATTCCCGAGGTGGGGCTGTAGAAATTCCGGAAACCGCCGCTTGCAAGGTTGTTGCCCCAGATCGTGAAGCAGTTTATATCGGTTTTATGCCCCTCAAGATAGCATGAGAGCGCGATGCGCACCGCAAACGCGGCAAAAAGGAGCCATCCGATCAGAAAGCCGTTGCGGTCGGAACCGTCATCCGAAGCAAGCTTCAGCGCATTCTTCTTTTTGAAGGAAGAATAGCAGAGAAACAGCACAAGATAAGCCGCCATCGAAAGAAAAGAGACGGTCAAAATATGCTGGGTCGGGAATATTTTGTTCAAGGCTGCATTTCCTTTCCGTGTATGATTTCCCGCAAAATCGCACGGGATAGCATATGTTTTCGGCACGCTATAACGCACCATTATATCTATTTTACCATATTGCGGAGAAAAAATGAAGTGCTTTCGCTTAAAATCCCGTTTCCGCGCCCCATCCCGCGCGCCGTTTTGCCCGAATGCGGCCGAACGCTTCCGGCAATTTCAGAGCCGCCATCTGAAAAAGCAAGGCTTATTTGGGTATGAAAAGCTTGAATTTCAGCGAAAATATGGTATAATTGCATGATTGAAATATGGAACGCACTTCGGTCGATTCATAAATAACAGTTTCAGAAAGGGCTACCGTATGGAATATACGCATGAAGTAACAAATATGTGCTGCGTCAAAAAGGGCGCGGTGCATGATCCCGCCCCCATTCCCGAGGAGGGCAAATGGGTCAAGGCAAAGCAGATCACCGATATAAGCGGCTTTACGCACGGCGTAGGCTGGTGCGCACCCCAGCAGGGCGCATGTAAGCTCACGCTCAACATCAAGGACGGCATCATCGAGGAGGCGCTGGTGGAGACCATCGGCTGCACCGGCATGACGCATTCCGCCGCCATGGCAGCGGAGATCCTCGCCGGAAAGACCATCCTTGAGGCGCTCAATACCGACCTTGTTTGCGACGCGATCAACACCGCTATGCGCGAACTGTTCCTGCAGATCGTTTACGGCAGAAGCCAGAGCGCATTTTCGGAGGGCGGTCTTGCCGTCGGCGCGGGGCTCGAGGATCTCGGCAAGGGACTTTCGAGCACCATCGGCACCACCTATTCCACCAAGGAAAAGGGACCCCGCTATCTCAACCTCACCGAGGGCTACATCACCAGGATCGCGCTCGATGAAAACAACGAGATAATCGGCTACGAGTTCATCAACCTCGGCCAGATGATGGAGCTTATCAAGAAAGGTACCGCTCCCAACGACGCATACGCCGAGCTTATCAAGCGCTACGGCAGGTTCGACGACGCGGCGAAGATCATCGACCCGCGCAAGGAATGAGGTGCAATATGTTGAATTTTGAAGGATACACCAGGAGAATAGCCCAGATCGACGCCGCTCTTAAAAAGGAAGGCATCGAGTGCCTTGAAGCGGCTGCAAAACTCGTTGAGGACAAGGGCATAAACGTTCGCGAGATCGTGCACGGCACTCAGCCCATCGCCTTTGAAAACGCGGTTTGGGCATACACCGTCGGCGCGGCGATCGCCATAAAGCGCGGCGTAACGAGCGCTGCCAAGGCGGCGGAGTGCATCGGCGAGGGTCTGCAGAGTTTCTGCATCCCCGGCTCGGTTGCGGATCACCGCAAGGTCGGCCTCGGTCACGGCAATCTCGGCGCTATGCTGCTCAGCGAGGATACCAAATGCTTCTGCTTCCTCGCGGGTCACGAGAGCTTCGCTGCGGCGGAGGGCGCGATCAAGATCGCGATGAAGGCGGACCGCGTTCGCAAGGAGCCCCTGCGCGTTGTTCTGAACGGTCTTGGCAAGGATGCGGCATACATCATCGCCCGTATAAACGGCTTCACCTTCGTTGAAACCGAGCTTGACCGCTTCAGCGGCGAGCTCAAGATCCTCAGCGAAAAGGCGTTCAGCACCGGCGATAAAAGCAAGGTTCGCTGCTACGGCGCGGACGACGTTACCGAGGGCGTTGCGATCATGCAGAAGGAAAACGTTGACGTTTCCATCACCGGCAACTCCACCAACCCCACCCGCTTCCAGCACCCCGTTGCCGGCACCTATAAAAAATACTGCGTGGAGAACGGCAAGAAGTATTTCTCCGTTGCATCCGGCGGCGGCACGGGCAGAACGCTCCACCCCGACAACATGGCGGCCGGCCCCGCAAGCTACGGCATGACCGACACCATGGGCAGGATGCACTCCGACGCGCAGTTCGCGGGCTCGAGCTCCGTTCCCGCGCACGTTGAGATGATGGGTCTTATCGGCATGGGCAACAACCCGATGGTCGGCGCTACCGTCGCCGTTGCCGTTGCGGTCGAGGAAGCCATGAAGAAGGCTTAAGCGCGATACGAAGCGGTATAGAAAAGCAGCTTACGAATGGGAGGCTGCTGCACAAGCAAGCAAATTGCGTGCAGCAGTCTCTTTTCTTTCGCGGCATCTGAGATAAAGCAAAGCATCCTGCAACAGTTTTTGCAAGCCAAGCAGGTTTCCCATTAACATATTATTCCTTATTCGATCAACTGAAAAATCACATGTGATTCGGCCCGGGGTTTCAAGAAAAATATGAATGAACAATAAAGGCTGCAAGCGCCGGTTTTCGGACTTCAAGCTTATCCTAAGCGGCTCTCCGCTTTCAAAGCACGCTCGAGCCGACTTCGTATTTCTGCCTTATTCGTGCATTTTTCTGATAAGACGATCGGTTTGTCGTTAAATAATGATTGCGTGAAAGCGGATCATGTGGTAAAATTCAAGAAAAAAACGGGAGGCTATTATGAAAAGAAACCTTCGGATACTTGCGAGCCTGATCCTTGCGCTCGCGTTTGTCTGCGTGTCGCTTCCGCTTGCTTCGGTGCAGGCGCGCCAATCGGAAGCCGGCTTGCCGAAGCTCGATGCGGAATGCGCTGCGGAAGCAGATCGGCTCAAATCGGGCGCAGAGCCTGCGGACGGCACGCTCACTCTGAACCCGACTTCGATGACCGTTCCGGTTTTCAGCGGCTATTTCGGCGTGCGTATCCATGCGTATATAGACGGCGTGGAGCAGTCGCCGTTCGACATCACCTGGTCGAGCTCCAGCTCCTACGTTGCCTCCGTGGATAACGTTGGCTGCGTTTACGCTTCATCCACCGGCACCGCGACCATAACCGCCCGCGCGCAGAACGGCAGGACCGCCACCTGCACCGTGACGGTCGTTTCGAACGCGAGCTTTACCAAAGTCAACCAGCTAAACTATACCCATATCAGCCAGCTTTCGTATGTGAACAATCAGGTCAGCATCGGCGCCCTCTACGGCGGCGAACCCGTTATTCTCAGAAGGTTCAGGCTGAGATCGGGCGAAAAGATCGACAACCCCGGCAACAATCCGAACGCCAACAACGGCTGGGCCTTTTCATACGCAACGGGCTTCAGCTTCACAGCGCAGGCGGGGCGTGACTACACCATCCAAACGGAAGCCTATGCAGGGCAGCAGGATCACGATGTGGAGGTGTTCCTCTCCGTCTACAACAGCAATTTCGACCTTGTTTCCTATGCGTACAGCGTACATACGGGCGAGTATCCGACGCTGAACATCCGCCCCACAAGCAGCGGCACTTGGTACGTTGTGCTGACGCCCGTCAACCTTTCGAACCAATGGGGCAACGGCTACGTTAAGTTCAAGCTGATCGACCCCACCTCGCCCCCGCCGCCGGACGGAATGCTGGGCGACGTGGATCATAACGGCACGATCAATATAGCGGACGCGGTGCTCGTGCTTCGCCATGCGCTCGGGCTCTATCTGATACCGAGCGAGGATCTGATCTGGGCCGACGTCACCGGCGAGGGCGATATCAACGTTGCGGACGCGCTGACGATACTGCGCTATGCGATGGGATTGATAAATTCATTCAGTATTGACCGCTGTTAGCGCGGAGTAGACATCTCCAAAGGAATATTTCATTAAATAACGCTCCGTTTGTTCGCGGACAAACGGGGCGTTGTTTGATATGAAGATCATATCGAATGTGCGTAACAAAAAGTCGTCGCGCGCTGAGCAAAGTCCGCGACGACGTGGTGGCGTACCTGCCGAGATTCGCTTTTTCGCTCATCGGCAGATTTGCTTGCTAAAATCGCTGCGCAAATCGCCTGAGCCGAAAAAGACGGCCGCTGAAACGCGTCACAGGCGCGTTTCTCTTTAGCGGCTTCGAATCTCTTTGAACAACAGGCAAAAATCGAGAGGGCCGATGCCCTCTCGATTTTTGGCGTACCTGCCGAGATTCGAACTCGGGACCTTCAGAGTCGGAGTCTGACACTCTATCCAGCTGAGCTACAGGTACATATCAGGTTTTTTAGGTCGCAGTCGGAATCAAGCGCACGATCCTGCTGAGCTGCAGGTTTATTCGGTTTTGCCTGCTTGCATGCGTGTGCCGCATTCGGTATGAGTCTGCGCCCTGTGAACGCTCCTCCGAGCAGGATCCCGGAAGCAGTTCGTTTTGGCAAAAGGCTCATAGACCATGCGCCGAACCGCCGCTCATGTGACCACGATCACAGCTATAGTATTATAACACAGAGAGCCGCCACAAGCAACATGTATTATGTGCGCTTTGTGATGTAATCCGTCGATGCGGCGCGTTATATATTTTTACCCCCCTCACCCGCCGGCCGTTCGGATGCGCTGCGTCTGCGTTTCGGGCTGCTCAAATAGCGTTATCCTCCTGTCGCCTCAGGCAAATCAGCTGTGCAGCGCTGTATCGGTCGCGTGCTCAATCACAAGTCGCACGGCTTAACGCGGCTTGCAAAAATACGCTCGCGGAGGGAGTTGACGCTCCGAATGCAGGTTTCATTTTTGAAAATGGAATCGTGTGCCTATCCCGTTCAATATCGCCTCAAGCGATGCTGTCCGAATCGTCCACCGCACTCATCCGAGCAGAGTTTTCTAATGAACCGTGCTGTTTTTGCGAAGTATCCTCTTCGCGATCGCACGCGGCTTACATTGCTGCTTCACTAATAGCCGTCGATGCGAATTGCCGTAAATAGTTTCCCATCATTCCAATTGGTTCAGTGTATCCCGATTCATGCAAATAAGCATTATGCCGAACCCACTCAGATACAGTTTTCGGAGCCTCCCGTTCCGAGGTGCGATAAGTTTGAACGCCGTTCCATTCGCGGGCATTCCCATATCCCCTGCCCTCCTCAAGGACGGCGCGTTTGATCTTTCCTTTTGATGGTTTTAGGCCGCCATGCTTCCCAAACGATTCTGCCTCACTACACTCCCAAATTCGCTTCCGCTTTAATACCCACCGCGAAGCTTACTCGGAAAACAGCGTCTTTTTGTTCGTTACTCTGCATATTTTCATGGTTCTCCATTCTCACTTCAAATTCTGCCGCATCCTTCCTCTCACGATAAATGCAGCTTCGTCTCAAGCAAACGGCAGTGTTCAGCTGCCTTGAGAGATTCCCGGATCTACGGCATTTAATCATATATTGTATTCTTGCGTAAATGGGTATTGACTTTTAAGCAAATCAGCGGTATAATATCGTTCGCAATCTGAATTGCGGTCGTGGCGGAACAGGCAGACGCGTACGTTTGAGGGGCGTATGGGAGACCGTATGGGTTCAAGTCCCATCGACCGCACCAAATAAAGGACGGGATGTCATTGGCATCCCGTCCTTTATTTGGTATTGTTGTTCGAAGGAACTTGAAGGGCGAAGCAAAACGATCCTGTGAATCGTTTTGCCGCCCCGGGTTTTTGCACGCCGAGCGGCGAAGCGAAGTGAGCGAGCAAGCGAGAGCAATATGCAAAAACAAGTCCCATCGACCGCACCATAGCGAGCATTGATAACGGATTTGGGATCGATACCGCATAAAAAGCGTTCAAGGGGTTTGATTACCCCATAGATTCACACTACTCTCAAACTAGCCGGAGAGTCTGACCGTTCCGTCAGCTGTTTGATTACCCCATAGATTCACACTACTCTCAAACGCGAGCCGTGCATACGATCTCATCGCGTTTGTTTGATTACCCCATAGATTCACACTACTCTCAAACGTGCATCTTTGGGGCAGCGAGAGCGGCACGGTTTGATTACCCCATAGATTCACACTACTCTCAAACTAGATTGCAAGCAGCATCAAGCAGTAGTAGTTTGATTACCCCATAGATTCACACTACTCTCAAACCTCAAACCTCAAATCACGAATCAAAATTCGAATACGGCACTACGAACCGCTTGAAGCCGAGACCGATATGGGGCAACCTTCCCTTAAAATTATACCGCAAACAAGGAGAAAAATCAATCAAAACTCACACAGATCCCTGTCGATCGTCCATCTGCGCTCGTTTTCAAGGCGCGGACGGTCGCAGCCTTCGAGCAGCAGCAGGACGAGTTTTTTTGCGATCACATCTTTTGCAAACAATTCCATCTTTTGATCCGAAAAGAAGCTGCGCATATTCACTGCGATGAACAGCCGCCTTCCACAAAGAGCGCGTATCAGCTCCATATACTCAAGCACAGCGCCGATCGGTTCGTCCGAGCGGCAGATAGCGGATACTCCCGCCGCTTTAAGCATGCTTCCGAAAGTCAGTTTGGAACATTCAACATCGCACGGGAGTTCGAGCGAAAGATCGGTTATGAATCTCTCGAACTGCCCTATAAGTTCGCTTGTTCTTAACCAATTTGTTTCGTTTGAAGCAAACGTTTCAAGCTCCGAAACGATCCTCGTTTGCATTGTTTTTGTATTGATTTCAAACGGAGCAAACTCGCGCAGCAACTCCGCATTCTTAGAAAGTGCGATCGGTTTATTATCGCGAGAAAGCACGGCCTGCCCGTCCTCCCCTCCAATTTGAAGTGCAATATCCGTCAGGAAAGCTCGAAAAAGATCTTGGTTTTCGATCACAAGTGATGCGACCGCACCATCCGATATTTCGATGATGGAATTGAACAACGGCGAAACAAGTTTCATAGTATCACCAGCCTTTCCGTGCTGTCCACCATTTCGGATGCGGCAGCGCCAACAAGATATTTCATTTCGGCGAACTGTTTTTCAGTAACAGTCAGCACCTGCACCATGCCCTTTGGCGGACGTTCCCCTTCAATATTTCGACCACCGAAGCCTCAACACCCCTGTTGAGAACCATTCTGCAATAGACTGATTCCTGCATCATGATAAAGCCGTTGTTGATAAGCAATTTTCGGAAATGCCGATAATTGCGCTTATCCTCCAAAGACTCCGTAGGAAGATCGAAGAATACAACTATTCGCATAAATCTAAAACTCATATTTGCAAAACTTTATCAGAGATACATCGGCGTCGTTCAGCGCGGAAAACACGCTTCGCACATACAGTTTTATGCCGTTAAGCAGCGTTTGACGCGTTCCGTCAATCCTCACCTCGTCGCTTAACATTCCAAGCATTTTGTGCTTCTGTTCGGTTTCAAAAGCAGTTGGTTTTTCGTAATAGACCATTCCGTCTACAAAAGGCCTGATAGGCTCCATCAGATCGCAAGCCAAATTAAAGGCGTTGAAGGCATTATCATGATGAATGCCGAGTTGATTCAGATAGCCTCCCGCGGTGATCTCCCGGCTGCAAATGGAAAGAATCAGGCTATAGCCGTAATTAAGCGCCGCGTTTATCGGACACTCAAGGCTTCTGGTAAATTCCATGCCGAACAGAGCGTTGAAATATACCTTAGCTGCATGGCCCTCGCGGTTGGTCGTATCACCGAATTCAAGCTCGCGTATGTACTGGCGCAGCAGATAGGTTTCGCGCTGTTTGTCCAGTTTTTCAAGGAAATCAGCCTGTTTCCCAATTTTTTCGGCTATGATCTCCGTCCAAACCGCATTCTTAACGTCGTCACTCCACGACATCTGCATCTTGATCTTGCGCGATGAATCATGGCTGCCCGCATACGGAACGAGCTCGGCGCAAGGATTTCGCTTTTCATCGCAGAATATCACCTTGACCTTTCTCGCGATCAGCTCCGACAACAGGTATTCCGTTAGTGAGACAGCCGTGTTCTCGATTACAAGCACGGCTATCTCGTCTAAAAACACGCGTTTTGTATTCTCTCCGCGCACGACCATGCAGCCGAGATTATAGTCCAGCTTGCAGCATGATGAAATTACGACCGTTCTCCAGCTCATACAAGCTCCAGGAGATTCTTCGAACGCTTTTCAAACAGGCCCGCAGGCGATTGATCGATTATGACAGCGCTATCATATTTTTTCTTCCAGTTGGAAAGAGTTGAGCTGAGAGTGAGCACCCCTGCTTTTTCTACGCCGCCTATAAGCTTTAGATTGCAGCCTCCTGCTCGACCGGTTTTCAAAAGCGCAACGATTTGCAGCAACAGCTCCGTTTGCTCCTCAATAGACAGCTTTTCAAAGACGGCACGTCCCTTCTCAAGTACGCTTATCTGGCTGTCCAATATCTTATTGAACGGTTTGCCGGTCAGCTTAGCAAAGTAAGCATCGTACAGCTCAAGATTGCGCTCAGCCGAGATCTCATCGTATGCTTCGTCTATCATAGCCGCAGGCGTTTTCTTTTTTCTCTCTGAAAACTTTTCAAGCCTTTTAATGTATGTTTCCAACCTCGAATCGATGCTTATGTTGGTGTTAAGCGTCATTCCCAACGCCTTTCCGCCGGTTGATTTTCCGGTTATGCACACCCTGCAGCCATCGAGTTCGATAACGGTATTGATCTTGATCGGTCTCATACCGAGAGGGAAGGAGATTTCACTAACCGCCTTGTTGCTGATCGAGCAGACCGTTTGTCTGCTGTATGCAATGGCAAATTCGGGATCCGCGAGGTATCTATCCTTATGCATAAGCTCGATCGGGATAAACATAGCGTCCTTCTTTTTGCCGGTATGGAACACAACGAGCATAAAGAATGCCGCAGTAGTTTTATTGTACCCGCCGTATTTTGCGGGATCAATCCCTGCTTTTCTCGGCACAAGCCCTGCCCTTGCGCGAAGCGGCATCTGATCGAAAAGCCCGCCTTTTCTCGTAAAAGCATACCTTGTGAAGCGGATCGCATTCTTTCCGATGATCTTTCTAACGAACGCGATTGATTCACCGCCGTTCCATACAAGCCTGCCGTTTACGGTCACCGGCTTTTCAAACAGCTTCTTCGGCTGCGCGTTGTATTTTTCCTGCACGCTGAACCACGCCTTATTGAATCGCTCATGGTAGACGTTGCCAACAACGATATTCAGATAAGCATCCTTTGCATGATGCAGATCGTTCACGCTGCGAGTTTTCAGCATTCCGAACTCACTTCTGAATTCGGAAACCAATCCCGCTTTAACATATACTATCTCCGTATCAGGGTACAGTTCTTTGAGCAGTTGCGCGGCGGCTTTGGTCGATTGCCGTGTTTCAACGAGCTGACGGTTTATAAAGCCGAGCTTCTCATCATCGGTAAAAGCCTTGGCTCGCGTCAGTCTGTGGTACTTTTCGTCGGTGATAAGCCCTGCCTTATGAAGCGCCTCCCAATGTGCGCGCACCTGCGGATCCAACCGGAACTTCGATGGGATCGGATACTCATCGCCCTTATCGGAATTCGCTTCGGACAGCACAAGTACCTTGTTGCTCAGGATACTGTCGTCTTTTACAAAGCACTGCGGATAGATATGATCCACATTGTAAGTGCCGTCCTTAAGCCGCGTAACATCTATGCGTTTGCCGGTATACATGCATCTGCCGAGCTGCATATAGTACAGGAACAGGCTCTCGCTCCGAAGCCGCTGATCGCATTCAGCGCCCATTGCCTCAAGCTGTTTTGAAAGCTCCGCTGTGTCCTCCTTGCAGAATGCGTACAGTCTGCGGATCTGATCCGCTCTCGATTCGGTCCGCTTATTCTTCTGCTCCTCCGATGCACCTCTTGCCATTTCAATAAATATCTTGTCCGGATCTTTTCCGCAGGCCTTGCGTATTTCTTTAACCAGCTCAATCAATCTGATTATCGGGCGTTTTACGGCATTGGATATGTACATATTGTCAAGCCGAGCCGACAGATTCTTCCCGCCGCCGTCGTGCGCCGTGTTGCTTTTCTCTATCGTATCGGAAAAAGTGTATCTGTCCGATAGAACCTGCATCAGATTATCATTTGTTTCCCAAAGATAATGGATAACCGTATGCACTTCTCCTGTTCCGTCCGCAATACGGCACCCCTCAAGACCGTTCAGCAATTCTTTTGAAAGCCGCCCGAAATCGGAATACTTGAGCGAAGCGATGTAACGCCTTTCCTCCGCAGGCAGCGTAGGAAATTCCGTATCCACCCATTTTTTGAAGCGCCTGTTATCCTCGGTATAGGTGCGGCGTTCTATAATGCGCTCCACGTCATCTTCGTTAAGCACTCCGCCGGCGAGCAGCCTTGCAAAATCATGGTAGGACCTTAGCGACGATTTGACCGTGACATCAATTCCTTCAAGAGTATCGCCTCGACGCATTTCGCCGCCCGAAATCAAGGCTTCCTCGATATGCTTTGCTGAAACCTTTTTCCTTTTCATAAACAGCTCTCGATAGAGCCGCTGTTTGCATTCAACCGATATCGGTTCGCCGTTGATGCGGATATTGTTTATCTCATTGAGTACGGTGAATCTGCTATACAGCAAAGACCATTTTGGCAGAACGGATGCGCTTGCGAGATATGTGCATCGGTTCGTCATACGGTCTATAAATGCTTGTTCGCTTGCATCGTAATCGACCAGCTTTTCAATGTTCCACGGATAGATCCTGCCCTCCGATCTGCGAACTATCCAAGCATGACTGTTCCCATTATTCGGACCCGTAAGCGGACCAACAAAATATGGGATGCGGAAGGTGAAAACCGATTCTAGCTTTTCTTTGGCCGTGATGCCGTTTTCATCCTTTTCATTTAAGAACGGGAGATAGGCGGATGCGTTTTTCAGTATCCGCTTGAGCTCATAATAATAGAGCTGGTACGGAATTATCCTGTTGTCGGAATCGACCTGTTTCGGCAGGAAAGTTCGTGTTTCAAGCCGTTCGATAATGCTCTGCTTGATGCTTCCATCTGCTTCATCGCAGCTCGCATCCTTGATCTGCTTCTTCAGATAATCTGAAAAAGCGTCTTTTCCAACCTTGGATACTTTGTCGGTTTCAATACTGCCTGCTGATTTAAGATTCTTAACATACGCAGTATAGTTCGGTATTTTCGGATCGTATTCGCGAAAGATCTCCCTGTATCTTCCCGGAAGATACTTTCTCACAAAGCGCTTGATCTGCGCAAGATCCCGCGTATGTTGCTCGTACACATCAACCTTGCCCTCCGATATCGTCCTTTTTCCTCTGCGCGCATCAACGAGTATCGCCCAATCGAACATAGCCTTTAGTTTCAGTATCAATTGAGAATCGTCCTCATTGAGCACAGCAAAAACCTCCGAAGCGAGCATATCTTCATCGGTGTCCAATGCAAACGACGCGATTTCCGAGTATGCCTCATTATTGAAAAGCTCCGCAGCCTTTACCTTGCCGCCGCACAGAAGCCGGATCAACGTTGCTCTATTGTACAGTGCATTTTCATCATCCTTGGGCTTTTTGCCTCCAAAGAGCAGCTCAAAAAATGCTTTTTCCTTGGCGGTTACGCCCTTTTTGCGTTTCAGAACATCAGAAAAGGATTCGGCATCACATTCCCATGGTGAAGAATCATAATAGGTATTGATGAATTCAACAAAACCGTCATAAATGCTGTTGAACTCAAACAATTTTTCAATATTATCCGGGCTGACATCACTCAAAAAATGGCCTCTGTGTGCCATAAGCCAAGCACATGCCCAAAAAACGAGTCTCGCATCGTGCGGGGAATCGTCCTGCATCAGCTCAACGATAAGATGATGAATTGTAGGATATTTCCGGTTGTAGTCCGTTCCGTCAAGTGCAAACCCGATATCCGAAGCATCCTCTCTAAAGAGCGCGCTCTCGCGTCTTTTTATAAAAAAACGCGGATCGAGTTTTGCTATCTCCTTGGCAAACAACTCTTCTGTAAGTGCGACTCTCTGCTGAACTCTATCCAGTCTGCGCCTTGCAGTACGATAGCCACGCCTCTCTGCGCTCGGTTTCGCGGATTCAAAAACAGTAACACCAAGCATAGGTTCGCCCTTGAATTTTATCGGTCTGTATTCCCCGTCGGTAACGGCATAGCCGATAGAATCCGTGCCGGCATCAATACCAACAAATATTTTTCGATTTTCCATATTGACAATCCCCCTGTTGTTGTGTTATATTTTCATTGTAATCTATTACCCCATAGATTCACACTACGAGTTCAAATAAAGATTTATCCAAAGCGTCGGGTTTCCCGACCGCACAGTGTGTGCACAAATGCGGCAATCTAATTGCCGTTTTTTGTTTGTTTTCAACAAATCACAGTCAGGCTAAGTCGAACAACAATTATATTATACCATTTAATTGTAATTGTATCAAGATTAGAGCGATTTTTATTTTAGCGCAGCCGTTATCCAAAGCATCGATACATTTTTTCGCACTACTTCTCTGCACTCGCTCTTTTTCATTTGACAAAGCCCCATAAATGCGGTATATTATAGTTGTAGAAATCTGCCGAAATACGCGGCTAATTGACATCATTGGAGAAAAACTATGATAACAGGCGAACTGAAAAATAAAATCGACAGCCTTTGGGAAATATTTTGGACGGGCGGTTTAACCAATCCATTGGACGTTATAGAGCAGATAACCTATCTGATGTTCATTCGCGATCTGGACGACAGCGACAATCTTCGCGCCCGCGAGAGCGCGATGCTCGATCTGCCCTATACGAGCATCTTTTCGGGCGAAGTTGATATCGGCGGCAGGCTTGTGGACGGCAATCAGCTAAAATGGTCCGTATTCCGCGATTTTCCCGCAAGCAAAATGTATGCAGCGGTGCAGGAGCTGGTTTTCCCGTTCATCAAGAATCTGCATGGAGATAAGGAAAGCGCCTATTCCAAGTACATGGCGGATGCGATCTTCAAGCTGCCTACTCCCCTGATGCTAGATAAGGTGGTCACTTCTCTCGATGCGATTTACGAGCAGATGGCGCTTCCCGGCTCTGCCGACGTGCGCGGCGATGTTTACGAATACCTTCTCTCCAAGATCGCCACGGCGGGCGTAAACGGTCAGTTTCGCACGCCCCGCCACATAATCCGCATGATGGTGGAGCTTATGGATCCCGGTGCGGACGAGATCATCTGCGATCCCGCCTGCGGCACTTCGGGCTTTCTCGTTGCGGCGGGCGAATACCTCAAGGAGCGCCGCCGCGAGGAGATCTTTTTCAATAGGCAGAAGAAGGATCACTATATGAACGGCATGTTCCACGGCTTCGATATGGACCGAACCATGCTCCGCATCGGCGCAATGAACATGATGACGCACGGCATAGACAACCCGGTTATCGAATACCGCGACAGCCTTTCGGATCAGAACCCCGATAAGGACAAGTATTCGCTTATCCTCGCCAATCCGCCGTTCAAGGGCAGCCTGGATGCGGACATCGTTTCCGCCGACCTGCTTAAAACCTGCAAAACCAAGAAAACCGAGCTTCTGTTCCTTGCGCTCTTCCTGCGTATGCTGCGCGTTGGCGGCCGCTGCGCCTGCATCGTTCCGGACGGCGTACTTTTCGGCTCGTCCACGGCGCATAAGGCGATCCGCAAGGCGCTTATCGAGGAAAACCGCCTTGAAGCGATCATCTCCATGCCGTCGGGCGTGTTCAAGCCCTACGCCGGAGTTTCAACGGGCATAGTTATCTTCACAAAAACCGGGCATGGCGGCACGGACAAGGTTTGGTTCTACGATATGCAGGCGGACGGCTTCTCTTTGGACGATAAGCGCAGCCCCGTGCAGGAAAACGATATTCCGGATATAATTGCAAGGTTCAAGAACCTGAGCGCCGAGCAGGATCGCGAGCGCACCGAAAAATCCTTCCTTGTTCCGAAGGATGAGATAGTTGCAAACGATTATGATCTTTCGATCAATAAGTATAAGAAAACCGAGTATAAGCCCGTTGATTACCCGCCCACAAGCGAGATCATGGCGGAGCTGAGAAGGCTTGAAGCTGAGATCAAAACGGCGATGGACGAGCTTGAGGGAATGCTTGATTGAGTAAAGAAATTGTAAAAAACGGCGAGAGCGGGCGGCAGGATCGCCGGCGATGCAAGAAGGAATATCGAGGCGCAGACCGGAAAACCCGCCATAACCGCCGATAATGCGCGAAAGCTCGGCGAGATCGTTGCAGGGGTTATTGAGGCGGTCGCGTGATCGGATGAGGAAGAGGAATAAGATTTGGGGGAATAGAATGAAATATACTTTAGGAGAAATCTGCGAAATAGTTTCTGGCGGAACACCATCAAGAGCAAAGCCAGAGTATTGGAATAACGGCACAATACCTTGGATCAAGATCGGGAATATTAAAGGGAAATACATACATGAGGCGGATGAATTCATAACGGATGCAGGACTAAAATCTTCCTCTGCGAAAATGTTGCCTAAAGGAACAATACTTTATACCATCTTTGCGACACTTGGAGAAGTTGGTATACTTGATATCGAAGCCTGCACAAATCAAGCGATTGCAGGGGTTACGATAAAAGATACCTCTAATGTTTTATCGGAATATGTGTACTATTATTTGATGTCTAAGAAGAAGTATATAAACAGTCTTGGGCGTGGTGTCGCTCAAAACAACATCAATATGTCTATTCTGCGAAGCTTTGAGGTTACGCTTCCAAGCATCGATGAACAGAATAAGATTGTTTCTGTACTTGACGTAGCTTCGGATATAATAGTGAGTAGGAAACAGCAGCTTCAAAAGCTTGACGAGCTTATCAAAGCCCGATTTGTCGAGATGTTTGGGGATCCGGTTAGCAATCCGAAAGGGTGGTCGGTTAAGCCGCTTCTTGAAATGGGAAGCTGCAAGAATGGTATGAATTTTCATTATGACGATGTTGGCGTGGAGATTCATTGTTTGGGTGTTGGTGATTTCCAAAATAATGATTTGATTTCCGATACATCAACTTTGCCCGTGATTTCATTGAACAATATGCCAACGGAAGAATACTTGCTTAAAGATGGAGATATAGTTTTTGTTCGTTCAAATGGTAATAAAGCATTGGTCGGCAGAAGTGTTGCGGTATACCCACGCAATGTGCCGACCACTTTCAGCGGCTTTTGCATTCGCTATCGTAAGAATGATGAAGCTTTAACAACCCCCTATTTACTCAATGTATTGAAAAGTGATTCAATGCGTGCTAAAATGACTGGAAGAGGGGTGAATATTCAGAACTTGAATCAACAGATTCTCGGTTCCTTAAAGATACCTGTACCGCCGCTTTCATTACAAAACCGATTTGCGGAATTTGTTTCTCAAGTCGATAAATCAAAAGCTGCTGTTCAAAAGGCTCTTGATAAAGCGCAGTTTTTGTTTGACAGCCTGATGCAGAAATACTTTGGTTGAGGTTTGTATATGAAGAAGATAAGATTGAAATTTGAATTGATTGATGACAGTCTGTATGCCGAAGAGGCTGTGAGCGCGGCACTACTTCGTTGCTTTAGCAAAGAAACGCGCGAGTATGTTAAAAACGATGTTATTTTTGAATACGATTCAAATACTACTATTCGTGAAATGTTGGCAAATATTTGTCTTAATAGCGGCTTTGCAAAAGAGAAGCCGCAAAGCTTAGTATGCTTAAGCGGTTTTTTTTCGCTTCTATATAAAGATTGCTTGCGTGAGTTTGAAAACCTTGATGTTCCATTGGAAAGACTTTTAGATTTACTGTATTCGGACGAAGACCATATCGTTTTGTATTGGACATACACAATGCCGGGAGGTGCGGAGGTATTAAGAAAAGATGGATTGAAGTTTATAGTTCACACGGACGAATCTGTTCATTTGGGGCAACCACATGTGCATGTTGAGTACAGCGGCGAAGTAATAAAAATCGATATCCTTACGCTAAATATAACGGGAAGCTTTAAGAATAAAAGAGCAATCAGAACTGCAAAAAATGTTGTTAAGGAAAAAAAGGAATTTTTTCTTAATAGGTGGAATGAGCTTGTTTGCGGTTTGCGCGTTCCTGAATACATTTATGATGAAAAAAACAATGAATTGCGGGAATAATAAGAGGTGCTTTATATGACCAACTTCTCCTTCCTTCTTTCCGAGCCTGATTTCTCCGCCTTTTCGGAGGTCGCCTGCTCGGTGGAAAAACTGCTTAATACGGAGCTTGGTTCCTGCGTTATCAACTGCCGCAGGGCGATGGAGCTTACGGTCAAGTGGATGTTTTCCGTGGATGCGGAGCTGAAATTGCCGTATCAGGATAATCTGAATGCCCTGATGAGCGATGAAACCTTCCGCGAGATAGTTGGTGCGGACATAATAAAGCGCATGGACTTTATTCGCAGAACGGCGAACAGCGCGGCGCATTCGGGCAAAAAGCTTACCCGCGAGCAGGCGGAGCTTTGCATAAAAAACCTGTTTGTTTTCATGGATTTTGTGGCGTGCTGCTATGCAAAGGACTATGAGGAGCCCAAATTCGATGAGCGGTTTTTATCACAGCCGCCTTCCCCTCAAATTGAAGTCAGCGCAAAGCCCGATGCCGAGCTTGCCGCGCTGATGGAGGAGAATAAGGCGCTGCGCGAGGAGCTGACAAGAAGAAGGGAGGAGCAGCAGCAGAACTATGTTCCCAAGCCGCTTGAGCTTTCCGAATACAAAACGCGCAAGCTCTATATCGATGCCATGCTCGAGGATGCGGGCTGGGCCGATGGCAGGGATTGGCAAAACGAGGTGGAGCTGCCCGGTATGCCGAATAAAAGCGAGGTCGGCTTTGCGGATTATGTGCTCTATGATGACGATGGGCGCGCGCTTGCGGTGATAGAAGCAAAGCGCACCTGCGTGGATGCGGCAAAAGGGCGGCAGCAGGCGAAGCTGTATGCCGATCTGCTTGAGAAAAAGTATAAGCGCCGTCCGGTTATCTTTTTAACGAACGGCTTTGATACGCGCATCGAGGACGGCATCTATCCCGAAAGGCGCGTGGCTTCGATTTGGTCCAAGCGCGATCTTAAAAAGCTTTTCAACCTCAAGCGGATGCGCACGAGCCTTGCGAATATCGCCGTTGATAAAAATATTGCGGGCAGATACTATCAGGAGGGCGCGATCAGGGCGGTTTGCGATGCCTTCGACAGCAAGAACCGCAGAAAAGCGCTGCTTGTTATGGCAACGGGCTCCGGCAAAACGCGCACCGTTATCGCGCTTTGCGACGTGCTGCTCTCGCATGGCTGGGTGAAGAATATTCTGTTTTTAGCCGACCGAAACTCGCTCGTTACCCAGGCAAAGCGCAATTTCGTGAACCTTCTGCCCGATCTTTCGGTCACTAATTTATGCGAGGATAAGGAGAATTTTGCCGCGCATTGCGTGTTTTCCACATATCAAACGATGATGAACGTTATCGACACCGCGAAGGACGATGACGGCAAGCTTTTTACCTGCGGGCATTTCGACCTTGTTATCTGCGATGAGGCGCACCGCTCGATCTACAATAAATACCGCGATATCTTTACCTATTTCGATGCGCCGCTCGTTGGCCTAACCGCCACGCCCAAGGACGATATCGATAAGAACACCTATGAGATTTTCGAGCTTGAAAACGGCGTTCCGACCTATGGATATGAGCTTGCGCAGGCCGTGCGCGACGGCTTCCTTGTGGACTTTACAACGGTTGAAACCACGCTGAAATTCTTGAGCGAGGGCATAATTTACGACGAGCTTTCCGACGAGGACAAGCTTGCCTATGAAAATACCTTTACCGATGAAAACGGCGAGATGCCGGAGGCGATAGGCGCATCCGCGCTCAATGAATGGATATTCAACGAGGACACGATAAAGCAGGTTTTGAATATCCTTATGACAAACGGCTTGAAGATAGATTACGGCGCTAAGATAGGCAAAACGATCATCTTTGCCAAGAGCCATGAGCACGCGGAGCGAATCTTTGAGGTTTTCAACAAGGAATACCCGCATCTGCCCGGCTATGCGAAGGTTATCGATAATTATATGACCTACGCCCAAAGCGCGATAGATGAGTTTTCCGATCCGCGAAAGCTTCCGCAGATCGCGATTTCGGTCGATATGCTGGACACGGGCATCGACGTTCCCGAAGTTTTGAACCTTGTTTTCTTCAAAAAGGTGATGAGCAAGGCAAAATTCTGGCAGATGATAGGCCGAGGCACGCGCCTTTGCCCCGCGCTTTTGGACGGGCGGGATAAGGAGAAATTCTACATCTTCGATTTCTGCGGCAATTTCGAGTTTTTCCGCATGAGCGGCGGAAAGCCCGTTTCAAGCAGTCTTCCGATACAGGGAGCGCTGTTTCATTTGAAGTCGGAGATAGTGCTCAAGCTGCGCGATATAAACTACCAAACCGAGGAGCTGATCGCTTTCCGTGAAGCGCTGGTTTCGGATATGGTGAGCAGGGTGCAGGAGCTGAACCGCGAGAATTTTGCCGTGAAGCAGCACCTTAAATATTTTGATCTCTATTCCGATCCGAAGAGCTTTGACACGATAGCCTATGAGGACACGCTTTTGATCGCGGACGAGCTTGCGCCGCTGATCAATCCGGAGCACGACGATCCGAAGGCGCTGCGTTTTGATGCGCTCCTTTACGGCATCGAGCTGGCGTATCTTTCGGAAAGGCCGTTCACCCGCGCAAGGGGCGACCTTATGAAGCGCGTTTCGGGGATCGCGAGCGTTGCGAATATCCCCGAGATAATGGCGCAGGCGGAGCTTATTGATCGAATACTGCATACCGATTACGTCGATACCGCGGATATAAGCGATTTTGAGCATATTAGAAAGAGCCTGCGCGATTTGATGAAGTACATTCCGGTTTCCAAAGCGACCTATGAAACGAATTTCAGCGATGAGATACTCGGTTTGGAATGGAACGAATCCGAGCTTGAAAATGATGATTTGAAGAACTATAAAGCCAAGGCGGAGTATTATGTTCGTATGCACTCGGATAATGAGGTGATACAGAAGCTGCGAACGAACGTTCCGATGACCGAGGCGGATATCAAGGTGCTTGAGGGCATCCTTTGGAGCGAGGTCGGCTCGAAAAGCGAGTATGAAGCCGAATTCGGGCAGAAGCCGCTCGGCGTGTTCGTTCGCGAGATCGTCGGAATGGATATGAACGCCGCGAAGGAAGCGTTTTCGGAATACCTGAGCGATACAAGCCTGAACAGCGATCAGATCTATTTTGTGAATCAGATAGTGGAATACATAGTCCGAAACGGAATTATCCGCGATATGTCCATACTTCGCGAACCGCCGTTTACCGACAGGGGAAGTATTGCGGAGATATTTACCGATCTGAATACCTGGGCAAGGATAAAGCAAACGATCGAGATCGTTAACGCGAATGCTGCGGCGTAGGAGAGACCGAACAATGATATAACAATTATTTGGAATGGGCTGCGCTTCACGGCGCAGCCCAAGTGAGTCTATGCAAGCACAATTTCTCTTATAACGATCTCCTCCCCTCGCCCTACATGAGTTGATCCTGTCAATAGTTTTGCGCAAATTCATTTTCCAGCTTAATCGCCTTGGTTCATCCGCACCGGTCCGGTCCGTGACTGGAGAGCCGGCGCATCCGTGCATTTACCCTTGACGGGCAACGGCCGGATCGGTATCATAACGAAGGCGATAAGCATATAGTTCTGACCGGTAAAACGGTTACCCGGCTATGAGTCCCTCCTCTTCGGAGAGGATCATCGATTTCAGATGCTCCATGTTGAGATAGCGTTTGGAACCCCATTCGCTTGATGCCACGTGCCAGAGCCTTGCACATACAAGCATCAGCGCCGATTCTCCGTCCGGAAAAGTCCCGACCACCTTCGTGTGGCGTTTGATCTCGCGGTTCAATCGCTCCAAAGCGTTGTTTGTTCGTATCCTGAGCCAGTGCTGAGGTGGAACGGCATAAAAGTCAGCGTCTCTTCAAATCCTGCCTCAACGGTCTTTGCCGCCTTGCCAAGCTTCATCACTTTGAGCTTTTCGATCACCTGCTTTGCTTTCTCTCTTGCGGCCTCTTTATCCTCCTGCGCGTGGATCGCTTTCAGCATTTTCGCAACGGCTGCGGCATTCCTGTTAGGCACTGAGGAAAGGACGTTTCTGTAAAAGTGAACGGTACAGCGCTGATACTTCGCCTCCGGGAATACCTGCCCGATAGATTCGACCATTCCAAGAGCTTTATCGCCTATCACCGGCTTCACGCCGTCGAGTCCGCGGGATTTCAGCCAAACAAAGAAGTTTTTCCAGCTCTCAAGGTCTTCCTTCAAGCCTTCCGCCGCTCCGAGTATCTCGCGGTAACCATCCTCCGTTACGCCTATCGCGATAAGGACGGAGGCGTTCTCGTATTCTCCTCCCCAGCAGCGCTTCAAATAGATACCATCCACATAGATATAGGGATACTTCGCTTCAAACGGTCGGTTTCGCCATTTCTCAATGTGCTCATACGCTCTTTTATTGAGATTGGAGATGGTTCCCGGAGATACCTTCGTTCCCCAGAGCGCTTCGGCAATGTCCTCCACCCGTCGGACGGATCCGCCTGCGAGATACATCTCGATCAGTGCTTCCTCCACGGACGTCTCTCTCCTGCGGTACCGTTCGATAATAGCTGTCTCAAAGGCAACGCCTTTCAGCTTCGGCATCCGCAGATTGACTTCACCTGCGGTCGTTGTAAAGCTCCTGTCGTAATGACCGGCTCGATAACTGCGCCGCTCCTCATCGCGGGCGTAGCGCTCGGCGTTCACCGGCCTGTCGGCTTCGGCATCCAACAGCGCGCTAAGCGTCTCTTCCACAGAATTTTTTACCAGATCCTTCAATTCACTATACAGTTGATCGGTATTACCCGGAACAGCATTTTCTGAAGATCAACGAAACGCAGGCACCTCCATTACTTGATCAAGCCCAGTTCGCTAAGCGTTCCTTTTTCCCTGCGGTCAAGACAGATCTCCTCGATAAAGCGCCCTGATTTTGACGGCATTTCGGGAACGTACTCCAAAAGCGCCAGTGTCACGCGTTCGGTATCCGATAATTGCTTCAAGGTTGATGCATTGTACCTGAAGTCATTTTCGTAATTAAAAACGATTACCAACTCGGAGTTTTTGTATTTATCGTGCAGTGCTCTGAGTTCCCTGAAGTCCATCACCGTTCTGTAATGCCTGCAGGAGAAATGCAGATGATCGGGACTATCTGCGTTCAGCCGTTCATGTCGCTCGATGCGGCGCTTTGAAAGAAACTGAGTGAAAAAGAATACGTATCTTTTCTCTCCGCTTTCAAACGCCACTTCAAAAGACATATCGGGGATAAATTCTATATCGGGAATGATTTCGCAACTCTCATTGGACTTTCTTATGAAAAATCCCGAATTGAGCATATTCCTTTGAATCTGTTTTTCCAGAGAGTCCAATTCCCGCAGATCCCGCTCCATTGCGGCGTTTTCTTTCTGCATATTGGATTCCGAAACCGCCCTGTTTGCGGATAAAAGCGTGGAGAGATCAATGGTGCAGTCAGTATCCTTGCACATCCAGATTTTATGAAGCAGTTCATCGCTGATCCCGCGTTTGTTTTCCCCGTTCCTTATCCTTGTGATAGTGGAGACAGAAACGCCGCATTTCTTGGCGATGCTGCTTGAGGTATGCCTGCCCATTATCTGTTTAAGCATAGCGTTAAGTTTGGCATTGAGCTCATCGCTACCGACCGAAGGTATTTGTGAACCGTTATTCTTCATATAAGCACGCCCCTTTTGTTAATTTGCCATGAAACACCATCATTGCAATTTCGATTATAGCGCAATTTGCGGGAAAGGTCAACGGATCGCAAATAATATATTGCAAAAAACAATTTACTTAATTTGCGCAAATAGTGTATAATGTGCGCAAAGCAAACTTCTTGAAGGAGGAAATTGGAATTATGAGGTATTATGAGCTCACTCTTCCCGTCAATTCGGAACAGATCAAAGAAAGAGCCGTGATCAGACTGTCGAATTATAATAACGAGAGTGCGATAGGTGCCGTGAACAGTTATATGGAAAAGAATAGCAAAAACGGGCTGATGTTTTTTACGTACCGTGAGGAAGACGACGGTATTCGTGCTGTTTTCACGTATGATGAGAAAGCCCGTTCGTTTTCAGATGCGTATGAACACATCGTTTGCATTCTGAATGACGTATTCGGAGTCAGCGAGGTCTTGCCTGAACCCGGAGAGATCACTATGCGCAGCTTTTTCGACTGCTATATCGAAGCCAAGAGAAGGGACATCCTCTGGAATTTTACCTACTACCGTTTTACGCTCGGCGACTGGTTCCTTGATCTGTTTAATTTCGGACACGATAAGAACTATAGCGGCAAAGCCAAATTCAGCTTCGATGAGTGTCTGGTACCGGAGCTTGCGCCGGAAATGCACACGATCTTCGATGCGGGCTTCGTAAAAGAGCTTATGAATATCGAAAGCCATGCGTCGGATCGTACGGAAGGCATCAACGTGGTGCATTATTCTATCTCGGCAAGGAGCAAGGAGGCCTCTCTCGAAATGGCGACGACCCTCGCGAACAGACTTTTCAATGCGGGGCGGATCAGCGGAAAGAGGATCGGGATGATAGGGGATATCGACCCGATGGTTTACAAAGACAACTATATTGAAGAAATCATCGAAAACAGCTCCGGAGGGATCGTTGTGTTTGATTTGCGCAGTAAATTCGGCTGTGGCACCTCAGAATATGTGATGGCAGCTAAATTCATTGCCGACTTGTTCAAACGGTATCGCAATCAATGTTTGTTTGTGTTTTCCTACGATATCAACGAACCCGGGTTTGCCTATCAGATACTTCCTATAATCAGAAACTCCGCGGTCATCGTGTCTGTCAGGGAAGGCAGCGGTGACAGGCTTTCTGCCGAGGATTATTTATCAAGCCTTATCAGAGGCTCCGAATTATCCGAATACGCGTGCCAGGCAGGCGAGTTTCTTAAGGATTTCGGAGGAGATACCTTCTCTCAGACGGACGTAATTGAAGCGTTTGAGAAATTCGAGCCTTGGTGCATAAACAAGAATATCCTCAACGCATACGATAAGGACGCTTCCGAAGACTACATGCTGGACAGAGATGAAAACGCCGGTTCCCATTATGACAGGCTTCAGAAGCTGATCGGTTTGAATGCCGTCAAACGGCAAATCGACGAGCTGCTCGCTTCGAGCATCGTCAGCCGGGAAAGGAAAAGACGCAGCGGCACGGATCACGGTCCCGGTACGCTCCACATGGTGTTCGGCGGGAACCCCGGAACAGCCAAAACCACGGTGGCAAGGCTTTTTGCGGGGATAGGTAAAGAAAAAGGGCTTCTGAAAAGCGGAGTCTTCGTCGAATGCGGCGGCATGGATCTTAACGGCTCCCCGGATATTATTCACAGCAAGTTCGTCGCAGCAAAAGGCGGAGTTCTTTTCATCGACGAGGCCTATGGACTTTTCTCCTTCGGCTCCATTACAACTCTTGTTCAGGAGATAGAGAATCACCGCGACGATGTGGTAGTTATACTTGCGGGATATAACGACGCCATGAAAGCCTTTTTACGGCAAAACGAAGGCTTGAAAAGCAGGATCCCGAACTGGATCGATTTCCCGGACTATTCCACGGACGAGCTGACGGAGATATTCCGCTTCATCGTGGAGTCGATGGGCTTCAGAGCTTCGGAGGACGCGGTCAAGGAGGCCCGTTACATTCTTCAAAAAGCACGCATGACAGACGATTTCGGGAACGGACGGTATGTGCGTAACCTTGTTGAGCGCGCCGTAAAGCACCAATCTATGCGCCTTTATGAAAGCAAAAAGGACGTGAAGAAGATTAAAAAGAAGGAGCTGTTCCTTATAACGAAGGAAGACGTCCTCTCCTCCGAAGAGACTTCGGAAACAGCAAAAAGGGAAAAAGGCTCCGCTATGCGTGAGCTTGATGAAATGATAGGGCTTAAATCGGTAAAAGCCGTTATTCACAGAGCCATAGCGCATTACAAAATGAACAAGCTCTGTATGGACAGGGGGATAAACAGGGATAACGCCTCGTTGCACATGGTCTTTACCGGCAATCCCGGCACTGCCAAAACGACGGTGGCGAGGCTCTTTGCCGAGATATTAAGGGACGAGATGGTGCTGCCCACCGGCAAATTCATCGAGGTGGGCCGCGCAGAACTGGTGGGACAGTTTGTGGGCAGCACGGCTATCATCGTTAAAAATAAGTTCAGGGAAGCCAAGGGCGGTGTACTTTTCATCGACGAAGCATACGCCCTTTGCGATGGGTACGAAAAAGGCTTTGGCAACGAGGCCATAGATGAGATCAACCGCGAGATTGAAAACAATCGCGAGGACACGATCGTGATATTCGCGGGCTATCCGGAGCCGATGAGCGAATTCATCGCAAGAAACCCCGGCATGAGATCCCGTATTGCATTCCACGTGCAGTTTGACGATTATTCCGTCGATGAGCTTTGCGAAATAACGAGGCTGATGGCGGACAGGAAGGGATTAAATCTGACCGAAGCCGTCATGGATAAATTCAGAGAGATCTATGAGCACGTCGAAAAAGAAGGCGATTTCGGAAACGGACGCTTTGTGCGAAAGCTTCTTGAGGAAGCCGAGATGAATCAGTCCGAGAGGCTTCTCGAGCTTGATGAGGCTGCGCTTACGGACGAGCTCATCACAAGCATCGAGGAGCAGGACGTTCCGGAGGTGAGGCACGGAGAAGACACGGAAACGAAGTGCGATAAACGCAGGATTGGGTTTGATTGAGGAGCATAAACAGCACGGAAACCGGAGGATAAATATTGTATAATATTCGATAATGCTTTAGGAGGCGGTCTCAATGGAATACGAAATCATTCGCAGCAACATAAAATGGCTCACTTTGACAATAACCGAGGGAAGAATGAAGGTAAATGCGCCGCTCGAAGCCACGGACGAGGATATCCGCCGCTTCGTTGAAAAAAACGGGGAATGGATAGAGCGGAATCTTGCCGAATCGCAGGAGAGGGAAAGGGAGAAGGACAGCATCCGCAGGCTCACGAAGGATGAGCTTGCGGAGCTGAAAAGGCGCGCGGAGGAGGCGATCCCGGAGCGCGTCAAGGTCTGGTCTCGTATCGTCGGCGTAACATACGGAAAGATCACCATCGGCGCACAGCGGAGCCGATGGGGAAGCTGCCAATCGAACGGCGATCTCAATTTCAACTGTCTTCTAATGCTTACCCCGCTCCCGGTGCTCGACAGCGTAGTCGTGCACGAGCTTTGCCACCGCGCGTTCATGAACCACAAAAAGAACTTTTATGAAAAGATCTTGAGAATATTTCCCGACTACTACAAGTACAACGGGTGGCTTGATGAAAACGGCTGGCGGCTCATGGCGATGATATCCCCCACGTCCGAGGAAAAGGCGGCAAAGAAAGCCGCAAGGAAGACCTTGAGTCCGCAGGAGAGAGCGGAGCGCAAGGCTGCAAAAAGGCTTGCAAAGCTAAGCGAGCTCGGGCAAAGAATAGAGGAGCTCGAAAAGGAATGCGCCGAATACGCCGCGATCTCCCTGATCGGAGTCAGGGCGAGCGTGCCTCAATACGGCGAGGGGACCGTCGTGCGGCAGGAGCTGAACAGGATCAGCATTCGTTTCGGGGACACTGAAAAAAGCTATATTCTGAATGAAAAATACACGATCCGCCCGCGCTTCGAGGACGACGAAAGGATCATCGCCGCTTTCACGGAGCTCGCCCGCAAGCGCGAGCGGATAGAGGAGCTGAAGCGGGAGATGGAGAAGATGAACGGATAACCAAAATGAAAGCACTATGGGTTTTGCTTTATGAAAGCAAGTAAAAAAGCTGCCGCAGGCGAAAATGCTTGCGGCAGCGAGTTGATGATTCGTTTGCACTATTATCTTGACAATATAATATTGAACGGCTATAATGAAATATGAAATATAAAATATGAATACTGGAGGAACTAAAAATGGAAAAGCATCAAAAAACAATTATTGTGGATGCACTGAACAATAAAGCAGGAAGCATTTTGAGTGAAACAGATCAAAGCATATATAAGTATTATGTCTATGCTTTATGTGAAAAAACAGAAGATGGTTTTCTTGTGCCGTTTTATATCGGCAAGGGTCAAGACGATAGAGTTTTTGACCATGAGGATGGCAAGGACAAAGAAATCGATAGGATTCGCAAGGAAATAAAGGACGAAGAAGAACAGCGTATAGCGATTGAAGAGCTTTCTGAAAAGTATAAACGCTTATATAGCATCGGCAATAATCTTGAGATGGTTATAATAAAATTTGGAATGACCAGCCAAGAAGCTCTCATGGCAGAATCGGCCCTTATTAACCTTTTGAAGCTTGATGGATTTGTTTTTTCACAGTCTAAACACACGCTTACAAATATACAAAAAGGACATGCCAGCAAGGGAGAAGATGCAATGGGTTCCGTTACATTAGCCATGACAATCGAAGAATTTGAAAAATTTGCTACGCCGCCCAGAGATTTCAACGAAATTGAAAACTCAGTATTTATCAGTGTAAACGGCTCGTATCCTGAATGCAGAAGGGTAAGTTCCTCCAAAGAGGAACTCAAAAATTTTGTTCGAGAAAAAGCGAGAGCATTTTGGCGTATTGGAACAGGGAAAAAACCCGATTACCTGCTCGCTATGTATCAGCAGAGGGTTGTTGGTGTATTCAGAATTAAAAAGCAGATGCGCAAAAAAGGAAAGAAAGCAGTGTCCTACTATCCTTCGATTCTGGATTTGAATCACAGCGACTACCCAAGGTATATTGCCGAAGATAACGGGGAGTATGATTTCCTTAAGAGACTATATGATGTATGCACGAAAGATGCAGATGGCAACGTTATAAAACATCCAACTTATGATGAACTTAGCGATGCCTTGAAAAGCGAAGCTAATCGGATTTTAGACAAGATTAAGGGTGACGAACCTTACGAAAAAAAGTACAAGAATTATCTACAACGGAAATTTTTTGTGTTAGAAGATATAATGGATACGGATACGGATTCCCAAAGGAATTCGTACCTCGGGGTAAGGATCTGTAAAACTACTACTGAGGATGGGAAAACCGTTGTCAGAGGACCAATTCCCAAGAGGAATTATATAAGATATTCCAGCGATCTGTAATTAACCATTTTCAGAATTACTTGTGTTGTCCGCGAATTATCCTTGCTGATACTGCAAACGATCTTTCGTATGAAGAGATATTAAAGCACATACATAACGATGTGCAATATGCTATAAGTGTATTTGTTAAGGACAATAAGAAAGACTGAATGTTGAGCAGTATGCGTTAACGGAGGTCCCCATGCTTTACCTTTCCAAATCCAAATACTGCCAAGTTCGTCAATGCCCCAAGCTTTTGTGGCTTGCCGTTAACAAACCCGATGCGGAAACGATGGACGCAGCCCGCGAGGAGCGGTTTGAGACCGGAAACGAGGTCGGCGATCTTGCCATGGGTATCTTCGGGGATTTTGTCGAGGTCACGAGGAAGAACGGCAATAAGCTCGATCTTCCGGCCATGATCGAGGCGACGAAGGAGGAGATGGCGAGGGGCACGCCCGTTATCTGCGAGGCGTCGTTCAGCTATAACGGGCTTTACTGCGCCGTCGATATTCTCAAAAAGGAGGAGGACGGCTGGGCGATATACGAGGTGAAGAGCTCCACTCGTGGCGATAAGGCCGTCTATATTACCGACGTTGCTTATCAGAAATACGTTTTGGAGCACTGCGGCGTCAACGTCGTGGGAACATATACGGTAGTGCTGAACCGCGAATACGTCTTTGACGGCACGTTGGATACTTCAAAGCTTTTCCTGATTACCGACGTATCGCACCTGCTCGGTCCCGAGACGGCAAAAATCGAGGAAAATCTGAGGATCGCCGAAGCGGTGCTGCTTTCGGATACCGAGCCCGTAATCGACCTTTCCGACAGTTGTAATGAGCCGTACAAATGCGGCTTCTTCGGCTATTGCACAAGGGCGCTGCCAAAACCCTCGGTCTTCGATCTTTATAATTTGAGTTTCAAAAAGAAGCTGGAGCTGTATAATGCGGGGCGGTACAGGTTCGAGGATCTTATTGGAGAGCCCGCGATCGGCAGTGAAAAGCAGATTCGTCAGATCGAATACGCGGTCTCGGATAAGGGTACATATATCGACAAGGAGGGCATACGCTCCTTCCTCAGCACGCTTCACTATCCGCTTTACTTCCTTGACTACGAATCCATGCAGCAGGTGCTGCCGAAGTTCGTTGGCTCAAAACCGAACGAGCAGATACTTTTTCAGTACTCGCTGCACTATATCGAAAAAGAGGGCGGCCCGCTCATGCACAAGGAATTCCTCGCGGAATCCGGTTCCGATCCGAGGCGGGCACTTGCTGAAAGGCTGTGCGAGGATATCCCCGAAGACGCATGTATACTCGTTTTCAACAACAGCTTCGAAGGTCCGAAAACAAAAAGGCTTGCAGAGCTGTTCCCCGATCTTTCCGAACGTCTCCTGCGCATCGCAGGGAATATTGAGGACCTGCTTGTTCCTTTCAGAAAAGGCTGGTATTACAACCGCGCGATGGGGAGCTCCTTCTCGATAAAGAGCGTGCTTCCTGCAATATTTCCGGACGACCCGGAGCTGGACTATCACGCGCTCGACGGTGTGCACAACGGGAGCGAGGCGATGACGATATTCCCGAAGATGCAGTTTATGTCCCCCGAGGAGCGCGAAAGGACGAGGCATAATCTCCTTGAATACTGTAAGCTCGACACCCTCGCAATGGTCAAGGTATGGGAGGAGCTTGTGCGCGTCTCAAGATAAAACCGAAAAAAGCCCGCCGGTCTTCGTTGAAAGGCAGGCGGGCTTTTTCAAAATCAAGCGTCGCATAATATAAGAGTCGTCAGAGGGGTTTCGGCGAAGGCGTGAATAGCCATGGACTGAGCGAGATGGAGCTTCTCGATGCGAACGATGAATTCGGGAGCATTTAAGGAGAGGAGACGGCAGACGCGCTGCGCGCTTTTCACGACCCCGAAAGCTCCGACATTTCCGCCGACGCGCTCCACGGCCTGAGCTTTAAGATGGGAACGGTATTCGTTATAGTACTCTGCGTCGTCATCACTGATCACCTCGGACCCAAACTCGTTGATGTAGGCTTTTTCATTCTCTGTAAGCTCGACGTTCAACGCTCTGGTCTTTAGGATACCGACCTCCTCTACGGCGTCCATTCGGCAGGAGATATCGAAGATCCTTTCGTAATCGAACCGGCCGACGTCAAACGGCTTTACGAACCTGTTCCAAACCTCGAAAAGCTCGGGAGTGAGGAGGTCTTTGCAGTCTTCTTCAATGACGAGACGTTTGTAGAGCTCTCCGAGCTTGACGAGAGAGGGATAAAGCGCTTCGTATTCATCTATCATGCGATCGCGGTCTGCCTCGGTCCAGTTCATTTTGCACCGAAGATAAAGACGGGGCGAACGGCCGCAGTCGTTGGTGTCGAGGACGAAGAGGTCGCCCGAATCGTCGGTCTTCTCAAACATCGCGGCAATATGCTTCGAGGGGTCGGTCTCGCCGAGTTCCATTATGAGGAAAAAACCACAACCATAACCATAACCACAACCATGACTTTCTCTCATTTCATTTTTCATTTTCTTTTTCTTCCTTTCGATTGAATTAGTGATAATTGTAAACCGGCTTATGTGTGAAAATATAGTGATTTTTTTATATGCATAATAATATATTATCGGATTGTGCCGAATCACTTGTATTTCGGCAAAATCAAAGTATCCGGACACAAGGTTATTGAGGATTTTCAATTCGTCCTCGAAAAGATAACGATAACGATTTGGCTTTGCTGCCCCCCGCCAACATATAATCGTTATGGCGGGGAGCTAAAATGCTATCTTTGGCGTTAAGCCATAACGATTATCCTGATCACACTTTCCTCCGCTCTCGCTCTGCAGAAGTTCATTCTGCGTACCCACTCAAGCTGATCATTCTCTTTGAGTTCCTCTGTCACGCCTTCAGCGTTTGCAAGCTGTTCGGTCAAAAGCTCAATCTGCTCTTTTGCTTCCTTGTTGATTTCTGCAAGCTGCTCATTAAGCGTACCGTTAAGCGCAAGCTCCATATAATCATCGGGCTTATGCTCTTTGAGGAAGCGTTTGCGCTGCCGCCCAAAGCGGCCAATATCCTCCTGTTTTTCGCGGAGGGAGAGGCGGGGAAGATAAACATCGCCGACAAGATCATAGGTCAGGCCGTTGTTTTCGTCAAAGACGGTTTCGGGGAGGGTGTTAGTGTTGTTGTTCATAGCGTTTCTCCTTTCGTTTTTTTGTTTGTTCATTTGAGTTTTGTTCTTTTGCTCTTGCTTCTGCAATCAATCCATCAATATAATCGCTTCCGAAAACTCTGCGGAGAAGAGCGTAATCGCGGGTTTGTTTGTGAAGCTCATCGTTCTTTTCTTCAAGGGAAGAAATGATCTTTTCCAGTCGGCGGTTTTCTTTTTCGAATTCTTCGTTCTCCCCGCGCAGCAGCGCGACTTTATCCCATGCCTTGAAGCAGGAAACGAGCATGGTGCGAACGAGTGCCTTGAGCCTTTCAAGCAGTGGAATCACGAAGCGTACGCGGTAGGTCTTTGCGCTCATAAGCTTCGGGGGTTCGGGAAGTGCATAATCGGGGCTGTTTTCAAGCAATACCTCTATACGGTTCAGCTCGGTTTGCGCGGTGTCGGCGCTCTCAAGCCGAAGCTGTACTTCGTGAAGCTCGTCCCGCTTTTCGGCAAGTTCGGATTCGAGCGCGGCGAGCTCCTTTTCGCGCTCCTGCTTCTTGTAATCGAGCACGGACAGATGCTTTTCGTGCGTGCCTTTCTGCTCCCATTCGATACCGTACCGTTCCATCACGGCGGCAAGCTCGCGCTTTTCGTTCGCTAC
>JAFWVQ010000012.1 GCA_017523925.1 Clostridia bacterium
CGAGGTAACCGGCGACATCACCTACACCGCAGTATTCGAGCAGACCGTCAACACCTACACCGTAACCTGGGTGAATGAGGACGGCACCGAGCTCGAAGTCGATGAGGAAGTCGAGTACGGCACCATGCCCACCTATGACGGCGAGGAACCCACCAAGGAAGGCGACGCACAGTACAGCTACACCTTCATCGGTTGGGATCCCGAGGTCTCCGAGGTAACCGGCGATATCACCTACACCGCAGTATTCGAAGCAACTGTGAACACCTACACCGTAACCTTCGTCTACGGCTACGATCTCTCCCTCACCGAGACCGTCGAAGTACCCTACGGCTCCGCCGCGACCGCGCCCGAGCTTCCCGAGTACTTCTGGTACGTGTTCACCGGTTGGGATACCGATTTCTCCAACGTGACCGAGGATATCACCGTCACCGCTCAGTACGTTGAGCGCGGCGATGCGGATCAGGATGGCGACGTTGATATGGCGGATGCGCTTCTCATCCTCCGCTACGTCATGGGCATCGAGCCCAACGCCGATCCCTCCGCTATGGATATTAACGGCGACTGCGAGGTCACCATGGTCGATGCGCTGCTCGTACAGCGTCACGTCATGGATCTGCTTTCGCCCAACTTTGGTTGGTAATCACCCAATAGCCCAATGCCCGGGGGCGCGAACGCGCCCCCGGGTTCTTTTTGTTAGGATCGTGCGGTTTTGCGAACGGAGCGCATGTTGAAATGAAGCTTTGAAAATGTTAAAATGGATAAACCGTTCCGATTCGGGGCGGAAGCCTCGAGCCTTTGGAGGAGATAGATTTTGTTTAAGGAAAAGTTCCGCGCGCTTTGCGAGGAAGCGGCGGGAAAAATCGAAAATCTCGGAACTGAGTTTTCCGAGGATAAGAAGCTCGCCGTATTCACGATCTATCGGCGAGTTATAAAGCTTGAGCTGGTTTTCAAAAGGCATTCGTTCGGGGAAGTGAAGAACGTTCTGTTCTGCCGATTCTATCCCGATAAATCGGCGGAGGCGTATTACTTTTTCCCCGAGATCTTCATTGAGCTCGATATAGCAGAGTTTCGCAGCACCTTCTTTTCGATGATCGAAAACGAGCAGCGGCTTGAGAACTGCTTCAATGCGCTTTGGAGCATGATCGTCCAATACCTTCCGATCATCGAGCAGGCGGCTTCGGAGGATAGACTTCCGCTTGAGCGCAAGGTAGACGCCGCCGATCCAAATGAGTATTGGGAGCGAAAATCGGCCTTCCCCGCAAATCCCCATTATTCGCGAGAGCCGTTCGTGATACTTGACTATACTCGGGGCGCGGCGAACCGTGCGCTTTTGAACGGGAACACCGCGAAAGCAATAGCGCTTATCGAGAAGGGGCGCGCAAAGGGGAAAACACTTGAGTACCAAAACCGCCTGTGCGACTATCTCAAGGCGCATGGAGAGTTTTCGCCGATGAGCGAAAGCTGCAACGCGCTCAAAGCGGATGAAGAAATGGGCAAAAGCGCGGTTTGGATCTATGCGCTGATTTTTATTGCGGTTTTCGCTGCGCTTGCGGCGGTTTTTGTAGCGGCAAAGCTTGTTTTCGACCTTGTGCATACAAGGGGAACGCTCGCGGTATTCGCCGCGCCATGGCCTTACTGCATACTGCTCGCACTGCTTCCCGCTCTGCCCGCAATGATCGCGTTCAGAAAGCCGCTTGTGAAGCTTCTTTTCAAAAAGCACGCAAATAAGCTTGTCGAGCGCGATGAGCTGCGCTGCGGCAAGGGCGAAAACAAGTTTTTCTTCATCGTTTTTATAGGTTTCGCGGTCTTTTCGGTGTTTATGTTCGTGATGCTGTTTTCCCAAACCGTGCGCGTGTACGCCGATCGCCTCGATGCGCCGAGCGAGGGCAATCCGTTCGCAAGGGAGGAATACAGCTTCTCTGAAATAAAGGAGGTTTGCCATATCGCCGCGCGCCACAATATTTACGGCGAAAGGGTGGAGCGCAGCTCCTACGTGGTCGTTATGAACGATGGGCGAAAGCTCGATATGGACGGATATGCGAGCGAAAAGCAAACCGAGGATGAACTTTTGTCGCTGCTCATTGGCGGCGGTATCCCGTTAAGGGAATGCGATTCGGACAGGGATATATAGGGAAACGATGTATGCAAAAAGGCGGAGCGCTTGCCCCGCCTTTTAATTTGCGCCGTATATGGCCGTTCGGCTGCCGTTTACGGCTGCTTGATCTTTGATCTGCCTTTGCCTTTATCCGACAGCGACGATCTCATAAGGCTTATCCGCCGTGGTGCAGACCGAGGTGAACGCGCAGTCCGTGAACAGCGCTTCAGCCTCCTTTGCCTTCTGCAAGCTCTCGAAAATGCCGAAAACAGCCGAACCGCTGCCGGTCATTATCGCGCCCAATGCGCCAGCTTCCATCATGCGCTCGCGGTGCTCCGCGATCTTTGGAACGAGGCTTTCGGCGGCGGGGGAGAGCGCGTTGAAAAGGCTTGCGGCAACGGCAGCTTTGCCCTCGCGGCAGGCATCCGTCATGCGTTGGGCGATGCTCGCGTCGCCACCCATATCGTTTGGAGAAAGCGAGCGGAACAGGGCGCCGGTGGAAACGCCCTCGCTGCCCTTAACTATCAGAAGGGGCAGGTGCGCGGGCTCAAGCGTGGTCAGCCTCTCGCCGATGCCGCGAACGAGCGCGCAGCCGCCGTGATAGCAGAACGGCACGTCCGCTCCGACCTGCTTTGCAAGCTCATACAGCCGCGCTTCGTCAATGCCGCCGTACATCAGCCTAAGCGCGTGCAGCACGCCCGCAGCGTCCGCACTGCCGCCGCCGAGCCCCGCTTCGGCGGGTATATGCTTGCTGAGCCTGATGCGCGCGCCTCCGCAGCCGGCCTCCGCGATAAACAGCTCCGCCGCGCGATACGCGGTGTTTTTTTCGGGAAGCGGGATATCACATTCAACGCTTAATACGCCGCTCTGCGCCTTTTCAACGCGGATGCGGTCCGCTAGTCCGACCGAGTGCATCACCATGCGCAGCTCGTGATAGCCGTCTGCGCGCCTTGCCAGCACCTCAAGCGATAGATTGATTTTTGCGTATGCGTTCAGCTCGATGAATTCCATCTTTACTCCGATTTTTACCCGTTTTTCTCCGATTGCGTAAACCAACCCGCGCCGCAATACTCTGCGCGGCGGGCGGGCTATGGGTTTTTCGCTTAAAGTATGTATCAAAAAGGAATGAATTGTCAATAATAACGCATGGAAAGAGGCAAATATATTGCTTCATATCGGAACGGAGGGCTGAAAAATGCTAATGATAGGAAAAGGTATCCGAAGGCGCGCGTTTGCCGGGGTGGTTGCGGCTTCGGCTGCGGCGCTCGCGCTGCTGATCGCGCTTGCATCGGTGCTGCCTGCGGCGCTGCTGCTTCGCTCGATCGGCAGCGGGCAGGCGCGGCATGAAACCGAGGAGGAGGCGGCCGTTATGAAGAATGAAGCCGCTTCGCTATACGATCCCGAGCGCGACGGCGAGGTGATAAGGCTGCATATCGTTGCAAACAGCGATTCGAGCGAGGATCAGCGCATAAAGCTGCTCGTTCGAAACGAGGTGCTGTCGCTTGCACGGCTCGGCGATGACATCCTGCATCCCGCCGATGCGGACGCTGCCGAGCGCCTGCTCAAGAGGGCGGGGGAGCCCCTGCTTGCGGCCGTGCGCGCCGTGCTCTCCCGCGAGGGCGCGAACTACGATGCGCAGCTCATGATCGGCGATTTCGTTTTTCCCGAGCGGGAATATGAAGGCAAGCTCTATCCTTCGGGAAGCTACCGCGCGCTGAGGATACTGCTCGGCCGAGCGGAGGGCAAAAACTGGTGGTGTATCCTTTTCCCGCCGCTGTGCATCATAAGAACGGATGAGCCGACGGCACCGTCCCCGCAAGCGGCTGAGACTTCGCCGGAAGTCGGGCTGAACGGGTCCGCACCCGCGATCCGCTTTGAAAGCCTGCTCGTGCGGCTGTTTAACAAAATCTTTAACGGTGAGAGAGTAAAATGAAAACAAGATCCAGACGAACAGCATTCCTTCTCGCGCTCGTTTTCGCGGCAGCGGCGCTTATGATATCGTTTGCGAGCGCGGAAACACTGCGGCGCGGCAGCCGAGGCGAGCTTGTGAAGCAGGTGCAGACGAAGCTCAAAAGCTGGGGCTATTACAGCGGCGCGATCGACGGCATCTACGGCAGCGGCACAGAGAACGCGGTGAAGGCGTTTCAGCGGAAGAACGGGCTGACTGCGGACGGCATAGTCGGCAAGAAAACGGCGGCCGCGCTCGGGATAAATATTGACGGCGGCAGCTCCCAAGCCGCGAGCAATTCGGGAAACCTGTATCTGCTTGCGCGCCTCGTACACGGCGAGGCGCGGGGCGAACCGTACAGGGGCAAGGTGGCGGTCGCAGCGGTGGTGCTGAATCGGGTCAAGAGCGCGTCGTTTCCAAACACGGTCGCGGGCGTCATCTACCAGAGCGGCGCTTTCGATGCGGTCAGCGACGGGCAGATCAACCTGACGCCCGACAGCGAATCCATAAATGCCGCAAGGGACGCGATGAACGGCTGGGACCCCACGAACGGCTGCCTTTACTATTACAACCCGCGCACGGCAACGAGCAGATGGATGCTCTCACGCCCGGTGCTGCTTAGGATCGGCGATCACGCCTTATGTTGATGAAATGCCGCATAAAAACGGCTAAAACGAGGTAAAAATGAATAAGCAAAATGCAAAAAGAAAAACCGGCTATGCGCTCATTCCACGCGGAGTGATGATCGCGTTCTGCTACGTCATCCCGGCGCTGCTGATCGCCGCGCTGATAGTCACGGGAATCTGGGGAAACACCAACCGCGTTCGCGCGGAGGCGCTTCGCCGAACGAACGAGGGCATCTACCTCCAGTCATACACCGAGCTTACGGATTCGGTTTACAGCATGCAGACCGCGCTCTCAAAGCTGACGGTGTGCCAAGCTCCCTCAACGCTGACGGAAACGCTGGACGATATTCGGCGCGAAAGCGGCACGATCGCGGCGCTGATGGGCAGGATACCGCAGTCCCATGCGGAAAGCTTTGAGCTGAACCGCTTTTTGATCCGCGTCGGCGACTATGCGCGCTCGCTCGGCGACGCACTCAGGAGCGGCGGGAGCCTCTCCGCGGAGGATAGGGGGCAGCTTATGGAGGTCTGCACGGCGTGCGAGGCGGTGTTCGGCGAGCTTGCAAGCAACCTCGGCGAGGGCTGCATCCCGCTCGAAGCACTCGATTCAAACGGCTTTTTCACCGTGATGGGCGCTGCGGGCAGCACGAACGGCAGCAGCGCTGACTCCGCGTCGGATGCGGCCTTACCGCGCTATCCCTCGATCGTTTACGACGGCCCCTTCTCCGAGAGCACCGAAAAACGGCAGCCGCGCGGGCTGACGGGGGAGGAGTCGGACTCGGAGCTTGCGCTGGCGAATGCGCTCCGTCATCTCGGCGACACGGCTGCAGCGCTCGATTACGGCGGGATATCCCACGGCAGAATACCCTTCCACGGCTTTTCGGGTACGCTCTCGGACGGCAGGCGCGCGGAGATCGCCATGAGCGTTCGCGGCGCAGCGCTGCTGTATATGCGCATGGACGAAGCGGGAACGCAGAACGGAACGCCGAACGGTGCGGATACCGGCGCGGATGCGGCTTCGGGCGAGGGCGAAAGCGGCTCCGGCATACCGGGAGAGGAGGAGCTTTCAAGGCTCGGCGAAGCGGGGCGGGCATGGCTCGCGCAGATGGGTTATCCGGAGATGGAGGCTACGGAGGTGCAGTACTATGAAAACAGCGTGATCATCAGCTATGCGGCCGTGGAGAGATGCACCTTCAAGCTGAAGGACGGCGGCATATATGGGCTTTTCGATGAAAGCACCGACATGAGCGAGCTGATAGATGCGGCAAGACGGGGCGAAAACGGAACGATCAAAAGCCGCGTTATCCTCTATAACGACCTGGTGAGGATTCGCATAGAGCGCGGCAGTGCAAGGGTGATCGGCGCGGACGCACAGAACTATCTCTTCTCCCACGCCGAAAGAACGCTGCCCGAAGCGATAATCAGCCGCGAACAGGCGGCGCAGCGGCTTTCCCCGAACCTTGAGGTGGAAAAAACCGCGCTTGCGCTGCTGCCGATGGCGGATGGAAGCGAGCGGCTCTGCTATGAGTTCACCGGCAGCTTTGCAGGGGCGGATTTCGCCGTGTATATCGACGCCGAGACCGGCGGCGAGGTGCGCATACTCAGGCGGATCAGCGATGAAAACGGCACCTGCGCACTGTGAAACGGCGGAACGTAAATATATTATTTTACGACAAGCGAAGACATGAGAATATTGTAATGCAATAAAGGAAAAATGCGGTAAACTGTCACAAAAAGTTAATCTTTGGGGGCTTGAAATAACGGCGCAAAGGTGGTAAGATTGCACTAACCAAATGTTAGAGGTGACCCACTTGCGTCGTTTGATCTGTTCGATCTCGCTGGTACTTGCGATAATAATGCTGTTTTCGGCCTGCTCGCTGTATGTTCCGAGCAGCTTTGTTCTCAACCCCGTGGGTCAGCATGAAGATATGAATGCAAGGCAGCAGGAGCTGACAGCGGAGCCAACGGCGCAGATGCCTTCGGCAGTTCCGACCGCGCTTATCACGGCTGCGCCGACCGAGCCTGCCACGCCGATCCCGACCGTGCTTCCAACCCCGATCTCTACCGAGCTTCCCACGCAGGCTCCGACGGACGAACCCACCGAAAAACCGACCGATGTGCCGACCGAGGCGCCCACACCGACTCCGGAGCCGACGCCCGAGCCGACGCCCGAGCCGTCGCCCGTTCCCACGCCGACGCACGCTCCCACGCCCACCCCGGCCGTGACCAATACCCCCGCGCCCGCGACCGCTGAGCCCACCGCACAGCCGAGCGGCGGGAAGTATATCTACCTCACCTTCGACGACGGCCCCTGCCCCAATACCCGCAGGGTCATCGAGATACTGAACAGGTATGGCGTTAAGGCGACCTTCTTCACCGTGGGCTACTTCGTGGACCGCAATCCCGATATCGCGCGCGAGATCGTTTCAAGCGGCAATCTCATCGCCTGCCACAGCTACACCCATGATTTTTCGCAGTGCTACGCTTCGGCTTCGGCCATGCTGGCAGAGGTCGATAGGTGGGAGCAGGCGGTCATGAACGCCGTTGGGCATCTGCCCTGGAGGGTCTGCTTCCGCTTCCCCGGAGGCAGCTATACCGCCGCTGCCCGCCCGTACAAGGATCAGATCGTAAACGGGCTGCATCAGCGCGGCTACGAGTGGTTCGACTGGAACGCGGGAAACAACGATAAATGGCCCGCAGGCAACACCGAGCACCTGCCCTTCACCGAGTATCTGCTCGAGTCCTACCGCCTTTCGATCAAGTATATGGAGAACAGAGGGGTTAGACACGTTATATTCCTGAGCCACGACACCGTCAATGAAACGGTCGAAACGCTTCCCTATATGATCGAGGACCTTCTTACAAGGGGCTACGAGTTCAGAGTGCTTTCCCAGCATCCCAAGTGGAACGGCTGACGGATCGAGAAAACGAAAAACAACAGAAAAGCTTATGAAAACGGGACTTCGCTTTGATCTGAACCCAAAAAGTTAGACAAAAGAATTAAATCAAGCGGCTTCGAGGGCTTGCTTCCTGTGAACAGCAGGAGGTAAGCCCTTTAGCTTAGCTTTGATACGGCGGTTATTGTAGTAGTCAAGGTACTCGATCAGTTCTGCTTTGAACTGCTCAATAGAGTCAAACTCTTTCAGGTAAAGGAGCTCGCTCTTCAATAGACCGAAGAAGTTTTCCATAACAGCATTGTCGAGGCAGTTGCCCTTTCTGCTCATGCTCTGCCTAACACTATGCTCTTTAAGCATCTTCTGATACTGCTTGGCATATAAAATCACCCCACTTGTTAGTATTATACCACATGTCTAACAAATGGGGTGCAGTTCACTTGAAGCCACGTTTTTCGTTGTTGCTTTTGCGCTCGCTGCTTTGATAAGCGCTCTAAGAAGAACTCACAGCGAGCCGAGGAACTTATAAAGAAGCCTGTAAAGCTCCCGCGCGTCGCTCTCATCCAGGCTGACGCATTTGACGATCTGCGCGGGAACGCTTACGGCGCGCTCCCTCAGCGCCTCTCCCCGTTCGGTCAGCGAAACGAGCAGATTCCTCTCGTCGTCACCGCTGCGCCGCCTCGATAAAAGCCCCTTTTCCTCAAGCTTTTTCAGAACGGGCGTCAGCGTGCCCGAATCAAGGTACAGCGCTTGCCCAAGCTCCTTTGAGCTAAGGCTTTGCTTTTCCCAAAGCACAAGCATAACAAGATACTGCGTGTAGGTCAATTCAAGCTCGTCAAGAAAAGGCCGATAGCGCCGGATTATCTCCTTGGAGCAGGCGTAGAGGGGGAAGCAGAGCTGATTTTCAAGAAGCAGCTCGGGATAGTCGTTCTTTGCATTCGCCATTTTAAAGCAGCTCTTCGACCTTAGCGGAAACCTGCTCCATCTTCGCGGTGGGCTCGAATCTTGCGGCGATATTGCCCTCGCGGTCGATGATGAACTTGGTGAAGTTCCATTTGATCAGGCCGTTGTTTTCGTAGTCCTTGTCCGCCTTCTTCGCGATCCCCTTCATCACAAGCGCCATCGGCCCCTTGCCGAAGCCCGCGAACTTCGTGTTATCGGTCAGATACTTAAACAGCGGATCGGCACCCTCACCGTTCACCTCAATTTTGGAAAACTGCGGGAAGGTAACGCCGAATCTTCCGGTGCAGAAGGTGTGGATATCCGCTTCGCTGCCCGGCGCCTGATTGCCGAACTGGTTGCAGGGGAAGTCGAGGATCTCGAGCCCGTCCGCATGATGCTTTGCATAAAGCTCCTGAAGCGGGCCGTACTGCGGCGTGAAGCCGCATTCGGTGGCCGTGTTCACGATGATGAGGACCTTGCCGCGATAGCTTTCAAGCGAAACCGTGCTGCCGTCCTGCGCCTTAACGGTGAAATCGTAGATGTTCATAACCTATACACTCCTTTGAACGATTTTATCAAATTCAATTGCACGCAATTGATTTATCCGTATTATAACCGGCTTGAACCGAGTTGTCAAGCCGGTATTTGCAAAAAAACGATGATTAAACTGCTTTTGGAAAAATCACTTAAAAATCGATAATTTTGAAGAATTTGAGCGCAAAGCGGATGAAAAGCAGTGCGAGCACGAGGAACATAACGAGCCTGATCTTCGAGCTGCCGCCCTTTATCGCGTACTTCGAGCCGAAATAGTTTCCGAGCATGGAGCAGGTTATGGCGGGGATGCCGACCGAGAACAGCACGCTTCCATGAGATAGGTACACCACGAGCGAAGCGATATTCGAAGCAAGGTTTGCCATGCGCGCGCAGCCCGCGGAACGAAGCAGCGAGAAGCCGATGAGCGCGGAGAAGGCGAGCGTTAAAAAGGTGCCGGTGCCGGGCCCGATCAGCCCGTCGTAGAAGCCGATCGCAAGCCCGATCAGCGAAGCGAGTACGATCACCGAATTGCGCGGCTTGGGTGGCTTTTCCTCCTCGCCGAAGCCCTTTGCAAAGAACAGTATCAGCGCCACGAGCGGCAGCGCCGCGATCACGATGATCTCCAGCACGCGCGCGGGAAGATACACCGCAAGCTCCGTTCCGAGAATGGAGCCAATGGTCGAGAAGATCGCGGCGGGAATGGCGGCAAGCCAAACCACCTTGCCCGATCTTGCATAGCGATATGCGGAGATCGCCGTGCCGCAGCCGTTTGCAAGCTTATTCGTGCCCGCGGCGAGATGCATAGGTATGCCCGCAAGAAGATAGGCGGGCAGCGAAATGACCCCGCCGCCGCCCGCAACGGAATCAACAAAGCCCGCGATGAAAACGAGCGGGCAAACTATTAAAAATGTCCAAACGGTGGGAGTCATGGAAGGTCCTCTTTAAGGAAAGCATTACCGCCGTATTATAACACAACGGGAAGGGGAATAACAGCGGTTTTTGGAAAAACTTGCGTTAAATAAGATGATAATCGTTGCATTTTCGTCCGTTGAATGGTATTATTCTAATAAAAAAAGCAATCAGGGGAAAAACCAATGGATAATGAACTGAATCTCAAATTAAAAGCGCTCGTAGACGGCGTGCCGCATCCGATCGCAAACCTTGCAAACGCCTCGGCGCTGCTTTGGGAGAGCCTTGAAAACATCAACTGGGCGGGCTTCTATCTTATCGAAAACGGAATACTCGTGCTTGGGCCGTTCCAGGGCAAGCCCGCCTGCATCGAGATACCGCTTACAAAGGGCGTTTGCGGCGCGGCGGCAAGGGAGAACAGAACCTTCGTCGTTGAAAACGTGCATGAATTCCCCGGGCATATCGCCTGCGACTGCGCCAGTAATTCCGAGATAGTCGTGCCGCTTCGCGCAAAGGGCGGAAGCATAATCGGCGTTTTGGATATCGACAGCCCGCTTATCGGCAGGTTTACCGAGGAGGACAGGGTAATGCTTGAGGAATTCGCCTCGATAATCGAAAAGTGCATATGAAATCGGTTCTTTTAAGCCGATCGGGAAAACGATGAAAAAAGCAAAAGCGCTTCCGGCGTATTCGCAGCGGAGAGCGCTTTTATTTTTGTATGAGGTCGTTAGAAGCTCGAATGAGCCGCACTGCGTATCAGAATACGATATTATCCCGATTGCTGACGGGCGCATTTATGCGGATGACCGCGAGCTCCGAGGTCTTCTCAAGAGCGATGCTGTACTTCCCGTCCTTTGTCTGAACGCAGGCATATTCCTTTATGCCGCGCGCGGTTCGCTCCGCTTCATCGATATTATCGGCCTTTTTATAGCCGAGAAGCTCGCATTTTTTAATGAACTCCTCCGCTGTGGAATCGACCGTCAGCCCGAACAGGCGCACTTTCGGATCGGTGATAGTTATATCCGTAACAAAAGCGCCGCCGTCCGCATAGTCGGGCCATGCGGAAACTATGAAAACAACGCATTGATCGGGCAACTGCTGCTCCTTGATGCTGCCTTCGGGTATCCCGTAGCGCTTGGGCGCGTATCTGCTTGCGCCGAAGCCGCCGTAGATCTCTTGAAACTCGGACAGATCGGCATTCGCCACGTCGTCGAGAATGAAGAATTCAAGGTCGGTCTCGGTTTTTAAGGCTTCTTCAAGCGCGATCTGAGCGGCCTTGTCATTCACGCCGCTGCATGCGGCAAACAGGAAACAAGCGGCAAGCGCGGCCGCGATAATAACGGAAAGTTTTTTCATACTCAAAGCTCCTTATCTTATTATGTACGCATCCACGATCCTGCCGATATAGGCCGTGTGCGGATCGCGCATATCGAATTCGGGGAAGCCGACGAGGCTTTCGGGATAGAAGGTTTCCTTTATCCTTTCGGGCAGCTTGTCGATCTCCTCGCGCTGGGAATAGAGCACCTCACATTCGATGGTCAGCGGATACTGCCGAATGCCGGGAACGCCGTTCGTTTCGGGGGCGGCGAGCTCGAGCTTGGCGGCCTCCACCTTATCCACGTCCCTGCCCGAAAGCGAGCCGCAAACGCGGTTTATAACGGGATCGGGGTTGCCGAGCGGTATGCTAATGGTGAATTCGCCCGTTTTATCGAGAAGCTCCTTTGTATAACGGCTTTCGCGAACGTACACCGTGAAAGTGGGCAGGTTCCAAACCGTGCCAAGCGAGCCCCAGCCGATCAGCATGGAGTTGAATTTTTTGGCCTGAGTATTCAAAAGGATGCCCCTTTTAAGCTCCTCGGTGATGATGCCTGCGTAATCCTTGATATTTATCTTTTCTTTCATAATTCAAACCTCTTTTTTGATAAAAAGCCTATTATTCAGCCAATAGACGCCGTTATCCCGCTCCATCCAGCCGAAATCCACAAAATGCCGCCGCACCTCGCAGTAGTCGTCGTAAACCTCCTCTATGATGGCGTTCACTTCCTTTTCGGAATAACGACGACCCGATTCAAAGCGCTCGAGTATGATTCTGTAGCAGATATGGCGCTTTGCGAGCTTCGCGGGGCTCTGGATGAGCCTGCCGTCCTTGAAAAACGCCTTTACCTTTTCGCGCTCCTCGTCAGTGACGGGGGAGATGCGCGAAGCTTCGTTTTCACAGCAAGCCGTCATTCTTATTCTCCAAAAACGGGATTATCTCCTCCACCGAAAGTGCCTTGCCCGAGCTTACGATCCGCCCGTCAACGATCAGCGAAGGGGTGATCATAACGCCCATCTTGACGATGCGCGCAAGGTCGCTCACGACCTCGATATCGCTTTCGGGGATATCGAGCCGCTTTGCCGCTTCAAGCACGTTGTCCTTCAGCTTCGCGCAGTGTGCGCAGGAGCCGACCAGCACCTTTATCCTCGCGCCCTCCATCGCGGCGGGGGAGATGCGCACAGGGCTCTTGCCGCGCTTTTTTAGGATATCGTTTATCTTTATATACGACATTTATTCTTCCTTCTTTCCAACGTACTCGCGGGAAACGTATTTTTCGGCGGTGCAGAGCTTCAAAAGCGCGCCGTAATCGGGGATGAATCTGAGCGTTTCGCCCACCTTGTATTCGGGGCAGTCGGTAAGGTTCAAAAGCAGATGATCGCTCGACGCGCCGATTATCTCCACGCGGGCGTCGAGGGGGGTGAGCCCGTCGGGGTTCACGTCCTGCCTGCCGATGGCGAGTATGCCGCGCACCATGGGGCCTCTGTCCTCGAAGGTCACGCGCTCGCCGAAAGCGTTCAGCCCGCTCGTGCCTATGGGCTTGCTGGGCTTATGCTGAACCTCCACAAGCTCCGCTTCGAGCACGAAGCAGTCGGTGTGCAGCTCCTCCATCGGTTCGCCGGATTCGGTGTTGTTTCCAAGCACGAAGCTCTCGCCGAGGCGAAGCTGGGTAACGCCCTCGGGGATGCGGTCCTCCTTGAGCATGGTCATCATCGAGGAATTGCCGCCCGAAACGATGGGCAGGGGAATGCCGTATTTTTCGCGGATGCGCTCGGCAAATTTCACAAGCCCTCCAACGTTTTCGTCATCGGGAATGATGCCGCCGTAGCAGGTCAGGTTCACGCCAACGCCGTAGAATTCGAGCCAGGGCTCGCTGAGGATCGCTTCGCAGGCCTTGAAGATCTGCGCCTCGTCCTTAAAGAAGATGCCCTCGCGAAGGTCGCCCATATCGATCATAAGGATGACCATGTGGTTCTTTTTGAGTTTTGCCGCCGCCTTGCCCAGAAGCCTTATCGTTTCGATGCCGCTCTGCATCGAGATATCGGCGGTGCGCACCACCTCCTCCGCCTCGCTCTGCATCGCGATGCGAAGAAGCTGCTTGGGCTTCCGCGTTTCGATGGTTTCAAGGTTCTGAAGGCGCGAATCGGCAAAGCCGTCCGCATCGCCCTCATCGATAACGCGGCAGATCTCGGGGTCGGCGCAAAAAACCTTGGTAACTATAAAGGCGTTTATCATGCGCTCGTGGCAGCGGCTCGTGAGCCAATCGAGATTCTCGCGCAGCTTGTTCAGATCGATGATCAGTTTCGGGTTCATATTATTACCTCGCTATTCTGTGTTGAAGATACTATGTATGGTGTTGGAAACGAACGGGGAACATCCTTCGATTGGTTTGAAGAAATTTCTGAGAAATTTCAACCGCAACTATTCACTATTCACTATTCATTATTCACTTATCGAATCCGAGGCTTTGCAACATCAGATCGAGCGCGGCTTCAGGGTAGCGCTTGGAGAGCACGCCGAGCGAAGCCATGATATAGTGGTTGTCGAAAACGGTTTTGACCCTGCCCGGCCGCGGGAAGAGCATCAGCCCGCCGGTGTTGCAGTCGGCAAGCTTCCTTGCGATCTCCTCGTGATGGGGAAGCCTCGTCAGTGCGCCGCCGGTGCCGACCAGCCATTTGATGATCGAAAGATCCTTGCCCTCGGCGATGGTCTGCCTGCCCTGCGGCGTGTAGATATAGCGGAAGGCGCCGGCGTGCCTTTCAAGCGCGATCAGCCCCGCTTCAAGGCAGAGCCGCTCGGTCAGCTTGAACTGCTCGGGCGTTTCGGGAATGGGCTTATAGCTTGCCATTACCGCGTCCATATCGAGGTCAAGCTCGCGCGCAAGCTTTTCCGCGCCGATCATATCTATAAGGTTCTTCGCGTTCACGAACATTCCGAGGTCGCCCTCGACCGTGCGCTTTGCAAAGGGCTCGGGCGTGGTCATCATAACGGCTATCTCGTCCGAACCCTTGGTAACGGAGTGAACGTCCGTCGTCGCGCCGCCGATGTCGATGACCGTGAGGTCGCCGATCGCCGTTTGAAGAAGCTGGCTCGCCTCCATCACCGCGCCCGGGGTGGGGATGATGTTGCCCGTCACCATGTCGCGGATATGCTCCATGCCCGCAGCCTTTATGATATGCTCTTCAAAAACCTGATGGATTATCCTCCGCGCAGGCTCGATATTGAGAAGGTCCAGCTTGGGGTAAACGTTTTCCGTAATGTAAAACGGGATCCCAGCATCGGTGAATATCTTTTCTACGAGGCGGTGGTTCTGGATATTGCCGCCGTAGATTACGGGTATCTTGAGCCCCGATCCCGCGATAGCCTTCGCGTTAAAGGCGGCGGTCTCCCTCTCGCCGTAGTCCGTGCCGCCCGCAAGCAGGATGAGGTTCGGATCGAGCGCTTTTATATCGTCTATATCAAATTCGGAGAGCTTGCCCGCCGTTGCGTGCTTGATGATCGCGCCTGCGCCGAGCGCCGCAGCCTGCGCTGCCTTGACGGTCATTTCGTACACAAGCCCGTGAACGGTCATGCGAAGGCCGCCCGCCGCGCTCGAGGTTGCGAACATCTCGCCGTATTCGGTCTTATCAGCGCCGAGGTTCTTTGCAAGGTCGCTTACCGCACCCGAAAGCCCGATGCGAACGTCGCCCTCGGCTACGGTCGTGGGAGCCTGCCCCTGACCGATGAAGCGCGGCTCGCGCGTGTTGATGCCCGAAAAGGCGTTCACAAGGGTCGTGGTTGAGCCGATCTCGGCAACGAGAATATCAATAAACATAGTGTTTCGCTATAAAGTCCTTTGTATTATTTTAATGAATAGTGAATAATGAATAATGAATAGTTGAGGTTGAGATTCCTTTGGGATCTCTTTTTATTTTGTTTTATTCCGTATCAGCAGTTCGGCTGAATCGGCAGCCATTCAATATTCGCTATTGACTGTTCATTCTCCATGAATACGGAAAGGCAAGTCGCAACCGCGGCCGCCTTTCCGCAAGTTAAAGTTCAAATATTATTTCTTTTCGGTCTTGGCCTTTTCGGCTTCCTCCATCTCCCAGCGGCGCTTGATAAGGAAGGTGGCGTTATGAACGCCGCGGCTGCCTCTGCCGAAGCCCTCGTCCGCGCCCGCTTTCCTTGCAAGCTCGGGCGTGACCTGAGTGCCGCCCGCGATGAAGATGATCTTATCGCGGATGCCCATTTCCCTGGCGATCTGGTCGATCTTGGCGATGTTCTTATAGTGGATATCGTCATGGCTGATGATGGTGGAGGCCATGATCGCGTCCGCATTCAGCTCGATCGCCGCATTCACAAGCTTCTCGGGCGGGCAGGAGGTGCCAAGGTAGAACACTTCCATGCCGTACTTCTCGATGCCGCCGTGCTTGATGTCGATGATCTCGCGAAGGCCGACGGAATGCTCGTCCTCGCCGACGGTCGCCGCCACGATGCGCATGGGTCTGCGCTCGATGTCCTTGCGGATAACATCGTCCGAAAGCACGTCGGGCTCCTTGGGGATAACGAGCTTGTCAACGTCGATCGAGAAGGGAACCTTGCCCTTGAGCTCGATGCGCGTGCCGTCCTGCGGGTGCATGATCTCCTTGCTGATGACCTCGCACTCGGTCAGGTTCATCTTATGCGCGCACTCAAGCGCAGCCGCTTCCGCGATCTGCTTGGGAGCGGGGAAGAACATCGTGAGCATAACGGTGCCGTCCGCAAGCCACTCCATCTCGGGGCGAAGCTGCTTGCTGCCGGGGGTGAACTCCTTAACGTTGCCCATGCGGACGTTTACGTTGTCCTCCTCATCAAGCTCGTCGATGTAGATGATCTTCTCGGGGCATTCGAGGGTGCAGCCGCCGATAAGCTTTGCGGGATCGTCCTTATATTCCTCGCCGTACTGCGCCACGTTGTTGTAGCCGTAGTGCGCGGTAACGGGAGCCATATAGTCCTCCGCACGCTTGAAGATGGTGCCTGCGCCGATGCCGCCGTCGATCTTTCTTGCGATACCGTCGCCGTTGCGCTCGGGGTAGATGCCGCTGTCAACGAACATGCCCTCCTGGACCGCGTTGAAGTAGCCGCCCAGCTCGATCATCTCCTCCATGAACATGATCGCACGCTCCTTGAGCTCGCGAGCCTTTTCACGCAGCACGCCGTCCTTCTTGAGCTCTACCATCTCCATCAGGCCGTCGAGACCCACGAGCGTCTGCTTCGCGGTGTCGCAGGCTTCGATGTTGTAGATATGCCACGGAACGTTGCGGCCCTCGTCGGGGGTGATGGTGGACTGGATGTCCGCACGGGTGAGCTTGGAGATGACCATGTTCAGAACGTGGGTAACGGTCGCCTCGCGCGTGGAGCTCATGATGTACTTCGTGTTCATCTGAGCGCGCATGCGGTACTCATGGAACAGGTCGCGGAGCGCAACTGCGTAGGGAAGGTCCATATAAACGCAGGGCGCGGGGGTCGCGGTCGGCGGAACGGTGGAAAGGCAGATATTCTGCTTGTTGATGCCGACCCTTGCGGAGAAGATCGCGTTGATGCCGTGCTGCACCATCAGCTCGGGCATGACCTTCCATGCCTCGCGCGCGGTCGCGTTCGCGTTGTGTGCGCCGTCGATCTGCGCCATGCCCGCCCATGCGATAAGCTTCTTGCTCTCGCAGGCGTCAACGAAGGAGCGGATCATGTTGATATTGCGGTAGATAACGTTGTACTGCGGGTCCTGATGAACGCCGTTCACGCCCTCCTCGGCGAACATAACGGCGATATCGGGGCCGGCAACGCCGGAAACGTAGCTGTGGTAGTTGATGGGCCTGCCGACCTCGTCCTCGATCATGTCGAGCGCCTTGCGCTGGGCGCGGACCTGCTTGCGGGTGATCGGAACGCCGCCCATGCCCTGCGGGGTGCCCTCGATGAGGCCGTCGAAATGGCTCTGACCGGCGGTGCGGATGACCATGATATGATCCGCGCCGTGGTGTGCCGCCATACGCATACGGCGGATATCGTCCTCAAAGCGGCCGGAAGCGATCTCGGTGGTAATCACGGGGCCGGGCTGGGGATCGATATTCTCAAAATAATGCGCCGGGGGAAGGGGAACGCTTGATTTCAGCGGCTCGGTGCAGTCGTGGTACTCGAAGGGACCCATGTGCAGGTTTTTGACGGGCTTGCGCCAGGTCCAGCCCCTGCGGCGGGGACGGTAGCTTTCCAGATCCTTCAGTATCTCGGCAACGTTGATTGGCTTATTCGGATCGAGTCTGTATTCGCTCATTAGAATTTACCTCCATTGAAAAGGCTCTCGGCCTTGTCCCAAAGCTTGCCGGAAGCAAGAGCGACGCCCGCCTCGCGGATGTCCATGCCCTCGGCCTTTGCGAGCTTGTAAACAACGTGACCTGCACCGTGCGACACGATGTCGTGCTTGATGCAGCCCTCGACTATCGCCTTTGCCTCGATGGACGAGAAGCCCATGCGCAGCAGCACCGAACGCTCGACGGCGGGGGAGGTGTACTCATAGCCCATCTGAAGAAGGGGATCCACGAGCTTGTTTGCAAGCTCCCAGAACCTCTGCTCGAGCTGCTCGTCGCTAAGATCGGCGAGATGGGCTCTGCGCTCCATGTAATCATCGTTTCTTTTCATTATATTATCCTCTTAATCTATTGAAAGTAGGTGTTTATTTACAGCGAAGCCACAACGCCGCGAACGAACTCCTCGCTCGAGTTCGTTTCCTCCATCAGATAACGGATGTCCGCGTCGGTGAGCTCGTCCTTGTGGGCGCCGACCTGCGCCTTGATGTTCGACCTGCGAACGTGATCGAGATCAACGTCGGTGACCTGAATGAGGGAGGGATGCGAGGGCAGTATGATGGACTTGCCGGGGATCTCGTCCTTGGGGTCGCCAAAGTGGATGTCTATACCGTTCTGACGGGCGAAGGAAAGCTGCGGATTGATATGCTTGCCCGCGCCGGTGTACTCGGTCTCCTGAACCACGATGCACTGATCCTCGGGCATATCCTGCGCGAGCCTGAACGCCGCCGCAAGCGCGGTGTTGCCCGCGGGGCCCTTCTCAAGACCCTCGAGGGAAGCGAGCGTTTCGGTGATGAAGAACACGCTGCCCTGGGTAACGGTAACGTACCTGTCCATATAGCGAAGGGGACGCGCGGCGCTCCTCGGCACGTCGCTCCTGTCGGGGTTCACGCTGAACGGAACGCCGAAGCCGGTGTGGCCGGTGGTGAAGCTCTTCTTATTGAATTGCTCGTCGCTCGCCATATGCAGACCGGTCAGGTTGACGCTTGCGCCGATGACCTTCGCATTGCAGTTTGCTTTTCTCAGACCGCGTGCGGTGCCGGTAAGGTTGCCGCCGCCCGCGTTGGTGCAAACGACCACGTCCGGATCCTTGCCGATCTTGGAGCGGAACTGCTGAGCGATCTCATAGCCGAGCGTTTCAACGCCAGCGATGCCGAAGGGGGTGTAGAGGGAAGCGTTGAAATAGCCGGTCTCCTCGATAAGCCTAAGCACGGTGCTGAAAAGCTCGGGACCGACGGTGAGCTGAACTACCTCTGCGCCGAGCGCTTCGCATTTGCGCGCCTTTTCGATGATCTCGGGCTGACCGACGCCGCGGCTGTCGTAGCATTCCTGAACCACGATGCACTTGAGCCCCGCCATAGCCGCGTGGCAGGCGACGGCTGCGCCGTAGTTGCCGCTCGTTGCGGTCACAACGCCCTTATAGCCCTGCTTCTTCGCCTGATAAACGCTGGTGCAGCTTCTTCTTGCCTTGAAGCTGCCGCTGGGGTTGGTGGCCTCGTCCTTTATGAAGATGCGCGCGCCGAAGCCGGGCTTTGCGCATTTTCTTGCGAGAGTCGTGAGGTTTTTAAGCTCGATAAGCGGCGTGTTGCCAACGGAGAAGAGCGCCTGAACGCGCTGCAGCTCCTCGAGCGTGTAGCCGGTTGCCGCCATCATCGCCTCGTAATCGAAGCCGATGCCGGGCAGCTCGAACTTGGTGTAATCCATGCCGACGGAATTGCGAATGATCTCGTTTTTCCTTGCCATTATTGCGGAATAGCTGTTATCCATCATTCGTTACCTCCGAAGGTTATTTCGCGAACCATGTCGCCGATCTTGAGCACCTCGGGAACGAGCACGCCGAAGTTGTGCTCGAAATAGGGCGCTTCCTTAACGAGCTTGCCCGTGGTGTGCCTGCCGGTGCGGGTGATGATCTCGACCTCGTCGCCAAGCTCGGCATCCTCTTGCAGCCAGCCCTTTACCCACATCTCGAGCGGGTGCTTTTTCGTGTCCTCGGGCAGTGAAGCCGAGCGCTCTTCGGGCGTGAGCACGATATTGTGCACCTGCACCCAATCGCCTTTTTTAGCCATAGTATCCTTTTCCTCCTATTGATTGGAGCTTTGATCGAAGTTTTGATCAAGCTAAACTTGCGGCACGGCATATCGCCGTGCCGCAAAGCGCGTTATTCTTCGATATAATCGCGGAAATCGCCCATGATGGCGCGAGGAACGGGCAGATCCAGCATCGTCTTGAGACCGGGACGCGCGTTGATAACGTGCGGGATCATGTTCACGATCATAGCGATGGTGCCGATGCCGCCGTCGACCTCGGGACGGATGCTCATATTGACCTCGGGAGTGCCCTTGAGCTCGATATAGTCGCCGGTATGGGTGCCTTCCATCTCGGGCTCGATCTGCTGGGGATGGTACATGTCGATCTTGACCTTACCGTCAACGTAGCCCTGGCCGGTCATGTTGACGCCCGCAACGTCGCCCGCCTTCGCAAAGCCGTAGGGGCTCTTGCGATCCACGCTCGTTACGATGGGGCTCATCTGCTGCTCGAACTTATCGACCTTCCAGCCGAGCGCATCGGCGATCATGCCGACGGACTCAGCAAAGCCAACGTGACCCGCGAGGGTGCCGTCCTCAACGCCCTTGTTGAAAACGTCCACGGCAAGACCCACGCCCTGCTCCTCCATAACGGCGGGGCCGAAGGGGGAGAGGCTGTTGACCCTGCGGCAGGTGACGGACTCAACGTCGGTCATGCAGCCGGAGAGGCAGATAGCAAGAAGATCCATCATGAGGCCGGGGTTGATGCCGGTGCCGAGGATGGAAACGCCGTTTTCCTTGGCGAGCCTGTCCATTTCGGCGGTGAGCTCGGGCTCCTGCGCCTTCGGGTAGCTCATCTCTTCTGCGGTGGAGATAACGTTGACCTTCTGCTCCACAACGTACTTGATCTTGGGGAAAGCCTTCTTGGTGAAGGAGTCGGTGGCGATAACGCAGATATCGCAGTTGCCGTCATGCACTACCTTCTCGATCTGGGGATTGATGAAAACGTCCTCACGATCGCCCTGATCCACGCCGAGAATGTCGTAGATGCTCTTGCCGATGCGGGCGGGGTGGATGTCGCAGACGCCGACGATGTCAACGCCCTTTTTTCCGAGAAGAACCTTGGCGATACCGGAGCCCATTGCGCCGAAGCCCCAAATCGCAACCTTTACATTTTCCATTTTATGCCTCCTGCATATTAAGTAGGATGTGTTATGTTTGTATGCGCATACGAACACAGCTTATATTATACCATAACCTCTTTCGGAAAGAAACACCGCTTGGGAATATTTTAACATATATATAACGGGCGAAGCGACCGTTTACCGTTTTATTGCCGCAGCCCCCGCGCCCGCCGCACTTTCGCTCGCTTCGCGATACTTCCGCGCGGCGGCCGCTTGCGCGAACCCCACAAAGCGCGGTGCAGGGGAGCGCAAAAAGCATCTTCACAAGCGCCGCGGGAGGCAGCCGGATCGCGTTCGGGAGCAAGAATTGCAAAATTTGGATAATTCATTTTGGGGCAAAAGGGCGGTTTTCAGCCCAAAATGCCAAAAAACAGCGGTTTTGGCCCATCAGATTTTCCTTATTTTACTGCAAAAAATAATATATCAAAAAAGATTGCGAATTTTGAATAAAAGGTATTGATTTTTTGCAACATAGGTGTTATAATGGCTCCAGTAAGTAAGAGTGCGACCTCCATTGCATGGCAAAGATCGAAGCGAGGCGATCTTTCAATCTTATACTAATCGAAAGAGCTTGCGGATTAGCTACCCGCGAGCTCTTTTTCGTTCTACCCGTCTCCGAATCGTTTTCCCTGCGCCCTGCGCCCCGCGGCAGCGCCTGCGCTTGTGCAAAGAAGCTGCGAAGGGCGAAAAAGCCGTCCGAACAAACTGAAAACAGGGTTCGATCCATGGCCGAGCCCGGTTTTATCGTTCTATTGAATTCGCAGCGCTTCAAGCGGCGCGTGATGCGGATCTCATATGCAGCGGAGTGCGAAGATCATCCGCCGCCATACCGCGCAGCATCGCAGCCGCCGATCAGTTCGAATCGAGTCCTGCATTCCATTCTTCCAATTCATGGGAGAACACAACAAGATCGAGGTTGTTGGAATAGGCCTTGCGCCACTCATCCCAATTGATATCATCCGGAGGGCAGCCTGCGGCGAGCAGCGCTCGTGCGCCGTTTTCATCTTGGGCGATCTCCCGAAGCTGCTCGAAGCCGCGCATGCCGGCATGATAGCCCCTCGTTTCGTCGTTATCCCTGTTCTTTACGTTTCCCTTATTCTTCTGCCTATAATACTTTCCCGCGTGTTTTTCGGGCACGGGGCAGTGACCCTCAAGCAGCTCGTAGATGCACCAGCGCTCATGCTCGACCTCGGCAAGCAGCTCGTTCTTTTCATCATCCGTCAGGCAGGCGTTCAGCTCCAGCTTTCTCCAAGCCTCCTTGCATTTGCCGTGTATGGCAAGCGCCATACTCGATCGCCTGTTGCGCTCAAGCCCGGTATAGAAGCCAAAAACACCGTTTGCGGAAAGTCGAACGCTGTGCGCATGAGAACCGGGCTTCTTTTCGGGGCACATGGTGCTCCGCTCATCTCTGCCCGAATAAAGCGCATTATACCTCAATGCGTCGAATTCAAGCAGATCGCTGTTCCAGACGCTCTCGGACATATTGCCGAAGATATCGACCTTGCACTTGGGGTTGTAACGCGCCTTGGAATCGGATTCGAGATAATAGTCCATATTTGAATCAACGCCGCCCATAGGCGCATGTACTTTGGGATCGACGAGCCGCGCCATAACGTCGTTCCAGATGACGGTTCGTATCTCGGGGCAGCCCCAAGCGTATTCCTTCCTGAGATAGAATCTGCGCAGCCTCGTTGAAAGGCGGTAGTTCTTATCGTCGTCGCCGGTGCAAACGAAGATGATATGGTGGCTCGGCTCATCGCCGCCCGCGCATTTGTCAAGCTTTGCAAACAGCGTATCGGCGTTGAAATCAATATCGCCCCAAACCTCAGGCACGGCGATCGGTTCTGTGAACATGGCTTTCTGATGCTCGGTGAATTCATCGAAGCCCTCGATCACTCGTGCTTTGAGAAGCGGCGTTGCGATCGAGTCCGCAATGGTGACCTTCACCTTCAGCTTGGGCAGATGGAAGTACCAGAGGCAGAGCTTTGCAAGCTCCGCGCCGATATGGCCGCCGCCGAGCACGAGGATGCGCACAGTGGCGGGCCGGTCCTCGCTGCATAGCTTTTCAAGCAGCTCGCAGTCAAGCGGGGGATCGTTATAAAACTCTGTGTAGAGCGCACGGCTCGCTTCCTCGATGAACTCGATGCCGCAGTTCTTTAGGTTTTGCGCATTTTGATCGGGCAGGACGCGGCATTTGCGAACGTTTCCCAAGTATGCGCCGTCGAAGCTCGGCGGCTCGAGCATGAACTCAACAAAACCGCCGTCCTTTTTGGCAGCGCTCAAAAATGAGCTGCAGATAGGTTTTCTCGAAAAAACGGCATTGAGCTCGTTTATCTTCTCCTCGTTAACGCGGTTGTTCGAAATGAAGCGGACGTCACAGCTCTTGCGATAGCTGTTCATCAGCGATTCCGCCTGCGTCACCTTTAGGTTTTCATCATCGGAGATAAGGTAGAAATGGATGCGGCGGCTGTTGATAAGGCGCAGGAACACCATGTACAGCCGATCGATGCTTCTGTGCAGCACCACGGCATTCATCGCGTTTAGAGAAGCCACCGCGCTGTCCTCGGCAGCCTTGCTCGCGCAGAAAGCGATAAGTGGGGTTTTGTTTTTGCCGCCGTGCACCCTGTGCAGCGCCTCGGCGTAGCGGATGGAGCGGTCGTTGAGATCGGAAAAAATGTAAACGTCGCGCGTTCTGAGGAAAACCAGCTTTAAGAAGAAGCTCGGAGGTGTGAAAAGGGAGATGGCCACCAACAGCGTCAGCACGGGCGCGCAGATGACAAGCAGCGCGATATAGACCTTGTCCGCCAAGTATGCGGGTCCTATGGCGGAGGTGAAGCTGCGGATATCCTCAAAGGAGTTTTCGAGGGTGAAGGTGCGCCATGCATAATGCAGCGACTGCAAAAAAGGGATGCCCTGATACAGGTCCGGTTTATCGCCGCTTATCAGGTTGATAAGGTGCCAGAAAAACACGGTAAGAGCTATGAATATCGGAAGGATAAGCCAGCGCGTATAGCCCTTGAAGCTCGTTGGGATATCCGAAACAAAACAATACGTCTTATAGATGGTGAGCATTACGGCGATCAGCAAAAGCGTCGCAAGCATATGCAGATAATAGAACGGCGTCATCCGCTTCAGAACCGGCAGAAGCAGGGAAAGCAAAAACAGGCCGGTGCACACGATGAGCGGCCAGCCCACGTGCCAAAGATCCGACCGGAACCGCAATTTGACATCGCCTCCGGCATCCGAAGCAAGCTTCTTGGAAAAACGGTGAACCAAAACGATCAGGACAATGATCCCGACTACTGCCGGCAGAAGCATCATCGCAGCCATGCCCGATTGTAAACAGTTTAAATTTCCGAACAAAATTGCCTCCTATCGCAATATACAGCAAGTGTATAACGGCCGAGCTTCGGAGAGTCGAGAGTCGAAAGTCGAAAGTCGAAAACCGAAGCAGGGCACCCGTGGCAAGCCCTGCGCCGCAGCGCGGGGCGGACAAGCCGAGCCTTTGTAATATATTATCGAATAACGGGGGATTTGTCAAGGTTTTGGAGCATACAAAATGCGCTGTGCAGAATTCGCGGGTGCGGCACCCAACTCAAGCCTGCCCGTGCGCCCGCCGCTCGCTTTGCGTATTCATACAGGGCGGGGGAGCCTAACCTGCACGGCACGCACCGCGCGAACAGCCGCACCGCGTGCGAAAAAGGCTTTTACCCGCAGTCGAAACATGCTATAATGTGCATAAAGTTTTCTGTGGGAGGCACCGATGGATATCACCTTCAAAACCGATCTTGCGCGCTTCAATCTGCGCGCCGCAGCCGTCATCATAAGGGACGGCAAAGTGCTTGCTATGAGCGACGAGCGCTCGCCCTATTTCTACCTGCCCGGCGGCAAGATCGCCCTGGGCGAGACCGCCGAAGAGGCCGCCCTGCGCGAGCTTCGCGAGGAGCTCGGCATCGAAGCGGCGGTCGTTCGCCCGCTCTATGTCGCGCAAAGCTTCTTCACCGAGGAGGGCAGCGGCGAAAGCTTCCACGAGATCTGCTTCTATATCCTCATCGACTGCTCCGATACCGATCTTGCCTCGCGCGGCGAAAGCTTCATTATAAAGGAACGCCACCATACGCTCGAGTTCAAATGGCTCGATGTGGATACCCTTGAAAACGAGTATTTCTACCCCACCTTCCTGCGGAAAAGGCTGATAAACCTGCCCGAGGGCGTGGAGATGATAACGGAGCATGAATGATTCAAGGGGGAAATAATTACGGCAAGCAGCAAAAACGGAGTTGAGTATATCCTGCATGCTGCTATCATTTTTAACACTCCCGGCGGCCCAAGTGACTTCGTAATTGGCTGTTCTGCAAATGGATGGATAGAGTGGAAAGAAGCCGGTGGCAAAAAGATAGACGAGATATTCGGAAAAAAGGAAGAATGATAATCGGAATGCGCCCTCAAACCCTTTTCATCACGCCCGAATTATGATATAATAACGCGAAATTTCCATGGAGGATAAACCTATGCCAATTCTTACAAGACCCAAAAACATGGCGCGTATCACCACCAAGGTGCTCGCGGAAAGGTTCATTGCCGATCAGATCGCGGATATTCGCGAGCAGGTCGGCGATAAAAAGGTGCTTCTTGCCCTCTCCGGCGGCGTCGATTCGTCCGTCGTTGCAGCGCTGCTCATCAAGGCTATCGGCAAGCAGCTCGTTTGCGTTCACGTAAACCATGGTTTGCTCCGCAAGGGAGAGCCCGAGCAGGTCATCCGCGTTTTCAAGGACGAGATGGACGCAAACCTCGTCTATGTTGACGCGGTCGATCGTTTCCTCGACAAGCTTGCGGGCGTTGCCGATCCCGAGACCAAGCGCAAGATCATCGGCGGCGAATTCATCGAGGTTTTCGCCGAGGAAGCGCGCAAGCTCGACGGTATTGAGTTCCTTGCACAGGGCACCATCTGGCCCGATATTCTCGAGAGCGAGCACGGCATCAAGGCGCATCACAACGCCGGCGGCCTGCCCGAGGATCTCGATTTCGAGCTGGTCGAGCCCGTTCGCATCCTCTTTAAGGACGAGGTTCGCGTAGTCGGCGAAGCGCTCGGCCTTCCCCACGGTATGGTCTACCGCCAGCCCTTCCCCGGCCCCGGCCTCGGCGTGCGCTGCCTCGGCGCCATCACCCGCGACAGGCTCGAAGCCGTGCGCGAAAGCGATGCGATCCTGCGTGAAGAGTTCGCAAAGGCGGGTCTTGAGGGCAAGGTTTGGCAGTATTTCACCGCCATCCCCGATTTTAAGTCCGTCGGTATCAAGGACGGCAAGCGCTGCGACGAATGGCCCTGCATCCTTCGCGCGGTAAATACCGTCGACGCGATGAGCGCCACGGTCGAGCCCGTCCCCTTCGAGCTGCTTTCGCATATCACCGAGCGCATCACCAATGAGGTCAAGGGCGTGAACAGAGTCCTGTTCGACCTTACGCCCAAGCCCACCGGGACGATCGAGTGGGAATAATCCCAAAACGTTGAAAAAACCTTATAATTAAAGGTTTTTCAGAGACGAAAACAGCCTCGTGACAACGTTTTGACAACACTTTAAGCATTACTCAATAAACAACAGAGCTAACTGACTTTTGAACTGTCGGTTAGCTCTTATTATTTTGCTTTTGCGAGGTTATATGAAAATGAATTTAGTCTGTTGTGAGTTTATCCTTGAAAGCTTCAGCGAGCGCATCTCTGAGTTCTTTGGATGGAACTCTCGCCCAATTCTGAGTGGTGTCGTATTTCGGGTAGTTATAGCGCCAACGGTCGTATTCTTCCTTGCTTATCTCTCCCCTATGGTATTTATCGGACTTGGCAGCCCAAGCAAGCACCATCTGCGAGATGCTTGCCGCATCCTTACCCATACAAGGATCGAATCTGAGAGCGACATCGCCATCTCGATTCTCGACTGTGAGACCGTAGCGATCTTCGAGAACGAAGAGTGTGTGCATCAATCCGAGGTAGCTGTCGATATCCGGAGTGTCGAGCGCAAGCGAAGATACCTCAAGCGCTGCTGCAAGCGCGTTGGTCAGGTCCTGCTTCGGGGTGCGCGTTCCAGATTCATACTGCGCCATTCGGATATCCGCGGTCTTTTCCGGAAAGCCCGCCTGAATACCGAGATATTTCTGCGTCATGCCGCGCAGATTGCGGAAAAAGCGTATTCTTTCGCCGATTGCCATTGTGTACCTCCATAGTTGAGTGTAGGTTTAGTCTAACATATAGGTTTAATAGTGTCAATATTTCTAAACTAATATATTTTATTTTTGCACTAAAACCTATTGACAAAAGCTTTTATGTTTAGTATAATAGAAATATATGCGCTTATTTGTTTATCGTATTCTCATTTCTTTATTATGCTGACTTAATTGCATTGTACGAACCAACGCGCATTTTCTTACAAAATTGAATGAAGGGGGGTGATAGTATGCCAACATTTTTGAGAGTAGAAGAAGTTGCTGATATCCTTGATATCTCCAAATCTCATGCCTACAAAATAGTCCGCAAGCTCAACGAAGAGCTGAAGGAAAAAGGATTCCTAACCATTGCCGGGCGAGTTAATAAGCAATACTTTCTCGAAAAAACCTGCTACGGCGCGGTCGAAAGCAAAGAAAGGAAGTGAGGTATTTGACTGTTTACAAAGAATCGAAAACAAACACGTGGAAGGTCTATTACCGCTATACCGATTGGCAAGGTAAGCGCAGACAGACCACAAAGAGAGGATTCCCCACAAAGCGCGAAGCGCTCGCCTGGGAAAGAGAACAGGTCAGCAAAACAACCGCAGACCTTGATATGAGCCTTGAGAGCTTTGCTGAACTCTATACCGCCGATGTAAGGAATCGCATCAAAGAGAACACGTGGCACACGAAGGAGCATATCATTCGCACAAAGATACTTCCGTACTTCGGGAAACGGAAGATCAATGAGATCCAACCTAAAGACATCATCGCATGGCAGAATGAGATGTTGAGCGGCAGGGATAAAAACGGGAAGCCATACTCCCCCGTGTATCTCAAAACCCTGCATAATCAATTCAGCGCTATTTTTAACCATGCGGTCAAGTTCTACGGACTACGTGAGAATCCCGCAGCAAAGGTCGGAAACATGGGCAAATCCAAGAGCAGAGAAATGCTGTTCTGGACACAGGAAGAATATCAAAGATTTTCCTATGCGATCATGGATAAGCCTGTTTCATTCTATGCCTTTGAGCTTCTGTATTGGTGCGGTATCCGCGAAGGCGAACTGCTCGCGCTTACGCCGTCGGATTTTAATTTTGATCGCAAAACGGTGTCCATAACAAAATCATTTCAGCGTATCGATGGAAAGGATGTTGTGACCGATCCCAAAACGCCTAAAAGCGTTCGTGATATCACAATGCCTGATTTTCTTGCTGACGAGATCAAAGATTATCTGAAGCAGCTATACGGCATAGGCGAAAAAGACCGTATCTTTGAGATAACAAAGAGCTACCTGCACCACGAAATGGATCGCGGCGCTAAAGCAGCCGGCGTGAAGCGGATAAGGATACACGATTTAAGGCACAGCCATGTTTCACTTTTGATAGATATGGGATATTCGGCTGTCGCTATTGCAGAGCGCGTCGGTCATGAAAGCATCAATATCACTTACAATTACGCCCATCTGTTTCCAACCACACAAACGGATATGGCAACTAAACTAAACGAGATCAGAAAGGTGGATTAAAAAATGTCAGCTAAAAACAGAGACAATCACAACAGGTGGAGAAACATCACGGTCGGTTTCCGAGTTTCTCCCGAAGAAAACGAGCAGATCAATATAGCCGTTGCGCTGTCGGGTCTGCCCAAGCAGGAGTACTGCTACAGAAAATGCCTTGACCGCGAGATCGTAGTTCAAGGGAATCCGAGGGTGTATAAAGCCCTGCGGGATCAGCTTGCAGCCGTACTCGATGAACTGAGGCGCATCGAATCCGCAGGCGAGATACGGGATGAGCTTCATGAGAATATCGAGCTTATCACGCGAACGCTATGCGGCATGAAGGAGGAATGCCCATGAGCGCTGGTAAAGAAAAGATGACTGCCGAACTCACATCTGTTGGCGCAGATGCAAAGCAGTCACCCATCAACACTTCGGTTATTATAGCAGATTGCGGCGATTTTGGCAATAGTGAAAACGAGAATATCGATTTTGATCCGCGAACGCTCGATCCGCGCTATATTGAAACCGTTACAATGCAGGCGCTTCTTGATACTGCGTTCCTTCCCAAGCTCCCGATAATCGAAGGCTTGCTCTACCCCGGCACCTACCTTATGGCAGGCTCTCCGAAGATAGGTAAATCATTTCTTGTAACGCAGATCGGCTATGCCGTGGCAACAGGGACTCCGCTTTGGAATATGCCGGTTAGAAAAGGCTCGGTGCTGTATCTTGCGCTTGAGGACGATAAAGCAAGGCTGCAAACGAGGTTATCCCGTATGTACGGCATTGAAGCCGCCGACAACTTCCACTTTGCCACAAGGTCGAAATGCGTTGAGAACGGGCTTGTGCAGCAGCTTGAAGGCTTTATCCGCTCCCACAGTGATACAAGGCTCATCATAATCGACACGCTTCAAAAGGTACGCGGCGCAGACGGCGAGAAGTACAGCTATGCAAACGACTACCAGATCATTGCTGCGCTTAAGGCACTGACGGACAAGCTGCCCGTTGCGATAATAATCGTTCATCATACGCGCAAGCAGGATGCTGACGATAAATTCGATATGATCTCCGGCACCACGGGTTTACTCGGAGCTGCCGACGGCGCGTTCCTGCTTCACAAGGAGAAACGCACAAGCGGCGATGCCGAGCTCGATGTTGTAGGCCGCGATCAGCAGGACAGCAGATTCAATCTCAAGTTTCAAAACGAGAACTGCTCTTGGGAACTCGTTGGCTCCGAAACCGAGCTATGGCGCGATCCGCCCGATCCGCTGCTCGATTCCATCGCCTCATTGGTGAATGAAGATTCTCCGCTTTGGGAAGGAAGCGCAACCGAGCTTGCTTTGCGTATCGGCTGTGAATTGATGCCGCAGCATCTCTCCAGAAAGCTGAATGTTAATATCTCGCGTTTATTGAAAGACTACTGCGTGCTGTATGCCCCGTTCCGCACCCATGACGGTCGGAAAATACGACTTATGTATATGGGAGGAAAGGATGCCCTTTAGTCTTTCGTGACGCTCCGTGACGCTCGTGACGCTGATTTTGACAGTGTTCATTTTATCGTCACGCAGCGTCACGCGAGGGGGCTTGCCCGTAGAAAAACCAAACAGCGTATGGGTAAATTCGCGTGACGGTAAATTGGTTTTATCGTCACAGATGATAGTTTATCGTCACGGACGATAAAGCTTGGTTATTGCCGATGTGGTTTATCCAAGATGCGTTAATGCGAGGAAGCGGGTAAGGTTTATACCGATTCCTCGCCGGGCAGCCCCGCAGGGCGCAAACAGCATCTTTTGATGGCCGCAGGCTGTCAAAAGTGCTTTTGCGTTACTTTCGCGAAAGTAACAAAGGCGAGCATTCACAATAACCGTATGAAAAGAACCATCAGCGCAATGGTAGGTAAAGGCTCTATCAACCACAACAGCCGCAAGTTCAAGGCCGAGAATGTGGACGGCAGCCGAACAAGGTTCAATATTGACTATATAAACGAACCAATCAAAAAAGTTTATCACGAGCTGTTCGATGAAGCTCTTGAAAAGTACAACGCAAAGCAAACACGGAAGGACCGTATCATTCCCGACTACTACGAAAAGATACGCACGAGCAAACAGGAGAAGGTATTCCATGAGCTGATCCTTCAGATCGGCGATAAGGATAATATGGCTTGCGGCACGGAAAACGGCGAGCTGGCAAAGGAGGTGTTGAACGAATACTACTTGGGCTTTCAAGCCCGCAACCCCAACCTGCGTGTATTCTCCGCGCATCTGCACATGGACGAAGCAACGCCGCATATCCACATCGACTTCGTTCCGTTCACAACGGGGAGCAAGCGCGGACTGGAAACGAGGGTTTCACTCAAACAGGCACTTGCAGCGCAAGGCTTCAAGGGCGGCACACGATTTGATACGGAGTGGACACAATGGGTAGCGAACGAAAAGCGCGAGCTTGCCGCCGTGATGGAGCGGTACGGTATCGAGTGGGAGCAGAAAGGCACGCACGAAAAGCATCTGTCCGTACTCGATTACAAGAAGCGGGAGCGCGAAAAGGAGATCGCCGCGCTTGAAACCGAACTTGCTGAAAAGCGGGACGAACTTCACGAAGTACAGCTTCGGCTCGAGAGCGCCGACACCGCGCAGGCTGAGTTGAGCCGAATAGAGGTATTGCTTGAAAACAGTCCAGATTATGCACTTCCCGAACCCCCGAAGCTTATGAGCGCAAAGACCTACCGCGAGCGGTTCGTGCTTCCGCTGCTTGAAAAGCTCAAAGCGCTCGTCCGCACCGTGCTCGTTTCCTGCTTCAAGGCTTGGGATAAGGTCGCGCTGCTGCGCGGCGAGAACGAAGAGCTCGAAAAGGAAAACCGCCGACTGGAAAAGGTCATCTCTTCCCTTGAGGAAAAGACCGATGTACTTCACAAACAAACCCGCGACTACGCTCTTCTCCGCAGAGTTTTCGGAAACGCTTATGTTGACGGACTGATTGCAGAAGCAAGAGCAAAAGAACAAAACTCAAATGAGCAAACCAAAAACCGAAAGGAGAAACGCTATGAACAGCAACACTAACACCCTCCCCGAAACCGTCTTTGACGAAACCAACGGGCTGACATATGATCTCGTCGTCGATGTTTATCTTCCCCGCCTCTCCCTCCGCGAAAAACAGGAGGATGTTGGCCGCTTCGGTCGGCAGCGCAAACGCTTTCTCAAAGAACATAAGCTCGAGCTCTATATGGAGCTTGCGCTTAACGGTACGCTGCATGAGCATCTTGTGGGCATCAACAAAGAAGCCAAAGAGCAGATTGAGCTTTTGACCGAACAGCTTGCTAAAGCTGAGGGTGTGACAGAAGCGCTTAAGGCAAGCGATCAGCTTGAGTGGATACGCAGGATGAATTCCTGCAAAGAGAGAGCGGAGGAAAGTGCTGTCAGAGAAATCGTGCTATCATAATCGAACGCTACGGGCTGCGTCAGTGTCGGCGCAGCCCTGTTCAATAGAAATCACTCGTAGCGCATACCAATGGAACTATCCGCTTGATAGATGCATTGCAACTCCCAAACATTCGTAAACACAATATGTTGGGGATTTTTCGGCACTTTTCAGCACTTTTGCACCAGATATTGATTTGAGGTATTGACTTAACCGTTTTTCGCAGTATAATAGTAGGTGCAATGAGGAATATGCATCATCCTCAAATCGACATTGGATAGCGATGTACTCATTGCGCGGCATTGCAAAAGAGAAAGCACCTTGATGCAACTCTGATTACATCGCGGTGCAATTCTCCGAACATTTCTGTTCTTACCGATACTTCAATTATAGAGATGTTAGGAAACAAAGTCAACCTGGCCAAGAGATATATTCCGGCCGTGTGCAATGCCATTTTATCTTTGGCAGAGAGGAGGTGAATAAAATGGCATTAAAGCCCGGAAACAAAGCTCCAGCATCCGGCCAGTATGGCGTAATCGGTCCCAGAGGCGGCAAAACTAATCACGAAGTTACCGTTGTTAAAGGCGAGCCTATGCCGCCAACTAAGAAGCCAGGTCAGACATACGTCTTGATCGATCCGACCAACAACAAGTCGGGCAAGAAGCGATAAAAGCGTTTGTATTTGGGCTGCGCAAAAAAATGCGCAGCCCTGCCCCGATTATTTGTAAACCCTTCCCCTATTACTTGATTGCCCCTTCAAAAAATGGTAAAATATAATCGAATGATTATAGAAGTGTTTATTTGAGAGGTATTTGCTGTGAATCCCGAAGGAAAAGCCCGGCAATTGATAGACGCCCGTCTTGAGCAATCCGGCTGGATCGTTCAGGATATGCGAGCCGTCAATCCCATGGCTTCGCTCGGTGTTGCGGTGCGGGAGTTCCCGACCGACACCGGGCCTGTTGACTATGCGCTTTTTGTTGACGGCAAGCCTGTGGGCGTTGTTGAAGCTAAAAAGGATTCTCTCGGCGAAAACATCACCGTTGTTGAGGAACAGTCAAACCGCTATGCAAACAGCACTTTCAAATATGTGAAGTCCGATTATAGGATCCGATTTGCGTATGAGGCAACCGGTCAGATCACTCGCTTTACGGATTACAACGATATAAAATACCGCTCCCGCAACGTGTTTTCATTCCATAGGCCGGAAACGCTGCTTGCGCTTCTTTCAAGAGATGATACTATCCGCAACAACATGAAGCGCTTCCCCGCATTTGACACGGCAGGTTTCCGCCAATGCCAGATAACCGCGATTCAAAACCTTGATGCTTCTTTTGCGGATAACCGTCCGAAGGCTCTCGTTCAAATGGCGACCGGCGCGGGAAAGACCTTCACCGCCATCACCGCCGCATATCGCCTTTTGAAATTCGGCAAGATGAAGCGAATACTCTTTCTTGTAGACACCAAATCGCTTGGCGAGCAGGCGGAGCGCGAGTTTCTTGCCTATACTCCAAATGACGATAACCGCTCCTTTGCGCAGCTATACGGAGTGCGCCGTCTGAACAGCTCCTATATTCCAAACGATGTGCAGATCTGCATAAGCACCATTCAGCGAATGTATTCCATACTAAAGGGCGATGAAATTGACGAATCCGCCGAGGAAGAGTCCCTCTTTGAGCAGAAGGGCGCGGATTCGCAGCCCGCAAAAGAGGTGGTTTACAACGCAAAGTATCCCCCTGAGTTTTTCGACTGCATAATAGTTGATGAATGTCACCGCTCTATCTATAATGTTTGGAATCAGGTGCTGGAATACTTCGATTCATTTATCATCGGCTTGACCGCAACGCCGGACAAGCGAACCTTTGCGTTTTTCAATCAAAACATCGTCAGCGAGTATTCGCGTGAGCAGGCGATCATAGACGGTGTAAACGTTGGCGAGGATATTTTCCTTATCGAAACCGATGTTACGCGAAACGGCGCGTACATTATGAAGCAGCAGATCGAATACCGCGACCGTTTGACTCGCGCAAAGCGCTGGAAGCAGATGGACGAGGATATTGAATACACCGTTTCAAAGATGGATAGGGACGTTGTGAATCCAAGCCAGATCCGAACGGTTATCCGCACCTTCAAGGACTGCCTGTTTACGCAGCTTTTCCCCCACCGACAGGAAGTGCCGAAAACGCTTATCTTTGCAAAAACGGACAGCCATGCGGACGATATTATTCAAATAGTTCGTGAAGAATTCGGTGAGGGCAACGAGTTTTGCCAAAAGATAACCTGTCAGGCGGATAATCCCGAATCCGTACTCCGCGCTTTCCGCAACGATTACTATCCCAGAATAGCGGTAACGGTCGATATGATCGCAACCGGCACGGACGTTAAGCCCATCGAGTGCCTTATCTTTATGCGCGACGTTCGCAGCAAGAATTATTTTGAGCAGATGAAGGGCCGCGGCACTCGCACCCTCGGCAAAGACGATCTTCAAAAGGTCACTCCGTCGGCTACGGAAAACAAGGATCATTTCGTGATAGTGGATGCAGTCGGCGTTACAAGCTCCAAGAAAACGGAAACCCGCACTCTTGAGCGCAAGCCCTCCGTCAGCATGAAGGAATTGATGCTGAATGTTGCAATGGGCGCGAAGGATGCGGACACCCTCACCTCTCTTGCAAACCGCGTTATCCGCTTGAATAGTCAGATGAGTGAAAAGGAGCGCAGGGAGTTCAGCGAAAATGTGGGCAGCAGCGCGGGCAATATCGCCCAGCGGCTTTTGGATGCTTTCGATCTTGATATTCTTGCTCAAAAATCCGGCGTTGACTTATCGGACGATCATGAGCCGACCGAAGCTGAAAAAGCGCGCATGGACGAAACTCGAAACGCGCTTATAAAGGATGCCGTCAAGCCCTTTTACGATCCCGAGGTGCGAAGCTTCATCGAGAATATGCGCCGAAGTCATGAGCAGGTCATAGATTCCGTGAATATCGACTCCGTGCTCTATGCGGGCTACGATGCGGATAAGCAGGCGAATGCGGACAGGGTTATCAAAACCTTCCATGAATTCATAGAGGAGAATAAGGACGAGATAATTGCTCTGCGCATAATCTACGATCAGCGATACAAGGATCGCCCAATGGCTATCTCAAAGCTCAAAGCGCTGTATGAAAAGCTAAAAGCGCATAATATCACGGTGGAGCGCCTTTGGGAATGCTATGCTATCAAAAAGCCGGATAAGGTGCGCGGAACAACCGCACAGCTTACCGACCTGATCTCGATCATCCGCTTCGATATGGGATATGCGGACAACCTTGCACCTTTTGAGGATAAAGTGAACTATAACTTTATGCAGTGGACGCTGCGCCGCAACGCAGGCAATATCCACTTCACCGATGAGCAGATGGAGTGGCTGCGCCTGATAAAGGATCATATCGCGGTTTCCCTCAGCATCGAGCCGGAAGACCTCGATTTAAGCCCCTTTGACCGAAGGGGCGGTCTGGGCAGGTTCTATGATGTGTTCGGCGCGGAGTATGAAAAGATTTTGCAGGAAATGAATCTTGAACTTGTTGCATAGGAGGTAAAAGATGAGTTTATACGAAGGAATAAAGGATGTTGCAAAAGTGCTTCAGCGGGCTGACAATGTTGAGCTTTACATTAAACTTATTGACCTAAGCTCACAGGCGCTTGATTTGCAAGATGAAATCTCAAGACTTAAAGATGAAAACCGTGAACTTAGGAAAGCCAAAGAACTCGATGAAAGAATCGTACGGCATACACAGCCTTATTTAACACTAAAGGATGAAGAACCCGAAATTCTGTATTGCGCTAATTGTTGGGGAAAAGAAGGAGCTATGATTCAAATGCTAATTCTTGACCAAAACAGCCCTCACAGAAGCGCGTACTGCCACAATTGCCAAACTCGTTTTAGAGTGTAACCCCAACAGAATCGTGAACAATGAAGCTAAAAGACTGTTGCACAATAATCGCCGGACAATCTCCGGAATCCAAGCATTATAACACCGAAGGAAATGGCCTGCCCTTCTTTCAGGGCAAAGCCGATTTTGGCGAGCTGTATCCCACGATTCGTGTTTATTGCAGCAAACCAACAAAGTTAGCTGAAAAAGGCGATATTCTGCTATCGGTTCGCGCTCCCGTTGGTCCAACTAATCTTGCACCATGTACTGTATGCATCGGTCGAGGTCTTACGGCAATTCGCCCTTCAAGTCAGTTGCTTACGAAATATGTTCTCTTATTTTTTAGGTATTTTGAAGCACAGTTGGCTTCTAAAGGCACAGGCACCACATTCAAAGCAATTACTCAGGATGTTGTAAAGAATCTTGAGATCCCCGTTCCGCCACTTACGGAGCAGGAGCGCATCGTTGCCCGCATTGAAGAACTGTTCTCACAGCTCGATGCAGGCGTGGAAACGCTGAAGAAAACAAAGGCGCAGCTTGCGGTGTATAGGCAGGCCGTGTATTCAGAGGCATTTTCTGGTCTTGCAGCCGACAGAAGAATAACCGATTTCTTTACAATAAGCGGAGGACTTACCAAAAACTCCAAGCGCGAATCTTTCCCTCTAAAAATTCAATACTTGCGTGTGGCGAATGTGTATTACGATCATCTTGATTTAGGTAATGTAAAGCTTATAGGAGTTCGAGAATCAGAAATAGCGGACAAACTTCTAAAGAAAGATGACTTGCTATTTGTCGAAGGTAATGGCAGCAAAGAACAGATCGGGCGTGTAGCCCTTTGGGATGGAAGCATTGATCCTTGTCTTCATCAGAATCATATTATCAAAGGGCGTCCTAACGGAACTATGTTGCCGAAGTATGCTTTGTATTATTTGATTTCTGGACAGGGGCGCAATCAGATAATGCGAGTTGCATCATCAACATCGGGGCTTTATACCTTGAGCACTGGTAAAATCGGAAATCTGCTCATTCCGTTTTGCGACAAAAACAAGCAACAATCAATAATTGCTTGCATTGAAGAACGATTATCCGTTTGTGACAGCATCGAGCAGACAGTCGATGCCGCCTTGCAGCAAGCGGATGCCATGCGGCAAAGCATACTTAAAGAAGCGTTTGAAGGGAGGCTGTAAAATGATCATTAAGAAAGAATTATCTTTTAAGAAAAGGCTTGTTCTTTCTCCAGACAGAATAAATGAATTGGATTCTATACTAAAAAAGTATTGCGATGAAATCCAATACTCTGCAACGACCGATAATGCAACATCGCTTACTTTCGAGAACCGCGAAGAGCTTCTTTCATATGATAATTATATGAATGGACGAATCAAGAGCCTTAATATTGCTTGTAGTTCAAGCGACTATTCCACTTCCATAGACATCATTGTTGCTCCACGATTCACGTTAAAAAACGAAACTGCAAGTTGCAGTTATAAGTTTGACAACAACGATAAAGAACGCTTATTTGTTGATGCTTGGAAAACTCTTATGGAGAAATCCGCCGAGTATCAAGCCAGCTACATGATTTCAAAAGCATTTGTTTTCATATTCGGTCTTTGTCTGTCGCTGTATCTTACGATTGTGCTGCTGAATAATGCTGAATGGCATTCAGGAGCATACTTGCCACTAACGGCATTCATAATGAATACCTTCTTAAAACGCTTATATCAAAACAGCTCACTTTTGAACAGAGTGTTTCCTCCTGCGGTGTTTCCTTGGGGCGAAGAAAACAAACGGCATTCAAAGCGAATTGCTTGGCGTTCCAATCTGTTTTGGGCTGCCATCGTGCCAACGCTAATCAGCATAGCCCTTGAGGTTTATTCCGTTATAAAAATCTTTGGCGCTAAATCACCATAATTGCAATACATTCCGTTATATAACAGGAGACAACAATATGCCAATAATTACAGACTGGATCATGGTATTCATTACAGCAATATATGTTGCGGCTACAATTGCGATTTGCAGAGCTAATATCAAATCGGCAAACGCAACACGTGAACAGTTAGTTGAATCAAAGCGACAGTTTGACGAAACTAAGAGGCTTTCGATAATGCCTTACATACAGTGTGAGCACGTGAACAATGCTACCCTAAACCACAGTAAGCTTTCATTGTGCCTGCAAACAAATGATGTAAGCGACTCAAAGATTATTGATGCAGTAATCATAAAGAATATTGGTAATGGGACTGCAAAGAATATAAAGTATGTGTGGAAAAATTTGGATGATAGCTACGACAGGGGCTTTTTCTTCGTTCAAGCACTTCAATCCGGCGAGGCTCACGGTGTGACAATCTATTTTCATGCAGATCAAAACATTGAAAATGCCACGGCGAGTATTGAGCTGCAATATCAGGATCTATTTGACAACTGCTATTCGCAACGCATTGAGTTTGTTTTTGACCGAGAAGATTCTACACACCTCTATCCCAACAAGCATATAACGTATGCACCAATAATGATCGGCAAATCATCTGATGCTGATTCATCTGATAAGTTAGGAGAATAACAAATGTCTGAACAATCATCATCAATAGTTTCAAAAATCTGGGGCCTGTGCGGCCCTCTCCGCGACGACGGCGTTTCCTACGGCGATTATCTGGAGCAGCTTACCTATCTTATCTTTTTGAAGATGTCGGATGAGTATTCCAAGCCGCCGTACAACAGGCAAACGGGAATACCCGAAGGTTTCGCATGGGTGGATATGAACACCCTTACCGGCGCGGAGCTGGAGGAGCAGTACAAGCGCACGCTCGAAAAGCTCGGCGAACAGGGCGGCATACTCGGTCAGATCTTCCAAGGCGCTATCAACAAGGTTTCAAACGCCGCGATCCTTTACCGCATCGTGCAGATGATAGACAGGGAGAAGTGGGTTTCGATGTCCTCGGATGTTAAGGGCGAGATCTATGAGGGCTTGCTGCAAAAGAATGCGGAGGACGTCAAATCCGGCGCAGGGCAGTATTTCACTCCGCGCCCGCTGATTCAGGCGATGGTTGCGTGTGTTCGCCCCGAGCCGATGAAAACGATAGCCGATCCCTGCTGCGGCAGCGGCGGCTTCTTCCTTGCGGCTCAGGCGTTTCTTGCTGATCCAGAAAACTATGCGCTCGACCGCGAACAGAAGGAGTTTTTGAAAAACGATACCTTTTACGGCAATGAGCTTGTTGCTACAACGTTCAAGCTCTGTTTGATGAATCTTTATCTGCATAATATCGGCGATATTTACGGCAACGTGCCCGTTTCGCGCGGCGATTCGCTTTTGACCGATCCGGGCTACCGCGTGGACTATGTGCTGACGAATCCACCGTTCGGCAAAAAATCTTCCCTAACATTCACCAATGAAGAGGGCGAACAGGAGGAAGAAGACCTCGTTTATAACAGGCAGGATTTTTGGACAACAAGCAGCAATTAGCAGCTCAATTTCGTTCAGCATATCAACACTATTCTAAAGGCAACGGGCAAGGCCGCCGTGGTCGTGCCGGATAACGTGCTGTTTGAGGGCGGCGCGGGTGAGATAATCCGCAAACGCCTGCTGCAAACCACCGATCTGCATACGATCCTCCGCCTTCCCACTGGTATCTTTTATAAACCAGGCGTAAAGGCGAACGTTATCTTTTTCGATAAGCGCCCAGCAAGCCCGGATACGCAGACGAAGACCGTGTGGATCTATGATTTCCGCACGAATATCCACTTCACGCTGAAGCAGAATCCTATGCAGTATTCGGACTTGCAGGATTTCATCTCCTGCTACAATCCGAAGAATCGCTTTGAGCGCACCGAAACTTGGAGCGAGGAGAATCCCGACGGCCGCTGGCGTAAATTCGATGTTTCCGAGATCTTGGCGCGCGATAAAACCAGCCTCGATATCTTTTGGATAAAGGATAAATCCCTTGCCGATCTCGATAATCTGCCGTCGCCCGATGTGCTCGCTGATGAGATAATCGAAAATCTCCAGAGCGCGCTGGATAGCTTTAGGGAGCTTAAGGCGCAGTTGGGGTGAAAGAAACGCGAGTGCTGTTGCTTTTTTCGCCCTCAAATGCTATAATGGCCTTGTTGCGTGACAACAAAATGACAACAAAAGTCTTGATAGCCCAAGTTTTGTTGATAATGTGAATACTCCTGATAACTTGAGCTAAACAGCCCATACAAAACTGTTTAAGTTTCGGTTTCAAGGAGCGAGTGGGAATGATGTATCGAACTTAAAAAAGGCAATAAATACAAGGCTTTTTTTGAGCATCGAATCCGTCTTTGATAACAAATTGATAACAAGCCTTATATGCTGAATCCTTCCGATTCCGACCGGTTGCCCGGTAAAGGAATGATACCGAAAGGTTTGTTGAAAAAAGAATCCGTATAATAAAGCCCTTCGCTGCGAGAATGAACTGCACCCCATTTGTTAGACATGTGGTATAATACTAACAAGTGGGGTGATTTAATATGCCAAAAGGAATACCAAACAAGAAATACACCGGCGAGTTCAAGCAGATGGTCGTAGAGACCATGCGAAATGAAGGATTGA
>JAFWVQ010000013.1 GCA_017523925.1 Clostridia bacterium
ACGCTGCCGTGAACCGTGAAATTGATGCTTCGCTCCTCGGCGCAGATCAGTGCATCGTTTTTAACGGTATAGAGCTTGTACGAATACTCGCATTCGCCGCCGCTTGCATAGCCGGGCTTATAAACCATGATGCACCTTCCGATGCCTTCCTTTTCAGTCAGGATATAGCTGCGATTCAATACACGCGAATAGCCTATCATATCCAGACCGCCGAGGTTTTCGCCGTTCTCTCCGATAAGATAAGGTATGGTGTACGATTCGTTTTTGAGCAGTGCAAGGCTCAGGCAGAAGCTTTCCTCCGCGCCGGCTCCGTCGAGGTCAACAGCCCAATAATCGACAGAATCCTCCGCGCTCTCATAAACGATCTCGCAGTTCGGCATCATCTGTGAAAGCGCGAGAACATGATCCTCATCGAGCCAGTTGTCACTCAGCATAAGCAGCTCGAGCGAGTTAAGATCGCTAAGCGAATAAACGTTTGATATCCAGTTATTGTTGAGCGAAAGCACTCTGAGCTTCGGGAACAGCCCTTCCTTGCAAAGCTGTTCGATGCCGTTGATCTCGTTGTTGTCAAGAGTAAGCGTTTCAAGCTCGGTAAGCCTCCGAAGAGGATACAGATTGCTTATCGAGTTGCCGCTCAGATCCAGATCTTCAAGCTTCGTCAGCGGCTCGATAAACGAAATATCGCCGATACCGCAGTTTTCAAGCGTCAGGGAGCGCAGTTCGGTAAAATTCCCAAGCGCATCCAAGCCATCCATACTGACTCCGTTGCCGCCGAGAATGAGCTGATGAAGCCCCGTGAGGCTGCCGAGCGGTGCAAGATCACTCACGCCGCAGTTATACAGCCAAAGGGAGTGAAGGCTCGTCAGCTCGGAAAGCGGCTCAATGTCGATCGCCTGCGATCCGAAGCGCTTGTTGAGCTTAAAGACTTCGAGATTCTTGAATTTCGCAGCGTCCGAAATATCGCTTATATCCGAGAAGGTGTTGTTTTTTGAAAAGCCGAAGGTGAGGCTCGTTACGCCGAGCAGCTCCTCCTCGGTGATGACGCTTCCGGCACCCTCGGGGCGAATTCTTCTGTACTCCGCTTCGAATACGGGATCGGCGAACGCTACGCCGTTCGGCGCGGAGGTCGGCGCGGAGGTCGGCGCGGAGGGTGCGCCGGACTGCTTCGGGTCGGATTCGGGAATATTGTTCGCGGGGTTCGCAACGCAGGCGGCGAGCACCGCGAGCGAGAGAACGAGCGCGATGAGCGTTACGATAAACTTCGGTTTTTTATAATTCATAGCGTTTTTAATGCGGCTTTTTACTCCGCTTTCGCCAAAGGCGAGGGGGCTTGGAGAGGGAAACTGCTTGCTGACGGCAAAGCTCAAGAGCGTTGATGAGTATTCGCTTCTGATATCGAGCTTTTCGCCCAAAACCTTTTCATCGCAGCTCATCTCCATATCCTTATTCGAAAGATAGAATGCGAGCCAGCAGAGAGGGTTGAACCAATGCAGCGCAAGCAGCAGGAACGAAAATACCTTTATGATATGGTCGCCGCGCCTTATATGGTATCTTTCATGTGCGAGCACGTAGCTTTGCGCCTCGTCGCTCAGCCCGAAAGGAATATAAATTTTCGGACGAATGAAGCCGAGTATGAACGGCGAGCGCACAAGCTCGCTTTGATAGATATTGCCCTCGAGCCGAACGGCTGTGGACATCTTGCGATACATTTTGATATAGCCGATGACGCTGTACGCGATAAGCGCGATCATTCCGACCGCCCAAAGCACGGCTGCCGCCGTCATCAGCACCTCGACAAGACCGACGGACGAGGCCGCCTGCGCGGCGCTGCCCGCTCCGCCCGAGCCGCCCGAGCCGCCGATATTCCCCGTCATTCCCGCGATAACGCCATGAGTTGCGGTGGGCGCGGAGGTTGCTTCATGCACCGCAGCGGGTATGCTTGTTGAAACGGCATGCGGCGTGATCTGCGGCATGGGCATGAGATCGGGCAGAGGCGTGTTTATCGTTATCGGCGCCTGCGTTGAGCGCACGATGCTCGGAATGTATTCGAGCCTGCCTGCGGCCGATACGGCATTCTCGGCGGTGTTCGCGGCCTTTGGAACGAAGTTGAAAAGGCTTATCGCCGATTTGATGCTCACGGGGCAGCAGAGCCGAAACGCCGCCGCGCCCCAGAGAAGATATGACCATTTCTTGGGCGCTTTTTTGAGCATTAGCCTTGCAAGCAGGATCGCAAGGCTCACTATTGCGCCCGATATGCTCATATTCAGAACGGTCAGCAGGAATTCTTTCATGGGCTTCTACTCCAGCTGCTTTTTATGGCTGTCGATAAGCTTTTTAAGCTCCTCCGCCTCGTCCTCGGAGATGGTTTTGCCGCCGAAGAACGAAACGAGGAAGCCCGGAAGCGAGCCGCCGAAATCGCGGTTAATGAAAAGCTCGCTCTCCTTCCTTTGGACCGAGGTTTTCGGCACGACAGAGGCAACGGTTGAATCCTCGTTTTTCGCAAAGCCGTTTTCACACATCTTTCTAAGCATCGTGTAGGTGGTGGACTTTTTCCACCCAAGCTCCCGTTCGCAGAGCTTCACAAGCTCGGTCGAGCTCACCGGCTCGTTTGACCAGATAACGTCCATAAAGCGGTAATCGCTTTCACAGAGCAGTTTTTCAAGCATATCGTTCATCCTTGCCTTTCGTGGTTTAGACTTATAAACCTTGGGTATAGTTTATCATTATAAACCTATACTGTCAAGCCCCTTTTTCCAAAAAAACAAAAAAAGCCACTCCCGCGCTTCTGCGCTCGGGAAGGGCGCGGCGATCCGTTACCGCCTCGGACACGCTCTCGCCTTCACGTATTTTTGAACCCACTTTTCATCGGTGTACGGGTCATATTCGCTCATAAGGCAGCCTTGGGCGAGGTCGTCCGCAATTTCGAGGATCAGATCGTGCATCTCAAGCTCGCGCTTCCATTTTTCCTCGATGGCGCTGTATCTGAGCTTTGCGCCGAGGATGTTTCCGCAGATGGCGGCGGTGGAGTCGCTGTCGCCATTATGGTTGGCGGCGGCGATTATGCCCGCTGAGAAGTCGTTTTCGTATCTAAGCGCGCAATAGATAGCGATGGCAAGCGCATCTTCGCCCACCCAGCCCTCGCCGAGCGCGTGGATGTTGTCAAGGTCGCTTTCGCTGTTTTCGCTTAGAGAGACCGCAAGCCCGATCAGCTCCGCAAGCGTATCCGTGTTTTCATCGCCGCTAAACAGCCGCTTGAGCGCCTCTATCGCATCGAGCACAGCGGTTTTCAGCGGCATACCCGCCGTATCGGGGGCGATGAGCCTGAAGATGATATGAGAAAGCACGGCGGAGGGCATATAGCCGAGCGAATGGCCGTGCGTTATCGCCGCCGCCTGCACGCTCTGCATATCCACAAGGTCGATATCCCAGCCGAGATGGGGCGCGAACAGCGCACAGGGAGCCGTTCGCATAACGCCGCCGCAGCCCTTGCTGTGGTTCCTTTTAATGGCGATATAGTCCGCTTCGTTTATGCTGCCGGCCTGCCTTGCCGCCATCAGCGCCGAAAGGCAGGTGTTGCCGGGGGCGCGGCGCTCAAAGAGAGCAGGCTCGTCGAGCAGCCATGAAACGACGTACCCGAACGAGCCGTTCTCCCTCGCCTTGCGCACCTGCTCGAAGGAACTTATCTGGGTCGTCAGCCAATCGTTGTACGCCATTGCAACGTAGCTTGCGGGCGGCCCCGCGATGCCGCGCAGCCTGGCGCGGGTTTGCCCGTGCAGAAGCCCAACGGCGGTGAAAAGCGTCATCTGCGTATCGTCCGAAAATATCGCCTTGCCCGTGTGCGGGTCGAGCTCGTATTCGGTTATGCCATTCTTGCCGTATTTATTGAAGATATAGTCCTCTCGAACGAACTCCACGGCGTAGCCGAGCGCATCGCCCGCCGCGCCGCCGATAAGGCTGCCGCGAACGGCATCAAGTATGCGGGGAGTCGGTTTATTATCCATGATAGGCCTCCGGTTTTCATTAGTGAATAGTGAATAATGAATAGTGAATAGTTGCTGTTGAAATTCCTATGGAATTTCTTGATATTTTTATCCTATCATACAATAAGCTTAAAAGCAAGCGCGCCCGTCCTTGCGAACAGGCGCGCCGTTTATCATCAGTCGATGGTCTTTTCCCTGACCTCTTCCGCGATCTTCGCCATGAAGTCCTCAAGGCTCATCGTGCCGAGGTCGCCGCCCTTTCTCGAGCGCACGGCAACCACGCCGTTTTCGACCTCTTTATCGCCGACGATAAGCATATAGGGGATCTTCTGCATCTGAGCCTCGCGGATCTTGAAGCCGATCTTCTCGTTGCGAAGGTCGGTCTCAACGCGCAGACCCGCCTTTTCGAGCTTCGCGGCGATCTCGTTGGAGGCATCCATCGTGCGGTCGGTCATAGCCATTACCTTTACCTGAACCGGAGCAAGCCAGGTCGGGAACGCGCCCGCGAAATGCTCGGTGATAACGCCGATGAACCTTTCGATGGAGCCGAACATCGCGCGGTGGATCATAACGGGGCGATGCTTTGCGCCGTCCGCACCCGTGTACTCAAGCTCGAAGCGCTCGGGAAGCTGCATATCGAGCTGGATCGTGCCGCACTGCCAGCTTCTGCCGAGGCAGTCCGCAATATGGAAGTCGAGCTTCGGGCCGTAGAACGCGCCGTCGCCCTCGTTGAGCTTGTATTCCCTGTCCATCTCGGTGATGGCCTGCTTGAGGATGTCGGTCGCGAAATCCCAGGTCTCCTTCTCGCCGATATGATCCTCGGGCATCGTGGAAAGCTCGATGCGGTAGCTGAGGCCGAAGGTGGAATAAACCTCGGTGTAGAGCTTGATAACGTTCTTTATCTCGTCCTTCATCTGCTCCCAGGTCATGAAGATATGCGCATCGTCCTGCGTGAAGCAGCGAACGCGGAACAGGCCGTGCAGCGCGCCCGAAAGCTCGTGGCGGTGAACAAGGCCGAGCTCAGCCATGCGAAGGGGCAGGTCGCGGTAGCTGCGCGGCTCAAGGCCGTAAACCAGCATTCCGCCGGGGCAGTTCATCGGCTTTATCGCGAAATCCATCTCGTCGATGACCGTGGTATACATATTCTTTCTGTAATGCCCCCAATGGCCGCTCTTCTCCCAAAGCTCGCGGTTGAGCATGATGGGCGTTTGAATTTCAACGTAGCCGTAACGCTTATGCACCTCGTGCCAGTATTCGAGCAGGGTGTTTTTAAGCTCCATGCCCTTGGGCAGGAAGAACGGGAAGCCGGGGCCCTCGTCCATCATAGCAAAGAGGCCCAGCTCCTTGCCGATCTTTCTATGGTCGCGCTTCTTGGCTTCCTCAAGCATGGTGATGTATGCGTCGAGATCGGCCTTCTTTTCAAAAGCGGTCGCGTAGATGCGCTTGAGCATCTTATTCTTCTCGCTGCCGCGCCAGTATGCGCCCGCAACGCTCATTATCTTGATATTCTTGCACTTGCCGGTCGATTCAAGATGCGGACCTGCGCAGAGATCCACGAAATCGCCCTGCTTATAGAAGCTGATGACCTCACCTTCGGGCAGATCCTCGATGAGCTCGACCTTATACGGCTCGGCCTTCTCCTTCATAAAGGCGATGGCTTCCTCGCGGGGCAGCTCGAACCTTTCAAGGGGCAGGTTTTCCGCCACTATCTTCTCCATCTCCTTCTCGATCTTCGGGAAATCCTCGGGGGTGAGGCGATATCGGTATCGAAATCGTAGTAGAAGCCGTTTTCGATGGCGGGACCGATAGCGAGCTTGACCTCGGGCCAAAGCCTCTTTACGGCCTGCGCCAAAATATGCGAGCCCGTGTGGCGATAGGTCCATTTTCCGCCCTCATCGGCGAAGGTGAGGAGCTTCAGCGCGTGGTCGCCGTGTATCGGCAGCGCGGCATCGTAAAGCTCGCCGTCCAGCTCGGCGGCAAGGGTCGCCTTTCTTAGGCGCGGGCTGATGCTCTCGGCGATGGCGTAGGCGTTCGCGCCGTCTTCAAACTGACGAACGGAGCCGTCGGGGAAGGTGATGTTGATCATTTTTTCTTTCTCCTTTTCGATTCAGACTGTATTTTTTGACTCTCGGCGGGTTCTTATTCCTTCCGAAAAAGCTTTCGGATAAAATAAAAACCGCCTTGAACAAGTTGCTGTTCAAGGACGGCAATTCATTTCTAAATAACCGCGGTTCCACCTTGATTGCGGCAAATCCGAAAGGAAGAGCCGCCGCTCTTTGGGGTTAAGCACGCCTGCTTCGGACCTTGGAAAACGCGATAAACGGGCGTTTTCCGCGCATGAGTGGTATCCTCCCGCGCTCCGTGGGCGGCTTGCAGCCTTGGGCACACCCTCTCTGAAAACGGCTTTGCGCAGGGCTCATTTCATGCAAGCCCTTTTCTCAACAAAGCGGAGTTTAGCACAAAGCCCTCGGTTTGTCAAGCAGAAAATGCGCAAAAGCCGACTCTTTTCAAATTGGGACCGCAAAAAGGCATTTTTTTGCTTTTATTTGCGCTTGGGCTGTTGCATTGAACGATTTGAAATGGTATAATAAAATGCTATATTGGTTTATGATGCAAAAACAGTGTGTACAGAGGAGGGAACTGCCGCATGATAGTCAGAATGGTCCGAGACCCGGTACTGCTTTATGAAACTCTGGGCATGGTCTGCAAGGCCTACCGCAGGGAGTCTTATTCCGCAACCGCCGAGAGCCTGCTGACCCGATTCGGCGCGGTGCTTACCGAAAGCCAGATCGGCGAGCTGAAGAGCAACGCCGCCATAGCCGACCAGGTCATGAACACCGTTTGCGCGGATCTTGACTGCGAGGCGGACGACGTGAAGTTCTTCTTCGAGCCGTTTGAAACGGGCGAGGCTTATGAGCTGAACTGCGTTGCAAGGGTGCTGGTGCTCTCGATGATGGGTCTTAAAAAGATCGATTTCGACGAGGCGATAGAGGAGACCAAGCGCCGCTGGACCGAGGTCAAGAAGGAAGGCATCGAGGTGCTGGATTTCCATATGCACGGCGTCAGCTTCGTTTGCACCAAGGGCAGGCCGACCGCTTCGCTCTTCGAGCAGATATACGCGATGGACTATCCGCATAAGGCGAAGATGGATTCCTTCCTTGCGCTCGAAAAGCACGAATACTATCTCGATAAGCTCGCCGATATACTGCGCCCCTATGCGCGCCGCCTTAAGGACAGCATGGTGCGCCTTGAGCCCATATACAACTACACCGCGGATAACTGGGGGCATTACCTCAAGGATATGCCGAGCGACATGATCTTCGAGCTGCTGCGCATCGACGAGAAGACCCAGCTCCATATGCTCACCGAGGCCGCCGTATCCCTCTTCCTTTTCAACGAGATCGGCAATTGCTTCGACGACATACCCTCCACTCCGAACGAGCTGACCACGCTCTATATCGGCGTTTCGGTCTATCCGCAGTATGCAAAGGCGTTCGCCGAGCAGCAGGTGCATAAGATCGCCGAGATCGTAAAGTCCTTGGCGGATCCCGTTCGAATGGCGATCCTCGCAAGGCTCTATAAGGCGCCCGACTACTGCTACAATATCTCGCTGGATATGGACCTGAACCCGGGCAACGTTTCAAGGCATCTTACTCTTTTGTATGAATACGGCCTCGTTACCAGGGAAAAGCGCGACGGCAGGGTCTATTTCGGCACCAATATGGAAACGATCACGCGCACCTTCGAGGCGTACAAGCTCTACGTGACCAGCCAGTAAAGCCGATTGAAAAACCGAATAACGCAGCACTCTACGGGCTTCGCGGTCTGCGGGGCCCGTTTTGTTTTTCAGCTGCTTGCTTCGGACGGGCGGCGAAGCCTCGGGTTGAAGGCGAGGCTTCACAGGCCGCAAGGGCTTCCGATTCGACAGCGCTTGAAATCGCAGCGCAGTGCAAACGATCCCCGAACATTCGAAAACCTCGAAAACGCTTGCATTATTGCTGCAATGGTGATATACTATAATCGAAAATCTATCTGCTTAATGCAATGAAAGTGAGGACGGCCAATGCAAGTACGGATGGTCCGCGGACCGGTGATGCTTTACGAAACCTTCGGGATGGTCAGCACTTATTACAGAAAGGAGTCCTATATCCGCATTGCGGAAAGGCTTGCCGAGAAATACGGCGCGGTGCTCTCCGCAACCCAGATAAGGGATCTCAAGAGCGATGCGAAGGTTGCGGAGCAGTTTGCGAATCAGGCCTGCGCGGATCTCGATTTCCGCTCCGAGGATATCAGATTCTTCTTCGAGCCCTTCGATACGGGCGATCCGAACGAAGGCAACTGCATCGCAAGGGTGCTGCTGCTCTCGATGATGGGCCTGCAGCATACCGATTTTGAAACGGCGATATCCGAAACAAAGCGCCGCTGGTCCGCCGTCAAGAAGGACGGCATCGAGGTTTTCGATTTCACCGGCTACGGCATATCCATCGCCAGCGCGCAGGGCAGGCCGATGCCCTCGCTTTTCGAGCAGATCTACAATATGGACTATCCGCATAAGGCGAAGATGGATTCCTTCCGTGCGCTCGAGAGCCATGAGCTTTATATAGATAAGCTCGCCACTATTCTGCGCCCCTACGCAAAGCGGCTCAGCAAGGGCATGGCGGATCTTAAACCGATCTATCTGCGCCTTGCCGATAAATGGGAGTACAACCTTTCGAGGATGCCGAGCTCGCAGATATTCGAGCTTGCGAGGATCGACAAGAACACGCAGAACAACCTGCCCACCAACGTGGGAGTGAGCCTGTTCATCTTCAACGAGATGGGCTGGGGCTTCGACTGCGTGCCGGATGGGGAGGACGAGCTTACAACGCTCTACGTCGGCGCGGCGGTCAACCCGGAGTACACCAAGGCGTTCGCAGAGCAGCGTGTGGACCGCGTGGCTGAGGTGCTGCGCTCGATCGCCGATCCTGTGCGCATAGCCATCCTTGCCAGGGTGAACAGGGAGCCGGATTACTGCCTCAGCATCGCACAGAGCCTCGACATGAACGCGGGCAACGTTTCGCGCCATCTCTCCGCGCTCTACGATTGCGGTCTGCTGCTCAGGGAGAGGCGCGAGGGGCGCACCTATTACGAGATCAATATGGAAGCGCTCAACCAAACCTTCGACAGCTTCAAGTCCATCATAAACAAGCGCTGAATCATTCGCCGATGCACCGAGCGCATAATGCCGAAATATCGGGAAAAGGATCCGCCCGAAAACGGCCGTTGGCAGGAAAAAACGGGGATTTTCGGGCATACTGCCCCGCGCTTGACAGTGCGCGGGTAAGCAGTGTATAATCTAAGTTGGATCATAAGAGCCGGCGGGCATGCTCGGCTTCATAGACGGAGGAAGCTGTGCAAAAGAGCGAAACCACGTCCTTTACCGTTCGTTTGGCGGGGCTCGATATCGGGATAAGCTGCCGCTTTGCCGAAAACAGGCTTTTCTTCACGGATTATTTGAGCGGCGAAGAACCCCTTTTTAAGGTCGAGCCGAAAGGGGCAGATCTTGAGCGGATGCGGGCGCTCTTCGATGCGGCCGCTGAAAACGAGGGGCGGCAAAGCCGCAAATACGGCGCGGCTTTCCTTGAAAACAGCGCGATCCATGCGCTGATTGCCGAGGAGCTGCCCGCGCACGGCGCGCTTTTGATGCACGGCTCCGCCCTTGCGCTGGACGGGGAGGCATATTTGTTCACCGCGCCGAGCGGCACGGGCAAGAGCACCCACGCAAGGCTGTGGCGCGAGGCGTTCCCGGGCCGCGTCACCATGATAGACGACGATAAGCCGATGCTCGGCTTCGATGAAGGCGGCGTGACCGTGTACGGAACGCCGTGGAACGGCAAGCACAGGCTCGGCAGCAATACCGCGTTCCCGCTCAGGGCGATCGCCCTTATCGAGCGCGCCGAGGAAAACGGCATCCTAAGGCTCTCTGCTGCCGAGGCTTTCCCGAGGCTGCTCGGCCAGATCTATGCCCCGCGAACAAGGGCCGCCGCTTCCGGCGCGCTTGCGCTGGTGAGCAGGCTGCTTGGCTGCGCAAAGGTCTACCTGCTCAGATGCAGGCCCGATACGGAGGCCGCGCGCATCGCCCATGAGGGCATGAGCGGCGGTGCATAAATAAAGCCTGAGAAGAACTATAATATTGAGATAAAACCGATTGCCGAGACCATTCGGCGCTCCGTCGGACATCCGTTCGGCGCCGTTCGGGCGGTCTTGCATATAATCCTTATGAAAGGAGAAACAGAGAATGAAGAAGTATAAGAAGGTTGCGGTCGAAGTGGTCAGGTTCGACCGTTCGGACGTCATCACCGCTTCCGGCAACCAGGCTCCGATCGATCCCGGCACTTCCCCCGATCCCGGCACCGATCCCGATTCCACCGATGCCCCCGTTCGCACGCCCGTTGGCCCCGGTGTTCTCCCCGGCCTCCCCGGCCATGGCGGAACCGGCAACGCACCCGCTTGCGGCAACTGATCATTAAACGTTTTACTGCGCCATTGCCGCGCCCCTTTCGGGCGCGGCAATGGCATATAGAGGGCTGAGAGATGCTGAGGGAGATCCATCTGAAGGACAGGCTGCTCGACAAGGCGCTGCCTGCGCAAACGCTTAAGGAAAACAAGGTGTACGTCAAAAGCCGCTTCGTGCTCGATTACGAATGCGGCGGCCGTCCCTGCGTTTTCAGCACGCTCACCGCGCAGAGCTTCCTTCTGCCCTTCCCGCTCGAGGATGCCGCATATCCCGCAGCGAGGATAGCGGCAAGCGAGGAGCTCACCGAGCTGATGCGCGGCTATTTTCTCGTTCCCGAGGATATGGATGAGAGCGCCTTCTACCTCGGCATATCCAATATGATGAAGGCGCTGCACAGAAAAAAGAAGGCCGCTTCATACACCGTTCTGCCCACGCTTGCCTGCAACGCGCGCTGCTTCTACTGCTACGAGGAGGGGCTCGAGCCGGTCACGATGAGCGCCGAAACGATCGAAAAAACGGTCGAATACATCAAAAAAACGCATGACCCGAGCCAAAACGCGGTGATACAGTGGTTCGGCGGCGAGCCGCTGCTTCGAGCGGACATCATCGAGGCGATCATGGACGGACTGGACAGGGAGGGCGTCGGCTTCGTTTCGATCATCGTTACGAACGGCAGCCTGATCACGCCCGAGCTTGCGCGGAGGATGCGCGAAAGATGGCGGCTCGAGCGCGCACAGCTCTCCTTCGACGGCTCGGAGGAGGACTATATCCGCCGCAGACGCTACGCAAAATATGATGAAACATATAAAAAAGTGCTCAATGCCGCGTCCCTGCTCTCGGAGCAAGGCGTGTTCGTTACCCTTCGCTGCAACGTGGATAAAAACAATATCGGCGATATCCCCCGCGTGATAGAGGACGTTAAAAACCTCGTTAAAAACAGGGAAAACTTCGTAATGTACTTCCATCCGCTCGATCAGGCGCTCGCTGATGAGAGCGTGCGTGAGGTGCAGCGGGCGGTGGACGGCTCGCGGGAGCTGCTCGAGGCGGCGGGCATAGGGACCCTGCCCAAGCTCGTGCCGCACACCTATTTCCGCACCTACCGCTGCATGTGCGATGATCCGACGCGCTCGGTGGTCATCCTGCCGGACGGCGGGCTCTGCGGCTGCATACAGTCCACCGAGGGCTTCGTCTACGGCAGCGTGCATGAGGGCGTGACCAAGCCCGAGGTGCTCAAGCAATTCCTTGCGGCGGGTCCCGTGCGCGAAAAATGCAAGGGCTGCACCTTCCTGCCATCCTGCACGGCGTTTGCGTACTGCCCGGTCGTGGACCCGCTCTGCCGCGAAAAGCGGATGAAGACCGCGATGGACTATCTTCCCGGCATGGCGGCGCAGGTGCTTGAGCGCATGGAGAACGCGGAAAAAGCCGAAACAGCGGGCGGAGCGCTTGCGAGCGTGAACCCCGAGGAGCTCGATATCATGGCGCGATTGAACACTGCAAACGAACACGGGGAATGAGCCCCGAAAAACGAGAACGGAGGAAAAAATGAAGCTTAAAGAGGATTTCATCATTCAGGAGATAGACGGGACCCATTTCCTCGTGCCGCTCGGCGGCGAGGCGTTCAATGGAGTTGTGCGCGGCAACGAAACAACGGCCTTCATTTTGCATCTGCTCTCGGATGAGATAAGCGAGGAGCAGATAGTCGAGTGTATGCTGCGCGAGTTCGACGCGCCGAGGGAGGTCGTGGAGGAGGACGTTCGCCTCGTGCTCGACACCCTGCGCTCGGTCGGCGCGATCATGGATAGTGAATAGTGAATAATGAATAATGAATAATGAATAGTGAATAGTGAATAGTGAATAATTGCGGATGGAATTCCAAAGGAATTCCTGCGAATTATAGATAAAGATACCGATACAGAAACAGATCAGGAGAGTATAAGATGGAACAGAACACAGTAAACGAAAGCCCGAGGATCAAGCGCATAGCCGTTTTGACCAGCGGCGGCGACGCCCCCGGCATGAACGCGGCGGTGCGCGCCGTTGTGCGCACGGCGGCCTCGCTCGATCTTGAATGCGTTGGCATCAAGCGCGGCTGGCAGGGGCTTATCAACGCCGATTTTATGATGCTCACCAGGGACAGCGTAAAGCATATCCTGCCGCAGGGCGGCACCATGCTCTACACGGCAAGGAGCGAGGAGTTCATGCTGCCGAGCGGCAGGCAGAAGGCCGCCGCAACCTGCCGCATGCTCGGCATCGACGCCGTGGTCGCGATCGGCGGCGACGGCACATTCCGAGGCGCGCTCGAGCTCTCGCGGGAGGGCGTGCCGGTGGTCGGCATCCCCGCCACGATCGACAACGACGTGGATTGCTCGAACTACACGATCGGCTTCGACACCGCCTGCAACACCGCGGTGGACTGCATCGACAGGCTGAGGGACACCATGCAGGCGCATGAGCGCTGCTCCGTTGTGGAGGTCATGGGGCGCAACGCGGGCTACCTCGCGCTGTACGTCGGCATCGCCGCCGGCGCAACGGTGGTGCTCGTGCCCGAGCAGGAATACGATTTCAAGAAGGATATCGTTGAGCGCATCCAGGCCGCAAGGCTCGCGGGCAACACGCATTTTATGATAGTCGTTGCCGAGGGCGCGGGCAGCGCGATGGATATCGGCAAGCGCATCGAGGAGGCGATCGGCATAGCGCCGCGCGTTACGGTGCTCGGGCATATCCAGCGCGGCGGCTCGCCCACCGCGAGGGACAGGGAGACCGCCACGCGCATGGGCTATAACGCGGTCAGGGCGCTCTACGAGGGCAGAAAGAACCTCATCATCGCCACGAAGGAAGGGTCGCTTGTGGAGATACCCATCGAGGAGGCGCTGCATATGAAAAAGCATCTTCAGATGGATCGCTACAATATCATGGGAGTTATGCAGCTCGGCGCGCTGAAGCTTTACGTGAACGAAAACTGACGCAGACCCTTTGCGCCGAACTCTGCGCCGCGCTTTTCCGTGCTTTGCCGCGCTAAACGGGGGATATGATGGACTTTTTTCACTTTGAAAAGATAAAACCGCATATACCGAGCGAGCTTACGCGCCTTGCGGAGCTTGTGCGCGCACAGGGCTGCACGCTGTACGCCGTGGGAGGGCTCGTGCGAAACGCGCTGCTAGAGCTTCCGATAAGCGATATCGATATCTGCTCCGCGATGGAGCCTCAGAAGCTGATGGAGCTCTGCGGGGAGCAGGGCTTCGGAGTGGTGCCGAAGGGCGTGGAATTCGGCATGGTGGAGGTGCATATCGGCGATCGCGCCTTCGAGCACACCACCTTCAGGAGCGACAGCTATGCGGAAGGCGGCGCGCACAGGCCCACCTCGATCCGCTTTTCAACGACCCCCGCAGAGGATGCGTTTCGCCGCGATTTTTCGGTGAACGCGCTGTATTACGACGTTCTTTCGGGCGAGGTGCTAGACCCGACGGGCGGCCTTGCCGACCTTGAGAAGGGGCTGATAAGAACCACCTCGGGCGATCCGCGCCTCGTGCTTGCGGACGACGGGCTGAGGATAATGCGGCTCGTGCGCTTTTCGGCGGAGCTCGGCTTCGATATCGAGCAGGGCTCGATGCAAGCGGCGATCGGGCTCGTTCAAAACCTTCGGGATATCTCGGCGGAGCGCATTCGGGATGAGCTTGATAAGATCCTGCTCTCGGATATCAAATACGGCGAAAGGTCACAGGAAAAGGTGCTTCACGGGCTGGAGCTTTTGAGGGACGTGGGTGCGCTCGGCGTGATACTGCCGGAGCTTGCGCTCGGCGCGGGCATCGAGCAGAAGGCGAACTACCATCGCTACGACGTGCTCGACCACAGCCTGCATTCCTGCGCGGAGGCTTCGCCCGAGCTTCGGCTGCGCCTTGCGGGGCTGCTGCACGACGTGGGCAAGCCCAAGGTCAAGCTCGAAACGGGCTCCATGCACGGGCATGACGAGGCAGGAGAGGCGATCGCGCAAAGCATCCTGCGCCGCCTGAAATACGATAATAAAACGGTGAGCGAGGTCTGCTTCCTCGTGCGGCGGCATATGTTCGATCTGAACAACACCGCGAAGGACAGCACGCTGCGCCGCGCCTTCGTGCGCTGGGGCAGGCAGCGCAGCCGCGATCTTTGCGATATCCGCCGCGCGGACTTCATCGGCTCCGGCATCATCAAGGGCGAGGTCGCCTCGGCGGTGCGCTGGGAGAGGCTGCTCGATCGCATGGAGACGGAGGGAGTGCCTTTCACCGAAAAGGAGCTGAACTGCACCGGCACGGATATCATGCAGTGGCTTGATCTCGCGCCCGGACCCGAGGTGGCGGATATAAAAAAGCGGCTGCTCGCGCATTGCGCCGTTCGGGCGAGGGACAACGTTCCCGAGAGGCTCAGGAGCATCGCTCGGGGGATGCTGAACCGATAGCCAATGCCCGCGCCCCGCGATGGCGGAGGACCGCAGGCGCAGCACTTCGATTATATTTTTGAAAAATGGCGGTTTTATTAAAAAAGCCGTCTTTTTTGCTTGCATGGCGCGTATTTTTCGTGTAAAATGATAAATTGAGCGGATATGTGCCGCTGCGGGCCATACAAGCTTTTTCGAGCCGCCTGCACGGCGGGAACAGCGGATATGCGTCCAAAAGGAACGGCGAAAAACGCGGAAAAACGAAAACGGTCCTTGCGGGTGAAAAATAAAACGAATAAGTGAAAAACGGGGCGGGAGAGCACCGTTCACCGCTCCCCTTCGGGCGCGGATACAAGGAGAAGAGATGAGTCTTTCACTCGAAGTGAAAAAGTTTATAAATTCCGAGAGCATGGGCGAATTCGTTTCGATCATGCTGCCGGGCGAGCTGCCGACGGATAATGCCGAGATCCGCGCAATGAATCGCGAACGCGCGGCGGCCGAGAAGGCGGAAAAGGAGGCGGCGCACCTTGAGGAGGAAGCGCGGCTTGCGCTTGCGGATGCGGATGAGGCCGAGAAGGCGGCAGCGGATGCAAGGAAGGCGCTTTCCGATAGGGATAAGGCGCTTGAGCAGCAGAAAAAGGATCACGATAAGCTCAAGAGCGAGCACTCGAAGAAGAAGGAAGCGCTGGATCGGGCGAAGACGGCGCTGGACTCCGCCGAGTCGGAGTGCGTGAAATGCACCGCCGCGCTCGAGGGCGCGCGCGAGGCGCTCGCCGCCTGCGAAAAGGCGAAGAGCGAGGCCGAGGCACTGGTTTCGGAGCTGAAAAAAGCGGCCGAGAGCATGGGAAAAGCGGAGGAAAAAGCGGAGGAAAAGGCCGAGGAGCCGAATACCGAAGGCGCGGAAAAAGCGGATACCGACGGTAAAGCGGATGCTCCCGATAAAACCGAGCAAGTCGAAAATACCGAAATAGCGGACGCGGCAGAGGCAAGGGCAGAGGAAAGAGCAGAGGAAAAGGCAGAGGTAAAAGCCGAGGAAAAGGCGGAGGAAAGCTCCGATAAGGCCGAAGCCGCAGAGAATGCCGCGGCCGACGGCGAAACTGCAAAGCCGGCGGCGCAAGAGACTGCCGAGAAAAAGCCCGACAACACCGAAGCAAAGCCCGAGACCGCCGAAGCAAAGCCTTCGGAGGAAAAGGCAGAGGAAAAGCCGGAGGAAAAGGCCGAGGAAAAGCCAGAGGAAAAGGCCGAGGATAAAAAGTCGCTCGAGCAGGCCGAGGAGGAGCTAAATAAGGCAAAGGAGGCGCTTTCCCAGGCGAGATCGAAATGCGGCGCCGCAGAAAAGGCGCAGAAGAGCGCGGAGGAGAGCGCAAAAAAGAAGCGCGCCGAGCATGAAAAGCTTGCTTCCGAGCTCAACGGCTTCACCGCGCTTTATGAAGGCGGCGCGGAGGAGCTCGAGCGCGCCCGTTCGGAGCGCGTGCAGGTGAGCGAGCATGTCAAGGCGCTTGAAAAGGCGAGCGGCGAGGCCAAGGCGAAGCAGGCTGAGGCAAAAAAGGCGCATGAAGCCGCGCAGAAGGAAGCCGAGCGGCTCAAGGGCGCGGTGCGCACGCTCAAGATCGAGCATGAGAGCGCAAGCATGCATTATCTCGAAAGCGGCAAGGGTGAGGCGCTGATCCTGATCCATTCGGCGGGTCAGTCGCTCTTCACCTTCCGAAGCGTATTCTATAAGCTTGCGATGAATTACCGCGTGTATGCGGTGGACCTCATGGGTCACGGCTGCTCCGACAGGCCCGATTATTTCGATTACACCACCGCGAGCCATGCCGAGAGCATCATGAGCTTTATGGACGCGCTTGGCATCGAGCGCGCGCATCTGATGGGCTTTTCGATGGGAGCGGGCTATGCGCTCGAGCTTGCAAGGCGCTATCCCGAGCGCGTGCTGAGCGTTGTGGCGCTTTCCCCGGGCGGCGTAACGGGCAGCATGCCCCTCTCCGTTCGCATGATGGAGAGCGCGCTGTTCGGCGGCATCGCAAGCAGGCTGTTCAGAATGAAAACGGTCGAAAAGCTGCTCGATGAATGCCTCTTCGACCACACCGTCATCGGTCCGCACGAGGTGAGCGAATACTATAAATGCGCGAGCGATTCGGACGGCAGAAGGGCGATCAGGCTTAGCGTTTCCTCCTTCGGCGAGAAGGAGCTTATGGAGTCGCTCGGCGAGATAAGCACGCCCGTCATGGTCGTTTCAAGCGATAAGGACAGGTGGCATTCCCTCGAGCTGGGCGAAGAATACGATCATGCGCTCGCTAATTCCGAGTTCGTGGTGATGCGAAACGCGGGGCATCTGATGCATGAGGAGAAGCCGGACCGCACCGTGGAGCTCGTTCGCTCGTTCATTCCGGCGGGCTACGGCGATTACGACGGCCGCGAGCTGCCCTGAGCGTGCTGGTTCGATATACCCGATCGACCGAAAACCGAATAAGAACACGCTGCCGTGCGCGGGGGACCGTGCGCGGCATTTTTTGCGCCCGAAGCGAATATTATCATAGTGTAAAAAGAAGCGGGCTCGGCAAGGGCGGCTTCAAAAAGCGGGAGTGAAGGTCATAAGGCTATGGAGAACGGGAAAAAGAGTGAAAACTGTAAATTTGTAAGCTATATCGGCGATTCGGGCGAGCGCGGCAGACCGGCGGGGCAGGGGACATACCTTCGCCGCAGCGGGCAGCAGACGCCGCTCGGCGGCACGGCGCGGCGCACGGGCATCTTTGCCGAGGTGCGCAGGATGCGGCGCGAGGACGAGGCGCGGGAGGCGCGGAACGGAAGCCTTCGCTCGCTGCGCCGAAAAAGGGCGGCGGAGCCCTCGGCGGCGGCGCAGGCGGGCAAATTCGCGGTGCTGCTCGCGTGCATCTGCGCGTTTTCCATGATATTCGCGCTGAAAACGGCGAATTCGAACGACCCCGGCGAAGCGCTCGCCGTGTTCCGAACGGCGATGAACGGCAGCGGCGGCGAGCAGGAGGAGGACGAGAAGCTCGGAAGGCTGAAGCTCGTTCGGCTGCCGGGGCTTTTGAGCGTGTTTGCGGTCTCGGATCGCCCCATCGCGCCGCTCAACGCAGACAGCGCGATAACGGACGACAGCTTCACCGCAAGGCTCTTTGCGGCGGCGGGCAGCGAGGTGGTTTCGATGCTCTCGGGCAGCGTGCGCTCGGTGGACCCCGCGGGCGAGCACGGCGGAAGCGTGACGGTTTCCTGTAATGGCGGCGTGGATATAACCTATATGGGGCTTGGAGAGATCCTCGTTGAGCGCGGCCAGCCCGTGCTGCAGAGAACCGTTCTCGGGCGGCTCTCGGGCGAGATACTCTACCTTCGCATAACGAAGGACGGCAGGCCGATGGACCCGCTCGAATTCCTCGGCACGGCGGCAAGGGTCGGATGACGGTCGCGCTTTTCGGCAGGGTCGAGCTGCGCTGCTCGGCCTTCGTGCTGCTGCTGTTTCCGCTTGCGGTCGTGTTCAACAGGCTCGATACCCTGCTGATCGCCGCAGGCTCGCTGCTCGTGCACGAGCTTGCACACGCCGTGATGGCGCACAGGCTTGGCTTTTCGCTCGCCTCGATCGAGCTGCAGCCCTTCGGCTGCGTTGCGAGGCTGAGAAGGAGCCCCGATTCGCCCTCGGAAGCGGTGGCGATAGCGGCGGCGGGGCCGCTCGTGAGCCTGCTTTTGGCGCTGATGGCGGCGGGAGCGGCGTTTTTATCGGGCGGTGCGGAGTCCGCCGCATCCTCCGCACCCTTTGCCGCACACGCCCGCCACGCCCTTTTCGCTCCCTCAGCGCTTGCGGAGCTTTCCTCCTTCAATCTGACGCTTGCGCTCGTGAATCTTCTCCCGGTGCTGCCGCTGGACGGCGGCAGGCTCGCGCTTGCGCTGGCTTCCGCGGCAAACGGCGGGAAGCGGCGCAAAGCCGCGCTGCTGCTGAGCCTCGGCGGCATGCTGATCGGCGGCACGATCGCCGCAGCAGGCGCGCTGATACTCGCGGAAAAGCCCGAGGGCATGGCGCTTTTTCGTGCCGTGTCGCTCGTTGTAACGGGCTCGTTCGTGGTGCTTAGCGCTGCAGGCGAGCGAAAAAGCGTCGCTTCGGACGGGGCGAGGGCTCGGCTTGCTGCCGCATCGAGGCTGCGCTCGGGCTCGGGCGTGCGCGTATTCCCGGTCGCACTGCATAAAAAAAGCACCGTTCGGGAGGCACTGATGGCGGTTTCTGGAACGGGCTACGGCGTTGTGCTCGTGGTGGATGACGATATGCGCAGCATCGGCGTGCTTGACGAGGGCGCGCTTATGGATGCGGCAGTGCGCGGCGGGAGCGGGGAGAGGCTGGGGGAGGTGGTGGATATTGAATAGTGAATAATGAATAGTGAATAGTTGCCGATGAAATTCCGAGGGAATTTCGTAATATTTTATGTGCAAGGGGAAATAGCCTTACACGCCGTAAACCAGCATTCCGAGCCCTGCGGAGATGATTATCAGCAGTATCGGCGAGATGCGCTTCTTCGCGGCCTTCTTATAGATGAGCATTACGGCGGCGAGCACGGCGGTCAGTCCAAGCGCGGCGGGCTCGAAAACCGCGCCGGAAATGCCGGGGATGCAGATGCCGGTCGCGCATTTGCCGCTTGCCTCCGCAAGCAGGTTTTCAAACGCCATGAACGCGCCAACGGCGAGGATTATGCCGATAACGCAGGGCTTGAGCGCCGAGAGGATCGCCTTAAAAAGCCCGTTTTCGGCAAGCCTTTTGAGAATCGAGAGCAGCAGAACTATTATTACAAATGCGGGAAGCACCACGGCAAAGGTGGCGAGCGCCGCGCCAAGGATCCCGCCTTGGCTTGCGCCGACGTAGGTGGCGAGATTGACCATGATCGGGCCGGGCGTGCTTTCGCTGACCGCGATCATCCTTGAAAGCGCCTCGTCCGTCAGCCAGCCGTAGGACGAAACCACGTCGCGAATAAGCGGTATCGCCGCATACGCTCCGCCGAAAGCGAAGAAGCCGACCTTCAAAAACGCAATAAACAACTCGAAAAATATCATTTGCCGCCTTCCTTTCCGCCGGAGGGATCGGCTTTTTTATGCGTGATCGCGAAGCGCAGGATCCCCGCGAGCGCCGCCGCGAGCATCAGCACGATAACCGATATTTTGAGAGAGAAAATACTTATCGCAAGCATAAGGATACAGGCGGCTATCAGCACGCAAACCGAAAACGCGGTCTTTTTCATCTTGCCTATCATATTTATCGCGGCGCTGATTATAAGAAGCCCCACCGCGATGCGGATGCCCGCAAAAGCGCTTGCGACCGCTTTTATTTCAATAAGCCTGTCCAAAACCGATGCAAGCACAAAGATAATAATAAATGAGGGCAACACCACTCCGAGCGTGCCGAAGAATGCGCCTAAAACTCCGCGCAGCTTGTAGCCCACGTAGGTGCCGCAGTTCACGGCGATGGGTCCGGGCGTGCTTTCCGCGAGCACCGTAAGCTCCGCCATATCGTCGTGCGTTATCCATTTTTTCTTTTCCACGCAAATATTTTCGATCACGGCTATCATCGCGTAGCCGCCGCCGAAGGTGAAAAGCCCTATTTTGAAATAAGTCCAAAATAGCTCCAAGAGCGAGGTTTCTTTTTTCATGGATAAATAAACTCCTTTGCGCCTTAGATTATACCCGCAAAGCCGCAAATAATCAAGCGCGAATGCCGGGCTTTGCCCGCTCCGCCGTCCTTTCCTGTTGACTAACTCCCCGCGCTGTTGTAAAATGTTTTCATCAAAAGAAAAATCGCCCGGAGGCGAATATGACAGAGATCCTTTATTACGAATACCCAACGGTTACCGAGTGCTCCGCCGAGGTGGTTTCCTGCGCGGAGAAGGGCGGCAGATTCGCCGTCGTTTTGACCCGCTCCCCCATCTTCCCCGAGGGCGGCGGGCAGCTTGCGGACGGCGGAACGATATTTACCGATAAAAAAACCGCGCGGATACTCGATTGCCAAACCGAGGGCGGCGAGACCGTGCATTATCTTGATGCGCCGTTCGAGGTCGGCGAGCGCGTTATCGTGCGGCTCGATCTTGAAAGCAGGCTCGATCACGCCGAGCAGCACACGGGCGAGCACATCCTCTCGGGGCTTGCAAGCAAGCTTTTTTCCGCCAAGAACGTGGGCTTCCACATGGCGGAGGATTACTGCACCATCGACCTCGACATCCCGCTTGAAAAGGAGCAGCTTGAGGCGCTTGAAGTGGAGGCAAACAAGGCGGTTCGCGCAAATTTAAGCATACATACCGAAATAACCGATGGCGAGGACGCCTCAAAGCGCGAGCTTCGCAAGCGCGCCGAAAAGGCGGTCGGCGAGGTGCGCATAGTTTATATCGACCACGGCAAGGTGGATTCCTGCACCTGCTGCGGCACGCATCTGCACACGACCGGCATGGTCGGCTCGATCCGCATCACCGACGCGCAGCATTATAAGGGCGGCACGCGGCTTTTCTTTGCCTGCGGCAACCGCGCTTCAAGGCTTTCCATGGAGGAGCACGCCGCGATGAGCGAGCTTGCGCGGAGGTATTCCACCTCGAGGGAGAACCTTGCAAGCGCCGTTTACAAGCAGATGGACGAGCTGAACGCCATGAAGTCCGAGCTTCGCCAAAAAAGCGCGCTGCTTGCCGCGAAGACCGCCGAGGAGCTTATGAAAGCCGCCGAAACGAAGGGCGGCGCAAGGCTCGTTTTCGGCAGTTTCGAGAACCTCGGCGCAAACGATCTCAAGCTGATCTGCGAGGAGGTCTCCAAGCTTGCCGAGGCCGAAAAAACCGCCTTTGCCGCGCTTGTTTTCTCCGTTTCAAACGATGGCACGGACTACCGCATGGCCTGCTCAAACGGCTTCAAGCTGAGCATGAAGGAGCTCTGCGCCGCCGTGAACGCCGCGCTTTGCGGCAAGGGCGGCGGAAGCCCCGTTTTCGCGCAGGGCAGGAGCGAAAGAAAGCTCGATGAGGGAACGGCGGAATCTCTGAAAAGGTATCTTTATGCGGCGGGCTGACAGCTTTTTGTTAGTGAATAATGAATAGTGAATAGTGTATAGTTGAGGATGAAATTCCTGCGGAATTTCTGTTTAAGTGAATAGTGAATGGTGAATAGTGAATAGTTGACGTTGGAATTCCTGCGGAATTTCTTTGGATTTAACTATAACACAATGGTGTTTTACAGATTTGCCGAGAATAGTCTTAATAATCGAATACGACGGAAGCGCATATGTCGGCTGGCAGGTCCAGCCGAACGGCATTGCCGTGCAGCAGATTCTGGGCGAGGCGCTTTTTAAGCTGACGGGCGAAAGATGCACGCTGCACGCTTCGGGCCGCACGGACAGCGGCGTTCACGCGCGCGCTCAGGTGGCGCATTTCGACACCGCGAGCCGCATTCCCGCGGATAAATTCGCGTTCGCACTCAACACGTATCTGCCGAAGGATATCCGCATCAAGGGCAGCCTTGCGCTCCCGGGCGAGGAGGCGGGCGAAAATGAGTTCCATTCCCGCTTCTCGGTGCGAAAAAAGCATTACCGCTATGCGGTTTTGAACACAGTGCATGATTCCGCGTTCCTCTCTCGGCGCGCGCTCCATATCTACAATAAGCTCGACACGGGCGCGCTGAACGGCTCTGCGCGGCTCTTTCTCGGAACGCATGATTTCGCCGCGTTTAAGGCGGTGGGCAGCAAGGCGGCTACGACCGTGCGTACTATCTATAAGTCTGAATGGCATCGCGAGGGCGAAATGCTTTATTACGACGTGGCGGGCAGCGGCTTTCTTTACAACATGGTGCGCATAATGGTCGGCACCATGCTGCGCATAGGTCAGGGCTATGAGGATGCTTCGCTCATTGAAAACGCGCTTATGAACCACAGCCGCGAAAATGCAGGCGACACCGCGCCCGCGCACGGGCTGACGCTTTGGCGCGTGGAGTATGATGAGTTCGATACCGAGGATATCCTGAAGCGCAACGCGGTGGAACCGAGCGAAAAGTGAACGGCCGAGCGATGCGCGAAACATGGGATCGAAATTTGAACGTTTGACCGAAACGGCTTCGCGCCGCCTTCGACCGATGAAAGGTCGGGAAGGGCATGACTTGCGACGGCAAAAAGAACAGCAGGCGAAAAGCGTACCCGCGCTCCGATATGAGCGGCTATGCTTCGCTGCGCCAATATGAGGGCGAGCTGCGCTTTTTTGACGTGAGCGCGCGCGAGGCAGCAGCGCTGATGGATGCGGGCGAGAGCTTCGCGCTGCTTGCGGCGTTTGCAAACTGCCCATGGTGCGCCGCTGTGATCCCCGCGCTGAACGATGCGGCGATCGAGCACGGCGCGGACTTGCTGTATCTGAACACGAGGCGCGATCCTGCCGTAAGGAGGAATACCGAGATAGAGGGCTTCGATGAGTTCTACGCGCGCTTTTCGGAGCTTCTCGGCGCGGATGAGCACGGCGCGCCGCGCTTCGGCGTTCCGCATGTTTTCTTCGTTCGCAAGGGCAGTGTCGTGTACGACGTTCGGGGCGACCCGAGCGGGCTGAGCGACCCGCGCGAGATGAACGAGGAAAAGCGTCTTGCACAGAAAACGCTCTACGGCATAGGCTTTTCCCGAATGAAGCGGGAGGCGCTGCGGCTTGAAAACGGGCTGAGGCTCAGCGATGAGTTCCTCGTGTACGATTCTTCGGACGGCGTGCGCCTGCTTGCGCCGACGGGCGGTGCGCAGAAGCGGTTTCGCGGGCTCGTTCGGCTGAATGCCACCGGCGCGGATATAGTTGAGCTTCTTCGCGAGGAGACCACGCAGCAGGCGATCGCCGCCGCGATTGCGGAGGAATACGGGCTTCCCGCCGAGCAGATCGAGGCGGACGTTGCCTCGTTTTTTGAACACCCTGCGCGCCTGCGGTGCGCTCGAGGAAAGGGCGGAGGAAAGCGCGGAGGAAAAGGCATAGGATGGAGCGCATCGGGATAAAGCTTGCGAATATCCCCATCGAGGCGGCGGTGCATCATGCGCACACCGCTTCCTTTTTGCGCGGCTATGCCTGCGACGGCGAGCCGTGGGAGAAGCTTGAGATAACGCAAAAGCATATCGAAGCGGAGCGCGCCACATATGCCGAGCAGTACCCGGGCGAGGCCTGCGCAGTAAGCGTCGAGCGGCTCGAGCTTCTTGCGCTGCATCGTGCCGTTGCCGAGGTGCTTCCGCGCTACGATGCCGCCGCCTGCCACGGCTCGGCCTTTTCGCTGAACGGCAAAGGCGTGCTCCTCAGCGGCGAAAGCGGCGCGGGCAAATCCACCCATGCGCGCATGTGGCGCGAGCGCTACGGGGACGAGGTGCTGATGATAAACGACGATAAGCCGATCCTGCGCATCGAAAACGGCGAGGCGCGGCTCTACGGCTCCCCGTGGATGGGCAAGCACGCCCTTGGCACGAATATCTCCGCTCCGCTCTTTGCGCTTGCATCAGTTCGCAGGGCGGGGGAAAACGCATTGCGTCCGCTTGCGGACGATGAGCTTTGGCAGGCGCTCTCCTCGTGCATCCATCTTCCGAGCGGCGCAGCGGAGATGCTGAGCACGCTCAGGATAATGGACCGCGTTCGCTCCTGCGGCGCGCGCTTCTTCACGCTTGAATGCATTATCGCGCATTCGGCGGCGGAGGCGGCGCGGGAGGCCTTCGGCATTTGAAAAATGAACGGCGCGGAATGAAAAACCGAACGATCGCCGTGAAAAACGGCCTGAAATAACGCAGCCCCGACGGGTCCTATGATCCGCCGGGGCCGCTTTTTTTTCGGCTTACTGCACGGTGAACAGCGAGTAGAACTGCCCCTTTTTCTCCATCAGCTCATCGAACGAGCCGACCTCGGCAAGGCTGCCGTTTTTGAGCATGAGTATCGCATCGTATTTTTTGAGCAGGCTTGCTTCAAGGCGGTGCGTGACCACGATTCCCGTTATCCCGTCGAGCTTCAGTATCTCGTTTGAAACAAGGCTCGCGGTCTCGTTGTCGAGCGCGCTTGTGGCTTCGTCCACAAGCAGCACCGAGGCGTTTTTGATGAGCGCGCGGGCGATGCTGATGCGCTGGCGTTCGCCGCCCGAGAGGTTCACGCCGTTTTCGCCGCAGAGGTAGCTTTCCCCGCGCTCGGCGATGACCTTTTCAAGCCCCGCACGGCGTATCGCGGAATCGACCGCCTCCTTCGGAAACTCGGAGAACATCGTGATATTGTTTCTTATCGTGTCGTCAAAGAGGAAAACGCTTTGATTGATAAGGCTGACGCTTTCGTAAAGGCTGTTCATATCGGCGTTTTTCAGCTCGACCCCGCCCACCTTGAGCGAGCCGCTGTAATCAGCGTATGCGCCCATCATAAGGTTCAAAAGCGTAGTCTTGCCGCTGCCGGAAAAGCCAACGAGCGCGTACTTTTTGCCCGCCGCAAAGCGATAGGAAAGGTTATTAAGGACGCTCTTTCCCTCCTCATAGCCGAAGCCGAGCTCCTTTACCTCGATGCCGCTTTCAAGGCTTTTTATGACTTTGCCGCCGGCTTCCGCTTGGTTGTCCTCGAGCTTATCGGCAAGCTTATACACAAGCGCCTTCGCCGCGCCGCGGCCGGCGATTATCTCGGGCAATACCGATATCGGTCCGATCAGGCAGTTGCAGAGGTTCACGAACAATATGACCGTACCAGCGGTTATCCTTCCGTTTATGGCGAAGATCGCGCCGATTATAAAGATTCCGAACTGCACCACGCCGCCGGACACGCCCGAAATCGAGTTCAGAATGCCGCTGTATGTGCGGCGGCTGCGCTTTGATTCCTCAACGTCGGCATTTTCACCGGAAAACAACGCGTTCGCCTGCTTTTCCGCCTTAAACGCCTTGATTACCGAGAAGCCGCCGAGAAGATCCTTCACGCGGGATGTGAAGGCTTCGTTCTTATCAGAAACCGTTTTTTCGCGCTTTGTGAGCCCGCAGCCCATCGCGAGCGTTGCGATTATCGGAAAAAGGCAAAGACCGATCACGATAAGCGTCATAAGCGGGCTGTAATAGAGCATCATTCCGAGCGCGAACGCAAACCTTAAAACATTGAAAACGAGCGAGACCGTGCGGTTGAGATAGTTTTCCTCGATGGCTGCCGCATCGTTTGTAAGTGCGGAAAGATACCCGCCCGTATTCTCATGCGAAAATGCGCCGATGCCCTTGCCGCAAAGCATGGAGAACGCCGCAGTTTTATACTGCGCGATGCCCTTGTGGACAAATCTTGACTTGATGACGGCGAAAAGCGAGTCCACGATCAGATATGCCGGCAGGAAGATCGCGGTCGCTATCGCGGCGCGGCTCAGATCGGAACGGCTCGATGCGCCGATGGCGTCTATGACCGAGCCGAGTATCCATGATACTACGCTGTTATCCGCCGATGAAAGGGCGGCAAGGATGAGAGCAAGCATGAAGCTCAGCCTGTTGCGCTCGTAGAACGCGGCGAAAAGCTTTCTTGAAGCCGCGCTCTTGACGGGCTTTGGCGGCTTGACCTTTTTACCGGTCTTATCCGCGGGCTTATTTATCGCCTTTGTTTCCATCGTTTACTTCACTCCTTTCAAGCAAGGGCTTTTCGCGGCTGCTCCAGCTCCAGATATAGCCGGGTGCCTCTATCAGCCAGCGCGAGAACAGCAGAAACGCAATGAACGCGGGATCCTCGTTCAGCGCGTAAACGCTGTGTTCGCCGTCCGCTTCGATGACGGAACGTTTTTTAATAAGATCGATCCCGCTCAGCGCATCGAGCGCGGGCAGGAGCCCTTCTTCATCAAAGCCGCAGGCAGCGGCAAGCGCGGCGCCTGAATAATAGTTTATCTTTTTGGAATACAGGAAGTACAGCAGTTCCATACTCCCCTCTATCGCAAGCGCGGCATAGAGCTTGCGGTAATGCGCGGGCTCAAGAAGGTTTGAAAGAAACCCCTCCTCCGGCTCCGGCAGCAAGAGGAACAGCGGGCAGTCCTCGGCGGGAATGAGGAGCCTCATGCCGTGATCGTCCGTGAACTGCGAACGCATAAAAACGGTTATCCTTTCGCCGTTGCTGATATAGCTGCCCTTGCTCGATTTGATCGGCAGGCGCATGATCTCCATCAGCTCGTCGGGCCGCAGATCGCTGTCCGTTTGAACGGGACTATTCTGGGCACGGATCAAAAGCTTAAAAAGCTCATACTGTCGTTTTTCCTCAGGCTGGCGCATATACCAGTTTGAAAACAGCTCCTGCATATCCGCGCTTTTCACGTCCTCGCGGCCAAAGAGCGTGTCTATGGTAACGTGCAGCGCATCCGCGATGGCGGGGATAAGCTCCGTATCGGGCATTCCGCCGTTTTCCCATTTGCTGACAGCCTGCGCCGAAACCGAAACGAGTGCGCCGAGCTGCTCCTGAGTCAGCCCCATTTCGCGGCGAAGCCTTGAGATATTGCTTCCGATATTCATATTTTTAAGCTCCTTGCTTCAATTTTCGAGGGTGAGCGCTTCGGCCTTTGGGGATCGCCGCCCGCGCCGCGCCGAAGCGCATTCAAATCACGGTTGTATAATATCAAAACTTTGGGTTGAATTCAATGGAGGCAAACTTGATTTGAAACAAATACGGGTTGAATTAGCTCAAACGAAGGCCAAGCTGCCCAAGTGCGTTTCACTCAATCTCCCGAGCTTGGGGCAAAAAAAGAAAAGCACTGCTTGTGGCGGTGCTTTTCCGCTTAATACTGAGCTCAGGAGGGGGCGGCTCAGTAAATAAGCCAGATGGAGCCGAAGTGCAGTTCGCCGCGCATAAAGCAGACCTCGAAGGTCATGCCGGGCTCGGGGCGGCTTTGCGCCTCCGGACGGGGGAGCGTGCGCTCGCCCTTGCAGGCGGTGCGTTCGCGCTTCGCGGAAACGGGCGCGCCGTAGGGAGCGCCGTTCGGGCAGTCCGCCGACGGATGCGGGATGCTGCGCGGGTTTTCGATGATATCGGCTTTCATTGCGTGTCGTCCTTTTAAAACAGGATGGAGCGCTGCGCGCAGGTTCGCCCGCGGAGCCGCTGCTTCGTTTGCCGGCCGCAGTCAAGCTGCGCGCCGAAGTCGTGTTCGGGATCGTGGATCGTGGGTCGTGTCCGCCGCCGGTGCAGGCGGTAAAAACCCAAGCGCGATCGGCGGTGCCGAGGAAAGCGCGATCCCCTTAACGATCATATGGTACTCGGCTCACCGCAGGATGCTTCGTTTGCGCATAGTACGCCGTAATAATGCTTTCATTACGCTAATGAACAAGACTGCGGAAATATTGCACCATAAATAATATATTTTACGCGAGCCGAGAGCGGCGCGGCGGCACTGCGGAGGCACTGCGGCGGTACTGCGGCGGTACGCAGATCGTCACGGGGTGCGCAGAGCGTCACGGGGTGCGCAGAGCGGCGCGGGGTGAGCATATCGTCACAGGTTGCGCATATCGTCACGCGGTGTGCAGAGCGGCACTGCGGCTCAAAGCTCGTTCTTTTCCCGCTGGACCATGCCGAGCTTGATGGTCAGATTGCCGTTGCGGCAGCGCAGCGCGTCCAGAAATTCCTTTTCCCTGTCGCTCTTTTTGAGCACCACGCGGTAGCAAAGCTCGTACATCGTGCCCATGTTCACTGTCTTGACGCGGCGCAGCTCGGTCTTCTTCGCGTAGGCGGTGAAGAGGTCGTCAAACAGGCCGTTGTAGTTCAGATCCTCGGGTATCGTGATGCGAAGCTCCTGCTCGCGGCTGACGATGCTGCCGAGGCCGGAGATGCTGACCGCCGCAAGTGTGAGCACAACGAGCACGAAGCCGATCAGCGCAAGGCCGATAAAGCCCATGCCGAGCGCAAGCCCGATCGCCATGGAAAAGAAGATGAACAGTATCTCCCTGCCGTTGCCCGGGGCGCTTCTGAAGCGAACCAGGCCGAACGCGCCGAGCACGGCGACCGAGGTGCCGAGATTGCCGTTGACTATCATTATCACCAGCGTCACGAGCAGGGGAAGCACGGCGAGGCAGAGGGTGAAGCTTGAGGATTCGGCGCAGAGCACCTTGAAGGCGAGGGCGATCAGAATGCCGAGGATTATGGCGGCTCCGAGCGCAAGGGCAACGGAGGAAAGGGTGAAGGTGCCTGCATGGAAGATGCTTGTCAGCATCCCGTCGCGAATTATTGAATTCAGCATACAAGAAGTCTCCTTTCGCTTTGTAACTCGGTTTCGGGCAGGGAAACGGTGCTCCAGTTCCTTTGGCGATGCACGATAAGCGATTCAAGATCCCATTTGCCCATCTCTTTTTTATAGATATTGCCGTATTTTGAGAATGAAGTGGGGTAGAGCTTCAGCTCGGAAAGCAGCCTTGTGAACCACAGGGGCGTTGCTCCCGAAACCTTGCTCTCCATAAGGTAGTAGCCGTCGACGAGCAGCTTTGCGCCGTGGTCGCCCGCATCAAGGGCAACATCCTGCCGCCTTGAGCGGACGTTTTGATCGAAGGTGACGCGGAATTCGGCATCCTCGATGCCGAAAAGCGCGATGCGGTCGTAGGCGAGGAAGAGGCGGGGCGAAAGGTCGTAGCGCTCGAGGAAGAAGTCCAGCTCGTTCATTATCTGCGTGTTGATCGCGGGGCGGATGCCGCGCACCGTGTAATCCATCGCCTGAGCAAGCGTCATCGGTTCGCGCCGCTTGGTCACGACGCGGTCGCATTTCTTCTTTATTTCAAGAAAAACCGTGCTGTCCGCGCTTGCGATGCCGTAGCTTCTAAGGCGCAGCTTTTCCTTGTAGGTCGGCTTTTCGATCGACCTGCGGATAAGAAGGTCGTCCGCCGTGTCGTAATAGATATTGCATATGGTGTGCAGCCCGTATTTGTCCTCCTTCATGTGCTCGGCAAGGCGTTTGCGAAGCTCGAAATAGATGTGCTCGGGCATCAGGTATTTCTTTTCGTACCTGCTGAAAACTGTCTGTATCATATTTTCACCCCCGTCACTTCGTCTTTTGCCGCAGCTCGAGGTTTACGCCGTCGCTGATGACGGTCAGTCTGCCGAAGCGCGTTTCAAACACGTCCGCGCCGAAGCTCTTGATAAGCTCAAGCGTTTTCGTTTCGGCGGGGTTCTTGTCGGAATCGCAGATCACCGCATACTTCGGGCGCACGGCCTCGAAAAGCTCGGCGAGCGCCGTGTTGTAAACGCCGTGGTGGGGCGCCTTCATAAAATCGCATTGCTGCGCGGTGCCGGAGGCGAGCCAGTCGCGAATGCGCGTTTTTTCCGCATCGCCCATGAAAAGCAGGCGGTTTTTGCCGTGGGTAACGGTGGTAACGAGCGAGCAGTCGTTGTCGATCTCCGCGCCGCTCGCCGCATCGGGGTAGTTCACCGGGGGCTCAACGAGCACGTGCGCCGTGCCGAGCTCGAACTCAATGCTTCCCTTTATCCGCTCGGCGGTGAGCTCCTTTGCTTTGAGCGCATCGAGGAACTCGAAATAATCGGTGACCACGCCTTCATAATCGGGCAGGATGATCCTGTCCACCGGGAAGCGCTCGAGAAGCGTGTCCGCACCGCCGACATGATCCTTGTCGTGATGGGTGATGATAAGCGCGTTCACGCGGCTTATGCCGCTGTTGGTCAGAAACTCGCAGAGCTCCTCGCCGTCGTCCTCCTCGCCGGCGTCGATAACGAGGCAGTTTTCGCCGGTTTGAAGCACGATCGCATCCGCCTTGCCTATCTTCAAAACGGAAACGGTAAGCGGCTCGAGCTTCTCCGCGTCGGCGGGCCTTTCCAAAACCGCGCAGGAAACGAGGAATTGCATGGTGAAAGCAAGCATCAGCATTGCCGCCGTGAATATCAGGGCTCTTTTTTTATTCATATTCATAAACAAACACTCCAAGCTTTTTATAGTATGGTTGTCGGCGGCCACCGTGCGCGTTCATCGCGCTTTCACCATGTTAATGGCGGATACGGGCGGAATATTGCGCGGAGCGCCATATATTTTTTATAAAAAGACAAAAAGAAAGTGTAAAACGAGGCAAATACTCGCTCCCAACGGTCGAAAAAGCTTGAAGCCGGGCTTGAAAAAAGGTATAATAAGGCTGAATATATTCCGATGCGGATAGGGGCTTCGAAAGGCCGAGGTCAAAGACCGAAGCCCGAAAAACGAAGACCGAGAAATCGGTGCGGAACGGAAAAGGAGGAGAGAACCGTGAAATACTCGGACAAGCTGAACGGCTTTTATGATGAAGGCTATCACTACTATATCGAGATACGGGACGAGCGGCTGACCGTGCGCGACTACCGCCGGGCGATCGCGCTTGAAACGCGGATACGCTATGACGCCGATTCGCTCGAGCAGGGCGCGCGCACCGAGCTGAGAATGGAGGACAACGTGCTTTCGCGCGCGGCGGACGGCAGCATGATGAGCGAGATAAAGCAGCTTTATTACGAAGGCGGCGAGCTGAAGCTGCTGTATTATTACACGATCCTCGGCGAAAAGCTGTACACGCTGAAGAAGGTGGAGAACGGCCCGTTTGACCATATCAGGATCCGCGATACCGAGTATCTCGACGCGCTTCAGGGCAAGTGGACCGAGTACCTTCCAAACGGCAAAAAGGGCAGCTCGATGATGATCGTGGGAAACAGCCTGAGCTGGCTCGGGATGGGTCCCTTCGCCTTCCACGCGATAAGCCGCGCTGCCTCGCCAAACAAGGTGCAGCTCGTTCCCGCAAACCTGATCGACAGCGATTTTCGCGGCTTTATGAGCGTGGACGTGTATGGCAGCACGCTCTCAACGCGCATGATCATCCACGACGCCTCCGCGCCGCTGATCGTCTTCATGCGCGAGGGCGACCTGAAAAGAGGGGACGAGGTCCTCGCCGAGCGGGACGCGGAGATAGTTGGCTCGATCTTCGGCGGAGCGGCTTCCGGCATTCCGCCTGTTCCGACCGTTCCGCAAGTTCCGCCTGCCCCGCCTGTTCCGCCTGTTCCGCCGATCGGCTCCATGCGGGAGGGTGCGCCGACGACGAGAACCGAGGGCGTGCCGCTCCGCTTCTGCAGCGAGTGCGGCTGCGATTTCGGGGATAAAAACTATAAGTTCTGCCCGAGCTGCGGAACGAAGCGCGCGATGCGAGCCGGGCCGCCCGATGCATGAGGCGGCAGCCGCGCGAAAGCCCGATTTTTGCGGAAGTACATACTTTTTTTACTGCGCCTTGCTTGACAAAACGCGGTCCCGCGGGTATAATCTCGCTGTACTCTCCCGCCGTGGCGCGCGGGCGCAGAGGAGCTTTTCAGCAGGGAGACTCAATGAGGAAGCATTACAGGGAGATTGATATTCTTAAGGGATTGGCCATCGCGATGGTCATATTCGGGCATTCGATCATCGTTTTTCCGATAAACCTGAACCTGATCCGCCCATACGGCTTTTTCCACAGATTGATGAGCAGCGCGCATATGCCGCTGTTCTTCCTCGTGTCCGGCTTCTGCTTCGGCTTTTCAAACTGGAAGGATCATCTCGTGAAAAAAGCGAAGCGGATACTGATCCCATACGTCGTGTTCGAGCTGCTGATCCTGGTCGCAAACCTCTTTGCAGGCGAGTACATAAATCATTCCACCGACCTTAGGGGCTCGGTGATCGCGGTGCTGACGGGCGAAAATTATTGGTTCCTCTACACGCTTATGATCATCTTCCTTGTGTTCCCGCTGATAAGAAGGCTGTTTGAAAACAGGGTGATCGGCTTGATAAGCATCGCCGCGATATGCGCTTTGGGCATGCTTTCGTTCATCCCGAGGACGGCCAATCTCGCGAACGCGGCGAAATACCTTTTCTATTTCTCGATCGGATACTACCTCAAGCTGCGCTTCAGGCAAAACGAGGAAAAATACATCGCCTTTGCAAAAAAGGTCTCCAAGATCCCCGTGTGGCTCGCATGCTTCGCCTGCTGGACGGCGCTCGTGTACGCCCTGTATTCGCTCCTCTTGAGGCTGCCGTGGAAGCTTTACCCATCCGTGGAGATCGCCATGGCGCTGCTCGGCATCCTGACGGTATCGGTATTTACGGTGCTGATACGCCGCCTCCGCATCTCAAGGCTGTTTGAAGAGGCGGGCAAATACTCGCTGCAGCTCTATCTTTTCAACGGCTTCCTGCTCACGCTGACGAGGATCCTTCTGATAAACGTGCTGCACATCACCTCCCCGATCGTCATCATCGCGGTCATCTTCTCGGTTTCGTTCTTCTTATCGCTCGCCGTGATAAAGTACGTCGTTAAGCCCGTGAAGCTTTTCAGAGTGCTGTGCGGAATGGTTTAGGGGAGATACGCAAGCGCAAATGAAAATCGAAAAACAAAATGCAATAAGCCGGAAGGACTTGTTTCCATCCGGCTTATTTTGATAAAATATATCATACCAACCACCCAATATCCTCATCCAAACCGGAACTTATATAGTGAAGGCCTATTGAAAGCGAGGGAGAACCCGTGCACGATGCATCAATAATCCGACTTTTCCAAAACCGCGACGAGGCGGCGATAAGCGAGGTGAAGGCCGAATACGGCTCGGTCTGCGAGAGGGCAGCGCGCAGCCTTCTCGGGGACGCCCATTCGGCGGAGGAAGCCTTTTCCGATGCGCTGATGGCGCTTTGGAACAGCATCCCGCCCGAAAATCCGCGCTCGCTTAAAGCGTACGTTCTCGGCATCACGAAAAAATGTGCGCTCAAGACGTACCGCGAAAAAACGGCGAAAAAGCGCGGCGGCAATATCCGCATAGAATCGCTCGATGAGCTGGCTGCGTACATCCCGGGCGGCGAAGGAGCGGAGAGCCGCGCCGAAGCAAGGGCGCTGAGCGAGCTTTTGAACCGCTGGCTCGGAGAGCTTCCCGCCGAGGATCGCGCATTGTTCCTTAAAAGGTATTGGTTTGAGGAATCCGTTTCGGATATCGCCAAAGCGGCGGGCGAAGCGCCATCGTGGGCTTCAAGCCGCCTGTTCTCTCTTCGCAAAAATCTTAAAAGCTATCTTGATAAAGAGGGGTTTTCGGTATGAATAAGAAAGAAACCGTTTATGAAGCGCTTACGAACATTAAGCGCGAATATGTTGAGGAAGCCGAGAGCTTTGAATTCAAAAAGCGCCGCATCTCATGGCAGCGCGTGCTCGGCATCGCGGCAGCCGCCTGCCTTGTTGTGGCGATGGCGGCAATTGCCATAATTCCCAAGCGCGAAAGGGGACAGTGGGCGGCGAATAATCCGACCGCAGCTCCGATAAGCTCGGGTGCGCCGACGGAGACGAACGAGCCGACGGAGACGGATGCGCCGATAAGCACCGGTGAACCCGTGGATGAAAAGCTGCTGGTATTCCACCGCCCGAACTCGCTTATCGAGTTCTTCGCCGCGCCGGAGCTAAGCGACGCGGAGTTCGCCCGCTTTATTCGCGCCAACGGCTACGAACGCTTTGGCATTGTCACGAAGGATGACCTGCGCGCGGTTATCGACCTGATGAACGAGATTCCATTTCCAATCCGCGCCGATCTGGATTTTAACGTGTTCCACATCAAGCTTGACGGCGAAACAAACAGCTACTGCGCTCAGTATTGGCTTGATGAAGGCGGCATCGGAAGAGTATGCGCATTCAGCGGCGACCTCAGAGGTGAGCTCAGCTCCGCGGATATGATTGACAGAATATCGAACAGCGGCGAGCCGGTTGACTTTGCAGAGCATGAGCATATAAAACGCCTCAATCTCCGCCGCGACGATGAAACCTTCCGCTTTATGGCGGATATTGACGGACGCTTGGTGAACATATCGCTCCAGGCGCACTCGGTCGAGGAAGCGCTGGAAACGGTGCTCGCGTTCGACTTCGGCAGAATGGGGGATAACCCGCCAAGCATAGTTGCTTCACTTTGGAGCGGCATTGAGAATCTGAACTTCTGCTTCGAATCGCGCGAAGAGCTTGCCGCGTTCATCTCATCGCTCGATATGCAAGATGCAGAGTTCAACGGGTTTATTGAGAAGTATAATGATTATTTCGTGAATACCAAAGCGGATGTGAGAGCCGTTTTGAGCAAGGCGGAGGGCATCGTTTTTCCGCAGCCCGAGGGCCGCATATTCAATCTTATGGGCATTGGTTTGAGCAGCGAGCTTGAAGGAACGTTCAGCCTGAGGTACGATCTCTCGAAGGGAAAGGAGCTCCGGATCGATATTTACAGCGATCCGAATAGCCGCTTGGAGGATATGGGAGCAGAGGTGTTCGCGGTTGAGCTTAACCCCTCGTCCCCGATATGCGAGCTCAGAGGCGTTAGCCGCAAAACTGCGCTTGGCGACGGGCGCTGGCGGGAGGAACAGCATTTCTCGGGCAGGCTCGGCGAAAGGTTTATCCGGATCGAAGCGATGAACTGCACAAGAAGCGAAGCCGAGAGCCTTATCCGCTCCTTTGGGTACGAAACGCTTGAGAGTCTCGCCTTCCCCTCGAATACGGACAGCGAGCTGCCGTATTGCCCGATCTATCTGACGGGACTCGATGAGCTTAAGGGATTTGCTTCCGCCGCAGCCATGAGCGATGCGGAGTTTGAGCGCTATCTTGAGAGGAATGCGCAGAATATGCTCGGCATTCGCAGCCCGATCGATGCGGCGCGGGCGCTTGAATACCTTGATTCGCTCCCGTTCCCGATCTCCGCGGATCAAGCGCTTGGCAGCATAGTTTTCACACCGGCAGACGGCGAATACATAATTCATTACGACACCTGTTCGTTCAGAAGCTGTGCCGAATACGGTGAAAACGGTATGTTCGCAACCTTCGATGAGATAGCGGCGGCTCTCGATGTTTCCATGATAGACACGGGCGCTCATACGCATATCGGCAGGCTCTGCAAGCTGAACCGAAACGTTCCGGAAGAATATGACGAGCCGACCTACTATGCCGAGATCGACGGGAAGCTCGTTGAGATCACAGCGGTCTCACGTCCTGCCGAAAAAGCGGTAGAGGAGATACTTTCCTTCGATTTCGGCTCGGCGAGCGAGCTTATCGGCAACAGCGGGCAAACGCAGAGCGTTTACACAAACGATTGGTTCATAGACACAGCGTGGGAGTATGCGCGCCTTGCAAACGAGGTTCACGGCTATGCTTTCACAAAACAGAGCGCATCGCAGTGGCGCAGCGGCGAGCAGAGGACCGTCAGCTTCCACACCGAGGAGGATGAGCGCCTTTCGGTGGCATTTCTCCGCGATCACAGCGGGGAATGGTTTGTGGAATATAACATCATCATGGGCAAATGGCCCGAGGACGGCGAGTTCGACGATCTGAACGTGAATTGGGACGAGCTTCGGTTTGACGGCGTCAGCGTTACGAAAGCGGAGCTTGAGCGCGCGGGGTACACTCTTTCGGGAGGGGATGACGATCTTATCGCCGTTTCGCAATACTGCGGGGATCTTATCAGCGCCAAATACACCGGCTGCTCCGAGGATAATGCGCTGCGCTGCTATGAAGCGAGGGCGATCAGCCCGAGGCTGATCAGCCTGCCGCTTTTCAGCAACGGCTATGCCGAAAGCATGGTGAGGCTCAGGCTGCGCCCCGTCAACACAAGGGTGTTCACATGGGCGCACGGGGATAACGAATGCGCCATAGCGGGGGCGGACGATGAAATGCCCGGCTATATGTGCGATGGTATATCTTTGCGGATCGAGCGCACGGAGGACGGCTTCAACTGCCTGCCCGGCGTTTACGACGGCACCGTAAACTGGTGCAATATCTCCCTTGTGGATGACCCGATGGGCATTCTTCAGCTGAATATAGGAAGAATACTCGCCGAAAATGCCGACTCAAGCTCCATCGAGAGCGACGGTATGTGGATCATCCGTTTGAGCTACGGCATGGATTGGGAATGGTTCGAGCGGGAATACGGCGAGGCTGCCTGGCCCAAGCTCGTTGAGAGGCTCAAGCCCGGCTCGATAACGCGCGAGATCGAGAGCAGGACTATGTGCATGCTTGCGATGCGCGGCGCGCTGAACGCGCCCGAGAAGAATCGCTCGGGCTTCGGCGAGCTCCTTGCCCATCAGCGCGCGCACGATGAAGGCGCGTTCTCCTACTGTCTGTCCGAGCTCAGCGAGCAGCAGCGGGCGGTGATAGATGGAATCGTTGGGAATTAATAGTGAATAGTGAATGGTGAATAGTGAATGACGAATAATGAATAGTTGAGGTTGGAATTCCTACGGAATTTCGTAAGAATTAAGCTTTGTGTTTCGCCGATGCGTCCGCTGCATACGCCTGCCAAAGAAAAGGCAGGCGCGGCGGGCGCTGAGAAAGGAGAGAGAATGAAAAAGCCGTATTTACTGATGTTTTTGATGTTCGCGCTTGCACTTTTCGCGCTTGCCTGCGGCGAGAGGAACACGATGCCCGAAAAGGATGTACAGAAGCATATGCCGGCAGTGCAGACAGAGCCGCCCGCGGAAACGGAAAAGCCGAGCGAGCCGACCGAAAGCCCGTTCATAGTGCCGCCGAGCTATGAATTCGGCGATATTTTCCCTTCGAATATGGGGGAGGACGGGGGCGAGCATCTGTTTGATGAATGGTGCATCTTCCGTTCGGAGGAGGATTTTACGGATGCATACGTTCATGCGATGGAGGATCGCGCACCGTTCAGTGAGTTTTTCACGATGCGCGGGGGCGATCATTACTATGTTTCGGCGAACGTTCCCGATGGCGCGGCGCTCGAACACATGGAGTTTCGTTACAGCCTGATAAGGTTCGTATACGTTGATGAAAACGATGCGAAAAAGCGCTATTACTTTGAATGGGAGATGGATTTCGATCCGGGTATGCTCGAACGCTCGCTGAACGAGTATTGTTTTGGCTTCGAGCGGATGGAGGAGTTTTACCTTCCCAAAAGATGGCTGCACGAGCCGCAGATGGATGCTCTGAACGCTTTTTTGATAGAGGACGGGCAGGTGTTCTTTGCAAGCGTTCCCAAAGAGCTCGGCTTGGAGGGGCTCAGAAGCTTTATGCGCCGCGTTAAGGTGGATCTTCCCGAACCGGAAATAGAGAGCGTTGCCAAGCTGACCTTTTACAGCCTCGAAGCCTGCCTTAAAGCGATAGCGGAGGACAGGGATAAGCCCCGTAGCCTGCTTTACGGTCTCGGCGGCATATACGCGCCCAAGGGCGAGGCAGGGAGAATCAAAAGCATAACGATAAACCGCGAAGCCGTTGTTTTAAATTTTACGGACAGCGATTACGGCTACTGGCGAATGCTCAGAGAAGCTGAACCGAGCGCGGAAATGCTGCTTGAGGAAGCCAAGCGCTATATGAACATGTACCCCGATCCGCAGCATCCGTTCCACACGCGCGACAGCCTGCATCAGGTGGGCGATATAATGGTTGTGGTGTCGCTCGTACCAAGTTGGCATGATTATAAGTATGCAGAGATGTACTTTATCTCCGAGGGAAGGGCGTTTTCGGCCACCGACGTGAACGTAAAGCTCGATGAGAGCGGCGAGCCCGATGCGGAAAGGGTAAAGCGGCTCTGCGAGGCGGAGTTCATCAAGGCTCGATAAGCGCGAGCCTTATCGGCTTGGATCGAGGAATGCGAAATGCTTTATAAAGAGAGGAATTATGAAGAAGCTTGTAAAGTCAGCCGCGCTTATGCTTGCGGCGGTATTCGCGCTTTTTGCGCTTGCCTGCGGCGAGAGGAACGCGATACCCGAAAAGGATGTACAGAAGCCTACGCCGGCGGCGCAGACAGAGCCGCCCGCGGAAACGGAAATACCGAGCTAACCGCCCGAGGAGGACGACAGGTACTCGCTCGATCTGGATTTGCACGGCGCGGATGCGCTGAGCGAGTTCTTTGCGGTGCTTGATAAGAGCGACGAGGAGTTCAATGAGTACCTGCGCAAAATGACGATCGAATTTCCGAGCGTCGGTGAATCGGTGATCATAGGCATTGGCTCAAGGGCTGAAGCCAAGGCCGTTGCGGAGCTTATCGAGCGCATACCCTTCCCGATCGCGCCGGAGTATTGCTTCACAAGCTTCAGGCTCACAAGGTATCACGGCATCTATGAGTATAATATCGGCTATCAGCTTCAGGGCAATGGGTACGACGGCATCGATATTGCTTTGATCGGCTTTTCGGGAGCCCTGAACGGAGAGGACAGCGGCGCCGATGCGCTCGACCGCAGGCTAGAGGGCGCGAGAGAGGGGTTTTACTATCCGATGGATGCCGAGGGCACCCGCATAACAAGGTTATACGGCGACAATGGCGTCTTTGCCAACTACAAATATTTTCATGCGGAGATAGACGGGCTTTTTATGGAAATAACGACATGGCAGTACTGGTTTGATGCTAAAAGCTTCGATTTCGGAAGCGTGAAGGAAGCGCTCGAAAAGGGGCTGATACGCACCTTCGATGCGGAATAAAGAGGAATAATACCGTTTAACTTACAGCAAAAAGCCGGGGGAAGGAAACCCTCGGCTTTTGCTGTGTAAGAGAGAGTGAGACTATGAGAACATAACAAGATCCATTGAGCGCTTGCTCAAGCGAGGATGAAGGCGTTCAGCACGATGAGCAGCGCGGCGGAGGCGGCAAGGGTTATCAGCATCGAGAGCCTGCGGCGGCCGCTTTTGCGCTCGATCCGCGCCTGTGCGGAGCGGGAGAGCCGCTTCTTCTCGCGGCGAAGAAGCGCGAGATCGGCCTTTGCGTCGGTATAAACGCCGATCGCGATATAAACGATCGCGGCGATGCAGAGGATGGGCGTCAGTCCGACGATCAGAAAATCGATGCCGCCATCGTATTGATCCGCGCCGATCGCCGCAAACATGACCGCGGAAAGCGCCGCGATCAGCAGCAGCGAGAGCGCAACGTTCAGCGCAATGCCGCGCAGCACTCGGGAATGGAGCCTTGAATAGCTGCTGTACGTCAGTTCCCCAAGCCCCTTTGCGCCGGGTGCGCGGTAGGCGGAGCGGAACGGGGCGGTGAACACGGGTCTTGCCGGCTGCGCCGCGCGGAAGGAAAGCTGCGACGGCACTGCGTCGTCGTTGTAAGCGATGCTGCCAATTATCTTCATAACTGCCTCCTTATTATTTCGTAAGTAGATGGGAAAAAGAGGTATCCTATGCTGCGCTCGGACTCATTTGTCCTTGAGCAGCACCTTCATGATCTCGTATCCGCCCACCAGGATAAGGAAAACCCACCAAAGCATTTTGAGCACCTCCGTTTTGAGTTTCGGTCTTAAACACAGTGGGTTATTCGAGCCGTTTTTTCTGCTCAAGCGTATGATACAACGATTTTTCTGTTCTGCAAATACCAAAATATGTACTTTGCACCGCCTGGGGCGGAAAAATGAGGCAAATTTGGCGGCATCTGCCTTGAAATTGCCCGTAAAGGGCGTGTTTTTGCACTTGCCATGCCGCGCGCGGGAGGTTATAATCATAGTATGAAAAACAGCTTCCGATCCATATTCCTGCCGCTCCTGACCGCCGCCATCTGGGGCACGGCATTCGTGGCGCAGGACGTTTGCGCGGGCAACGTGCCGCCCGTTACCTTCAACGCGATTCGCTTTGCGCTTGCGGTGGTTTTCCTTTTGCTCGTGAAGGGCGTTATCTCCGCCTTCAAAAAGGGGCGTAAAAGCGTCGAAGCGGGCGGCGGCCAAGCCGTGGGAGCGCTTCGAAACGGTGCGGGCGAAGCTTGGCGCACCGAGCGCCTCTCGGGCATGCGGACCCTGCTTATCGCGGGCGCGCTCTGCGGCTTTGCGCTCGCCGTTGCATCCAATCTGCAGCAGGCGGGCATGGAGGCCGGCACGGATTCGGGCAAGGCGGGCTTCATCACCGCGCTGTACGTGGTGCTCGTGCCGATAGGCGAGCTGCTTCTCAAAAAGCGCTTCCCGAAGGTGTTCTGGGCGGGGCTTGCGCTCGCGCTCGTGGGGCTGTACCTGCTCTGCATCAGCGGAAGCTTCACGCTTGCCCCGGGCGACCTGCTGCTTCTGCTCTGCGCGGCGGCGTTCGCGGTGCAGATACTGCTGATAGACAGGTTCGCGGGCAGCCTCGATCCGATAAGCTTCTGTATCGCCGAATTCGCCTTTGCGGCGGTCTTTTCGGCGGCGCTTGCTCTTTTCATCGAGAGGCCGGATTGGGCGAAGGTGCTCGAATACGCCCTGCCGATACTCTACGTTGCGATCTTCTCCTGCGGCATAGCGTATCTGCTTCAGATAGTCGCGCAGCGCGAGGGCGATCCCGCGATAGTTTCGCTGCTGTTCAGTATGGAATCCGTGTTTTCGGTCATCGGCGGCGCGATCATACTCTCCCAGCGTATGACGGCGCGCGAATACGCGGGCTGCGCGCTGATACTGCTTGCGGTGATCATCGCCCAGCTTCCCGAGGGCAGGGGACGGCGAAAGGCGAAAAGCGAGCGGTGATCGGCGGTCGGCGGTCAGTGGCTAGTGGTTAGTGATCGGTGATCGGTGGACGGTGAACGGTGAATGATCGAGGCTGAAATTCGAGGGGAGCTATTGTTAATCACCCCGTACGGCACCCTTCGCGGCGCATACGCTCCAAACCGCCCCGCACAGCGAGGTTCTTTCGTGCGAATACGAATTTTTCGGTATGGACAAGGCGCGAAATGCATGATATAATTAGATGCTTATACCTGTCGGCATACTCCTCGGGGAATTTCCCTTCGGCGAGCCGAGGGGTATGCTTCGTTCCAAAACGACAATAACCATGCTGAGTTAGGAAAATCATAATGAGTAAATCAAGAGAAAAGCTGCTGATCTTCTCCATAATCGCGCTGGTGCTTGCCGCCCTCGCTTTTTTGGCATATCTGCTCAGGGCGAAGATCATCAAGGCAAATCAGGCGCCCGTGATCACCTGCGCCTCCAGGGAGCTGCACGTCAGCGTTGAGGCCACCAAGGAGGATCTTTTGACGGGCGTTACCGCGATGGATGCGGAGGACGGCGATCTGACCGACAGGGTCATCGTCGGCAGCCTCTCGGCATTCATGGACGTGGGCAAATGCGAGGTCACCTACGTTGTGTTCGATTCGGGCAACAAGGTCGCCACGGCAACGAGGACCATAGTCTATACCGACTATCACCCCCCGCGCTTCTCGCTTTCGGACGATATGATCTTTTATAGCGGCGATTCCGTGAACCCGCTGAACAATATCACCGCCTATGACTGCATCGACGGCAACATCACCGGCAGGATCTCGCTCGCCTGGCTTGATGACGACGGCTCCAACAACACCGCCGAGTTCACCGTTATAAACAGCATGGGCGATCTGTCGGTGCTCGTTGTTGGGATCAAGCGGGTGGATAAGCCCGGCTCGAACACCCCCGTTATCAAGCTGAACAAATACCTCGAATACATCGAGCGCGGCGAGAATATCGATCCTATCAGCTATATCAAAAGCATTTCTATCGGCCGCAGCATCTATACGGTTGAGGAATTCGGCTACGAAAACATAACCTACGACTTAGGCGACTTTGACAGTCTCGTGCCGGGCACGTATTCCATAATGATCCACTGCATGAACGGGGAGCTGGTGGGAGACACCGAGCTCATCGTGATAGTTGAGTGAGGCGGTCGGTCATGACGAGAAAAAACGGAAGGAGAGTTCGCTAAATGCCCAGATTCGTTCCAAGCTACGGCAATAAATCGAGAAAACTCAATATAAATATTCCGAATATCATCCATCAGCTTATCAAAAACTGGTGGATACTGCTGATAGGCACGCTCATTACCGCGATGGTGGTCTACGTGGTCGAAACGGAGAAATACAAGGAGACCTACACGTCGTCCGCGACCTTCGTCGTTTCGCCAAAGGGCAAGCAGTCGAACGCATCGCTCTCCTCCCTCGACTCCACGCGCTATCTTGCGGGCGCCTTCTCCTCGGTGCTGAACAGCAGCATCATGAAGGAAAAGATCATCGAGGCGACCGGTCTAACGGAGTTCAAAGGCACCATCCGCTCGAGCCAGCTTTCGCAAACGAACATCCTCTCCGTTTCGGTAAACGCCGATTCGCCGTATATCGCGTATGCGATCCTGACCGGCATGATCGATCACCACAACGAGGTAACGGATCCGGTCGTCAAAAGCGCCGCGATAACCGTGCTGATGCGTCCGACGGTGCCGATGCAGCCCGATACGCCGATCTCGCGCAGGGAGCAGATCATCAAGTTCTCGCTCTATGCTTTCATCGCGCTTGCGGCGATCATAATCATAAAAACCATCTATTCAACGAAGGTCTATAACGAGGTCGATTTTGAGACCAAGGTCGGCAGCCTCGAAAAGCTTGCCACCATCGAGCGCGTAAAAAGCAAGCGCGTAAGGCGGCGAAATGGCGCGAAGGCAAAGCGATCCTCAACGGCTAAAACAAAGTCGGTGGTCGGAAACCTGCTCGTAAACAACCCCACCACGAGCTTCGGTTATTCGGAAACCATGCGCCTTATCCAAACCAGGCTCCAGTACCTGATGAACATGAGCGGAGAGAAGGTGCTCATGGTCGCGAGCGTCGATGCGGACGAGGGCAGGACTACTATCGCCGCGAATATGGCGCTGACCCTTGCAAGGGAAAATGCAAACGTGCTTCTCATTGAAGCGGATATGGGCGAGCCGTCGCTGTTCAAGCTCTTCGGTTGCTCAGCGGAGTTCGGCCCCACGCTCGAGGAGTTTTTAACGAGCGACGAGCCTCTGGAGCTTCCCAAGCTCGACGGCGTGCCCTCCCTCAGCCTTATGATATGCAGGCAGCGCGTTTCAAACGGCATGAAGCTGCTCAGCTCCAAAAGGATGCAGGAATTCATGGAGGAGGCGCGCAGAAAGTATGATTTCATAGTTATCGACACTCCGCCGGTCGCGGCATCAAACATCGCGGACTACTGCTCCGAGATAAGCGACGCCGGCATCATGGTCGTGCGCCAGGGCTTCGCCACATCCAAGCGCATCCTCACCGCGCTTGAGACCCTCAGCTCAAACACGGATATGCTCGGCTATATCCTCAACGACGTCATACGCCTCCCCATTATCGGCGGCGCTTCGGACGTCAGCGTGGGCGGCGTTGGCAGCTACGGCAAGCGCAAGGCCGGCTATGGCAGCCGCAGCTACGGCAATTACGGCAGCTACGGGCGCTATGGCAGCTACGGACGCTACGGCAATTACGGGCGCTACGGCAACTACGGCAATTACGGCAATTACGGTAATTACGGCAATTACGGCAATTACGGTAACTACGGCAATTACGGTAACTACGGCAACTACGGCAACTACGGTAACTACGGCAACTACGGTAACTACGGCAATTACGGCAGCTACGGCGCTTACGGCAGCTACGGCGCTTACGGCAGCTATGGCGGCAACGGCTTCAGCGAGCCTGCGCTTAACGAGGCGGAGGCAGGAGCTGCGGGTAACGATGCGGCGGCTCCCGCAATGCCGGCGCAGAGGGTCGTTGAGCCTCCCATGGAGCAGGTGATCGTTGAGGATTTCCAGCCCGATGAAGGGGATGACCCCGATTACAAGGAGATCGACGTTATCACGATCGCCGTGAATGCGCTCAAGACCTTCCTCAAGATAATCTGGGTACCCATACTTGCGGCCGCCATACTTTCCGTAATCTTCATCTATCATGAGAAGCAGCGGTTCAAGCCCTCGTACTCCACGTCGGCCACCTTCAATATCGAGGTCGTCGGCTCGTCCGGCATGGTCGCATCCGCGTATTCGAGGAGCGCCGCCGAGAGGCTGTCCAGGGTGTTCCCATACATTCTGCAGAGCGGCGCGCTCAGCTACCTGATCCGCGAGGACCTCGGGGTCGATAAGCTGCCCGCCACGATCTCGGCGAGTTCCTCGGGCAACACAGCGCTGTTCACTCTCACCGCCAAGTCGAGCGATCCGAACGACGCGCTGAACGTACTTGAGTCCGCGATAGAGAACTATCCCAAGGTCGCCAAGTTTGTGGTCGGCAACACCAGGATGACCCTGCTCGGAGAACCCTCCCTGCCTACGAGATCCACGACCACGCTGAAATACGACACAAGCATCAAGAACGCCTGCCTGTACGCGTTGGCCATCGGCCTTGCGATCGCGATAATCATCAACCTGCTCAGGCGCACGATCGGCGGCATCGACGAGATCCGCAAGATGCTGAACCTGCGCTGCATCGGCACCCTTCCCTTCGACAGGGGTGCATTTGACGGCGAGAACAACTTCCTTGTGACCATCGATAACGCGAAGACATCCAAGGACTTCGTCGATTCGGTCACCCTGATCAGGAAGAGGATCGAAAAATCCGCCTCCGAAAACGGCGAAAAGGTCATCGTGTTCGCGGGTTCGGTTCCCGGCGAGGGCAAATCCACCGTTGCGCTCAACACCGCATTCGCGCTTGCCAATACCGGCAAAACCGTCATTTTTCTCGACGCGGATATCCGTAAGCCCTCCACCATCAGGGCGCTCAACGGAACTAACGAAAAGTACCTGGTGGACTATCTCAAGGGCAATGCCGAGATAGATGAGATTGTCGGTCACGTGGATGAAAACTTCATGGCGATCTGCGGCTCGCCGCGAAACTACAACACGCCCGAGATGCTCAGGACCAAGCGCTTTGCCGAGCTGATGGCGAGGCTGCGCGAAATGGCGGATTACGTCATCGTCGATACTCCGCCGAGCTCCATCCTTGCGGACGTTCAGGCGATCGCGAATTATTCCGACGCGATCGTTTACATAATCTGCCAGGACTACACCACCAAGAACGCGCTCAATGCCGGTATCAATAACCTTGCGAGCACCGGCAAGCGCTTCATCGGCTACGTTCTGAACAACGCCGGCACCTCCGCGACCGGTCAGAGCTACGCGAAGAACTCGAAGCATTCCGCCTACGGCTCCTACGGCAGCTACGGCAGGTACGGCACCTACGGCGGCCGCAGCAAGTACGGCAAGTACGGCAGGCGCGGCAAGAACAGCAAGCAGGGCAGCTACGGAACCTACGGCACCTACGGCGGCTACGGCAAATACGGCAAGTACGGAGGCAGCTACGGCAAGTACGGCTCCTATGGCGCATACGGCGCGTACGGCGCATACGGCAAGGACCAGGAGACGGAGACCGCCGCGGATACCGGCGGCAATACCGATCAATAAACAGATAAGTTTGGGGCATATCCCGTATTGCTTAGGAGAACGGCTCCTGCGGCGGGATATGCCCTGCAAGTATCTTGAGCGAATATGAATAGACTGAACAGGAGGAAAGAATATGAGTGCATACCGTGATGAATATTTGAAATGGATGAACGAGCCTTCACTGAGCGAGGCTGAAAAAAGCGAGCTGCTTGCGATCGAAAACGATGAAAAGCAGATCGAGGATCGCTTCTATACCGAGCTCGATTTCGGCACGGCGGGGCTTCGCGGCGTTATAGGAATGGGCACGAACCGCATGAACGACTACGTGGTTCGAAGGGCTTCGGCAGGGCTTGCCGCCTGCATCAACAAGATAGCGGGCGCGGCGGAAAAGGGCGTTGCGATTGCATACGATTCGCGCCGAAAATCCGATCGCTTTGCCGAGATCACCGCTCGAACGCTCGCCGCATACGGCATCAAGGTCTTTCTTTACTCCACTCTGCACAGCGTTCCCCAGCTCTCCTTCACCGTGCGCCACCTCGGCTGCGCGGCGGGCGTGGTCATCACGGCGAGCCATAATCCGCCCGAGTACAACGGCTATAAGGTCTATTGGAGCCACGGCGGGCAGATCGCTCCCGCGCGCGCCAAGGAGATCCTCGAAAGCATAAGGAGCTTCGGCTATTTCGATACCGAGATAATGGAGCTTGAAGAAGCGAAGAATAAGGGACTTATAGAGCTCATCGGCAAGGAGATAGACGAGGTCTACTACGAAAAAACGATGAGCGTTATGATAAATCCGGACCTCGTTCGCGAGATGGCGGCGAAGATGGAGGAAAGCATCGTTTATTCGCCCCTCCACGGCAGCGGCCTTGTGCCGGTGACGGAGATACTCGAGCGCATCGGGATAAAGAATCTGCACGTTGTAAAGGAGCAGGAGCAGCCGGACGGCGATTTCCCGACCGTTAAAGCGCCCAATCCCGAGGACCCGAACGCATTCAAGCTTGCGATGGAGCTCGGCAATAGGGTGAACGCGAATCTGCTTTTCGCCACCGACCCGGATTCCGACCGTCTCGGCGTTGCTGTGCGCGAAAAGAGCGGGGAATACCGCGTGCTGACGGGCAATCAGATCGGCTGCCTGCTTATCTACTATATTCTTTCTGAATTGACGGAGCAGGATAAGCTGCCATTCGATGGGTTCGTTGTTAAATCCGTGGTTTCCACCTCCCTTGCGGACGCGATCTGCTTTGATTTCGGAGTGGATATGAGGCACGTTCTGACGGGCTTCCGCTTCATCGCCGAGCAGATCGACTTTGCGGAGAACTATTCAGGAGGCAAATTCCTCTTTGGCTTCGAGGAGAGCTACGGCTTTCTCGCGGGCGGCTTTGCGCATGATAAGGACGCGGTGCTTGCGGCGATGCTCGTTTGCGAAGCGGCGATAGTTTACGCCTCGCGCGGCAAAAGCCTTATCGAGGTGCTGAATGAAATTTACGAAAAATACGGCCATTACATTGAAAAAACCAAGTCCTACACGCTCAAGGGCAAGGAGGGCCTCGAGCGCATTGCTTCAGCGATGAGCTCCCTCAAAAATGATCCGCCCGAGGTGATAGGCGACGAGATAAACGTGCTTATCCGCGAGGATTACTCCACCGGTGTTCGCGTGAACTGCGGCTGCGGGCTGAACACGAAGATCGACCTGCCCAAAACCAATATGCTGCGCTACCTTCTGCCGAATAACGGCTGGCTGATCGTGCGCCCGAGCGGCACCGAGCCCAAGCTCAAGGTCTATATGAGCGCCTTTGCACATGGCGAAAAGATGGCCGAGGAGCGCATGGCGAAGCTCGAGGAGGGCGTGGATAGGCTGATGGAAAAGCTGCTTGGAATGTAAAAAAGCACCACTGAAACACGAAGGCGGGCGAACGGAGCAAAAACCGTTCGCCGGTTTTTGCAAACTTCGGGCGGACTGCTTAGAATGCAGTGCGGGACAGGAACGGCAAAGCGGTATCCGTGCATACGGCAGGAATAATATAATTTTCAGTTTTTGTTGTTTGCGGAACAGAAATCGAGAGCCGTATAAAAAGCGGAATGAAAAAAACTGATCATCAAAATGATTAGAGAACGTCAGCGATTCTTTCGTATTTGACAAAACCTATGCAGTGATGCCTGCTCAAACAATAAAAATGTACTATTTAATAGCTATAATCCAGCAAATCTAACCGAAAAACAATACGTAGGCTTTGGTGTGGTCGCAATTGACAGCTTTCAGCAGACCGTGATATAATAAAATGACAGAGAGCTGTAGCAATCAAGCAGGGTTCTCAGCAAGTGGCTAGTATGCTTTTAGCAGCAGGTAACTCCCGAGAGCGGCAAAAACGATTAATGCTTGATGCAGTATTGGGGGGCTGATGAGCGTGCTGACGTGGAGGGGGTGATTTTGATTTGAAAACGATAGCTAACAACTACAGATAAAAACTGGGACAGGATCGATTGGTATCCAAAACTCCAAATAGCTTTGGCACTTCTATGGCCAAGGGAGAAATAATTATTGAAAGGATTAAAAGATTAATGAACTTTAGAAAGCTTATATCTTCAACAATTTGTGTGGCGATGTGCGTTATCTCTTTGTTGCCAGCTCGAAATTCCCTTGCTTCGGCAAATGGTGGAGGGGTTTCAACACGGAATATATCAGAGCCATTCTCCATTCCCATTATTGACGAGCTCGGAACGATTTCTACGAAAACGAAATTAGTTTTGGAAAAGAAGGAATATCGTTTGTATTGCACGTTCGACAACCCAGTAGTAGCGATAAAAAGGCTTTATGACTCAGCTCCGTCTATTCTTGGGGAACTCGAAAAACGCTTTGGATTTAAGCAACTGACTGTGGACAATTGGGCGCAGTATCGTGATGCGATGTATGAATTTGTCGATAGTGCAAATTGTCCTGAATGGCTGCATGAGGGGAATACAGAATATCAAAAGATGAATGCTTTTTTTGACATTATTGAAAACGATTCAGTGAATCATGGAATACTTGAACTTGCAAACAGATTCGGGAAGAATAATGGCGCTGACGTAAAAAGAATACTGTTTGAAGAACTTTTGGTTGAATTGCCATACCATGAAGTTGCTGAGGAGTTGGACATGACTCTGTGCAAGGGATCGAATATAGCAGGATATGCTGGGTTCAATGAGACTCAAGGGATAGAATATGCCAATAGGCATGCAACAAACCGCAACAAGGCACAATACCATTCTTTTAACAATGCAGACTGTGCGAATTTTACCTCTCAAATTCTGGAGAACGGCGGAATTCAACAAGTTGTATATACTGATGTACATAAAGGCTGGTGGCATATAAGGAAGATTGGTTTGCTCGGGATAGTTACTCATTCGCATTCAAGATCTTGGGCGGTTGCGGATGTTTTCGCAAGGTATATGGGCGTATCGTATACAACGACCTCGAACCTATATTTTAGTTTTAGTATTCTTCCGGGTGATTTCGTCGCTGGAGATTGGACATCAGACGGAAACTGGGATCACATGGGGTTTATAACTGGTAAGAGAATAATTAACAACAAAACAAGTTATGACTATAAAGTTGCTCAGCATACCACTGATTACAACAAATGGTGGACTGAGAATGGCAATAATTGGGAGGATGTAGGACGAAATGGCGGCACATATGCGCGAATTCGCCGCGCGGGTTGATAGCTTTTTGATTTTGCTCACCAAGCATTTGATCGGATCATCAAAAAAGAGGTGTTAATAATGAATAAACGATTTATTGCCATAATATGCGGAGCGGAGCTTGCTGCCGCTGCGCTTGTGTTCCTTGCCGCACATATTTTAAGCGTATACAGCTTCGGCAGCACTGTGTCCTTGAAGGTCTTTATCGGTCTTGCAGTGGCTTTGGCTGTCGCCGGAGCACTGCTTGCGCTCGTGCTGTTCGTTGTTGACCGTAAAAAACCTTTTTTAAACAGAAAGGTGCTCGCCGCGTTTCCGGCTGCGTTCATTGTTTCGGAGGTTATTTCGTATCTGTTTTTAGCTTTAATTGGCGTGATTGCGTGGAAGCGTGAGGGAAATATTGCGGAAACGGGCTTTGCTTCGCTTATCTTGTTCGTGATCGTTTCGATAGTGCTCTCGCTGCTCATGACCTTCGCATGCGCTATGCTAATTGAGCGAAAGGAAGCTAATTAATGGGCGTTGCTGTGCCAGTGGGCGTTCATCCTGCATCCGATATCTATAAAAATAGTATTCAAAGAAGTAGTGGGGATTCGAGGGAAATGATGCGAAAAATAAGAATAACAGCGGCGGCGATACTCGCGGTGACAATTTGCGCATTCGCGATGGCTGTGTCCTCATGCAGAATGGCGCGCGAATTGCCCGAGGCGATCACCGTTGTCTTTCACGGCCACGGCGCTCTCGCAGTACAGCGTATCGGGTTAAGCGCACCGAAGGATAAATACGAGATCGAAACGCTGTATGATGATCGCGGCGGGTTGCAGAATGACGGTGAAGTGGTGTATAAGCTCAGCTTTTCCGAGGATGCGGCGGAGTATTTTTCGGATTGGGACGAGCTGCCGGTTTCGGCGGAGGCTGCAAAATGCTTGTATCGCGTAGTGCGTGATGTGGTCCTGCCCGTGACGGACGAGATCAAAGCATACGTTAAGGGGCACGAGGAGCTGTATGCAGACTTGAGCTCTTGGGACGGCATCATGCTTCCCGAGATAGAGCGCGGCTGCTGGAAGCTGATAAAAAGGGGCGAGTTATCCGGCCGAATATCCAATTTTACTTTTTGCGTCTATGATGCCGAGAGCAACACGGCTTATATAATAGAGTTCGATCTGTGATGCGGAGGCGCCGCTTATGCGAATGTATGGGCGAACGGGAAAACCGTTCGCTCTTCTTTATGCTGAAAACGGCGGCTCCCGCAAGCTTTTGCACCTTGAAAGCGCTTCAATATACTTGAACACGCCGTTGAGATAAGGTATAATAGAAATGTTAATATACTTTTTTATGGCAGGAGCATTATATGAAAAAGCTGTTAAAAAGCCTTGCCTTTATTGTGCTTGCGATCAGCTTCTTAGTATCGGCGGCGGGCTGCAATATCGCTAACCGTTATGTGCTTGATCGGAATGCACGGGAGGCGGTAACTAGCGTTGGCCTCGATCCGAAGCACGAGGGGCTGCGGATAGAGCAGATCTATGACGACTATGAGATGGGTGACGGCGTTAAAATATACAAGCTCAGCTTCGGCGAGAAGGCAGCCGCGCTGTTCGAGGATTGGATCGAGCTTACAGAGGAGCATGAGGATCTTGACGAATGCCTGTATCTTGCGGGGCAGGCATGGGTAACGCACGGCATAAAGCACGGAAGATGGATAATGATAGATAGAGAATCGAAAAAGCCCGCAAGAGGCTTGACCAATTGCTTCATCGGGATCTATAATGCGGATGAGAATATCGCATACGTATTGAACTGCCGCTGAACCCGAAGCAACCTTTTTTTAATTGAATACCCGATAGGGACGGGCGAACGGGAAAACCGTTCGCTCTTCTTTATGCTGAAAACGGCGGCTCCCGCAAGCTTTTGCACCTTGAAAGCGCTTCAATATACTTGAACGGACGGCAGAAATAAGGTATAATACACTGATCAAATATTCCTTATGGAATGGAGAAAACCAATGAAGCTTATTTCATGGAACGTCAATGGCCTGCGTGCCTGCATGGGCAAGGGCTTTAACGACTTTTTTGCCGCCGAAAGCGCGGATATCTTCGCTTTGCAGGAAACCAAATTGCAGGAAGGGCAGATAGATTTTGCTCCCGAGGGGTATCATGCCTATTGGCACTACGCCGAAAAGAAGGGCTATTCGGGCACGGCGGTATTCACCAAGGCCGAGCCGCTTTCCGTTGCCTACGGCATGGGCGGCGATGCGGAGTTCGAGGGCGAAGGCAGAGTTATAACGCTTGAATTCGAGGAGCTTTACTTCGTAACGGTCTACACACCGAACGCGCAGCGGGAGCTGACAAGGCTCGAATTCCGCTGCCGCTGGGAGGACGCGTTCCGCGAATACCTCGTTTCGCTCGATAAGAAAAAGCCCGTTGTGGTTTGCGGCGATATGAACGTGGCGCATCAGGAGATCGACCTTAAAAATGCGAAGTCGAACGTCGGCAACGCAGGCTTTACGAACGAGGAGCGCGAGAAGTTCACCGCACTTCTTGCTGCGGGCTTTGCGGACAGCTTCCGCAGGCTCTACCCCGACAGAACCGACGCCTACACATGGTGGAGCTATATGTTCAAGGCTCGGGAAAGGAACACGGGCTGGCGCATAGACTATTTCGTGGTCAGCGAGCGGCTGCTCGAGAGGGTAGAGGATGCGCTCATCTACCCCGAGATAATGGGCAGCGATCATTGCCCGGTGGGGATTATTCTTAAGTGAATAATGAATAGTGAATAATGAATAGTTAATGTTGAAATTCCTGCGGAATATCAAGCCTTCCCCTTCGAGGGGAAGGTGGCTGAGGCGGCGCAGCGCGCCGCGAAGACGGATGAGGTGGATACCCGAACAAATCCCGAAGGGATTTGAAACCTGTTTCATCAACCGTTTCAAAAGATTTAAAATGTGTGGTAAACAACTATGAAATTTGAATTTGCAAAGATGCACGGCCTCGGCAACGACATGGTGTTGGTGGACGACCGCGAGGAGCGGATAAAGGATATAAACGGCTTTGCGGAGCGCATACTGCACCGCAACACCGGCGTTGGCGCGGACAGCATACTGATAGTTCGCAATTCGGATATCGCGGATATAAAGATGCTTATCCTCAATATCGACGGCAGCGAGGCGGAGATGTGCGGCAACGGCATCCGCTGCTTCGTAAAATTCTGCATCGAAAAGGGCATACTTAATAAGCATGAATTCACCGTGGAAACGCTTTCGGGCATAAAGCACCCCAAGGCGGTGGTCGAAAACGGCGAGGTCATCGGCATCGGCGTGAACATGGGCGAGCCCAAGCTCGACTGCGCGGATATCCCCGTTGCCGCCGAGGGCGAGTTTCAGCAAAAAAGCCTGTTTTCGCATGGAAGAAGGTTCACCGTAACGAGCGTGAACACCGGCGTTCCGCATACCGTTGCATTTGTGGATGATGCCGACCTTACGGATGTTGAATACTACGGCAAGGATATCGAGCGAAGCCCCATCTTCCCCAAGAGAACGAATGTGGACTTCGTTCAGGTAATAGACGAGGAAAATATCATCATGCGCGCATGGGAGCGCGGCTGCGGCTGCACGCTCTGCTGCGGCACGGGTGCCTGCGCTTCGGCGGTCGCCTGCATCCTTGCGGGCTATACGGGCAGGAAGGTGAACGTTCACGTTGAGCTCGGAACGCTCGAAATTGAGTGGCTTGAGGATAACTCCATCTATATGTTCGGCCCCGCGAAGACCGTTTGCGAGGGCGTGTATTACGACTGCGAATGAGCGGCTTTGCCTTGAAAAATCCAAAGAGTGAAAGGCTTTTTAAGCTTTTTCGCTGCGAAAAGCGCAATGGAGCGGAAGAAAAAACGGCTTCTCCCGTGCCCGTGCTGCTTGCGCCGATGGCGGGAATTACGGACAGCGCGTTTAGGCGGCTTTGCATCGAGCGGGGCTGCGATTTCACGTTTACCGAGATGGTCAGCGCGAACGGGCTTCACTATAAAAACCGCAAAACGCAGGAGCTTATCTCCACTTCGGAAGCCGAAAAGCCCTGCGGCGTTCAGCTCTTCGGGCACGACCCCGCGATAATCGCCGAAACGGTGCAAAGGCTGTTTGAAAGCCTTGTTTCGAGCGAGGACGTAAGCATCGTGGATATAAACATGGGCTGCCCCGCGCCGAAGATAACGAGTAACGGCGACGGCTCCGCGCTGATGAAAAACCCCGCGCTTGCGGGAAAGATCATCGAAGCGGCGGTCAAGGCTTCGCCAGTTCCCGTAAGCGTCAAGTTCCGCAAGGGCTGGGACGAGAATTCCGTAAACGCCGTGGAATTTGCCCGCATCGCGGAAAAGAGCGGCGCAAGCTTTATCACGGTCCACGGCAGAACGCGGATGCAGATGTATTCGGGCAAGGCCGACAGGGAACTGATAAAGAGCGTGGTCGAGGCGGTGAATATCCCCGTTATCGGCAACGGCGATATCTTTTCGGGCGAAAGCGCGCTTACTATGCTCGAAACCACGGGCTGCGCGGCGCTGATGGTCGCTCGAGGCGCGCAGGGCGATCCGTTCATCTTTTCGGAGATAAAAGCGGCGCTTCTCGGTGAAAATTACGAGCGCCCAAGTGAAAAAGCAAGGCTCGATACCGCTATCCGCCATATCGAGGAATACGTTTCGGGGCATGGAAGCGGCGCGTTCGTGGATATGCGAAAGCATATCGCGTGGTACACCAAGGGCATGTACGGCAGCAACGAGCTTCGGCGGCGCGTCAATAACTGCTCGGATGCCGAGACGCTGACTGCGCTCATTCGCGCCTTCCGTGACGAGCGAGAAAGCTTTATCGAGCGGACGATGAGCGAACACATGATGAACGAATAATTGAATAAGATAGTGAAGAAATTCCTTTGGAATTTCAACCTCAACTATTCACTATTCGCTGTTCACTGTTTACCATAACTTAGGATAAAATACCAAGAGGTTTAAGATAGGAGCAAAAAACTATGTTGATGGATGCAAAAGGCATTTTGAGAAGCACCGAGGACGTGCTTCGCGGCGATTATCAGGTCGAGCTGCAGGAAGCAAGCGCACAGCAGCTTCACAGGGCGATCTCGAGCGCGGTCATGCGCGCCATTGCGGACGATTGGCGCAGGAGCCGCCGTGCCCGCGAGAAGGGCAGAAGGGCTTACTACATTTCGGCCGAGTATCTGACCGGCCGCATGGTGTATAACAATCTTTTCTCGCTCAAACTGCTCGACGAGGTGAAGCGCCTGCTTTCGCTTCGCGGCGTTGATATCGCGATTATGGAGGATATCGAGGACTGCGCGCTCGGAAACGGCGGCCTCGGCAGGCTTGCGGCGTGCTTTTTGGACAGCGCTGCGACCCACGATCTGCCGCTGGACGGCTACGGCATCCGCTATAAATTCGGGCTTTTCAAGCAGGAATTCATAAACGGCTTCCAGGCCGAAAAGGCGGACGACTGGCAGAAGCAGGGCGATCCGTGGAGCCGCAGAAGGGATGATAAGACCATCACCGTCGATTTCGGCGACCGCAAGGTGCTTGCCGTGCCATACGATATGCCCGTTATCGGCTACAATACCTCCACCGTCGGCACGCTTCGCCTTTTCCAGAGCGAGGCCGTGGAGGAATTCGATTTCAATGCGTTCAATTCCCAGGAATACGCGCTTGCGGTGCGCGAAAAGAACGCCGTGGAGGATATAACCCGCGTTCTCTACCCGAACGACAGCACGGTCGAGGGCAAGAAGCTGCGCCTTCGCCAGCAGTATTTCCTTTCGAGCGCGTCGCTGCAGGACGTGCTAAGGAGGCATAAGCGCGTTTTCGGAACTATCGACAACTTCGCCGAGATGAACGCCGTTCAGCTCAACGACACGCACCCCACCGTCAGCATACCCGAGCTCGTTCGCCTGCTTATGAACGAGGGCAAGGATTTTGAGACCGCGCTCGACATCGCAAGGCGCACCTTCAGCTACACGAACCACACCCTGATGAGCGAGGCGCTTGAAAAATGGGATATCGAGCTTTTCGGAAGCGTTATCCCGCATATCCTCGAGATCGTGGAGCGCATAGACGCGCATCTGAACGCCGATCTGTCTTCGCGCGGCATCTATGGCGATATGCTAAACAATATGCGCATTATCGAGGGCGGAAAGATCCACATGGCGAGGCTTGCGACCTATGTTTCGACCTATGTAAACGGCGTTGCGCGGATACATTCCGAGCTTCTTAAAAACGAGGTGCTGAACGACTGGTACAAGGTTTTCCCCGAAAGATTCCAGAATAAAACGAACGGCATCACCCAGCGCCGCTTCCTCGGCCTCTGCAATCCGGGGCTCACAAGGCTCATCGGCGAGCGCATCGGCTACGGCTTCCTCACGGAGCTTGACGAGATAAAGCAGCTTGAAAGCATGATCGACGATGCTATGATAGATGAGTTCATCGCGATCAAAAAGGAGTTGAAGCATGAGCTCTCCGAGATAATCAAGCATAAGGAGGGCGTGGAGATACCGCCCGAATTCGTTTTCGACGTGCAGGTCAAGCGTATGCACGAATACAAGCGCCAGCTCATGAACGCGCTTTCGATCGTGCATATCTATAAGGAGATCAAGCAGGGCGGGCTGCCCGATCTGCCCAAGGTGGCGTTCATCTTCGGCGCAAAGGCCGCGCCCGGCTATATCATGGCGAAGAACGTGATCAAGTTCATAAACGAGATCGCAAACAGGATAAATTCCGATCCCGAGGTGAACGGGCGCATCCGCGTTGTTTTCGTTCAGAACTACAACTGCTCCTACGCCGAGCATATCATTCCCGCCGCGGATATCTCCGAGCAGATCTCCCCCGCGGGCACGGAGGCGAGCGGCACGGGCAATATGAAATTCATGCTGAACGGCGCTGTCACCCTCGGCACCTACGACGGCGCGAATATCGAGATAGTGGAGTGCGCGGGCGAAAGCAATAACTACATCTTCGGCGCGAAGGTGGATGAGCTTGCGCGTCTCCGCCCGCACTATAACCCCCGCACGGTCTACAACGAAAGCCATATCGTGCGCCGCGCGGTGGACAGCCTTGTGGACGGCAGCATCGCAAGCGACGGCGACAGCGTGCGCGTTTTCCGCGAGATCTACGATTCGCTTCTCACCGGCGACTGGCGCAAGCCCGATTACTATTTCAACCTATATGATTTTGAGGACTACATCAGAGCCAAGCTCCGCGCGATCTACGACACCCGCGATGAGCGCGAGTTCGCAAGAAAATGCCTGATGAACACCGTCAATGCGGGCAAATTCTCAAGCGACCGCACCATCAAGGAGTATGCGAGCGAGATCTGGCATATCGAGCGCGTTCACTCCGAGGATCGATAAAACAAAGGGGAATCTTTAAGGCAATATGAAAAGGATAAGCTGTTTCAGCGTGCTGGGGTCGTATTCGATCGGCTTTGAGCTGGAGCGGGAGACCACCGTGCCGGAATTCATGGAAATGCTCAGAGCGGGCGGCGTAAGGCTTGAGAGGATCAAGCTGCGCGAAAAGGCGGATAAGGCTCAGCGCACCGTTCACGGCGACGAATACAGCGCCGATGAGCTTTTGCGGCGCTTTGATGAGATCAACGGCACGGCGGCGGATATCGTTTACAATATCTGCTGCAAAAAGGGCAAAAAGGCTTTCAGCGTGTTTATGAAAAACAACACCTCGAAGGTTTCGGTGCTGACCGAGGATTATTACTTCGAGCTTGCGGAGGCCGTTAAAGCCGAGGGCAAATAGGGTGCGCTGAAGGCTCGATGAACCTAATATGAAATGCGAAAGGCCGCTTTGGGTGCGCTCCCAAGCGGCTTTTTCATTTAAGGCAGCGTATGCAAAACCGCGCCCCGCCGCACTTCCGCTCTCGCTTCGCTCGCCTTCCGCGCGGCGGGTTCGCTTCATCGAATGCTTTTCGCTATCTTGTTTATCCTGCTCTGCATGATTATCGGCGGCGCGATATTCAGCAGGAATGAAAACACTAAGCAAAGCACGGCAATTTTGGCATCCGTTTTCACCCCGTTTTCCTCCGCGATCATATCGATACGCTTTGCGGTTACGTAATTCCAATAGATTATGTAGAACGGAACGAAAAGGCAGAGAAGCAGCTTGCGAATCGGTATGCGCTTCTCCAGGTCTTTAACTTGATTGGTGTAGCGCGTGGTTCGGTATGTCCAAAAAATGGGCCAGATAGTTGCGGAAACAAGAATGAGGACGATATGCAGGAAAAGGTTGAAACGGCCGCTGTTTGAAAGGGCAGTCGAGCCGTCTGAACGAACGACGCGGGTGGGGGCTATGTAGATCGAATTGGCTAAGGCTAATATCGCAGTCAAATAACACACAAACATCCATGTTGCAGTTGCGACAAAAAGTATTACATATGGGTCAACGTGAAACCGATCGCCCAGATAACTATAACTATGAGTATAGAAGTATATCAAACAATTGCTAAAGATTGCCAATGGGAGTATAGCCAAAAGTAGAAGCGTTTTTGCAAGGTTGTGCAGATGCTTTGGTATTGAAGCAAAACAGCCTATGGCAGCAAGGGAGTGCCCTATAAGATAAAAAAGCATACTTGAGTAGCTATCCGAAATAGGAAAGCGCAAAAGAATCAGTAGAGCCTCAACAGCGAAGGCAGCGAAACCTAAACCTGCCAATAGCATATTGCCCTTTTTTATCAACAAAGCAACTATAAGCAGGATGAAACCGGCGTACCGAGAGATAGTGGTTATACTGAAGTCAAAGCTTCGGTAAAGGACAAGATCGCGAAATAGCATGTAAGATATGTACAAAGCAAGCATGATTCCGGCAATTATGCGCAAACGATCGGTTTTTTTAGCAACCTGTTTTTCCATATTATTTTCCTTTCAAATTGGGGTTTTTCAGCATATCGACTCATTCCCCTCCCTTCTTTTGCCGATCTGCTTCCGAGGTATAAAAAAGTGCAGCCCCAAACGGAGCCGCACTTGCAAAAACGCAGAGCTCCGTTTGCTGCTGCACAAAACTATTTTCACACACCGAAAGATGAGGAAAAGGAGATGCGAATCTGCCGGAAGCAGAATCCCATCCTCGGTGTGTCAGTATAAGTCTTGTGCAGCACATCAATATTACCATAAAATGAGGATTATTTCAAGACATACTCTAACGATATGCTAAACTTGGTTTTGGTGATTGCAAACTCCCCCAAAAAATGATAAAATCAATCAAATGCCGCGCTCTTACCCTTGGGCAAATCCACGGCATTCGGGAGAAAAACATGGACAATCGCATCAGCAAGGACGAATACTATCTTTCCATCGCGGCCTCCGTCGCGAAGCGCTCCACCTGCCTCCGCCGGCAGTACGGCGCGGTTATTATAAAGAACGACGAGATAATCTCCACAGGCTACAACGGCGCGGCGAGGGGCGAGCCGAACTGCTGCGACACCGGCGAATGCTGGCGCGAGGCGAACGGAATCCCGCACGGCGAGCAGTACGAAAAATGCGTGGCGGTTCACGCCGAGCAGAACGCGGTAATCTCCGCTCCGCGCAGCCTTATGCTGAACGGAACGCTTTATCTTGCCGGCTTTGATGCAAACGGCGAGCTTGCCGAGCCCGCGCCATGCGTTATCTGCTCCCGCATGATAAAGAACGCGGGCATTGCGGAGATCGTTTCAAAATCCGCGGACGGCGGCATCAAGCGCCGCAAGGCATAACGCAAATAATATAAAGGAAATAAGGAAAAATGAGGATAGTTGAGCCCTCTTTTGAAATATTGAATGCTCCGAAAAGGGAGGAAGTGCTCCGGCATCTCGAGCTCTGCGGCAGGGTGTGCTATAAGAGCGAGGACAAGATGACCGAGGAATCGGCTTCGCGCTTTGTGAAGTTTCTGATCGAGCGCGGGCATGAAAGCCCCATCGAGCATATCTCGATAAGCGTTCGCGTGATCTGCGACCGCGGCGTTTCCCATGAATGGGTGCGCCACCGCATCGCCAGCTATTCGCAGGAAAGCACCAGATATTGCAACTATAATTCGGAAAAGTTCGGCGGCGGCATTGCGTTCATTCGCCCGTATTTCGCGGATAATGAAAGGCTTTTTGAAATTTGGAAGGCGGAGATGGAGTGCGCCGAGAAGGCGTATATGGATATGCTTGCAAACGGCGCAAAGCCCGAGGATGCAAGGAGCGTGCTTCCGAACAGCCTTAAAACCGAGTTTATCTGCACGATGAACCTGCGCGAATGGCGGCATTTCTTCGAGCTGCGCTGCGCCAAGGCCGCGCATCCCGCGATGCGGGAGATAGCCGTGCCGCTTCAGGAGGCGTTCCGCGAAATGCTGCCCGAGCTGTTTTGAGAAAGATTGAAAAAGAAAAATCGAGGAAAAAATGATGCTTTCCGGTTACACAAAGGATAAAAACGCAAACCCCATAGCGGGCGCGAACGTCTATATTATGAGCGAGCGCTTCGAGCCGCTTCATCAAACCGTCAGCGACGGGGAGGGCTTTTACTCCTTCGATCTGCCTGCGGGAAAATATAAGTATCTCGTTGCGGTGAAGGACTACGGCGAAAAATATCTTGAATATTGGTGCGAGAATATCGATCTTGACGGGGATAAAACCGTCGACGCGCGCTTCGACACGCTTGAGGTGTACGGATTGAATGTTTTCCGCGTGATGGGCGGCCATCCCGCGCTGATGGTCTATTTTCGCCCGATGAGCCTTGAAAAATTCAGGGCGGGCGAAGCGGATATCTGCCCCGAAAACATGAGCATTCGCGCCTTTGTGAACGGCGGCGAGGTCGCGGTGCTTGAAACGAACAGGGTGCGCGAATTCGCGGGCGATCAGAGCATGGGCGCTTACCTTATCCAGGCCGCGCTGCCCGAGGGCGTGAACGAATGGGAGCGAGTGGATGTGGAGATAACGGGCGATGGCGGCGCGTTCGGCATGGCAACGATCTTTGCATAAAGGAAACTGCATTTCGGGCGGGAAACCGCCCGTTTTTTGTATTATCGATTAAATTTAGGTTGAAATTATAGATAAATCTGATATAATATTTATTGAAAGGCGGTGAAAGTATGAATATCAATACCGATCAGATCGTTTCCATCTCGGAGGCAAACCGGAATTTTTCAAAGGTTGCGCGTATGGCGGAAAGCATGGGCGAGATCATCATTTTCAAAAACAATAAGCCAAAGTATAAGCTGATAGACCTTGAGCACGAGCATGAGCTTGAAGCTTCCGGGCCAAGCGAGGATGAGCTGATAGACGCCGCTGCCGAGCGCATACTGAAAAAGTATAAAAAAGCCTTTGAGGAGCTGGCGAAATGATAGGTTTCAGCGCGGAAAAGGTTTTATTGCTGCATAAGCTGATGCTCGAGGAAACCGGCGGTGATCCGAATCTTCGGGATTTCGGATTGCTCGACAGTGCGCTCACTTCGGCTTTTCAATCTTTCGGCGGGCAGGAGCTGTATCCCACAAAGGAGGAAAAGGCGGCGCGGCTTGGCTTTTCGCTCATCTCAAATCATGCCTTTGTGGACGGAAACAAGCGGATAGGAATGTACGTTATGCTTACTTTTCTTGAGGTCAACGGTGTCGGTATCGAACCCACGAACGACGATGTAGCGCGCGTGGGGCTTGCCGTGGCTTCGGGCGAGATGGAT
>JAFWVQ010000014.1 GCA_017523925.1 Clostridia bacterium
CAGCGCTATTTCGCAAATGCCCTCGTAAAGCGCGCCGCCCTGCGCGACGGGGACCTGCTGCTCGAGCTGCGCCTGCCGGAGGGAAACAAACTGCGCGTCGAAGCCGGGATAAAGACAGTTTGCAGGAATAAACGCTGAAAAACGTGCGGCGGGGGAAGCGCGCCGGAAAAAGCCGCGGGGATGGCAGAGGAAAGAGTCGAAAAAAAGAAGCGCGATATCCCTCACTCGATTGAATACGGGTGTGCTTTTATGCTATAATTGAAGTGCAAAAATCGAATTCGATCCAAGAGGGCAGCGTTCTCTCGATCCGAGAGGTGTAAATATGAGAAAAATCCTTTGCGCTTTGCTTGCGCTTATAATTGCGCTCTCGTGCGCCTGCACGGGGGATAGGGAAACGGGCGACAGAACCGTTTTCGATCTGTTTATGACCGCGCTCAAGGATGCGCAGTATGCCGAAGCATATTCGTTCATAAGCGCGAAAACCGCGCTCGATAACCAAAAAGAAGGCATCAAGGCGGATACGAACGCCGTCACCCTGAGCGCGTTTGAATCGTTCTGGACCAAGCTTACGGACACGCTTAAGATAACCGACATGGAGTACTCCGTGAAAAACGATGAGTTCAAGAGCGAATCCTCAAGAAGCATCGAATACACCGTGCGCTATAAATGCGAAGGGATAGACGACCTGGTTTACGATTGCGATATCTCGCTGACGAATGAAAACGGCGCATGGAGGCTGCTGTGGGATCCCGGCTGCGCAATCCCGGAGCTCGATTGGGGCGAGAGCGTCGGCCGCGCGCATCTCGGCGCAAAGCGAGGCGACATACTCACCAAGGACGGCACCGTGATAGCGACGAACGAGCCGCTGATCTCGGTGTACGCAGTGCTGTCCGAGATCGTGGATGAATCCGTGCTGATCAAGCGCATCGTCGAGATGGACGGCGTATCGGGCGACGAAGCGGCGAGCAGGCTCAGCGGCTATCTCGGCAAAACGGCGAGCCTGCACAGGCTCTGCCCCGAGGAGCTGACGCTTCTTTATATGCAGCTCGAGGAACTGCTCGAATTCTCCGATGAAGAAACGCAGGACAAGCTGTTCAAAAGCGCTATAAACGATTTCATGATGATCAAGCAGTTCCGCCCCGATCAGATAGATGCGCACACGCTTGAGAGGCTCGAGCTGCTCGAGGGAGTGCATGTGGATATGAAAAACTACGGCTCCACGAGGGTCTATCCCTACGGCTCCCTTCTTGCGCACAGCCTCGGCTACGTTGGCCTTGCGAGCGAGGACGAGGTGAAGTCGCTCAATAAGGACAGGCAGCCCGAGGACGGCCTGTACACCACGGACAGCACCGTGGGCAAGAGCGGAGTGGAGCGCCTCTATGAAAAGGAGCTTCGCGGAAAGGACGGCTTCTACTACTTCATCAGGCGCGCGGACGGAACGGTCAAGTCTACACTGTACCGCAGGGATGCGGAGAACGGGCTGGATGTGCATCTTACAGTGGATTTCGATCTGCAGCGGCGCACCGAGGAGCTTTTGGACGTGGTGATGTTCGGCGAAAACACAGCAGGAGCCGTCATCGTTATGAATCCGAAAACGGGCGAGGTGGAATCGCTTGCATCCTATCCCACCTTCGATCTCAATAAATTCGTTATCGGCTTTACGGACGAGGAGTATCAAGCGCTCTCGACCCAGCCGAACGCGCCCTTTGTGGACCGCACCAAGCGCGGCCTTTATCCGCCCGGCTCCACCTACAAAGTATTCATCGCCGCAGCTGCGCTCGATCTGGGCGTTCTGAGCGAGGATTATGTTTTTACGGGCAAGATCGACAACGATTACTGGACGCCAACCGGTTACGGCACATGGATCTGGCCGAGCATTAAGCGAACGAGGGTGCAGAATAGGACCATGCCGCTGAACATGGCGAACTGCATGCTGCATTCGGACAATATCTATTTTGCAAACGCCGCGCTCAAGGTGGGCGAGGAACGGCTCAAGGAGTATCTCAACGGCTTCGGCATGAGCTCCGAGCTGCCGTTCGAGCTTGTGAATTCGCGCTCGCAGATACTCAACCCGAACGAACGCATGAGCTATAAGCTGCTTGCGGACACCGGCTACGGTCAGGGTCAGGTGCTCATAACGCCGCTGCAGCTCGCCACGATGTTCTGCGCCTTCAGAAACGACGGCGATCTGCCCACCCCCCGCATACTGGACAGCATGTACAGCGTCAGCGGCATCTATTCCGACCGCGTGATGAAGTCGAGCTACAGCGCGTGGCTCAAGAACGCCGTTTCGAAGCAGTCAATAGACAAGATCACCCCGATGCTCGAGGCCGTTGTGGACCCGAGCAGGAACGGCACGGGCCGCTCGCTCAGGGTCCCGAACTGCGATGTTGCGGGCAAGACGGGCTCGGCCGAGATCGGCTCCGATAAATCGAGGATCATCTCGTGGTTCGCGGGCTATAGGCTCAACGTGGACGAGCAGGACGAGCGCGTTGTGGTGGTCATGCTCGAGGTGCCGGATATGAGCGCGTACAGCATGCTCAAGTTCCAGATAGCGCGCAGACTGCTGATGTTTGAGGAAAATACCGATCCCAACGCCGCGCCCGCGGATCAGGGCTGAGAAACGAGCCTTGAGCGGTCGCTACCTGCCGCTTGAGCGAAGCAGCTTGAGCCTTTCGTAGGTCCTAAGCCTCAGAAACAGCGCGAAGCACAGCGCGCCGACGGCTCGAAAATATTGAGCGAATCTCATGAAAAACGATGCCGCGAACAGTATCGCGCCAAGCAGCGCATACTTTCCGGCGTTTGTCGAAAGCAGTTCCGCCGCAAGCCTCAGTCGCTTCGGCGGGCTTGCTTTTGCCCCGGCGATTATCGCGGCGTCGATCTCGGCCTCGCTTATGAAGAAGGCTTCCCGAAGCGCGGGCACGCTCTTTGCGTCGGTGAGCTCCACCTCGGGTGCGCTCAGCCCCTCGGCGCAGCGCCTTGCACCCTCACCGGGCTCGCTCAGCGTGATAAGGATCAGCCGCTTCGGCGGTCCTCCGCTCCGCGCCCGCGCCTCGCGACCGGCCGAATATACGTCGTCCTCGCTCAGCGGCGCGCTTTTTTGGGGAAGCAGGATGCTCGCCCCGTCCGCACGTTCCGCCTCCGCTGCGGCAAGCAGCCCGCTCAGCTCGCGCTCGTCAAGCAGCAGTATCCGCTCGCGCATAAGCGCGGCGCGCGTTCGCTCGCGCAGGCGCATGGAATGCGCTCTTAGCCCCCTGCGAAAGAGCACAGAGGCGCAGAAAAACGATGCGCTAACGGCAAAAACGCCGATGGCGGCTGAGGGCGTGGGGCGGATGCGCAGCGCGCGGGAGAAAACGAACGCCGCGATGCCGATCAGCAGGCAGAAGGCGCTTCGGTCTATCAGCGCGGCGATGCGGCTTTTGCCGCCGCGAAAGCTCTTTTTGAGGCTCCTGTCGAGCTCGGTTTCTTTTCTTGCTTCATTCATATGAAAAGTATGAACTATTTTTGCTTTGGGCATTCACAAAGCGCGGAAAATAAGGTATAATGTAGTCATGAAGATAGGCGTTTACGGCGGAACATTCGACCCGATCCACAACGGGCATATAGAGATAGCAAGGGCAGTCAAGGCCGAGCTCGGGCTTGACAGCTGTGTTTTTGTTGTTGCTGCGGACCCTCCGCATAAGGATTTTTCCGGCAGGACCCCGGCCGAGCTTCGCCTTGAGATGACGCGGCTCGCCCTTGAAAACGAGGACGGCATGCGCGCTTCGGATATCGAGATAAAGCGCGGCGGCGTGAGCTACACTGTGGACACGCTCGAGCGCATAAAGCAGCTCGAACCGGATGCGGAGCTCTACTTCATCCTCGGCGCGGATATGCTTTCGAGCTTCAAAAAATGGTATATGCCCGAGAAGATCCTTGCGATTGCGACCCTCGCCGCAGTTCAGCGCAGCGGGCAGAAGGCCGATCTTCATGCGCTGGCCGACGCGATCATGAACGAGCTCGGCGGCACCGTGATCGTAACGAACGTGGTCGGCATGGAGCTTTCGTCAACGACCGTTCGCAGCCGGATGAACGACGCGCTGCCGATAACCGGACTTATGCCGTATGAAACGGAGCTTTTCATCCATAGAAATATGCTCTACATGCCAAAGGAGCTCGTTTCGCTTGGCAAGCGCCTTGGGGAGCGGCTCGATGAAGCAAGGCTCGAGCACAGCCTTCTCACCGCGCGCGAGGCGGTGATGCTGGCGAATCGGCACGGGCTCGATGCCGAAAAAGCAAGGCTTTGCGGCCTTGTGCACGACTGCGCGAAGCTGCGCGGCGCGGCGCTCGAGAGCTATATGAAGGAGCTTGGCTTCAACCCCACTGCGGATGAGCGGAAAAACCCCTATACGATCCATGCGCGGCTCGGCGCTCTTGCCGCCCAAAAGGAATACGGCATAGACGATCCCGAGATACTGCGCGCCATCAGGCTGCACACGCTCGGCTCGCCCGATATGACGCCGTTCGACGAGGTCATATTCCTCGCCGATAAGCTCGAGCCGACGCGCGATTACCGCAAGATCGCCAAGATCCGCGTGCTTGCGTATGAGGATATGGATGCCGCCGTCGCCGCCGTTATAAGAAACAACATCGCATACAATCGCTCGAGAAACATGCCCGTTCATCCCTCGACCTTTGAAACGCTCGAAGCGATCGAGACGCGCAGCGAAACGGGGAACGAGCTGCTGAATGCATACAGCAATACCGATACGGAGGAATAAACCTTGGAAAACATCAACGAAATGAAAACAAATATCTCCGAGCTCGAAGCCAGGCTTCAGAGCGAGATAAGGCACTGCACCGAGCTGCTCGTTGAAACGGCAGCCTCAAAGAAAGCGACCGACGTCATCGCCGTTCGCGTTGGGGATAAGACCATCCTTGCGGATTGGTTCATCTTCATGAGCGGCACCTCCGCCATCCACGTCAAATCCCTCTGCGATGAGATCGAGGATCGCGCCGCCGAGGCCGGGCTTCAGCTTCGCCGCAGGGAGGGCTATAACGACGGCCGCTGGATCGTGCTGGACTATGCGAGCATCATCGTGCATATCTTCCATCCCGAGGAGCGCGAATACTACAACGTGGAGCGCCTGTGGATGGACGAAACGACCGAGGTGCTGCGCCCCGAGGGTGCCGCCGAAGCATGATCGATCGGCGCGGCGGACCGTCGGCCGAGAAAAAGCGAGCTTTTGTGAGCTTGTTTTCTGCGCTTCCCGTCTTCCGATAGCGCAGCGGACAATGCCCTGCGTCAATGCTCTAAGAAGCTCGGAGCAGGGCCGAAGGAGCTGCAGCTTATTTAGGACCATTCTCGGAGCGGGAGACCGCTCCATTCTTTTTGCACGGGAAGCACGCTCAAACCGCTTGCAAAAATCCCGCTTCTGTGTTATATTTCGTTAGGATAATTCCGAAAGAGAAGTTTCTATGGCAAGAGAGTATCAAAAAGCGATAATAACCGAGAAGGCGGAGCGAGCGCTTCGCGGCGGGCATCCGTGGGTGTACGGCGAGGAGGTCCTCTCCGTTTCGGGCGAATACGAAAACGGCGATATTATCGACGTTTACTCGAAAAAGGAGCGCTATCTCGGCACGGGCTTCATCAACGACAACTCCAAGATCCGCATCCGCCTCCTCTCGAGAAACGCGAACGACCGCTTCGACGATGAGTTCTTCCGCCGCCGCATAAGGTACGCGATCGACTATCGCCGCACCGTGGTGGGCGAGGAGACCTGCTTCCGCGTCATCTTCGGCGAGGCGGACAGCTTCCCGGGGCTGACGGTCGATAAGTTCGAGGACGTGCTCGTTTTCCAGGTGCTCTCGCTCGGCTTCGAGCGCATGAAGGCACGGCTTTTCAACCTGTTTATCGAGGTTTTCGCGGAGTATGGCGTGAGTATCCGCGCGATCTGCGAAAGAAACGACGTGTCGATCCGCGCCAAGGAGGGGCTTGAGGAAAACAAGGGCTTCGTTTCCGATCCTCGGCTCGATCCCGCCTTCGACGGCAGGCTCGTTATCACCGAGAACGGCATCAAGTATGAGATAGACGTGCTGAACGGGCAAAAGACCGGCTTCTTCCTCGATCAGAAGTTCAACCGCCTCGCCGCCGCGCGTATCGCAAAGGGCAGGCGCGTGCTCGACTGCTTCACGCATACGGGCGCTTTTGCGCTGAACTGCGCCAAGGCGGGTGCGGCGCGGGTCACTGCCGTGGATATCTCCGAGGACGCGATCGAAAAAACGAAAAGAAACGCCGAGCTGAACGGGCTTTCGGGGAATACGGACTTTCTCTGCGCGGACGTGTTCGACCTTCTGACGGGTATGGAGAGCGCGAAAAAATGCGATTATGATTACATCATCCTCGATCCGCCCGCGTTCACCAAGAGCCGCGAGACCGTCAAGGCCGCGATAAACGGCTATAAGGCGATAAACGCGAAGGCGATGAAGCTTCTGCCGCGCGGCGGGTATCTTGCCACCTGCTCCTGTTCGCATTTTATGACGGACGAGCTGTTCCGCAAGATGCTTGCGGAGGCTGCCGAGGCTGCGGGCGTGCAGCTTCGCCAGATCGAGGGCCGCCGACAGGCGACGGATCATCCCATACTCTGGGGAGTGCCTGAAACCGACTATCTGAAATTTTATATCTTCCAGGTGGTCTGAAAAACCGGAACGCGATCATCGGATCGTGAAGCGAAAAGGAAACCGTAAACAAATAGCGGAATAATAAAGAAAAATACAAGCAGAAAAAGAAAAGGAGCGTTTTAAAATGAGCAACAACAGGAAAACCGCGCAAAAAACCGTGGCAAAGACCGCCGGCAAGCCCCTGCCGTGGTGGGCGATCGTTCTTGGGATACTCGTTGTTTTCACCATCGCGCTTGCGATCGCAACGAAGGGCTTCTCCCATGCCAAGCCCGAGGAGGATAAGCCCATAGAGATCTTCTCCGAGCCCAAGGTGCGCATAGCGAATTCAACGCGCCCGAGCGAGCTTATCAAAAACTATTCGCTCGAGGCCTTCGCCAAGGAGGCGGATGCGATCGCGTGGATCCGCATCGGCAACTGGCTCGGCGAGAGCGAGACCATCGGCGTAAGCACCTTTGCGGCCGAGGTCAAGGAGCAGATCAAGGGCGATCTGGGCGGCAAGGGCAGCAAGATAACCGTGCTCCAGGAGGGCACCTCCAAGGCCACCCTTGAAAACTACCCCATCTTCACCGGCGGCAACGACCTCGTGCTCTTCTTAAAGAGGGCCGAGGAGGACCTGCAGAACAGCGCCGGCACGGTGTACAGGATCATCGGCGACAGCAGAGCCGTGTTCTACACCACCCTTATCTCGAGGAACAGCGAGCGCTTTGCGACCACGCTGAACGACGAATGGCTAACGCGCATGCCAAACACCGTTCCGAACATCGCCTCGATCGACGATATGTGGAAAAACGTGTATGCGGGGCTCGCCGTCAACGATAAGCTCTGGAACGAGCTAATGCCCGAAACCAGGCTCGTCTACTCCTACGAGCTGCTCAAGGCAGCGATAAAGTCATACATATAATTAAAACTATTGACAACGCGGTAAAAAAATATTATGATACGATCACGGTATCCCTCGCGTATCAGCTCAAGAGATGCGCGGCGGATGCCGTGGTTTTTCTTTGGAAGGAAAAACAACGAAACCGAATATGAAGGAGAAGGCTTATGGAGTATGTTGTTGAAACGAACGCCCTCGTCAAAAAATACGGCCAGAAGGCTGCTGTCGACAATATGTCCGTGCACGTCCGCAAGGGCGATATCTACGGGCTTATCGGCAAAAACGGCGCGGGCAAAACCAGCTTGATGAAGCTTCTGCTGGGGCTCACGATCCCCAACTCGGGCGAGATCAAGCTCTTTGGAAGCACCGATCTCGGCGCCGCACGCATGCGCATCGGTTCGCTTATCGAAGCGCCGGCGATCTATAAAAACGAAACCGCGATGGAAAACCTGGCTCGCTTTTCCCTGCTTGCCCCAACGAGCAAGAACAGGATGCACGAGCTTCTTGAGCTCGTCGGCCTTGGGGACGTTGGCAAAAAGAAGGCGGGCGCGTTCTCGCTCGGCATGCGCCAGCGCCTCGGCATAGCCATCGCGCTGCTTGGCGACCCCGAGCTGCTCATCCTCGATGAGCCGATAAACGGCCTCGATCCAGCCGGCATAAAGGAGATAAGGGATCTCATCGTGGAGATGAACCGAAGGGGAACCACCTTTATGATATCGAGCCACCTGCTCGATGAGCTCGGCAAGATCGCCACGAACTACGGCATAGCGCATGAGGGCGTGCTCGAGGAGATCACGGCGGAGGAGCTGCAGAGGAAATGCCGCGTTTCGCTGAAGCTCGGCGTAAGCGACCCCGCAAAGGCGCAGGAGCTGATCCGCGCTTCGTTCCCGGAGCTTCAAACGCATATCGAGGGCGGCAAGCTCCATATCCTTTCCGACGTCAATGACCCTGCCGCGCTCAACAGGGCGCTTGTAATGGCTGATATCGGCGTTTACGAGCTTGCAGGCGAGGGCACCGGAATGGAGGACTTCTTTATCGAAAGGTTGGGCAGATGATATGAATGCATTGTTAAAACTTGAATTCCGAAAGCTAAAGAGGCAGAAATGGTTCTATATCAGCCTTGCCATAATGATCGCGATGCTCATCATTTCGGCCGCGGCCACGAAGCTGCTTCCCAAAGCGGTCAGCGGCACGATACCCACCGATCCCGAGGAGCAGGCGGCGATGGGGCTGACGGCGGAGGACGTGGCCCGGATGCAGGCCATGCTGAACCGCGAGGAGCGCGGCGGCTTCATCATTTCCGCCGTTGCAAACTCGTTCTATACCCTCCTGAGCGCCGTGTTCGTTGCAATCGTGGCCTGTGAGGACCACGAGCAGCAGACCCTCAAAAACATCTTTTCGCGCGGATACTCAAGAAAAAGCGTGTACGTATCCAAGGCGATCTGCGTTTTCACTGCCTGCACCGTTATGTTCATCGTGATCCACCTTGCGGCCGCGCTGCTCGCGGTACTCGTTCTCGGCATGCAAAAGCTCGACAGCGGCATCTTCAAGAATATCGCGGTGGTCTATCTCGTTTGCATGGCGTTCAATGCGCTGCATCTCGCCGTCAGCTCGGCGATACGCAAGGCGGGCGGCTCCGTTGCCATCTGCATCGTAGGTCCCATGCTCCTCGGCACGCTGCTCGGAGTGGTCCAGTCCATGTTCAAACTGCAAAACTTCTCCATCTCAAACTATTGGATCGAAAGCTTCCTCGGTGATGCATCGAGCCTTGAAACGAGCGGCAAGCGCCTTGTGGAGATCGCGATCGCTTCCGGCATCTACATCGCGCTGTTCACCTTCCTCGGCGAGCTCTTCGGAAGAAAATCCGAGGTATAACGCCCAAGCGGGCAAAACCGTGATCTTACAGAAAATATAACGAAAAACATAAAAAATGCATAGCGAAATGTATTAAATTGCATGAAGAAAAGCCTGCCTTGCGGCGGGCTTTTCGCATTATCAGCATATTTGCGGCGTCAAGCGTTCATCAGCCGTGAAAGCTCATACATCATTATGGAGGCCGCTGCGGAGGCGTTCAGGCTCTCGGCTCTGCCGTACATTTTAAGGCGGTAGAGCGTGCATTCTTCGGCTATCTCATCCGAAACGCCTCTGCCCTCGTTGCCGATAACGAGCACGCAGCCGCCATTGAGCTCGGGAAGCGCCTCGCTGCCAGCAAGATGCCCGCAGATAAGCGTGTTTCCCGCATTCTTGAGCTTCAAAAGCTCCTTTTTCAGCTTGCCCTCGTAAACGGGGATATGGTACGCGCTGCCCATCGCCGAGCGAAGCGCCTTGGGTGAAAACGGGTCGGTGCAGCCCTCGCCGAGGATAACCGCTGCTGCTCCCATCGCGTCCGCCGATCGCATTATCGTGCCGAGATTGCCGGGGTCCTGCAGCCTGTCGAGCGACACTATGAGCGCATTCTCGGGGTAAAGGGGCGGGGGAGCGGTGCTCGGCGTTTTCACGGCCGCCGCTATGCCCTGCGGGGTTTTCGTATCCGAGACCGCTTCAAGCACGCTCCTTGAAACGCCGATAAACGGCACGCCCATCTCATTGAGCCTCTGCTCGAGCCGCTCGGCGCCGCTTTCAACGAGCACCGTGTCGGGAACAATGCCCGAAGCGAGCGCGTCGAAAACTAGCCGTTCACCCTCTATGAGGTGCAGCCCCGTTTCGCGGCGGCTCGAGCGCTCCTTGAGCGAGCGCAGCAGCTTGACCGTTTCGTTTTTCGTGCTCGTGATGATCATCTCGGCAGCGCTTGATTTACTGCGCAAGCGCCTTCTTGATCGCCCTTGCGAGCTGATCGCCGCATGAGGTGCTCTTAAAGCCGCACTCAACGCCCGAAAGCCGCTCTATAGCAAACTCGGCGTCCGCTCCCTCAAGCAGCCTTCCGATGGATTTGAGGTTCCCGTTGCAGCCGCCCGTGTAAACGATGTTGTGCAGCTTGCCGTCCACGATGTCGAAGTCGATGGCGGTGGAACATACGCCGCTGGTCCTGTAAGTGTAATGCATATTTCTCTCCAAATCGATTATTTGCGCCTTTCGCGCCTTTCGCCTAAGGATTATAGCAGATTTCGCGCCTTTGGGCAACACCCGACGCGCAAAACCGCGACAGGCTTTTCCGCCTGCCGCAGCGCTCCCGTAAAAATATATTTCAAATATGTCTGCCAAAGCTGTATAATGTAAGTGTATATTCTTGATGAGCTTCATCATCACAGCTAATCAATCAATAAAGGAGGCTAAACGTGATAAACTTTGAAAAACAGGGCTATATCGGCATACTGACGATCGACCGCGCCCACGCGCTGAACGCGATCAACTCCGAAACGCTCGAGGAGCTCTACGAAAGGGCAAGCGAGATTGCGCAGGATGCGGAGCTTCGCTGCCTCATCGTGACAGGCGCGGGCAAGGCGTTCGTTGCGGGTGCGGATATCTCCGAAATGAAGGATCTTTCTCACGAGGAGGCCGTGGAGTTCGCCCGCAGGGGCAACCGCGCCTTCTGTGCGCTCGAGAATCTCGAGATACCCATCATCGCGGCGGTAAACGGCTACGCGCTCGGCGGCGGCTGCGAGCTCGCCCTCTGCGCGGATATCCGCCTTGCGAGCGAGAAGGCGAAGTTCGGCCAGCCCGAGGTCGGTCTCGGCATCACGCCCGGCTTCGGCGGCACGCAGAGGCTCATGCGCACCATCGACCGCGCAAGCGCGATGGAGCTCATCCTTACCGGCAAGGTGATCGACGCAAACGAGGCGCAGCGCATAGGGCTTGTGAGCCGCGTGGTCGCGCCCGAAAGCCTGATGGACGAGGCGATGACGCTTGCAAAGGCGATCGCGGCGAACGCGCCGATCGCAGTGCGCAACTCCAAAAAGGCGATGCGCTTCAAGTATATGCGCCTGCTTGAGGATGATCTTGAAAACGAGGCGAGGCTCTTCGGCGATTGCTTCGAGAGCGAGGATCAGCGTATGGCGATGACCTGCTTTGTGGAGAAAACGCCCAAGGCGGAGTTCACCGGAAAATAATCGAGTAAAACAAACTGAAAGGATCGGAAATATGAAAAATATCTTTGTTATCGGCGCGGGCACGATGGGGCTCGATATCGCGCAGGTCTTCGCAGGCGCGGGCATGAATGTTACCGTAAACGACATCAGCGACGAGATCCTTGAAAGGTCCCGCCAGAGGATGATAAAGGGGCTCGATAAGCGCGTTGAGCGCGGCAAGATGGAGCGCGAAGCTGCGGATGCGCTCGTAAGCGCGATCACCTTCACCACCGATCAGAGCAAGGCTGCGGAGGCGGACCTCGTGCTTGAAGCGATAATCGAAAATGTGCAGATAAAGCGCGAGCTGTTCAAAAAGCTCGATGCGATCTGCCCCGAAACCACGATCTTCGCCACAAACACCAGCTCCATCTCGATCACCGAGATCGGCTCGGCAACGAATCGTGCCGACCGCTTCATCGGCATGCACTTCTTCAACCCCGCCACGGTCATGAAGCTCGTTGAGATCATCCGCGGCATGAACACCTCGCAGCAGACCTTCGATACCATCAAGGAGCTCTCCGCCGCCATAGGCAAGGAGCCCGTGGAGGTCGCGGAAGCGCCCGGCTTCGTTGTGAACCGCATACTCATCCCGATGATAAACGAAGCCATCGAGCTCGTTCAGCAGGGCGTGGCCTCGCCGGAGGATATCGACCAGGCGATGAAACTCGGCGCGAACCACCCGATGGGACCGCTCGCGCTCGACGATCTGGTCGGTCTCGACGTTTGCCTCGCGATCATGGACACGCTCTACAACGAGACCCACGACGGCAAGTACCGCGCAAGCACTTTGCTTCGCAAGATGGTGCGCGCGGGCAGGCTCGGAAGAAAGACCGGCAGGGGCTTCTTTGAGTATTGATCTTATCTGAAATCGGCAGGGCGTGGGAAACCTCGCCCTTTTTCTTTGCGCAAAATATTCTGTTGTATTTTACGAATGATTATGCTATAATGATTACAGCTAATCGAAAGGACGGATAAACCATGCCGAATATAAAGCCCGTATCGGACTTGCGCAATTATAACGAGGTGCTAAGGGATGTTGCCGTAGGTGCGCCCGTGTTTCTTACAAAGAACGGAAGAGGTCGATATGCGATCGTCGATATAGAAGAATATGAAAAAAACGCCGCCATATTAAAGCTCTTGAGCGAGCTTTCGAGGGGAGAGGCAAGTGCGGCTGAAAACCGCTGGCTGGATATCTCTTCGGTTGAAAAGGAGCTCGGTATCTGAATGGCCGAGATCAGGTTTTCTCCGGATGCGCTTGAAGACCTTAAAGGCATCAAGGCATACATAGCGCAAGAGCTTATGAACGAGCAGGCCGCTTCGGACACGGTTTCGGCAATAATGAAGCGCGTGCGGCAGCTATCCGAATTTCCGGAATCGGTAATGCCGCTTTCATCCGTGATCGGGCTCGATGTGAGCTATCGCTTCATAGCGTGCGGAAGCTATACCGCGTTTTATCGCTTCGAAAACGGTGAAGTTTATGTCTCTCGCGTCCTGTACGGGAGGCGCGATTATATGCGAATACTGTTCTATGAAGGAGAGAGCCGCAAATAATAACGGCGATCCGATCGAGGCGCATGAGCTTTCAAGAAGGAGGCATTATTCAGCGTCCATGAAATTCAATTCCCTGATTCCCGAGCTTACGGTTTCGGATATTGAGCGAACAAAGCGATTTTATATCGACGTTCTGCAATTCTCCGTCGAATACGAGCGCGAGGAGGACGGCTTTATCTTTCTTTCGCTCGATGGAAATCAAATGATGTTTGAGCAGCTCGGTGACAACTGGAGCGTCGGGGAACTTTCATACCCGTTCGGCAGGGGCGTGAATTTCGAGATGACCGTTTCGGACGTTGAGACCCTTTATTCGCGCGTGCTTTCAAACGGGATAAAGCCGTTTAGAGAGCTGAAAGTAAACCGCTATCGAAACGGCGATGAGTTGATAGTTCAAAAGGAGTTTCTGATACAGGATCCCGACGGCTATCTGCTGCGCTTCACGGATTGATGCAGCGCTTTCGGCGCTTTGGCAAACGATACCCAATGATTTTCGAATACGGGAAAGGGCGGGGGATACCCGCCCTTTTCCCGTGCCGTTAGGCCCGGTGGATCCTATCGATTTTCATCGCCGTTTTTATTCATACGCCTTGCGATCAGCATGCCCGCGGCAGCCGCCGCAGCGCCGGCAAGCGCGGCGAGAAGGATAAGCTGCAGCGGGGAAAGCCCGCCGCCCGTGCGCTCGGCGGGGAATGCGGGCGTGGTGCCGGGTGAAGCGAATACAGCGATCAGCTCGGCAGGGGAGGTGGAGTCGAGACGCAGCGACGCCGCGGTCGAAATGCATTTGCCGCTCGCGTCAAACCAGCCCACAAACTCGCTTCCTCCATGCCTTTCGGCGATCACGCTGTGGGTGCCGTCGTTTCCGTAGTAACCTACGCTGCCCTCGCCGCTTGCGAAGAGCTTGCTCGGGATAAGCGCTTCGTTGCCCGAAAGATCGAGCTCCTTCAGCGGGTTTCCGACCGTCCAAAGCCGATCCAGCTTGGGATTATGCATGAGCTCGAGTCGGGTCAGTCCGTTTCCCTCGCATCTAAGCTCGGTGAGCGCGGGGTTCCCGCTCAGATCGAGCGCGGCGATGCCGTTGCCGTCGCAGCACAGCGCGCTGAGCATGGGATTGTTCGAAACGTCGATCGAAGAAACCGAGTTATGCTGAATGGCAAGCGTTTCGAGCAGAGGACAGTCCGAAACGTCCAGGCAGGTAAGCTCGTTGCGATAGCCGATGAGCGAGGTCAGCGCGCGGCAGCCCGCAAGGTTCACTTCGCTGATCCGATTATCGCGGAAGCTCAGGTGTTCGAGCGCGGCGCAGTCGGAAAGATCGAGCCTGCCGGTGAATTCGCACATAAACGGCAGCTCCAGCCGCACAAGCCGCTTTTCGCCTTCGATCTCGCGCCAGAGTATCGCGGGGAGGTTCATCCCGCTTTCGCCCGCCTCCGCGGGAGAGCACCAGGTTTCGGGGAGCGCGGGATCGTAGCCTGCGTTCAGCTTTGACCCGTTCTTTTTGCCGTTTTTATCGCTTTGTTCAAGGAAGGACAGGAGCTTTTCAAGGTCGTTCGCGTTGTAGCTTCCGCCCGCCGCATCGGCCGAAGCTTCGGCGCGAACAGCGGGGAGCAGGGGGCAGAGCAGCGCGCTCAGCATGAGCATAACAGCAGCGAGGATGGCAAGAGACCTTTTTGAAAACATAAGAACACCTCCAATAATCTGATCACAGGTTTTTTTCATAACTTTTACCCTCTCTTTCTTGGTTTGGTTCCTTTTGCTCCGCTCGCACTCCCCGTCCCTTGATACGCCGGCCGCAAGCGGGTCACGGCGCCGATCAAAAGGGCGCAAAGGAGGGCGCGAGCCGTGTTCGCCAGTCAAAACGCACTCGAAAAGCGTTTGTAAAACGAACGGGCTCGGGTCAAAACAGGCGTTTTTGGCGCAAAGGCATCCCATGGCGGATGGCGAAAGCGCATTGCTTACGATCGGTTCGGTCTTGGGCTTGGTTTAGTTTGGTTTGGGTCTTGTTAAGTCGGTTTGGGTCGGTATTCGGTTTTGATACGGAATGCGTGATGCTTTGAAAAATACTCAAACAGCGGTTGCTTCATTCTCGAGCCGCGTTTGCGGCCCGCGTTCGTCGGTCGTTTGGTAAAAAATTCAGAGAGTTATTATTATACAGAGTTGCAGAAGCAATGTCAACGCTGAAAATAAATATATTTTCTCGATCCTTTGTTTTTTGCGAACGACCCGCGAACGGACACAATAAAGCAGCCTTACCGAATGCAAGACTCCCGGTCAACAGCGGGGGACGGGGTCGCCGCCCCCCAAACATTGCCGGGAAACAGAAAAAGCCATGTACCTTCATACACGGCCGACGCATTCGGAAAGGCTGCCAAAACCAAGGAGAGGTCTTGAAAAAACAATCCTGTTCCGTTATAATGGATATGCGCGCACGGTGGATCCGTTGTGTATGTGGTTACGACACATATGCAGGCTGGAGATACTCCCAATATCTCCGGCCGCCGCTTTTTTTGTTTCCGCTAATATTTTAATGTATTTTTTCGGGTTTGTCAATAATAATAATAATA
>JAFWVQ010000015.1 GCA_017523925.1 Clostridia bacterium
GGTGTCCGCATTGAACGGCGTGTGCAGCGGATACGCCGAGGAATTGCCCTCACGAGCAAGCTTTTCGACCTCGGGACCGCCGGGGTACGGAAGCCCGAGCGCGCGGGCGACCTTATCGAACGCCTCGCCCGCCGCATCGTCGCGCGTTCTGCCGATAAGCTCGAACTCATCGTAATCCTTAACGAGCACGATATGGCTATGCCCGCCCGAGGCGATCAGGCACATGAACGGCGGCTCCAAACCTTCGTAGGTCAGATAATTTGCGGCGATATGCCCCTCGATATGGTTCACGCCGAGCATGGGGATATCCTTCGCCATAGCGATGCCCTTGGCGAAGCTCACGCCGACCAGCAGCGCGCCGATAAGCCCGGGGGAGCTTGTGACCGCCACCGCGCCGATATCATCGAGCGACACGCCCGCGCTTTTGAGCGCCTCATCCACCACCGCCGTTATGCGCTCGGCATGGCTTCTTGATGCGATCTCCGGCACAACGCCGCCGTACAAACGGTGTATCGGGATCTGCGTATGCACCGCCATCGACAAAACCTCGCGCCCGCCGCGCAGAATCGCCGCCGCGGTCTCGTCGCAGGAGGTCTCTATGCCGAGTGTCAACGGAGCTTCGGCGTTTATGTATTGCTCAAATGCGTTCTTTGTTCTTTCAAAATAGTTCATGGTTTTCGTTTGTAGCCGTGATGAGCCACTCTTAAACATCGGGATCACAGAAATGATACTTAACATCAGCACGAGTCAAGCCGAAATACTCTGCGGTATAATCCCCGAGAACATACCAGCCTAACTCATCCTTGCGATCCAAGTAATACCCGATCAAGGTGTCCTTACCTCCACCGGCAAGCTCAAGCATCTTCGGCAAGAGTTCATCCACCTTGTTTTCAATATATCGGATCCGTTCTTCGCCAAATCCTTCATACTCGATAGGTCCGTTGATCCTGCCGCAGTTTAAGCCCAGTTCATAGAATTTAGGATACTCGGAATATCTGTTTATTGACTTTATGCAGTATCCGCGCTCCAAATAGCAATGCCCGCCATAGATTGATGACTGTATGCCGAACACTATCATGAAATCGCCCGGTGTATCATAGTAAAAATGAGTATTTCTGCACAGAAAGCCCTTTTTCTTAAAAATAGCTCGAATATGTTTTTGAACCTCATTTTTCGTCATATTTTCCCTCCCTTTTTAAGATATACTCCGCAAGCCGCCGCTATCGCCGCCATCGCGCCGCCTGCGAACAGGAATATCCGCAGCACCATATCGAAGAACAGCTCCGCGGGGCAGATTTGTATCATTCGGCTGACGGCGGGATCGAAGGTTGAGGACTCAAGATCGAGGAAAACGATATGGAAAACCGCCCAGAAGGAGTTGAAATCGAGCGCCGCCCATGCGCCGAGCGCGAGAAGGAAGCCCACAAAGCCCGCTATCGACCAAAGCGCGGCCTTGGCGGAAAAGCGCAGTATGCTTCGCCTTTCGCCCTTCGTTCTGTGCGCGGCAAGGGCAAGCGCAAGGCTGATTATCGCAAGCGCAAGAACGACGTATCCGGCGATCGTCAGATTCCTATACAAATTGCGAACGTCGACCATATGTGCGCGCTCGGTCTCGTTATACATCTGCATCCTCTCGCCGTGAACGCTTACCTCAACGTCCATACTGTCCGCATCGCCCTTCATATAATGGACCATCTGCATGAATGCGGCGATCATGTCGTCCGTGCTCATGCCGGTATAGGAGTTTATATCGAGCTTGTCGTACTCCCTTTTGAGCCACGCGCGGTCGCCCGAAGCTATACTGACCGATAGGAATATCAGCATCAGCATAACGAGCGGCAGGGTGAAGCCTATGAGAGCTCTTGAAACGGTTTGAAGCTTTTTCATTGAAGTTTCTTCCCTCTGTCAAACCGCCGCCCAAGCCGAAGAGGGCTCAAGCGGCGGCAAATCATATTCATGGAAGTGATTGGCTGTGCGGTGGAAATAATGAATATTATCAGACGAAACGCCCGTGGCGTTTCCACCACAACTATTCACTATTCATTATTCACTATTCACTAACCCGATCTGTCATCTTTCCGACATGATGACCTGCATTATCCTCTCATGCGCCTGATCGAGCTCATACTGAACGAAGGGCATCCAGATCTCCTTGGTGGGAACGCCGACGAACCACTTGCCCTCGAGCGAGGTGAACACCTTCACGGGGTAGTAGTATTCCTCGGCAACCCTCACCCTGCCGTTCTCGCGCGAAATGCGGATCTCGGTGATGAAGGTATCGTTCGCCATCTGCCCGTCCATGCTGGAGATGAAGTTGCCCATCGAGTAAACGCAGAGCACCCTCCTGCCGTCCGAAGCGGTGAGCCAAACCGAGGGCTGGACCGCGTGGGAATGCGAGCCGAGGATAACGTCCACGCCCGCGTTCGCCATCTGCTGCGCGTGCTGGCGCACCGCCCAGGTGGGCTCATGCGTGTTCTCCGCGCCCCAGTGGTTGTATGCCACCACGAGCTCTGCGCCCGCCGCCTTTGCGGAGGCAACGTCGCGGCGCACCTTCTCCTCGGAGTATTTGTTTATCATGTACGGCCTGTCCGCAACGAGGCTCTCCCTATAATTGAAGAACTCGGAATACGAGAGCAGAGCCACCTTTATGCCCTTTACGTCGAGCATAACGAAGCGCCGCTCGGTTTCGGAGCGGAACAGACCCGTGTGCTTGAAGCCGTAGTTTTCAACGGCGGTCAGCGTTTCCTCTATGCCGAGAACGCCCGCATCGAGGCAGTGGTTGTTTGCCATAACGAGCGCATCGAAGCCCGCGTACTTAACGCCCATCAGATAGAGCTGCGGACCGTTGAGGTTCGGCATGCCGTTTTCAAACTGATAGAGCTCCGTGGAATACGGCGCGGAGGGCGAAAGCGCGGTCTCGAGATTGCCAACGGCGCAATCCGCTCTATTTAATATGTAGCGAACGTACTCAAACGAGGGTCTGAAATCGTACTGAAGTCCGTTATTCGCCTGGCTGAGCGCGCCGCGCTGCTGCATCGAGAGGCACATAAGGTCGCCAACGAACATCATCGAAGCGGTGGTCGAGGCCGGCACCGGCGTTGCCGTCGGCGAGGGCTCGGGGGTCGGAGTCAGTATCGGAAGATCCGTGGTGGGCTCCTCGGTCGGCTCCTCGGTGGGCTCCTCCGAGGGCTCCTCGCTCAGCTCGGGCGTTTGCTCGGGCTCGGGCGTGTGCGTTAGCTCCGGCGTGGGCGAGGGAACCTGCGTGGGTATGAATGCGGGCGTGGGGGTCTCAACGTCCACAAGCGTGTTTATAAGGTCCTCTTCGCCGCAGGCGAGCGCGCAGGCAAGCAGCATCAAAATCGCCGCCAGTATGGCCGCAAGCCGAATGCCCCTTCCCGTGCGCCTTGCTTTTTTGTTCGTGTTTTCGCTCTTTTTCATTCGTGCTCCGTTCATATTTTTCTGCCGCCCGCTTTATTCCGCCGCTTTCGCCGCGATCAGCGCGGCAAGGCGGACGTTGTTGTAAACAAGCGCGATATTCGCCTCGAGGCTCTCGCCGTCGGTCAGCTCCGAGATGCGTTTGAGAAGGAACGGGGTAACGTCCCTGCCGTCGAGCCGAAGCTTTTCGGCCTCCTTGACGGCGCGCACCGTGGCCTTCTCGATCTTTTCGCCGTCCGGCGCGTATTTCTCGGGGATCGGGTTCACTATCACCATGCCGCTGCGCATATCAAGCCCGCTCATCGCGTTCACCATAGCGGCAAGCTCCTCCACCGTGTCCGCACGGCAGGGGGCTCGAAAGCCGCTGTCCGGCGTGTAGAAAGCGGGTACGCGGTCGGTTCGGAACGCAATCACCGGCACGCCCTGGGTCTCGAGGTATTCAAGCGTTCTTCCGATATCGAGTATGCTCTTCGGGCCCGCGCAGACAACCGCGACGGGCGTTCTTCCAAGCTCGTTCATATCGGCGGAGATATCCATGGAGCTCTCCGCGCCGCGGTGAACGCCGCCGATGCCGCCGGTCGCGAACACCCTGATGCCCGCCCTTTCGGCGATGAACATCGTGCCAGCCACGGTGGTGGCGCCGTCCTCGCCCCTTGCGATAACGGCGGGGATATCCCTTCTTGAAACCTTCTGCACATCCGTCCCGGTCTTGCCGAGGTATTCGATCTGCTCGTCGGTGAGACCCGCGCGCATAACGCCCTTGATTATGGCGCAGATCGCCGCAACGGCGCCGTGCCGCTCCGCGATGCGCTTGCACGCGAGGGCTGTTTTAACGTTATCGGGATACGGCATGCCGTGGCAGATGATGGTGCTTTCAAGGGCGATGACCGGCTTTCCCGCCGCCAGCGCCTGCTTGACCTCATCCGATAAAACAACGTTGTAATTCATAGGCTCTCCTTCTTCTATGCTTTTCGCCATTCGGAACGCGCCGCATCATCTTTCGATGAAGAAATCCGCAACGCGCCTTTCGCAGGCAACCTTTTTAATATAGGCCGAGATCTCGGCATGGGGCGGGAAATCGCGATAGGCGTGCATATCCTCGATGCTTTTGAATTCGCAAACGAGCGCCATATCGCCGCTCTGCTCGCTGTGGAGCACGTCCTCCCCCACCTCGAGCGACAGAAGCGTGGGCGCAACGCCGACGAGCGCGCGAAGCGCATCCGCAACGAGGCGCATATTCTCCTCGCGCGTTTTGCCCTCCGCCTCCTCCCGGAAGCGCCAGATAACGAGATGCTTCAGTATTTTCAAAGCCATATTCCGCCTTTCCACGAGTTTGAGCATATTTTCACAACTATATTATACCACAACATGAAACAGCACTCAACAGCATTTGCGCAATTTCGGCAAATTTCGTTTTTATGCCCTTTGCCCCGCTCCCGTAAACCGAAACGGCGGTTCATCCGTTTTATAGTTGTACCGAAAAATAACTCGGAGGGATCGAATATGAAAAGATTGATCTGTATCCTCGCGGCGCTGAGCGCGTTTGCACTTATGATCTCGGGCTGCGCCGGGTCCGCGCCGAAGAACGGCGCATATCCCATGGAGCCCGCAGGCTATAACAGCAAGCTCGACGGTGTTCTGCCCGCGCCGATCGACGAGCAAGCCTACACCACCTCTGCTCCGAGCTCAGAGAGCGGCGAGCAGCCCGTTTTCGACGGAAGAAAGCTCATCCGCGATGCGGAGCTCTCCATCCAGACCCTTGAATTCGATGCGCTTTTGTCCGAATTGAACCGCAGAACCGCCGAGCTCGGCGGTTACGTGGAATCGAGCAGCACGAGCGGCCGCAGCTACTACGACGCGCGCTCGCTGCGCCGCGCGGATATCGTGCTTCGCATACCGAGTGAAAGGCTCGATGAGTTTCTCGGCGCGGTGAACGAGATATGCAACGTTACGAGCAGCTTTGAAAAGGTCCAGGACGTAACGAGCCAATACATAGACCTTGAGGCGCGGCTTGCTTCGCTTCGCACGGAATACGATTCGCTGCTCGGGCTTCTTGAAAAAGCGGACTCGCTCGACAGCATCATCACGCTTCAGAATCGGCTCAGCGACGTTCGCTACAGCATAGAATCCTACGAAGCGCAGAAGCGCAGCTTCGACGGGCGCGTTGCTTACAGCTCCGTCACGATGCAGATACGCGAGGTGGAGCGCGAAACGGCGGTCGGCAAGGAAAGCTTTTCCGGCGAGGTCAGCCGCCGCTTCTCCGAAAGCCTCAGCGATATCGGCGGCGGCTTCACGCGGTTTGCCGCTTGGCTGCTCGGCGAATTCCCGCGCATCCTGCTGGTGCTCATAATAGCCGCGGCGATAGTTCTTGCGATCGTGTTCCTCATCAGAAGGCTCTCCCGATCGACCGCCAAGCGGGAAAGCAGCTCTGCCGCCGAGCGCGAAATAAACGCCGCCGAGCTCGAAGGAAATGCCGCCGAGCTTGATGAGAGCCGCGACAGGCAAACTTCGGATACCGAGCAGGGTTGAGCCCGCGCCTTTTTCCCGAAACTTTCAAGCACCCGTCGGAGCCCCGGATATCCCCCTTTCAAGCTCCCGCCGGAGCCCCGGGTATCCCCGCTTTTTCCGGCTCCCACCGGAGCCCCGGGTATCTCCCTTTTCCAACACCCCGCCATGCTCCGCGCGTGTGAGAAGCGCGCGGAAACGCCGGATACGGATAGATGATGAAGCCCGCCGTCTCGCTTGAGGCGGCGGCTTCGGTTTTCGGAAAAGCCGCCTGCCCGAGGCAGGTGAAGAGCGCCATGCGGAAGCTCAGTCAAGAACGCTTCTGCCTATTGATTTTTCCGCTTCCCGCATTTATAATGTATATATCATTACACGCTATCCCATTGTTTTTCGGCCGGATGGCGATCGAGTGGCGGAAAAAGCTGGTGGAGCTGCATTTGCATACAACGAAATCCACTTTTTTCTTTGGGACTGATCCATGAATTATATTGGTTTGCTTTGTTGCACATACGGAGGTTTTTTCGTTTTCTATTTTCTGAGATATCAAAAAAATATGCTATACTAAAAACACTTTGCTGTTCTCAAACGTTATAAGAGTGAGAGCCGAAGGAAAGGAGAGCGCCATGATCGCAGAGCTATATACCAAGTATCGGACAGAGCTGTTGAAATACTGCTGTATGATATGCGGAAATGTCAGTGATGCAGAGGATCTACTGCAGGAGACCTTCATAAAGGCACTTTCCAATCTGGATCTTCTGGAAGAACTGGGAGAAAGGGAACGCCGGGCTTGGCTGTATAAGGTGGCAAGAAACCTGTTCTATGATGCCTGCCGAAGGCGAA
>JAFWVQ010000016.1 GCA_017523925.1 Clostridia bacterium
TTCGCACTGCAAGGCCCCCTATTCGGGGACTAATTCGCAATGCTTTCAGTCACTATCCATCTTATTGCTTTTCTTGCGGCGTTGATTCGCCATCAACGCCGCCCTCATAAGCTAAAGCGTTTTTTATTATCCACCCGTTAAACGGGTGGTTGTATAACGCCTGTTCGGCTCCAAAACAAAACCGCCCCGCGTAAAGCGGAGCGGCTGAAGCTGATTCTGTTATACCATGCTCTTGAGGTCGGGGGAGATGATAAGCTGTGCTTCGGTCACGGCCTGGATCTCCTCGACGGTGAACTCGGGGTTATACTCGGTCAGAAGCAGACCTTCGGGAGTAACCACCATAACGCCCATCTCGGTTATGATCTTGGTGATGCACTTGACGGCGGTGTAGGGGAGACGGCACTTCTTGAGGATCTTCGGATTGCCCTTCGCGGTGTGCTCCATAGCTACGATAACGTTCTTCGCGCCAACGAGCAGGTCCATTGCGCCGCCCATGCCGGGCATCTTCTTGCCGGGGATGATCCAGTTCGCAAGGGAGCCTTCCTCATCCACCTCGAGACCGCCGAGGATGGTCGCATCCACGTGACCGCCGCGAATGAGGGCGAAGGATGATGCGCTGTCGATAAAGCAGGCGCCGGGCGCAGCAGCGGAGGGGATCCGCCCGCATCGACGACGTGGAACGGATCACGGTTTTCGTCCGTCACCTGACCAACGCCGATGGTGCCGTTCTCGCTCTGGAGAATGACGCGAACGCCCTCGGGAAGATATGCGGGAACGAGCGTGGGAAGGCCGATGCCGAGATTGACAACGTCGCCGTCCTTGAGCTCCTTAGCTACGCGAGCCGCGATATAACCTTTGATCAGAGCCTTATCCATTGTATTTTCCTCCCTCAACAACATAGTCCACGAACACGCCGTAGGTGCGAACGTTCTCGGGCTCGATCTCGCCCACTTCAACTATCTCCTCGGCCTCGGCGATAACGGTGTCCGCCGCGGTTGCCATAACGAGGTTGAAGTTGGAGGTGTTGCCCTTGTACCAAACGTTGCCGGCCTTGTCGATCTTTGCGCCCGCGATCACGGCGAAATCAGCGTGAACGGGCGACATAAGCAGGTATTCCTTGCCGTCGACGGTCATTTTGCCCATGCAGAGCGGGTTTTCCTCAACGATGGTGCCGACGCCTGCGGGGGTGAGCACTCCGCCAAGACCTGCGCCGCCTGCGCGGATCATCTCGGCAAGCGAGCCCTGGGGAACGAGGATGACCTCGAGGGTGCCGTCCACCATGCTCTGGGTCGCGACCTCGGGGTTGAGGCCGACGTGAGTGGCGATCAGGGTCTTGATCTGCTTGTTGTGAACGAGCTTTGCAACGCCGTAATACTCCTCGCCCATGGGTCCGCCGGGCATCGAAGCGTCGTTGCAGATCATGGTCAGGTCCTTAACTCCGCTCTTGGAGAGGGCGTCGATGAAACGGTGCGCGTTGCCGCAGCCCATGAAACCGCCGAACATAACGCTTGCGCCGTCGGGGATGAGCTTTACAGCTTCCTCAATCGAAACAAATTTAGGCATAGATTATCTCCCTTATATCAGTCGGTTTATCAGCACTTCTCGAAGATGGTCGCAACGCCCATGCCGCCGCCGATGCAGAGGGTGGCGAGGCCGTGCTTGGCTTCGTCGCGCTTGAGCATTTCGTGCAGCAGGGTAACGATGATCCTCGCACCGCTTGCGCCAACGGGATGACCGATGGAGATAGCGCCGCCGTTGACGTTGACCTTCTCCATATCGAAGCCGAGATCCTTGGCAACAGCACAGCTCTGGGCCGCGAATGCCTCGTTCGCCTCAACAAGGTCGATGTCGTGGATGCTCATATCCGCCTTGGCAAGTGCCTGACGGGTGGCGGGAACGGGACCAACGCCCATGATGGCGGGATCGACGCCGCCCTGGCCCCAGCTTACGAGCTTGGCCATGGGCTTGAGGCCGTACTTTTCAACGGCTTCCTTGGAAGCAAGCACGATCGCCGCAGCGCCGTCGTTGATACCGGATGCGTTGCCGGCGGTAACGCGCTCGCCCTTGCCGCCATCGGCGGTGGCGAATGCGCCGCGAAGCTTCTGCAGACCCTCGATGGTGGAGCCTGCGCGGGGGAACTCATCCTTCTTAAACTCAACATCCTGCTTCTTGACCTTGATGGTCACGGGAACGATCTCATCGTCGAAGCGGTTGTTGTTCTGAGCGATCTCGGTCTTGAGCTGGGAAGCGAGCGCAAATGCATCGAGCTCCTCACGGGTCAGCTCCCACTTATCGCAAACGTTCTCAGCGGTGGTGCCCATGTGGTAGTTGTTGTAAACGTCCCAAAGGCCGTCCGATATCATGGTGTCCACGAGGGTATGGTTGCCCATCCTTGCGCCCCAGCGAGCGGCGGGAAGCGCATAGGGAGCCTGGGACATATTCTCGGTGCCGCCGGCCACAACGATCTCCGCGTCGCCGCAGGCGATCGCACGAGCGCCCTCGATGACGGACTTCATGCCGCTGCCGCAGACCATGCCAACGGTATATGCGGGTACTTCAACGGGAAGGCCTGCGCCGAGGCTGACCTGGCGGGCTACGTTCTGGCCGAGACCTGCGGTGAGGATGCAGCCGAACATGACTTCATCAACGTTTTCGGGAGCGACGCCTGCACGGTTGAGCGCTTCCTTAACAACGATGGAGCCGAGCTGAGCGGCGGAAACATCCTTCAGTGAACCGCCGAAGGAACCGATGGCGGTACGGCAGCAGTTGACAACATAGATTTCTCTCATTTAAAAATGACCTCCGTCTCTCCCGCTGTGCGGGTAAATAATGATTTGGTTTCGGGCACGCGCCCAATAAATTCAGTATATAACAATCGGCGGCAAAAATCAAGGAAAAATGAAAAGCTTTCGATGATTTCCGCAAATCGTCCGGGTTTGCCGCGCCGCATTTGAAGCGCGAACGAAAAGCAAATTCTCATTCGCCGTGCTCCTTCCTAGCGGTTAGCTGAACTCCGTATATGCCGGCGAGTATCATAACGCAGAAAATCACGCCGAGGAGCGAAAACGGCTCGCCAAGCAGCACCGCGCCCGCAAAAACCGAAACGGCGGTGGTGAGGTTTGCAAACACAGTTGACTGCGCCACGGTAAGATGGGTTATCGCGTATGAAACGAGGAAATAGCTTATACAGGAGCAGCAAACGCCGAGGAAAAGCGCGCTGAGAAGATAGGGCAGGGAAGCAAAAGGTGCAAAATATGCCGCGGGGCTGAACCTGCATCGGATAGCCGCAAGCACGGTGAACACGACCGCGCCGACGACGAGCATCATGTAGGTGCGCTCAAAAGGCGTAAACTCCTTCGAAATGCCCCTGCCGAGCAGAGTGTAGGCGCAGGCGGCAAGCACGGCGACGGTCAGCGCCAAAACGCCGATCAGATCGAGCGAGCCGCTCGATTTCGTGATAAGCCCGATGCCCACAACGCCGGCAACCGAGATAATGCTGAAAACGAGCTGCCCTATCGTAGGCTTTTCATGAAGAATCGGAGCTGCGGCGAGTATCGAAAAGATCGGTATCATCGCGATCATCACGCCTGAAAAGATTGTGCTCGAATGCAATATGCCATATTGTTCGCCGAAGAAATAGATCACCGGCTCAAACAGCCCGAGCAGAACGAGCAGATAGGCGCGCTTGTTTCCGCGGATACTCAGCTTTATTCGCTTGATCAGCATCACCGCGCTCATAACGATCACGGCGATCAAAAAGCGATGGCTCAAAAGCAAGAAAACATGCGCGGTGTCGAGCGCAGTTCTTGATGCGATGAAGCTGAAGCCCCAGAAAACATGGCTGATTATCGCCGCAAGCAGCACCTTGATCCCGAGTTTTTTATCCATAAATAAATATGATAACAGTGTACATCTGCCGATTCAACCGCAAAGGGATGACGCCGAAGCGCCATCCCGATCTACTGAAACAGCTTATTTCATGCCGCGCTTGACCATCTCGGTAACGGCAAAGGTAGCCACGTCGTCAGCATAGGTGCCGGCGCCGAAGCCTGCATCGAAGCCGAGCTCCTTGGCAAGCTCATGCGTGATGCGGGGGCCGCCGCAGCAAACCACGAAGCGGTCGCGAAGCCCCTCGGCCTCAAGCAGCTCTATGAGCTCGGTGAGATTCTGGATATGGATATCCTTCTGAGTAACGGTTTGCGAGATGAGAAGCACGTCCGCATTCACTTCGAGCGCCTTCTTAAGGAAATCCTCGTTCGGGACCTGCGCGCCCATGTTGATCGCCTCGACCATTTCATAGCGCTCAAGTCCGTAATGACCCGCAAAGCCCTTGCGGTTCATGATCGCGTCGATGCCGACGGTGTGCGCGTCGGTTCCGGTGGAAGCGCCGATCATGATGATCTTCCTGCCGAAATGCTCGGAGATGTAGTCGTTCGTTTCCTCCATGCTCATCGTTTCCGCTTCAACGGTCTGAACGTGGATGTTTTCATAATCCACGCTGTGGGCAACGCCGCCGTAAACAACGTAGAAGGTGAACTCCTTATCGAGCGATTTTGCGATCGCAACGTTCGGATCGTCCACGCCCATTTTGCGAACGAGCTGACGGGCGGCCTCCATGCCGCGAGCGTCGTTCTTAACGGGAAGGGTGAAGCTGAACTGCACCTTGCCGTCGTTCATCGTGTCGCCATAGGCTTTCAGACGGGTCAGATCGAGCGTTGTATCGAAATCCGCTTTATGAGTGTTGTAAAGTCCTCCGCTCATGCGTTTTCGCCTCCCTTCGCAACTTTTTCGTTGAACATAAGTTCAACGAACGGGTTGAAGTAGAACTCGGCCTTGGTCACAACGCCCGCAAGGCCCTTGCCGCCGTCGCGGGGGCGCTTGATGTCGGCAAAAACGCCCTTTTCAAGCGTTGCGAAAAGCCCCATATGCTCGATCTCGCCAAGCAGGTCGGTTGCCTTCTGAAGCACGAAGTTCGCCCTCGTTTCCATGATGCCGCCCTTCTTGTATGAAAGCTCGGCTCCGAGATCGTGCATGGTGTTGAATATGTACTGCGCGTTCTCGATCGAAAGCGCACGGTCGCTCATGAACGGGGTGTGGATAGCCTCGGTCATCATGCCGAGCAGATGAAGCTTCTGGCCGGTGAGGATCGTTACCATATTGAACAGCGCGTCCTGAACGTGACCCCTGAAGATGTTGCCCGTCATGAACTTGGTGGGGGGCATGTACTTGAGGGGCGCCTTGGGGAAAATTTCCCTTGCCATCTGAGCCTGAGCAAGCTCGTAAAGGAAGCCGTTTTCGACATCGGGATCGATCTCGAATGCGTGACCGAGACCCTGCTGCTCCTCGGGAAGCCCCGCCTTTATCGCGAATTGCTCGTTGAGGAACTGCGAAGCAAGAACCGTGTGCGCCTCCTCAACAGCATCGGCGGTGGTGAGGTAGTTGTCCTCGCCTGTGTTTATGATAACGCCGGCAAAGCTGTTTATAACGCGGCTGAAGAACTGATCCACGATCGTGCGCTGCATATTGATATCGCGGAAAAGAATGCCGTAGAGCGCGTCGTTGAGCATAACGTCGAGCCTTTCGAGCGCGCCCATCGCCGCGATCTCGGGCATGCACAGACCGGAGCAGTAGTTGCACAGGCGGATATAGCGGTGCTGCTCTTCGCCGACCTCGTCGAGCGCGGCGCGCATCAGGCGGAAGTTTTCCTGAGTGGCGTAGGTTCCGCCGAAGCCCTCGGTGGTAGCGCCGTAGGGAACGTAGTCAAGAAGGCTCTGACCCGTGGTGCGGATAACCGCGATGATGTCGGCGCCCTGCTTTGCGCCCGCCTTCGCCTGGATGATATCCTCGTAGATGTTGCCCGTTGCAACGATTATGTAGAGGTACGGACCCTTCTTGTCGCCGAATTCGTTGAGGTACTCGTTACGCTTTGCAACGTTGCCGCGGATGCGCTCGACGGTCGCTTCCGCAACGGGCATGATCGCCGCGCGTATCTCCTCGATGGAGTGCAGGGGGAACGGCCGAAAGATCGATCTCGCCCTTGTCCACGGCCTCGGCGATCTGCTGGGGATCCATGCCGGTCTCCGCCATCGCGTTTCCGATATAGTAAGCCGCGCCGCCGTTCAGGATGCCTTTGTCGAAGAGATGATCAACAACTACGTTGGGGAGCGGCACGTCAAACTCGTTCACGCCGTCGATCAGAAGAAGGCGGCAGACCGCGCGCTCAACGGTGACGGTGGTATGAACGTCGATGAAGCTCTGCGTATCCTCCGCGATGCGGCTTGCGGATTGGCGAGCTTTTTCAACAAGTTCAAAATTGAGGTTAAGTTTACTTTCCATTTTTAGCTTTACCTCCTGCTATTATTGAGCGCGGTCGGCAGTATGCGCTGCCGACCGCGTGAATGACAGAATCAATTTAGCAAGCCGAATGCGAGACTCAGTGCTTGCCCCTCTTGTTTCTCTCAAGATCGGAGGGCTCGAGCGAGATCTTGCCGTCGCGGCGGCCCTGCTCAAGACCCGCAACACCAACGAGATCGGGCTGCTCGCCGCGCTCTTTACGGCATACCTCGCAGTGGCACTCATTGGCATAGTGCTCGGGCTCTGTATAGGTGGTGATAACGCCCTCGAAGTTCCTGAGGATGGTCTTCCTCGGGGTCTGGCTGATGACGTAGTTCGGCATAACGGGGGTTTTGCCGCCGCCGCCCGGTGCGTCCACAACGAAGGTCGGGATGCAGTAGCCGCTGGTGTGGCCCCTGAGACCCTCGATGATCTCGATGCCCTTGCTGACGGGGGTGCGGAAATGCGTGAGACCCATCGAAAGATCGCAAACGTAGATGTAGTACGGACGAACGCGGATCTTGACAAGGTCGTTCACAAGCTTCTTCATAACGTGCACGCAGTCGTTCACGCCCGCAAGAAGCACGCTCTGATTGCCGAGCGGGATGCCGGCGTCTGCGAGCATTTCGCAGGCGCGCTTGGATTCCTCTGTGATCTCGTTCGGATGGTTGAAATGCGTGTTCAGCCAGATGGGATGATACTTCTTGAGCATTGCACAAAGCTCTGGAGTGATCCTCTGGGGCATGACGACCGGGGTGCGGCTGCCGATACGGACGATCTCAACGTGCGGGATCTTGCGAAGCTCGGAGATGATGTACTCAAGCTTTGCATCGCTCTGGATCAGCGCGTCGCCGCCGGAGAGCAGAACGTCGCGCACCTCGGGATGATTGCGGATATAGTCGAGGCAGCCCTCGATCTGCTGATCGGGAACGGCGGTATCGTGCTGACCCGCGAACCTGCGGCGGGTGCAGTGGCGGCAGTACATGCTGCACTGGTCGGTGATCAGGAACAGCACGCGGTCGGGATAGCGGTGGGTGAGACCGGGAACGGGGGAGTCGGTGTCCTCGTGAAGAGGATCGAGCTGATCCTCTGGCGCCCGGAAGAGCTCCGCGCCGGAGGGTATGCACTGACGGCGAACGGGATCATAGGGATCGTTCGGATTGATAAGGGAGAGATAGTAGGGGGTTATGGCCATGCGGAGAGTGCCGAGACATTTCTTAACGCCCTCCTCCTCCTCAGGAGTCAGCGCGATGTATTTCTTCAGATCCTCGAGCGTTTCGATGCGATTCTGCACCTGCCAGTGCCAATCGTTCCAAAGCTCTTCGGGAACGTCGGTAAAAAGACCGTACTGTCTGCTTTTATTCATCGGGTGTACCTCGTTTAAAGGAATTGGCAGCCGTTCCAACTAAGAGCGGCTGCCGTGAAAGACTCAGCAATACTTCTCGTCGAAGAGCTTGCGCAGCTTCTCGTTCTCGCGAAGAACGTTCAGCGTGATCTCGGCATGGTCCTTGGTGTAGCCGTTGCCGACGATCATGGTAACGTCCTTGCCTATGCCCTCGGCGCCGAGAGCAGCCTTGGTGAAGCTGGTTGCCATGGAGAAGAAGTAAACGATACCGTCGTCACGAACGGGGAGGATAGCGCTCATCTCGCAGCTCTCGATGTTTACGCAGCTGATGGAGATATCGTATTCCTTGCCGCCGTTGGCTTCAAGCGCAGCCTCGAGAACCGCAATGGGCTCGGTAGCGCTTGCGACGATGACCTTGTTGTAAACGCCCAACTTCAGCAGAGCGGGGACCTGAGCGGGATTGCGAACTACGCCGACGACGTTGCCCTTGGGGCCGACCTTCTTCATGGCCTCATAGCCGCAGAGAACGCCGCTCTTGCCATTTGCGCCGAGGATAAGAACGCTGTCGCCCTCCTTGGGGAGCTTGCGTGCCTGAGCGGGTGCGCCTGCAACGTCCAGAGCCGCAAGAGCAAGGGGTTCGCTCATGTCATCGGGAAGCTTGGCGTAGATGCCGCTCTCGAAGAGTACGGCCTGGCCGATGATGTCAACGCGGTCGATATCCTTATGGATAGCAAGGATCTTATCGATCTTGAGGGGGGTGAGGGAGAGGGAAACGAGCGAAGCGATCTTGTCGCCAACCTTGAGGTCGCGGTCCCTGAGATCCTCGCCGATATAGGCGACCTTGCCGATGAACATGCCGCCGGAGCCGGTAACGGGGTTCTGCTGCTTGCCGCGCTCGGCAACAATGCCCATGATCATCTCGCCGATCTTCTTCTCATCGCCGCCGCAGGCTTCCTCGATCTGGGTGAAGGAAGCGGAGTCGATGTTGAGGGAGATGACGTCGCAGATGATCTCGTTGGAATAACGCTTGCTCATGTCGTTGTCGACCTTCCAAGCCGCCTGGGTAAGAACGCCCTGGGGCTCGATAACTCTGTGGGTGCCGTACTTGTTGCCTTTGATTGCCATTGTGGTTTCCTCCGAAAATTAATTATTTATTAGTAAAAGTTTAATAACGATGCTGTGGGACGCTCCGCTTATTTGCGCGGGGCAAGGCCGAGGATCGCGCGCGCCTCGTCGGGGGATGCGATATCCCTGCCGAGCTCGCGGGAGAGGCGCACGACCTTTTCAACGAGCTGCCCGTTGGAAAGCGCCTTAACGCCCTTGGAAAGATAGATGTTGTCCTCAAAACCGACTCGAACGTTGCCGCCCATAACGATGGTGGGAGCGGCAAGGGTGAAAGCGGCTCTTCCTACGCCGGTCGCGGTCCAGGTCGCGTTCTTCGGGATGGCGTTCACCATCCAAACGAGGTTCTGCACGGTTGCGGGGGTGCAGCCCTTAACACCGAGAACGAAGTTGAACTGCATCGGGTCGCCGGGGACCTCGCCTTTTCTCGCCATGTCGAGGATGGTGTCGATATGACCCATCTCGAAGCACTCATACTCGGGCTTGATGCCGTTTGCGATCATGCGCTTGCCGAAGGTGCGCATCATGGGCATGGTGTTGTCGAAGATCTCGTCGCCGAAATTGCAGGTGCCGCAGTCAAGCGTTGCCATTTCGGGGAAGAGTTCGGTGGGCTGGAGCCTCTCCTCGGGGCTCATGCCGGTGGCGCCGCCGGTGGAGGGGATCATGATAACGTCCGGAAGCTCGGACCTGATCGCATCCATGACCACGCGGAATCTTTCGCGGCTCTGGGTGGGGGTGCCGTCGTCCTCGCGAACGTGAACGTGGATGATGGCGGCGCCCGCATCGTATGCCGAGCGAGCCTCGTTTACCATTTCGGTCACGGTGTACGGAACGGCGGGATTGTGCTCCTTGGTGACTTCCGCGCCGCAGATGGCGGCGGTGATGATGAGCTTATCCATATTTTCCTCCTGCTGAAA
>JAFWVQ010000017.1 GCA_017523925.1 Clostridia bacterium
ATAAGCTGACGGAGCGACCAGCCCGCGCAGTAGCCGGTGAGCATGGAGAGATCGTGCAGATGGAATTCGCAGGTGCGGTGCGCGTTTGCGATCTCGTCGTCGTAGACCTCGCTCAGCCAGTAGTTCGCGGTGATCGCGCCGCTGTTGGAGAGGATCAGACCGCCGACGGAGTAGGTGACGGTGGAGTTTTCCTCGACGCGCCAATCGGTGACGTTGACGTATTTATTCACCGTGTCGCGGTAGTCGAGGAAGGTGTTTTTCATGTTGCGCAGCTTTTCGCGCTGGCGGCGGTAGAGGATGTACGCCTTGGCAACGTCGGCATAGCCGGCCTGGATCAGCACGGACTCAACGCTGTCCTGAATATCCTCAACGGCGATCAGGTCGTCCTTCACCTTGGGGGCGAAGTCGGCGGTGACCTTGAGCGCGAGCAGGTCGAGTATGTCGGGGTGGCAGGGCTTCTCCTGCGCCTCGAACGCGCGGCTCATAGCCTCCTTGATCTTGCTGAGGTCGAAATTGACGATGGCGTTATCCCTTTTAACTACACGGTACATTCTATTTCCTCCTGAAAATTCTGTATTACGGCGGCAAAAGCGCGGATGATCCCGCGCTTTGCACATAGCTCTTGATTATATTGTACCACAAGATATTGTGTTTATCAAGCCCCTTTGCATCAATAAACTGTGATTTTGTCACAAATGCATCAATATATTTTTTCGCTCGCCCGCGCCGCGCCGAAAGGCCGAGGCAGGCTTTCTTTATGTGATACAATAATCCTTTCCGGCGTCGATAAGGCAAGTACGGCGCGCTGTGTACGCCCCGCTCGTGAGAGGATAAAAGCTGCCGGCGCCTGCGCGGAAACGCCCATCTCCTCCGCAAGCTTTTCCTGCTTAACTCCCTTTTGGGTGCGAAGCTGCTTTATCTTGTTTGAAAGTTCCATGATCTTTCTCCGTTTTCGTGTGTTTTCGGTACCGATGAGCTTATCTTAAACCATTATCACGGGAAAGTACAGCGCTTTGTTTTCGATTTTCAATCAACCGTCGGTTGTTTGAGGCGGGAAAATGCGCCGAAAAGCCGCCAAAAGGCGATGTCTCGCGTTCAAAGCTTGCAAATCCTCTGTTTTTATGATAGAATAAAAAACTATAAGACTATTGTCCAAAAAGGAGTTGGTATTTTAGTGGACGACAGTAGTATATGGCGATGCCTGTCCGCGCAGATCGGCGCTGCGGCCGAGAATGCACAAAGCGGACTCAATTTCGGAACTATCGCTGTTTACCTGATTCTTATAGTTCTCCTCATACTGGGCGGAGCGTATTTTGCTGCAAGCGAAACGGCGCTTTCTTCGGTAAACAAAATGCGTATGAAATCATACGCTGAGGACGGCAATAAGAAAGCGCAGTATGTTATGTACATACTGAACAATTTCGATAAAGCACTTTCAACCATCCTCATCGGAAACAACGTGATGCACATCGCCTGCGCCGCCATCGCGACGCTGCTGACGCGCCAACTGTTCATGGGAAGCGGCTTCCTTGACGCGGCGCTCGTGCTTTCCACCGTGCTTGTTACGATGGTGGTGTTTTTTGCTGCCGAAATGCTGCCAAAGTACCGCGCAAAGGCGGCGAGCGAGAGCGTTGCGCTTCGCATCGGCAAATCCCTGTACGTTCTTATGAAGATACTCACGCCCGTATCGGCGGTGTTCACCCGGATAAGCACGGGCATTCAGAAGCTGTTTTTCAAAAGAAGCACGAGCGAGCCGAGCGTGACTGAGGATGATCTTACCGACCTGATAGAGAGCTTCAAGGATGAGCGCGAGGAGGACGAAAAAACCGAGACCGAGACCGCGAGGCTGATGGTCAGCGCGCTGCATTTCGGCGCGAGGACCGCGCGCGATTCGATGACCCCTTGGGCGAGCGTTGAAACGCTGGACACCTCGATGGAGCTTGCGGATATATTCGAGCGCGTTCAGAAAACGAATCATTCGCGCTTCCCGATGCTGAACGCAAAGGGCAGGGTGGTCGGCGTGCTGAACATTCGCCCCTTCCTCAAGGCGTATCTAAGGGACGGGGAGGAGACCGATCTTATAGATCTGATCGACACGCCGCTGTTCATCCGTCCGGACGTGCCGGTGGATGAGCTTCTTTCCGAGATGAGCCACAGCAAGATCCATCTTGCCTTCGTTTCCGAGCAGGGGCAGGTGGATGGCATAATCACCATAGAGGATATCCTTGAGGAGCTCGTCGGCGAGATCTTCGATGAATACGATCCCGACGAGCCCCAGCCAAAAAAGGGCGCGGAGAGCTTTAAAGAGGAGCTGCTGAAAGCCGGAGGTACCGCGCTATGACATGGCCCGTTTATGTTTTGGCGCTGATAGTCCTTGTGGCGTTTTCGGCGTTCTTCTCCGGCAGCGAGATCGCGTATTCCACGGTGAATCCGCTCCGATTAAAGAGGATCTTCAACGACACAAAGAATCAAAAGGCGCGCCGCGCACTGTACATAACCGATAATTACGACAGGGCGCTTTCAAGCATCCTTATCGGAAACAACCTTGTGAATCTCGCCTCATCCACCATTGCGACACAGCTCTTCATAATGCTGCTTGCCGACAGGGGGATAGTGGGCGAAAACACCGCCGCTGCGATCTCCACCGCCGCGATAACGGTTTTCGTGCTCATCTTCGGCGAGACCGTGCCCAAGCTTTCGGCAAAGGGAGATCCCGAGCGCTTCTCGATGAAGGTCTCGCGCCCGCTGCGCGGCATTATGATAATCTTTTCGCCCATAGTCTGGCTCGTTATGAAGCTGATCGGCAGCATCAGCAAGCGCTGGAAAACCGAGGAGGATGACGACGCCGTTACCGAGGACGATCTCTCCGAGATCATAGACACGGTCGAGGATGAGGGCGTTATAGATGAGGACACGAGCGAGCTGCTGCAGTCCGCGCTCGATTTTCCGGATATCTGCGTGTATGAGATAATCACTCCGCGCGTGGATATGGTGGCGATAGATATCGAGGACAGCCGCGAGGAAATAATGGAGGTCATAGAAACCTCCGTCTATTCGAGGATCCCCGTGTATGAGGACAGCATCGACAATATCATCGGCGTGCTGCACCTCAACCAGTTCCTCAAGGCGATGGCGGCGGGGGAGGAGTTCGACATAAGAAGCAAGCTTCTTCCGGTCGTTTTCCTTCATAAAACCACGATCCTGCCGCAGGCGCTGCGCGAGCTTCGCGAAAAGAAGCTGCATCTTGCTATAGTGACCGACGAATACGGCGGCACGATGGGCCTTATCACGATGGAGGATATCCTCGAGCAGCTCGTTGGCGATATCTGGGATGAGACCGACGAGATCGAGGACGAGATAGTTGAGCTTGCGCCGGAGCTTTACGAGGTGGACGGCAATATGCGCATCTACGACTTCCTCGAGGAATTCGAGATAGACGACCGCGATTTCGACGACGATAACGCCACCGTGGGCGGCTTTGCGATAGAGCAGCTCGGCGGCTACCCCGCAAGGGGCGAAAGCTTCGATTTCGAGCACCTGACCATAACCGTCAAGCAGCTTCAGAATCTGCGCGTAACACGGGTGCTCGTTAAGGTGAATCCTAAGCCCGAACCCGAGGACGACGACGAGATCGACTGGGAGGGCAAGGATAAGGAAAAGGACGAGGACGAGGAATGATGATGGGGCGCTGCCTGTTGGCGGCGCCTTTTTTGCGCACCGGGAGCGCAGCACTTTTTTGCGGATAAATTGAAAAGCACGCTCCGATTTGGTATAATATGATAGAATAAATGTATCCTATTAAAACCTTGGAAACGGAGTATGTATGAAACTGCTTATCACCAACGACGACGGCTTTTTCGCGCCCGGCATAGCCGCGCTTTGCCGCGCTCTGCAAGCGGAGCACGAGCTTCTTATCTGCGCGCCGAAATTCAACCAAAGCTGCGTCAGCCACGGCTTGACGCTGAAAAAGCCTTTGGCTGTGGAAAAAATCGAGATAGACGGCGTGACTGCTTCGGAGGCGGTCTGTGTGGACGGCACTCCCGCGGACTGCACGCGCTTCGTGCTCTCGCACCTCAAATGGAAGCCCGATGCGGTGGTTTCGGGCATAAATCAGGCGGGCAATATAGGAACGGACGTGCTCTATTCCGGCACGGTCAGCGCGGCCGCCGAAGCCGCCATGCTCGGCTTTCGCTCGATCGCCGTTTCGAGGGATACGATAAAGACGGATTATTTCGACGATGCGGCGGCGCATTTCGCCGAGAATTTCGAGCTGTTTTTAAGCTGCACCACGGCGGAAAAGCGGCTGCTGAACGTCAATTATCCGTTTCTGCCGAGGGAGAGGTACAGCGGCATCCGCGCCGCGTATCTTGCCGAGCAGTTCTATGCGGATGAGTATGAGCGCGTGGAGCTCGAGGGCGGCGGCATAGGCTACCGCACGCCTTCGCAGAAGATAACCGAATGCCCCGAATGCGACACCTCGGATGAAAAATACATACGCGACGGCTTCGTGACCGTTACGCCGCTTAAATACGATATGACGGATTACGAGCATCTTGCGAAGATAGCGCATATCGCGGAAAAGAATTATTAAAAATCGATTCAAATCCCTTGCGGGATTTGTGCAGGTTTCCACCTCATCCGTCTTCGCGGAGCGTTGCTCCGCCTCAGCCACCTTCTCCTCAAGGAGAAGGCTTAGGAAATATGTAATAAGGGAGAATTATGGTTAAAATCGGCATAATCGGCGCGGGCGCGGCGGGGCTTATCGCGGGCGCTGCGGCGGCAAAAAGCGGCGCAAAGGTGGAGATCATCGACCGCAACGAGCGGGCGGGGCGCAAGCTCTATCTTACCGGCAAGGGGCGCTGCAATATCACGAACGCCGCAGACCGCGACGAATTTTTGAAGAATATCCCGCGAAACGGACGCTTTCTGTACAGCGCATTCGACGCATTCTTTTCGGATGATATCCTCGATATTCTGAAAAGCGAGGGCGTTCCCGCGAAGCTCGAGCGCGGCGGCAGATATTTCCCCGAGAGCGATAAATCGAGCGACGTGATAAGGGCGCTGGTGAGCCATGCTTCAAAATGCGGCGCAAGGCTTCTGCTCGGCACCTATGTGCAAAGCATTGACTATATCGAGGACGAAAACGGCGCGGAAGGCGCAGGCGGCAAATTCCTTCTGACGATGGCTGGCATGCACGGCGGAAAGCGCGAGTACGATCGGCTGATAATCGCCGCGGGCGGGCTTTCGTATTCATCGACCGGCTCCACGGGCGACGGCTACGCCTTTGCGGAGAAGCTCGGGCATACGATAATCGAGCCCAAGCCCTCGCTGATACCGTTTGAAACCGAGGAAGCATGGGCGGCGGAGCTGATGGGGCTTTCGCTGAAAAACGTTACGCTTCGCGCCTACAAGCCCGAGAAAAAGCCGGAAAACGCCGAAAGCGCGGGCAAAAAGGCGAATAAGCCGAAAAAGCAAAAGCCGGTTTACGAGGAGCTTGGGGAGATGCTGTTCACGCATTTCGGCGTGAGCGGGCCGCTCGTTTTGAGCGCATCGAGCTATCTTGCCGATGCGCCCGAGGGTGCAAGGCTTGAGATAGACCTGAAGCCCGGTCTCACGCCGGAGCAGCTCGATGCAAGGCTGCTGCGGGATTTTGAGAAGTATAAGCATAAGCAGGTCAATAACGCGATGGTGGAGCTGCTGCCCTCGCGCCTTATCGACACGGTTTTGATGCTTGCAAAGGTCGATCACACAAGGACGATAGACGAGCTGACGCGCGAGGAGCGCGGTTCGATCGCCGAAACGCTCAAATGCATGGTTCTGACGGTCAAGCGTGCGCGCCCGATCGAGGAAGCGATAATCACGCGCGGCGGCGTTTCGATAAAGGAGATAGACCCGCGCACAATGGAGTCGAAGCTGCTCCCGGGGCTGTACTTCGCAGGCGAGGTCATCGACGCGGACGCCTGCACGGGCGGGTTCAATCTGCAGATAGCATGGTCCACGGGGTTTGTGGCGGGCCGATCGGCTGCGGGCGCTAGTGAATATTGAATAGTGAATAATGAATAGTTTAGGATGAAATTCCTACGGAATTTCTTGTAAATATTTTGCAAATACGATTTTTCATGCTGCAATAGGAGGCAAAAAATGAACGAACGTGACTGCACCGCATGCGCGGTCAAGAATGAAACCAACGAAAACAAGGTCTTTGCCGTTGCGATAGACGGCCCCGCGAGCGCGGGCAAGAGCACCGTTGCAAAGGAGCTTGCGTCGCTCTTCGGGCTGATCCACGTGGACACCGGCGCGATGTTCCGCGCGATCGGGCTCAAGGCGCTGCGGCTCGGCATCGACCCTTCCGACGTTTCACAGGTGGAGCCGATGCTCCAAGATACCGTCGTCACCATTGAGCACGTGGACGGCGCGCAGCATATCTTCCTTGACGGCGAGGACGTGAACGGCCTTATCCGCACCGAGGAGGTGTCGCAGGCGGCGTCGAACGTTTCCACCCTGCCTCCCGTGCGCGAAAAGCTGCTGGAGCTTCAGCGCGAGCTTGCCAAGCGTCAGAGCCTCGTTATGGACGGGCGCGATATCTGCACCGTGGTTCTTCCCGATGCAAGGTTTAAGTTCTACGTCACCGCTTCCGCCGAGGTAAGAGCCCAAAGGCGCTACAATGAGTACGAGCAGAAGGGCAAGCTGGACGGCATGACCTACGACGACATTCTGCGCGAGATACAGGAGCGTGACTACCGCGATATGAACCGCGAGTATGCGCCGCTTCGCCCCGCCGAGGATGCGGTGCTCGTGGATACGAGCGAATTGAGCATAAAGCAGGTGCTCACGAAGGTGCTGCTTTCGATGATAGATATCTGAGAAATATGCTTGCGAATATTGAATATGAACAAATACCGCCTGCGGTATTTGCACCTTAACTATTCATTATTCACTCTTCACTATTCACAAAAATGGGGGTGACCTCGTGATCTATTATTTCGTTAGATACTGCTTAAAATGGCTGCTTTGGCTTATCCACCGCCCGAAGATATACGGCAAAAAGGAAAACCTAAAGCTCGAGGGCGGTGTCATTTTCATCTGCAACCATCAGAATCTGCTCGATCCCGTGATGCTGCTGCTCACAAGCCCGAGAGTCATTCATTTCATGGCGAAAAAGGAGCTTTTCGATAATAAGCTGCTCGGCGCGCTGATGCGCTCCGCGTTCGTTTTCCCCGTGAACAGGCGAACCGCGGATATCAAGGCGCTCAAGCAGGCGCTTGCTCTTCTCGAGGAAGGGCACGCCTTCGGCATCTTCCCCGAGGGAACGAGAAGCGTTACCGGCGATATGGACGAATTTGAAAAGGGCTGCGCCTTCATCGCCGCCAAAACGAGCGCACCGATAGTGCCGATCTTCATCAGCCCCTCGAGCTATAAGTTCGGAGGAAGGCTGAGGCTGATAGTGGGCGACTGCATCTATGCGAGCGAAGTAAAGGATGCGCTTCCCGAGGGAGTGAAGCTTGTGGATGCGCTGAATGAGCGCATGGAAAAGGATATGCACGCGCTCCAAGCCGAGCTTGAAAGGCAAACGGGGATAAAGCTTACCGCGCTTCCCGAAAAGGCGGGGGCGGGTAGATAAAATTGGATTTGAGAGGAAAGCAAAATGACCGAATGCGATTGGTGTAATTTGTCCGAGGAGGATAGGAAGTATCTGCTTTGCGAAAGCGCCTGCTGGTCCGTTTTCCTTGCGGACGAACAGGACTATATCGGAAGGTGTATTCTGGTCTTGAAACGGCATTGCGGCTCCATGGCGGAGCTAAATGCGGATGAATGGAACGAGCTTCGAGAGCTTATTTTTCAAGTGGAGTCGTGCTTAAAGGTCATCTTGGGAGCGGCTCTATTCAACTGGAGCTGCCTTATGAACAGCTTTTATAAAGCGGCGGCGCCCGATCCGCATCTCCATATCCACGTGCGGCCAAGATACGATAAGCCCGTAATGATCAACGGAAACATTTATTCCGACAGCGAGTTTGGCCATCATTATGCGCTCCATAAGAGCGGGGCAATACCTGCCGAAGATAGGGAAGAAGTGTTTAATCGGCTAAAAGAACGGCTGAAATGCTAAATCGAAGTTTTTAGAGGCAAATTATATTTCAGCATAACTGACTAATAATAATTTCAACATGAGGAAGACATAATGACAGATAAAGAGTTATGGGCAGAATTCTGTTTAAAAAAGAATATTGATATAAATACACCTTATGAAGCATGGGCCTTTGGAGGTGTTGAAGAGGCTGATACGGATAGGCTTGCAGAACTTGTTTTAAAGGGGAAGAAATTTGGAACCGCGAGCTCCTATGACGAATATGTAATGGAGAATGATCTGGATGAGATTCCCAAGCCAGGGGATTATAGCGTGATTTTGAACAGTAAAGATGAGGCTGTTTGCGTAATTAGAGACTATGATGTGTATGTGAGGGCATTTGGGGACGTACCACCATTTCATGCTTATGCAGAAGGTGAAGGCGACAGATCACTAAAATATTGGCGTGATGTTCACACAAGTGTTTTCAAGGATTGCCTTAATGAAACGGATAAGCCGTTTACACAGGAATCACGTGTAGTATGTGAGAAGTTCAGCGTCGAATACATTCCGGGAAAAGATATTCCGGAAGATGAACTGCTTTTTGTTGAGCCTACTATGACATTTGCAAAAGAAATAGCGGCTTACAGGCAGGAAATGTTGGATTCAGAGTCCTCTTTTGATGGCTGTTTTTCCATGAAGAGGATGCCAGATATACAAGAATATGTTGATTATTGCATAGGCTGGGCAAATCCAAGACGAGAAGCGGATGAGCATGGCGCATGGGGCAATGTGCTTCTTGTCATCAGAAAGTCAGATATGAAAATGGTTGGATGCATGCAGGTCCATAATGTTTTAACTGAAAGAATGAAGAAATATACAGGACATGTTGGCTACTCAGTGCGCCCATCAGAAAGAAGAAAGGGATATGCAAAAAAGATGCTGGCTAAGGCATTAGATTTCCTTTCAAGTTTCGGATTTGAAGAAGTTAACGTAAGTTGTCTTCCGGAAAATGAAGCAAGCAAAAAAACTATCTTGGCAAATGGTGGAGTATTTATGGAGACGGTTTTCTTGGAGGAAGATAATGTCAATCTAGAGAAATATAGGCTCAAGCTATAAGCGGTCTTATATTCCAGTTTTTATAGACGATGGCAAATCGAGATTTATAGAGGTGTGTAAGATGTTGGAATTACTGAAAGCGAGATTTTCCGAACACCGGGAACGTCATCCGAATTTGGAGTGGTCTGAAGTTGAGCACAGGCTGCGCGAGGATCCCGCCTCAATCGCGATTTTACAAAAGA
>JAFWVQ010000018.1 GCA_017523925.1 Clostridia bacterium
ATCCCGAGAAGCGCTTCGACGACTACCCCTTCGAGTATTCGGGCGGTATGCGCCAGAGGATCGTTATCGCGATCGCGCTCTCCTGCCAGCCCAAGATCCTCATCTGCGATGAGCCCACCACCGCTCTGGACGTTACCATTCAGGCGCAGATCATCAGGCTTATCAAGGATCTTCAGAATGAGCTTGGCTACACCACCGTATACATCACGCACGACCTCGGCGTTGTTGCAAACGTTGCGGAGCGCGTTGCGGTTCTGTACGCAGGTCAGATCGTTGAGATAGGCACCGTTGAAGAGGTGTTCTACGATCCCCGTCATCCGTACACCTGGGCGCTGCTTTCGAGCTTGCCGCAGCTCTGCGAAAAGGGCTCCGACCTGTTCTCGATAGCCGGCACGCCGCCCTCGCTATACAACAAGATCAAGGGCGATGCGTTCGCTCCGAGAAACCAGTACGCAATGGCGATCGACCTCAAGGAGGAGCCTCCGATGTTCAAGATCACCGATACGCACTACGCAAAGACCTGGCTTCTCGATCCGCGCGCACCCAAGGTCGAAACCCCGCACAATATTCAGAATCTGCATGAGAAGATGCTGAGAACTCATGTTGATTACAAGGCATAAGGAGATTGCGTATGGACAACACAAATAAAGAAGTATTGCTTTCAATACAAAATCTCGACGTTGTATTCGGCAGGGGAAAGAGGGCTTTCAAGGCTGTCGATAATGTCAGCTTCGATATCTTCAGGGGCGAAACGCTCTCCCTCGTTGGTGAATCCGGCTCCGGTAAAACCACCATCGGCCGTGCCATAATCAGGATCAACCCCTGCTCCGCAGGCCAGATCCTCTTCAAGGGCAAGCGCATCTCCGGCAAGCTCTCCAGAAAGGACGATCGCGAGGTCATAAGCAAGATCCAGATGATCTTCCAGGACCCAGCAGCATCCCTCAATGAGCGCGCCACCATCGAATACATCATCTCCGAAGGCCTTTACAACTTCCATCTCTATAAGGATGAGAAGGACAGAATGGCCAAGATCGAGAAGATCACCGAGGAGGTCGGTCTGCTGCCCGAGCATCTTACCCGCTATTCGCACGAATTCTCCGGCGGTCAGCGTCAGCGCGTCGGTCTTGCAAGGTCCATCGTCATGGAGCCCGAGTTCATCATCGCAGACGAGCCCATCTCCGCGCTGGACGTTTCGATCCGTGCGCAGGTGCTCAACCTCCTTGAAAGGTTCAAGAAGGAGAGGGGCCTCACCTATCTCTTCATCGCACACGACCTCTCGATCGTTCGCTTCATCAGCGACCGTATCGTGGTCATCTACAAGGGCAGGATCATGGAGATCGCGGAGACCGAAGAGCTCTTCCACTATCCGCTGCATCCCTACACCAAGTCCCTTATGAGCGCGATCCCCGTTCCGGATCCCCGCATCGAGAAAAGCAAGCAGCTCTTCGTGTACGACGCGAAGATGCACGACTACTCCACCGAGCAGCCCTCGCTTGTGGATATCGGCGGCGGTCACTTCGTTTTCGGAAGTCCCTCCGAGATCGAAAAGTACAAGAAGATCCGCGCGGAAGCGCAGCCACAGTAAATTTTACCCGAAAGCACAGCCGATCGCTCAAGCGGTCGGCTGTGTTTATAAGCGAAAGTAAGGAAGTTTATCGTGAGAAAATCAAAAGCGGAAGAAACTTTGAATCCCGGCGGCCTTACCGCGCCGCAGGAAGCGCAGAAGGAAAAACGCAAAACCATCATCACCATCGTGCTGCTCGTCCTGCTGGCGGTGGGCGGCGTCTACGGCATGTTCGCCATGCTCACCAAGGCGGCGCATCGCGATCCGGGCTATTATAAGCTCGAGGCGCCCAAGAGCGAAGCGGCGCCCGTCTATGCAGCCGCCTATGCCTTCGAGCATTATTTCGAGGGCGAGAGCCTTGCGATCAAATACGCGATCGACGCATGCTCCAAGGTCTACGGCGATGCGCTGCTTCATATCTATCAGCTTACCGATGCGAAAAATCAATACGAGGGCTGCAAAAACATCGCCTATCTGAACGCGAATCCGGGCAGCGAGGTCGAGCTTGAAAAGGAGCTCTTCGATATCCTCGCTTCCGCAAACGAGCTTACGAGCTCGGGTGAATACAATATGTTCGCAGGCGCGCTGATCGCCTCGTGGAACGACATCATCTATACCGACGATCCCGCAGAATTCGATCCGCTTGTGAACGAAACTCAAAACAGGCGCATCTCTTTGGCAGCCGAATGCGCTCAAAACAAGGCTGACTTCACCTTCGAGATCGTCGATCCAGAAAGGCATATCGTCAGATTCGACGTCTCCGAAGGCTATAAGGCGATCGCCGAAGCCAATGATTTCAGCGAAACCGTGATAGACCTCGGTCAGCTCCGCGATGCCTTCGTTATAGACAGCGTCTGTGCCGTGATGGAGGAGGCGGGCTATGATAACGGCTTCATGTCGAGCGCGAGCGGCGTCACAAAGGCGCTGAGCGGCATGAGCTCCGAGGGGCATGAATACGCCTGTGGCGGCCTTGTGAACGGCGCTGCGGTGCAGGCGTACTCGCTTCCCATGCTCGAGGGCAGCGCCTGCTGTGCGCTGCGCGTTTTCGGCACGGAGGGCGAGATCGGCTACTATACCGCCGATGGCCCGAGCGGCGGTTCGATCGCGTACCGACACCCGAATTACAGCGTTCTGAGCGGTCAAATGAATGATGCGGTCATCTCAGCCTGCGCATATAAGCAAAAGTCGAGCGCGCTCGAGGTCGCTGTGGCGGCTTTGCGGCTTATCGGCTGCAATAACGCGGACGAGGCGGACGGCATCGGCGGGGAAGCTCTGCTTTCGTACGTCGCAAAGGACAGCACGCGCATCCACGCAAGCCCGCGCCTTGCCGAGCTTCTGAAGGTGCTCGATACGGCGAATTTCACCGTTGAATACTGAAACAACCATGCGGGAACGGCCTTGAATAGACCGTTTCTTTGTCTGAACCGCTCAAATATGGGAAGCCCATACGATAATGCCGCCGTCTTAAGGAGGAAAGAACAATGCCGCTGATATTTGTTCGAAACGATATAACGAGAATGAAGGTCGATGCGATCGTGAACGCCGCAAACAAGTCCCTGCTCGGCGGCGGGGGCGTGGACGGCGCGATCCACCGTGCGGCGGGGCCGAGGCTGCTTGAGGAGTGCCGCAGGCTCGGCGGCTGCGAAACCGGCGAAGCCAAGCTCACGCGCGGCTACGATCTGCCAGCAAGCTTCGTTATCCATACCGTTGGCCCGATATGGCGCGGCGGCTTTTTCGGCGAAAAGGAAAAGCTTGCGTCCTGTTATAGAAATTCCTTAAAAATTGCAGAGGAAAACGGGTTTGAGAGCATCGCCTTTCCGCTGATATCCTCGGGTGTTTACGGCTATCCGAAGGAAAAAGCCTTGCGCGTTGCCGAGAACACGATTCGTGAATTCCTTGATAAAACCGAAGCGGATATGACGGTGTATCTGGTCATTTTCGACCGCGCGACGCTCGATATCGGCAAAAAGCGCTTCAAGGAGATAGAGGAATTCATCGGCGATCGCTACGCAAAAGCGCACGGCGACAGCCCGAGCTATTCCGCAAAAAGGCGGGAGAGCCTGAACCGTCCCGAGGTCTCGTTTTCGTTTGACAACTCGCTTATTGACGGCGCGTACAGGGATGCGGATGATCTCGGTGAAGCGGATGCGTGCACGGGCATCGCGCCAATTGCCGAAGCAGCAGAGGAAGCGCGCGAGAATGCGCCAAGCTCGGCGAAGCAGAAAGCCTCCGCGATCGTCGGGGCCGGTATGGGCGGCGCCGCGCCGAGCATCTCCAATATCGGAAAAGCGATAGACGAGCTGATGGACGAAAGCTTTTCCGAGATGCTGCTTCGCAAGATCGACGAGCGCGGCATGACGGATTCGGAGTGCTACAAAAAGGCGAATATCGACCGCAAGCTCTTTTCAAAGATAAGGTCGGACAGGCTCTATAAGCCGAGTAAGCCGACGGTCATTGCCTTCGCGATCGCGCTGGAGCTCGACCTTAACGAAACGAACAATATGCTGATGAAGGCGGGATTTGCGCTTTCGCACTCGAATAAATTCGATCTCATAATAGAATACTTCATTAAGCATGGCGTTTACGACGTGTTCGAGATAAACGAGGCGCTGTTCGCGTTCGATCAGCAACTATTGGGCGCGTGAAAAGCCTTCTCCTCGAGGAGAAGGTGGCTGAGGCGGCGCAGAGCGGCGCGAAGACGGATGAGGTGGAAACCTGCACAAATCCCGCAAGGGATTTGAAACGAGTTTTTAAATTTCGGCAGGGCTATCAAAGCTGCCTCGTGTTGTAAATCAGCTTGCAAATCTGAAGCGGATAAAACGCCGTGCGCGGCGTTTATGAGGTGTCCACCTCATCCACCGCAAGCGGTCCCCCTTCTCCTCAAAGGAGAATGCTCTTGGGGCCCCGCGATGAGCGATGAAAGGAAATAAAATGAACACCATCGAACTTAAACCCTACACCGAATACAACGAAGCCGAGATACTTGCGCTCTATTCAAGCGTGGGCTGGACGGCGTACACGGTTGAACCCGAAAAGCTGCGGCTCGGCTATGAAAATTCGCTCTTTACCCTCGGCGCATACGAAGATGAAAAGCTCGTGGGGCTGATCCGCACCGTGGGCGACGGGCAAACGATAGTTTTTATTCAGGATATTTTGGTTTTTCCCGAGCATCAGCGGCGGGGGATAGGCTCGCTGCTTTTGCAATCGATACTCGAAAGGTATGCTCATGTGCGCCAGATCGAGCTTGCGACCGACGACACCGAAAAAACCATATTATTCTATAAAAGCCTCGGCTTTGCGCCGATGGCGGAGCTTGGCTGCTGCGCTTTTATGCGGCTGAAGTATTGACAGCGCAGCCCCATTTCTCTATAATTATTCCATTGAATAGTAAAAACCGAGGGGGATAAGCCAATGAGACTCGCTTTCGATCCGGACTTCAAGGGAAGCCTGCTGCTGTCGGCTTTACCGCTGATCGTTTTCCTTGTTATTTACATGGTAAAGCGCAAGGATTTTTTCAAATATGCTTTCATGGGGCTGTTTGCGGCATACATTGTGTTCGTGCTTTTGCAAACGGTGCCGCCGATCCATTTCGGCGCATCCGATATTAGGGAGAGCTTTGCAAGCATCGGCTGGAAGCTGACGGACTGCATAAAACTTATACCGTTTGCGGACGGAATAACCAAGGACGATCTTTTGAACGTTATAATGACCGTTCCGTTCGGCTTTTTGCTTCCGCTCGTCAAAAAACGGGTGAACTTTGTGGCCGCGCTGATAGCAGGGCTTGCTTTTTCGCTGATGATCGAGCTGCTTCAACTGCTCGTTGCGGCCTTGCAGGGCTTCGCGTTCAGATATCTCGATACGGCGGATATCATCTGCAACCTGCTCGGCGCGGTAATAGGATGGCTAATCATAGCGGGCATTATAACGCTTGTTCAAAAGTCAAAGAATAAAGCTCGAAAAACAGGTTCTCTTCTTGCGTATCTCGAAAGCAGGCAGATCAAATAGTTCATAGATGAACAAAGCCTCTTGGAACGCCGTTCCGAGAGGTTTTTAGGTTTAGCTTGATTGTGGGGCGGGGTAGGGAAGTCTGCCCCGAAGCCAAAAGCTCAAGTATTCCTTTTCGGATTATCCGTAAGCCCGAGCAGATAATCGACCGAAACGCCGTAAAAATTGGATAGCTCTATCAAAACATACGTGGGTATGTCTATATCCCCGCGCTCATAATTGCTGTATACCCGCTGACTGCAAGAGAGCATTTTCGCGACCTGAACCTGCGTTAGGTCGTGATCCTCACGAAGATCGCGTATTCTTCTGTAGTTCCCTTTGATAACCATAAATATATTCTAAACCGTCCTGTATTCGCTATTGAAGTTTAGCGAATTTTTCGCTAAAATTAAACACGGTAAGATTATTTGCTAAAGGAGGCAATACTATGTCGAGAATCTTTAAAACTGCAGCGTCGGTGCTTGCTCTGTTGCTTGTGATCGCAATGGCTCTGGTCGGATGCGGTACGCAGGGCGGAGGGGAAACGAACTCCGGCGCGAAAACGATGGGTTCTGTTAAAAAGATCATCGAAGCTTTTGATGCAAAGGAGTATGAAGAGGCATACGAGCTTTTCGCGGAAAAGGAGCTTGATGCGGAACAGCAGGCTTCTCTTGTTGAGTCGCTGAGCGAGCGAATCGATAAGGCGGTATCGGACTATTCTAATGATGAGATCGCTCTTGAGACTGCACAACAGATGCTTAATGCAATCCAAGGATTCAACCTTTCAAAGTTAAAAACAAAACTCGCTACTTCAACGAGCGAGTTAAGCTCTCTTTCAACCTCAAAAACAAAGTATGCCGACGGCCTGATTGCTTTTAGCAAGCTTGATTGGGTTACCGCAATCGATTGTTTTTCGAAGGTAGTAGAGAAGGATTGCTATTATGCCGATGCCGTTCAGAGGAGTGACGAGGCAGTTTCAAAGATGCTCGAGGATATTTCAAGCAAGATTGCCCTGCAGGATTACGACACCGCGCTTAGTTTTGCCGAGCAGCTCCGCTCGCTGCGTCCGGCGAATACTGAAGTTGTTGCCAAGATAACCGAGATAAACACGGCAAAGGCCGAGCTTGAGCTTGAAATGCAGCGCCAAGAGGCTATGAGCGCGGCGCAGTCAAGCTACGATCAGGGCAATTATACAGAAGCTTTTGATGCGCTCGACAGCTTTATATCAACGCATACTGGCGATCAGGAGGCGATAGATGCGCTCAAGAAGCTTAAGGATGATTATGTAAATCTTATTATACCAAAGGCTGATGAAGCAATGCAGAAGCAGGAGTATTTGAGAGCGCTTGATATGCTTAATAATGCTGTTTCGGTTCTGCCGGATCAGAGATTTACCTCCAAGCTGGATGAGCTGAATGCTGTAAAGCCCACTTATCTGTGCGAGTTGTCGTGCGCAAACAGTCAATGTTATGAAATCGCTGAGGCGGGGAAAACCTATATGTCCGCTACCGGTGCAGAATACAGCTTTGATTTTGGCAATTTGTTTATGCTGTCGTGCCGGGACAATTACTCTGGAAAAGGCTTCGCAAAATTCTTTTTGAACTATAACTATTCCACATTAAAGTTTACTCTTGATATTGACGAGGAAACAGCCCAGGATGCATCCGGCACATTCAAGATTATCGGAGATGGTGTTGTGCTTAAGGAGCTTAAAGTATCAAGACAATTTGCTCCAATGGCAATCGAACTGGATGTCTCAAATGTTGGATGGCTTGAATTTGAAATCAATGACTCGACTGGGTGGGTGTGGATACCGTTTATGAAATGCATTATATCAAATGCTTACTTTGAAAAATGAAATAGCTGTAAATATGTTAATATAATCCGAAAAATACTTCATGGAGGAAATGATAATGATTAGTCCTTTCAAAAACAAGATCTTCACAATTGCTTTTTTTGCAGGTTTAGCTGCTTACGGCCTTTTGATTCTGTCCTTCTTCCTTCCCTTTGGCGCAAGAGAACTTGCAGGAGAGCGAATAACAACCTACAAGCTTTCAGACATAGAGGATGTAGGCGCAGGGGTATATCTTGGCGTTATGGCAACGCTCATCGTTTGGATACTCATCCCAAAGCGTTGGGCAGCAATCGTTGGCATAGTTTTCAGTGCGATTTTCCTAGTTTTTGCTATCGTTGTCGTAAAACTCGATGGAGATGGAAACAACCTTAAGCTTATGGCTGGAGCAACACTGCTTTGGCTCGCGCCGCTGATAATTCTGATATCTTTTGTAGTTAGAACTGTTATTCACAGCATTATGAAAAAAAGAGCGGGATCGGCATCCGCCGAGTGATGATAAAGGAGGAATCAAAATGAAAAAAACTGCATTGATAATCGCTGTTGTGTTGGCTGCATTTGCTTTCATTGCTTGCAATAATACAACGAATCAAAGTGGAGATGACAGCAAGCCAACCACACAAGCTATGATTACGGATATACCGGTGGATGCGCTGGCAACTGCCATCGATGGTGGCAATCTCATCGATCCAGTAAATACAGTTGAACCTGCGGCATCGCCGCAGCAGGCAGAAGAGGCGGTAAAAATCCAACCGAGAGAGTCGGAAACACTTGTAATCGGAGACGATTGTGTCTTTCTGATAAATGATAAGAACGAGCTATGGGCATTGGGCAGCAACAAGATGGGTCAGCTTGGAATTGGTTCTGAAATCGAAGAAACTACGGAACTTGTGCAAATTATGAGCGACGTTGCATCGGTAGTATGCCATTTTAATCGATGCTTTGCAATTAAAACGGATGGAACTCTCTGGAGTTGGGGAAACAACCATGGCGGAGGTGTTGGTGACGGATCCAGCCAAGACAAAGGAGTTAAGTGCGTTTACACTCCGGTTCAAATTGCAGAAAGAGTTGTTGAAGCTTATCCTGGGAACGCTGTAACCTTTTATCTTGATGCTGACGGAAGGTTGTATGGCTGGGGGCACAATGATTTGCTTGGTATTAAGACATACGGCTTTGAGGAGTTTTCAACAACCCCGCAACTCGTTATGAGTGAGATTGAGACTTTGCATTTGTTTTCTCCAGAAAATAAATATGATTATATGTTCGCTGTCTGTAAAAACGGTGATTTGCTTTCTTGGGGACCTGTCGGTCCTGGAGGTTCATACAATAGCAAGTTGGGTAGAAGTGGCACAGCTACCGAACCAGGTAAGGTAATGGATGGGGTGAAGTATATAAAACTTGGCGGCGACGTTAGCAGAAATAGTTATTTTTGCTTCGTTATTAAAAATGACAATTCATTATGGGCTTGGGGCTCAAATACAGAGGGTCTTCTTGGAGATGGAACAACCGAGCAGAGAGAAAGACCGGTTTATATCTTGGATGATGTAAATACTATTTCTATCGCAAGTGATGTGAATCGTTTTGCATGTTTTGCAATAAAAAACGACAACTCACTTTGGGGCTGGGGAGAGCTCGCAAGGAGTCTAATCCGCAACCCTGGTGCAAATTCGGATTATCATTCACCTGTTAAACTTGAGGAAAGCATAAAAAATGTTGGATTTGCTAAGGGAACAATCTCCGGTTTTTATGCAGGAATCGTCAAAACTGACGGTAGCGTATGGTACCAAGGTGAGCGCATGACTTCCGGAGAAAACTGGCAAAAGGTAGCAGACGATGCAACAAACGCTTTCTGTAATTATGGCGTAAATTTAACCGTTTTAAAACAGGATGGATCGCTGTGGGTGTCAGGTTATTTTAGTGAAAACCATCAGTTAATATATAAGGATGTGAAAATTTGCGATAAAGTATTATACTACACACGCGATTACTATATAGATTCAAATAAAACGCTGAGATTGATGCCACAGAGGAGTCTGCCGGATACTCGGTACTGGATGGCACATAAAACAGAAATAGTATTTGAACAAGCCAGAGTACCGAAAGACACAAGTCAAGATTAATTGGATTTCGCAACCTGAAGCAATTGTGGAAAAAGCAGTTCGAGTTTTGGACTGCTTTTTTGTCGCCTCCCAAGCGACCATCTCCCTCCGCTGCTTTGTTATAATGCAGTCACAGGGTGAGGAAAGCCACGCAGGATGGGCAAGAGCCCACGGCGGGCCTCACCGATAAAACAAAGTATCGGAGGACACAACCATGAAAAAGAACCTTACTGAGATCGTATTCATCCTTGACCGCAGCGGCTCGATGAGCGGGCTTGAAGCGGACACCATCGGCGGCTTCAACTCCATGATCGAGAAGCAGAGGAAGGAGGAGGGCGAGGCCATCGTTTCCACGGTGCTGTTTGACGGCGTGAGCGAGGTGCTCCACGACCGCGTGCCGCTCGACAAGATCGAGAAGATGACAGAGAAGGACTACTTCGTTCGCGGCTGCACCGCGCTTCTTGACGCGATCGGCGGGGCGGTGCATCATATCTCGACCGTGCATAAGTACGCCCGCGAGGAGGACGTGCCGGAGCACACCATGTTCATCATCACCACGGACGGCATGGAGAACGCCAGCCGAGAGTTCAGCGCCGATAAGGTGAAGAAGCTTATCGAGGAGAAGAAGGCGAAGGGCTGGGAGTTCATCTTCCTTGGCGCGAATATCGACGCCATCGAAACCGCCAAGCATTTCGGCATCTCGGAGGATCGCGCGGTCAACTACTGCTGCGACTCCGCAGGAACCGCGCTCAATTTCGCAGTTATGAGCGAGGCCATCTCCACCGTCCGCAAGAGCAAGAGCCTCGGTAGGGCGTGGAAGGAGAGCATCGAGGCGGACTACGATAAGAGGAACGGCAACTGATAAAACCCATATCCGAATAGGAAAATCCACCTGCAAGGGCTCGGGCTTCGGCTCGGGCCCTTAGATTATAACAAAAATAATTTATTGAAATTCAATAAAACATACTTGACAAACGAATACGAAACCGTTATAATGCAATCATAAAGCGCGACGCGGTGCTAATGGCGCCGTAGGCGGGAAATGCTCCATATGGGATCGGGGGTGCGGAGAATGAAAAAAGTGTTTGCCATAGTTTTTGCGACGATCGCCGCTCTTATCGCGGCCGCCGTGCTTTTAGTGGCGGTAGGAATCTGCATTTACATATTCACCCCCGCGGATTCGATGAGCAGGGTGAAGAACGTTCAAAATGTGTATGATGAGGTTTGGAATCTGATGAGCGATGAATGCCGCGGCAAGAAGACCGTGCTGTCGAGCGCAACGCCCGAAGCCTACAAGGATTTCGATCCTTGGCTCCAAGTGAGCATCCCCGAACACCATGCAGGATTGTCTCACGTACCGAACTATGACGGAAGGGATAAACTGTGGATAGGCTTGTATCTGCCGATGGAACAGGAGGAAGCTTCATCGAGATCCGTTTACTATATCTACGATGCCGAAACGAAGCTCCTAACGGGCGAAAAAGGCGAAGCGTATTTGCTTGAAAACTTTTTGAAGCTCTATTTTGAATGGATGGAAGCAAGCGGCAAGCGCTCCGAGTATTCGCCGGAAAGCTTAGGCGAATACACATTTGAACCGATTCAGGACCATGAGTAAACAAAACAGGGCAAAAGGAGACGCGGAGCATGAAAAACTGCATCGTTTTCAAACACGACTTGAGATCGTATCTTTTGGCATCCGCCCTCGGAGTGTTTGCGGGGCTGTTGGTCGCCTTCTTCGCCTGCTTCCCCGGCGACGGTCTTTGGGGCTTGGCGTTTTTCAGCTCGCAAACATTCGGCTTTTGGGTGTTCACCTGCTCGCTGATCGCGCTGTTCAGCTCGAAGCACTATGCTGCGGGCGGCTGCGTTGCGCTGTATGTTTACTTTATGTTCTATATAACGGGGCTTTATAAAAGGCTTGCCGTTGTATTGAAAATGCAGAATACTTGGTCTTATTTCTTCAAGGGCTTCTACAGTGAGCTCTCATACGGTCTGCTCGCCGCCGCGCTATGCTTTGCGCTTGCCTTTATACTGTGGTTCGCTCGAAAGGATAAGCCGATCTTCGTTTTGCTGCGCTTCGCCCCGCTGCTGGTGATCGCCTCGGAAGCGATATGGCTTTGGCTCTGGGTGATAAACCAAAACTGCTTTTTGTTCATGGCGATAGTGGATACCCTGTGCGCCGCCGCCTATCTTATTATCATTCTGAAGCGCTTCGACAATAGGCTCGTAAAGGCGAAACCCGATCTCGTTATCCCGCCCGAAAACGGGTCGAATAATGAATAAACATTTTAGGAGGATTCATCATGGATCAAAAGAAACTCGCAAACTGGCTCAAGGTCATGATAGCGGGCGTTGCTATTTGCTGCATCGTCATTTGCGCGGTCGTTCTGCCGATGATCGGCGCAACGCTTATGCAGGAGTACGAGGGCGAATTCGATCATGCCTTCTGGCCCTGCCTCATCTTCCTTTGGGTATGCTTCATCCCCGTTTTTGCGGCGCTGGTGATCGCATGGATGATCGCGGGCAATATCGGCAAGGGCAAGGCGTTTTCAATGGAAAATGCAAAGCTTTTCAAGCTCATTTCGATGCTTGCCGCAGCGGACGCCGCGTTCTTTTTCATAGGAAACTGCGTGCTGCTCTGCTTGCGTATGAACCATCCCGGCTACGTTATCCTCTCGCTCGTTGTCGTGTTCATCGGAATAGCGATCGCCGTTTGCGCCGCCGCGCTCTCGCACTACGTTGCAAAGGCCGCCCAGATGCAGGACGAAAACGACCTGACCATATAAGGAGGGCAAAACTATGGAAAGCGAGATCATCTTCAACATCGACGTAATGCTTGCAAAGCGCAAGATGAGCGTTTCCGAGCTTGCCGAAAAGGTCGGCATAACGCCCTCGAATATGTCCATCCTCAAAACGGGCAAGGCCAAGGCCATTCGCATCTCCACTCTCGTTAAGCTCTGCGAGGCGCTGGACTGCCAGCCCGGGGATATTCTGGAGTTCCGCAAGGGGGAGGGGGAATAATGCTGAGCGCGCTCCTCTTTGTGATTCAACCTGTGAACGGAGGATGGGTATTCGCCGCAGTATTGCTGCTGCTTATCCTGCTGTATCTTGCACTCAGCGGAGCGTTTTCTTCGAGGCTGAGCGGCAGGGAAAGGCTTTGGATACTCGGTTCTCTCGCCGCCGCGCTGCTGGTTTCGGACTGCATCGTTCTATTCAACCTTTTCCCGGATTTTGCGTATAAGAACCTCGGCATGGCGGGCGCATGGCTCTCGATATTAACGCCTACGGTTTGCGTTATGCTTACGCTTGCCGCAATAAAACTTGTTCGGAAGGCAAAAAAGAACCGGGAGGAAGAATGAAAATGAAAAAACTTTTTATAATAGCATTTTTAACGTTCAGCTTTGTGTTTTGCGGCTGTTCATCGGAGTTTTTTACGGCGATAATGGGCAGCCTGAATACTCCCACGCTTTTGCCGAGCGAATCGGAGGCGAATTTTGAAAAGCTGGAGAAGGTGCTTAAGGAAACCGCCGATAGCTGCGAGCTTGAGCTTAAAAAGGTGCGGAGCAAGCTCGACGAGGGTGGCATCATAGTCGATTACGAGCTCAAGCCCGATGAAAGATCGACTATAAAAGTAAGCCTGAACAATATCCTTTTGGACGGCAGAACGAAGGGCGCGGAGCGCTTCAGCGTTTCTTACGAAAAGAGCGATAGAAGCACGGAATTCGATATCGCGCTGTTCACAGCGATAGCAAACAGCGTTTCGGGGCGCACATTAACGGACGATTTCTGCTTACAGCTCGTTAGCGATACCGATGGCACCTTTGCCGAAATAAGCACGAACGGCGCGCCGGGCTGGATGCATAAGTTCAAAACGCTCGATAAATACGGAAACTGGAGCCTCAGCGAGGACTTGCTCATAGATGAGTCTCAGCTCGATTCGGCTGAAAACGATTATACCGAGCTGCTGTACTTCGAGGGGCTGACGAGCACGGGAAATTAAGGTTTTTTATAAAAGAAAGGAGTTTTAAAATATGAAAAGAAGGATAAAAGACGGGTTTATGACCCGCGTTAAGCTCGGCGTTTGCGCGCTTTTGATCGCAGCCGTTCCGCTTTCGGCGACCTTAGCCGCTTCATCGCCTGCGGAGAATGCGGAAAGCGCAGCGACCGAGGAGCCCGGCGCTGGCGCGTACTATCGCATGGGCATATTCTCATGCGCGAGGCTGACCCCGACAGAATACGTTGAAAAAACGACGGGCGCGAAGGTGAGCGATGCAAAGCTCGTTTTCCATGAGGACGACCACGGCGGCTTTCACGGTGATGGCGATACATTGATGGTGTTTGACTGCTCGGAGGCGGGCGGGGATTTTGAAAGCAGCTTGAGTGAATGGCGCGAGCTGCCGATGAGCGATAAGCTTTATTATGCGCTGTTTGATCAGCGCGCGGATATGGGAGAACCGCTCGGCAGGCTATTCGCGAGGTTCGACATCGATTACGATCATGACACGCCGGCTGTTAAAGACGGATTGTACTATTTCGAAAACAGGCTCAGTACCGCCAAAAGCCGCGACGACGAGGTGTTGTGCAATGGCTCTTGGAATTTCACCTTTGCCGTGTATGATAGGGAAACTAAGAAGCTTTACTATATGGAAGTGGACACATAATGCAAAAGGAGAAAGTTCAGGATGAAAAACCGTACTCTTATTAAACTCGCTTGGATCCATGCGGCGATTTGCACCGTGCTTGGCATCGTGATCTTCTTGGCGCATCTCATCGATTCGGCTGCTAAGGGCATTGTTGCCGATCTGCGCCCGTTTCTGTTGTCTTTCGGACTTATCGCCTTTGCCGCGATCAGTGTTATATGGCTCAGGCTGTATAAGCGCGATCGAGCTGTCAGAACGCGCTCGGTCGTCGGCTTTTTCTCGATCCTGTCGGTCGTACCGACCGCGTTTGTGATACTGTTATTATTGGTCGGTCTGCTTCGCCATTGGCGCGGCGGGCTTGAGATAGCGGGTGCGGAATCGCAGCTCCTAAAGCCGAGCGCTCCCGCGATAGTCCTTGAAATGAAAGGCGATCCCGAGCACGGCGGGATCGTGGAGCAAGGCTTTCAAACTTCGATAACCGGGTGGGGAATGGAGTGTTGAGTGATCATGAATAAAAAGAAAAAAATAGTTATGATTTTCGTTTTGCTGATCCTTTTTACGCTCGTGGCAAGCTTCCTGTTTGCGATCAAGGTTTACAATGAAGCCATGGCGGAGGCCGAGGAGCTCGGTGAATATAAGGGTGTGGGGCTTGCTATGTTATTCTTGGAAGTTATGGTAATGTCCGTATTTATTTACGAAATCGATCTGTTCTACACCGTTTACAGCGCTGCAACAAAGCCAAAGCCCGTTATAAAAACGATACTCAGTATTCTTGCAAATCTATGCTTGATGCTGTTAACTGCAGGAGTGCTCTTTAATTTCCTGCATGGGGCTGCTCCGGCCGATAATACGCCTGTTATATATCGCGTTGCAAATAAGATATCGGGGATTGCGTTTTATATGTACTTGCCGTTAAGACTTGGGGCTTTGATTGCCGCATTCGTATCGCGCAAAGCAGATGAAAAAAAGCAAAAGGCTGAAGCGTAAACGAAAAACTGTGCTTTTATAGTCAAAGCAAATCGAATACGGATAAACGGCGCTCCGCATCTGCGAAGCGCCGTTTTCGTATCGTGCCGTTTCTATTCTATCGAGATAAACTCGTAATCCTCGCTTTCGATGGCGGATTTTATCGCACCTTCGTCCGCTTCGCCGCTCAAAACCACCACCGCAACGCCCTTTTCATGGCTTGCTTCGGCGGAAGCAACGAACGGGAGCGCCTCAAGCGCCGCCTTCACGCTTCTTTCGCAATGCTCGCACATCATGCCCTCGATATGCACGGTGAGCGTTTTCGCAGCGCTTTCGGGCTGTTCAACGGCAGGTTCAACGGCGTTTCCGTCACTTGCTTCCACGCCGCACTCCGTGCCCTCGAGCGGGCAGGCGGGCAGATCGAGTATGCTTTCGATAAAGGCTTTGTCAAGCTCCACGGGTGTGCGCATTTTATCGCGCTTGGCGCTGTGGACCTTGAAAAGATTGAGGCGCAGCGCGTTCGTAACCACGCAGAAGCTCGAAAGGCTCATCGCCGCCGCGCCGAACATCGGGTTGAGCGTCCACCCGAAGATGGGGATGAACACGCCCGCCGCAAGCGGGATGCCGATGATATTGTAGATGAACGCCCAGAAAAGGTTTTCGTGGATATTGCGAAGCGTTGCGCGGCTCAGGCGTATCGCTGCTGGAACGTCGGATAGCTTGCTTTTCATCAGCACAACGTCCGCCGCATCTATCGCAACGTCCGTACCCGCGCCGATAGCAAAGCCCATATCCGCCCTTGTGAGCGCGGGAGCATCGTTTATGCCGTCGCCGACCATAACCACCTTGCCGCGCTCGGCAAGCCTTCTTATAACGCGCTCCTTGCCCTCGGGCAGCACGCCCGCGATAACGTGATCCACGCCCGCTTGAGCGCCTATCGCGCGCGCGGTGCGCTCGTTGTCGCCCGTCAGCATCACAACGCGAATGCCCATGTTTTGAAGCTCCGCTATCGCCTGAGGGCTTTCGGGCTTAATTACGTCCGCAACCGCGATAATGCCGAGGAAATCGTTATCCCTTGCAAACAGCAGGGGAGTTTTGCCCTCTGCTGCAAGCGCCTGCGCCCGCTCGAGCATTTCGCCGCCGACCTTTGCAACCGAGCCGATATAATTCATGCTGCCGCCGCGAAGAAGGTTCGCTCCGATCCTGCCCTCAAGCCCGTTTCCGGGGAGCGCCGCAAAATCGCTAACTTCCAAAGCGGAAACCGAGTTTTCCTCGGCGCGGGCAACTATCGCCCTTGCAAGCGGATGCTCGCTCCTGCTTTCAAGCGAATAGGCGAGGGAAATCAGCTCCTTTTCGCTTATCCCGCCTGCGGGAATAATATCCGTCACGCGGGGTTCGCCGCTCGTGACCGTGCCGGTCTTATCGAGCGCAACTATCTGCGCCTTGCCCGCCTCCTCAAGCGAAACGGCGGTTTTGAAAAGTATGCCGTTCTTCGCGCCCATGCCGCTTCCGACCATTATCGCAACGGGCGTTGCAAGCCCGAGCGCGCAGGGGCAGCTTATCACGAGAACCGAGATGCCGCGCGCGAGCGCATAGCTGAATTCCTTGCCGAGTGCGAGCCAAACTATAAAGGTTATAACGGCGATCACTATTACAACGGGGACGAATATGCCCGAAACCTTGTCCGCGATCTTCGCTATCGGCGCCTTGGTCGCCGCCGCATCGCTGACCATCTTTATTATCTGCGAAAGCGTGGTATCCTCGCCAACGCGCGTGGCTTCGCAGGTGAGGAAGCCCGATTCGTTTATCGTTGCCGCCGAAACGGGGGAGCCAGCCTGCTTATCCACCGGTATGCTCTCGCCCGTGAGCGAAGCTTCGTTCACCGCGCTGATGCCGTCGATAACAACGCCGTCCACGGGTATGCTCTCGCCGGGGCGAACGACGAAGATATCGCCCTTTTTGACAGCTTCTATCGGCACGGTCTTTTCAATTCCGTTTTCAACTATGACCGCGCTCTTTGGTGCAAGCTTCATCAGCCCCTTGAGCGCATCGGTAGTTTTGCCCTTTGAGCGCGCCTCAAGCATCTTGCCCACGGTGATTAGCGTAACTATCATCGCGGCGGACTCGAAGTAAAACTCCATCATGTAGTGCTCAACCAGCATCATGTCGCCGTCGGTCTGCGCGCGCGTCATCATAAACAGCGCGTACAGGCTCCAAACGAACGAAGCGGTGGAGCCGAGCGCCACGAGCGTATCCATATTCGGCGAGCGGTTCCAAAGCGCCTTGAAGCCGCTTGTGAAGAACCTTTGGTTTATCACCATTATCAGCGCCGAAAGCACGAGCTGAACCAGCCCCATCGCAACGTGGTTATTATCAAACCATTTGGGAAGCGGCCAAGACCACATCATATGCCCCATCGAGAAATACATCAGGATGAGCAGCAGTATGACCGAGGCTATCAGCCGCTTTTTAAGCTTGGGAGTTTCTCGGTCGATAAGCGCGCTGTCGGCCTCGCTCATCGAAGCGGAAGCCGATCTTTCGCCGCCCTTGAGCTTTGCGCCGTAGCCCGCGCCCTCAACGGCCGCGATTATCTCGGCGGGGGAGGCGCTGCCCTCAACGCCCATCGAATTTGTCAGCAGGCTGACCGCGCAGCTTGAAACGCCGGGAAGCTTCGAAACCGCCTTCTCGACCCTTGCGCTGCACGCGGCGCAGCTCATGCCGGTTATTGAATATTGCTGCATATTTTTCTCCCGCGGCGGAATCGCCGCAATTAGCATTAACTAACTTTAGCGAAAGTATTAAAGGAGCACGCCTTATAGGGCAAAAGCCTAAACCGCCGTACTCCTTATTGATGGTTCAAACGAAATCAGGCTCAGTCGACGCGCTCGATCTTCGCGCCGAGCTTCGTCAGCTTATCGGCAAGATCCTCATAGCCCCTGTCGATAAAGTGGATGTTGCGGATGATGCTCGTGCCTTCGGCCATCAGCGCAGCCACGATCATCGCCGCGCCCGCGCGCAGGTCGGTCGCCTGTATCTCGGCGCCGAACAGCCTTTCAACGCCCGCCACGGCGGCTGTGCGGCCATTGACGGTTATCTTCGCGCCCATGCGGTTCAGTTCGCGAACGTGGTTGAACCTGTCCTCAAACAGATTCTCCTGCACGAAGCTGTTGCCGTATGCAACCGCGAGCAGCGCGGTCATAGGCTGCTGAAGGTCGGTGGGAAAGCCCGGGTAGGGCAGGGTGCGGATATTGACGGCGCGGGGGCGCTCGTCCGCCTTCACCTGGATATAGAATTCCTTGCCCGTGTCGCCCTCAAAAACCTGAACGCCGCATTCCATCAGCTTTGCGGAGATCGCCTCAAGATGAGTGGGGATGAGGTTTTTGATCACAACATTGCCCTTCGTCGCCGCAGCCGCGATCATATAGGTGCCGGCCTCGATCTGGTCGGGGATCACAGAATGCGTGCAGCCGTGCAGGTCGCTGCGGCCGTTGATGCGGATAACGTCAGTACCCGCGCCGCGGATGCTGGCGCCCATCGCAACGAGGAAGTTTGCAACGTCCACCACGTGCGGCTCGCGTGCGGCGTTATTTATGGTCGTTCTGCCGTTGGCACGGCAGGCGGCAAGCATGATGTTGATCGTTGCGCCTACGCTCGCCATGTCGAGATAGATATCGGCTCCGCGAAGCTCCTTTGCCTGCGCGGTGATGATGCCGCCGCGCTCGGTCACGTCCGCACCGAGGGCACGCATGCCGCTGATATGATAGTCGATGGGCCTCTGACCGATCGAACAGCCGCCGGGCTCGGCGATCTCGGCATAGCCGTAGCGCCCAAGGAGCGAGCCGAGCATATAGTACGATGCGCGCAGCTTGGTCGCCATCTCGGTGGATACGCGGTATTCCTTGATGGGGCGCGGGTCGATCACGGCAACGCCCTTCTGGGGTTTCGTGATAACTGCGCCCATTGCGGTGAGGATATCGATCAGGCTGTTTACGTCCTCGATATCGGGCAGATTCTCGATCGTGCAGGGCTCTCCCGCCAAAACGGTGGCGCAGAGAATGGGCAGCGCGGCGTTCTTTGAGCCGCTGACCGAAACCTCTCCCTTGAGGGGGATATTGCCTGTAACTCTATAATATGACATATGCTACTCCGAAATCTTTACTCTATCGCCCTTCGCTCAATCGAGCGCAGCGGACCCGGGCATGGTCAGATAATACAGCGGGTTGAACGGCTTGCCGCCGACAAGGAACTCGAAATGCAGGCCGCCCTCGCCGCTTCTGCCGATAACGTCGCCCATGAGCAGTGCGTCGCCGAGCGAAACGTCCGCCGACTGCAGGTTCGCGTAGCGGGTCACGATCCCGCCGCCATGCGATATCTCAACGGTCAGACCGAGGCTGCCGCGAAGCAGCACAGCGGAAACCGTGCCGCCGCAGGGCGCATGGCACTGCTCGCCGGAAGCGCAGTTGAACCTGATGCCGCGGCTGAGCTCGCCGTTATAGAAGCCGAAGAACTGCGCCACCTCTGCGTCCACAGGGGCGGTGAAGCTCAGGTTGGTGGGCGGGCATTCGGAAAAACCGAAATCAAGCGCGGGCTCGCCGTCGGTCGGTATCGGCCGCGTTCCGATCAGCACAAGCTCGTCGACAGGTTCAGATAAAACGCTGTCCTCAAGCTGCGTGAAGGCGCTGAGCACGCCGTTTATATAAGTGTATTCATTGAGCAGCATCTTCTTGCCGTCTCGCCCGTAGGATGCCACGAAGCGCGTGCCGACGTAATGCTCGCCGCTCGGCTGCTCGACTGAAGAGCAGGGTAGCGCCTCAAGATCGCTGCGGGTGAAAACAGTGCGAACGCGAAGCGGTGTCTCCTCGCCGATGAGCATGGAAAACGCCTCGTCAAAGCTCACGATGCCGTCCGAAGAGGAGGCGTCCTCAAACCCGATGCTGTTCTCTATGGATGTCACAAGACCGGTGCCGGGGCAGAGCAGCTCAAAATGCGAAACGACGGTGTTCACCACCTCCTCGGCGGCCTGCCTGCTGGCAAGCGAAGCAAAGGGCACGCCGTCGATCACGATGCGGGTCTTAACGTACTCCGCAGGATCGGGCGTGACAGGAGCATCGGTTGCGGCCTCCGGTGTTTCGCTCGGCAAAGCGGTCGCAGGTGCGGGGGAGGCGGTGGAAAGCGAAGCATCCGGTGTTTCGCCGGGGTCGGAGGTGACCGGAGCCGGAGTGGGGACCTGTGCGCCGTTCGCGCTGCGTCCGGCAATGCCGAAGCGGGGAAACAAAACGGCGATAGCACACACCAAAAGCGCCAGCGCCAGGCAGGCTGCGGCGGTGTGGATGCCGTATCGAAACTCCTTGCTGGAGGATGCAGAATTCTTGTTGGATCTCTTCATGCTGTTATTATAACTCATTTGGAGAGTTTCGGCAATAAAAAACGGGGGATATTTCCAAAATTAAATGCCGCAAATGCGAATATATGAGCGCGGCATGATCCCTCGGTTAATAATATTTTAAAAAAATCAAAAATCCCCTTTACAATTCAACTTATAACTGTTACAATCCCAAAATGCGGATAATCGCCGATAAGAGGCGAACATGCGCCGCCGAAATGGAGCTGCGATGGAGTTCAGAATTAAAAATGCGGAGTTTCTCACGAGCGTAGGCAAGGGGTCGAAGTACCCCGAAAGGATGCGCGCGGAGGTTGCGATAGTCGGCAAATCAAACGTTGGCAAGTCCTCGCTTATCAACGCGCTTTGCAATATGCATAAGCTCGCCAAAACCTCGCAGAAGCCGGGCAAAACCAGGCTTATCAATTTCTTCCGGTTAAACGGCGATTTCATGCTCGTGGATCTTCCCGGCTACGGCTTTGCAAAGGCCTCAAAGCAGGAGCAGGCGCAGTGGGGAGAGCTGATGGAAAGCTATCTTGCCTCGGGAAGGGTGACGCATCTTTTCATGCTGCTCGATATCCGCCACGAGCCCACTGCAGAGGATAGGCAAATGTTCAAATACATACTGTACTATGCCATTCCCTATACGCTCGTTGCAACCAAGGCGGATAAGCTTGCAAAGAGCCGCCGCAGGCAGGCGGCGAACAGCTGCGCAAAGCTGCTCGGCGCGCCGCCATACGCGATCGCGTTTTCTTCCGAAAGCGGCGACGGCAAGCAGGAGCTTCTTTCCCGCCTTGAAGCGGTGGTTTACGGTGATGAGTCGTCCGCCGATGAAGAACAGGAGGCGGATATGCCCAAAATCGGATCGGAAAACGAATAACACCGATCTAAAAGCAAAAAATATCGAAAAATCTATTGACATATCGCCCTCGCATTTGCATAATAAGGAATTGCGGGGAAAACAAAATAACGACCGTAAGCTTTTCGCTCGATGCGGCCGATAAATCTGAAATATACGAGGAAAAAAGATGGGTTACAGAAAGTGTCCTAAATGCGAACTTAATTATATTAAGGACGATCAAAAGCTCTGCGACATATGCTCAAGAAAGTATAAGGATACCGACGACGAGGATTCGCAGGAAGTTGAAATGTGCAGCGAATGCGGCGAGAATCCCGCCCTCAAGGGCAAGGAGCTCTGTTCCGCATGCTATAAGGAGGCCGTTCGCCAGGAGCGCTATGCCAAGCAGCATAAGCCCCCAGTCGTCACCTCCATTGGCGTTGAGGATCCGGATCTGGACGGCGTAGAGGTCCCGATCGAGGTGGGTGAGATACCCGAGGACGAGCTGACCGTTGAGGAGCGCGCCTTCGATTCCGATGCCGACCTTATGGACGATGCCGAGGATCCGATGGACGATTACGACGAATAAGCAGCTTCATTGCTGATCCTTGAGGAGTCGAACTGATGAAGGTTTTTGCGATCGGCGATCTGCACCTGAGCGGCGGTCAGGATAAACCTATGGACGTATTCTCCGAGCGCTGGGCGAACCATGCCGAGCGCATCTTCTCGGCATGGCGTGAGCTTGTTTCGGATGCGGACTGCGTGCTTCTTCCCGGGGATTTCTGCTGGGCGATGCAGCTTGACGACGCGCTCGATTCGATCGCGGAGCTTGCCGAGCTCCCCGGAGTGAAGGTGCTTTCGCGCGGCAACCACGATTACTGGTGGGCGTCGCCAACCAAGATGCGCGAGCGCTTTCCGGAGGGCGTGAAGCTTATCCAAAACGATGCGCTCGACCTCGGAAGCCTTATCGTATGCGGCACGAGGGGCTGGAATCTGCCGGGTTCGACGGATTTCGGCGCGCGAGATGAGAAGATCTATCAGCGCGAGCTGATGCGCCTAGAGATGAGCCTGAACGCCGCGATGCGCCTTAGAGCGCGCGAGGAAAGCGAGGATAAGCCCGTGATCGCGATGCTCCATTATCCGCCTCTGTATGATAACGGCGTGGATACGGGCTTCACGCAGCTGCTTGAGCGCTTCCCGGTGAATTGCGTTGTGTACGGTCATCTGCACGCGCAAAGCTGTGCGCTCGGCTTTGAGGGCGAAAGAAACGGCATACGCTACCTTCTCTGCTCGGCGGATCATATTGGCTTTGCCCCGAGGCTCGTTTCGGAGCTCGGCGTGTGAAGCGCAGCCGATCAAACCATCCCGCGGTATAAACAAATAACGATTTCCATGCATAATAAAACCGTGCTTTTCGGCACGGTTTTATTTGTTTGAGCGCCCCGCCTTTCGGGCGGGGCGCAGTGGCTTGGGTTTAGGTTAATTTCGGTTTAGCGCAGGCTCAAGCTCTGCAGGAGCCTTTGCCTTTAAGCGGCTTCAAGCGCCATACGCATTATCGCCAGCGCATCGAGCAGGTCGATCGTGCCGTCGGCGTTCACATCGGCCATCATGCGGCCGTAGGTGCCGAGCTCGGTGCCGACGAGCGCTGCGCGCATAACGAGCAGCGCGTCCGTCACGGTAACGCTCCTGTCGTGGTCCGCGTCGCCGAGGATGCCGAAGTTGACCGCCTCAACGAACTCCACGAGCTCGCCTCTCGCCACAACGGTGGGGGAGGGCTGCACGTTCGAGCTTGCGGACGGGATGAGCTTCAGCCGCACGAGCGAGAGCACGGGGGTCGCATTCTCATCAACCGATTCGCTGACGATCGAAACACTGTCGCCGCTGACGTAGGAGCTGATATCGTAGTAAAGCTCGGCGGTGTGGGTGATAACGAGCGCATTGCCGCTTGCATCCTTGAGATACTCGCCGTTGATCTTTACCTTGAACGGGCTTCCGTTGGGGGACTTGAGGCTGAGATGCACCGCAGAATAGCCGCCCTCGATGCCGAATGCAACGCTCATGCCGTGCTTGAGATAGATCTCGTTGCTCGGGCTGATCTCCTCGTAGGTGGCGGGGGTCGCGCTGCCGCTCTGCTCGTCCAGCTTCAGATTTAGCACGCTGTCGACCTCGTCGGTGGGCAGTGCTTTGAGCATCTTGCGCAGGTTCTTGAAAACGGGGTTCAGCTCGCCCGCCTCGGCATACGCGCTCTCGGAAAGCCCGGTGCCGAGCGGATCGTAGATGCGGATAGCATCGATATACGAGGTGAAGGAGCCGGAGCGCGGCGCATATGCGGGCGCATCGCAAACGCTGACGTACTCATAGGGGATATCCTCGATTCCGGGGATCTCGGGAGCGATGCCGGAAGCGGCCATCGCAAGATCAAACGCGGCATAATAGACGGTCCTGATGCGAACCTTATAGCTGCCGTACTCGAGCGAATCAATGCTCAGCAGCGGTATCTGGTGGAGCATATCGCCGAAATCTCCGGTGAAGTTGGAGATCACGATCACGTGGAAGGCATTGTCGCCCATGAAGCCGAAGGGCTGACCTTCGGGAACGAGGTCCACCACGTAAACGCCGGAATCGGCGGTGCAGCGGGTCACGATGTCGAGACCCGTGCCGGTGAAGGTGAAGGAAGCGGTGGGCCACTTTGCGCCGGGCACCTTGTTGCGGATGGCGGTCTCGAGCGCATCGTTGACGGTCACGCTCATCGCGCTGCCGTTGCTGTCGCCGGTGCTCGCGGCGTAGGCCGCATCGTAGCCGAACACGCCGCCCGCGGTCTGCGCAGCGGTGCCGGGCGTGCCGACGACGCTCCAAATGCCGATCGTGGGATCGACTGCGGGCGCGGGCTCGTCCGTGTACTCGGGCTCGGCAGGCTCGCCCAACGCGCCGTCAGCATAGTTCAAGAAGCCTTCCTCATAAAGCACCATCGTGGCGGGGATGAAGGTGAGCTTGGTCCATTCGTAGCTGCCGCTGTCAAGACGGATAAGCGCATTCATCGTCGCGCTGTCGGTATTGATGCTGAGCGGATCGAAGCTGAGCCGGTTTTCGGAGATGGTGGCACTGTAGGCGGGAGCATCGCCGTCGCTCGCGGGCATGGCGGTGCTGTAAACGTATGCGCCGTTCTGCACTTCATAGGCGGGGAAGGCTGAGTCTATCGAAAGTACGTCCGAAACGCCTTCCTCGCTGAAAACGAGCTGCGATCCGAAATCGTAGGCAGCGTATCTGTTGCCGATCATGATGTTTTCATCGGGGAACACGGCGTCGGGAACGGCGGCGGTGCTTGATGAATAGATTCCTGTTCTTGAAACGTCGTTCGTTTGAACCATGCCCACCGCATCGGCATATCTGGGGGAAACGCCATAGACCTTAAAAACGATCTTGCTGCCGCCGCTGCCATTTACGATGTTTGAAGAGAAGTCGAAGCCGGAAACGGTCAGCAAAACCCTATTGGGACTGGACGCATAGTAGGAAGCATTAACGGAAACGTCATTGTAAATAGAGCTGCCGTAGGGAGAAAACACAGGCTCGCCGTTTTCGTATCTCGAGAATTCGTGTTTCAGCACATTCAAGGAAATACGGCTGGGGAGCGAAACGTCGCCCGCGAAATAGAATCTCAGTATGCTGCTCGCATCATGCGGCGTTCCGGTGGAGTATGCACCAAAGGAGATAGTATAGGTGCCGTCGGCCTCCAGAACGATGCTCTTTTCGGTAAAGAGCTCGCCGTCCATCGGGATGGGAGTGGGATCGGGCTCTTCGGGTATGTCGCCTCCCGATGAGTTCAGCTTGATGCCGTAGTAGCTAAGCCCCGCGTTCGCGTCCGAGGGCGGATTGTATACGCCGCCAACGGGCTTAACGGTGATCGCGCCGCCGCCTTTGATATTGCAGGAATTGGACTGGAAGATGATGGGGCCGAGAAGGTTGTACAGGTTCTGGATGCCGTAATACTCGTTCGGATCATAACCGGGCTGGAGCACCCAGCCGTATTTGCCGTCCAGCACGTTCTGCGCGGTGTTCGCGGCAAGTGCGATCCTGAAATCGCGCACGAGACTGGAAGCGCTCATGCCGAAAACGAAGGGGCAGGCCTCCTGGAAGGTCTTTCCCCTCGCAAGCTCGGTAAGAAGGTCGTTGAAAACCCTATTATCCTGCGGATACTGAGTGTAGAGGTACTGGGAAAACAGCGAAACCTGCGCATAAAGCGCAAGAACGTCGGATAGGTCGTTTGACCAATCATACATCGAGTAGCCGTAATGCAGGTTTGCGTGCTGCGCAGCATATTCCTTAGGCGGATTAGCAAACGCATTGTAGGAGTATTCGCAGCCGGTATAGTACATTATGCGGCTGAATATGCTCGAGCCGGGATAGCAGATCTCCTCTGCGGCGGCACTCATGGTCTCGTTGATCCAGGAGTGACTGTTCGGAGCGTAATTATAGTGGATCATGTGCTGATACTCATGAACGAGCGTGCTGAAGGAATTCTCAACACCGTTGTTATTGTAGTAAACGCTCGGATAGGTGTCGATATGGATGATGGGCAGATTATTGTTGCCGGAAGAATAATCTCCGCCCCAGAAATAACCGCCGATATAGCCGCCGTTGCCGTTCCATCCGTCATTGATATTATAATAGAGAATATTGACTCTGCCGTCGCCGTTGCCGATCCTGTGATCGCCGAACGAGCTGTTCATAGTATCGAACTTGCTTTCAAAGGCCTGCATTGCAGTTTGCGCATCGGCCGAGGAGAGAGGATAGCTGTTTGAACCGGAAGAAGAGGGCGTCCAAACATAGCAATGATCGCCCTTGGCAACCACCTTAAACTGGACAGTTGAGGTTGAAAATGGGGAATAGTAGCTGAGTTTGAAATTTGCTGTATCGCCAACGTTATAGCTCGTGGCCTTCGTGCCGTCCCCGTCAGGGGGAAGGGGCTTGTCGCCCATAAGCTTCCTTGCTTCCTCTGCAAGGTACTGATCCACGTCGATCCGGTACATTTCGTTGCCTGCGAATTCATCCTCGCCGCGAGTATCCATCATATTCGCGCTTATCGTGGTATCGATAAGCCCGCTCATATTGCCGGTGCTCATCGAAGAGGTTGCGCTCTCGCTCGGGTTGTAGATCACAACGTAGTCGCCCTCGTAGCCTCCATCGGGGTCGCTGTCGATCGCGATGCTGCTCGTGTTGATCTGCCTCGTGCCATCGCCCTCATCAAGCGCGGGCTTTGCGCCGATGGCGGGATGCACCTCGGGCTCGGAAGCGCCGCTCTCCGCGATAAGCGAAAGCGGGAACGCGCCGAAAACCAGCAGGCATGCAAGCATAATACTGATGATCTTCTTCATGTTTTTTCCTCCTATTATTAAGGTTATGCGAATTACGCATAAAACAGGCGGCAAAAATTGCCGAATTTGGATAATTCATTCTACCATGTTTTTCGCCAATAATAAAGCCTTTGCAAAATTATATATTATGACAGCAGCCGGTCAAAGTGCGGTATCGGTCGAGCAGTGGGAAAAACTTAAGAATGCCTGTCCCGTTCATGCGGCACGCCTCTTATCTCGCGGCAGCATCGGAATTGCCGCAAACGAAGAGCGCCGTCTCCGCTTTACCGGTTCGCGCCTAATGCGGGAACGGTCCGAGTAAACGCAAGCGCGCCCCGCCGAAGCGCTCGAAAGATGCAGCCGCGGCGGGGCACTTGAAGGCGTATTGAGTTTCTTGGAAAAAAGGCGCGTATCGTCAGAGCATTATGCACACAAGCCCCCGGCAGCCCTCGTTGACCATCCTTGTTATCGCGTCGCGAAGCTTCATCTGCACCTCGGCGGGCAGCCTGCCCACCTTGCCGGCCATGCCGTCCTTCACCATATCGTAGAGGGATTTGCCGAAGATGTTCGTGCTCCAAAGCTCCTCGGGACTGCGCTCGAATTTCTCCATCAGATAATTCACAAGCTCCTCGCTCTGCTCCGCCGTGCCAACGAGCGGGTTCACCTCGCTCTCCACGTCCACTCTGATAATGTGCAGACCGCTCGAATGCGCCCTAAGACGCACGCCGAATCTTGAGCCCTGCTGCACTATCTCGGGATCGTCCAGCCGCATCGCGTCCATCTCCGGCGGCACGAGCCCGTAGCCCGTTTCCTCGGCTGCCTCAAGCGCGCCTGCGATACGGTCGAATCGCTTCTTTGCAAGAACGAGCTCCTTTAGAGAGGATATGAGCTGCGCCTCGTCCGCGATCTCGTAGCTGCATTCCTCGCTGAGGATACGGTAGAAAACGTCCTCGTTCGGCGTCAGGCGGTAAACGGCGCTTCCGGTGCCGAGACTGAGGCTCCTTTGCTCGATCGGGCGGAAATCCTCCGTTTCCGAAAATGCCTTCGGGATCAGCGCAGTGTCCCGCATCCTTTTCAGCTCGCCCATCACGCCGCGCGCGCGTTCGATAAGCCCGCTTGTCAGCGGATGCTCCGTTCCGAGCGCCTTGATCCATTTCGGAAGCTCTATGCTCACGTCGCGCAGCGGAAACTCCATCAGTATCCCTTCAAGAAGCCCCTCTGCATCCTGCTTCGTCATCGCCATAACGTCCAGCGCGCGCACGGGCAGACCGTATTTTGCCGAGAGCGAAGAAGCAAGCGCCTGCGCCTCCTCGCCCATGGGGTCGGTGGTGTTCAAAAGCACGATGAACGGCTTTTCCGTTCCTCGAAGCTCCTCGATCACCCTTTCCTCTGCATTCTCATAGCTGCCGCGCTCTATGCCGGTGATGCTTCCGTCCGTCAGCATAACTATCCCGATCGTCGAATGCTCGGTGATCACCTTCCTCGTGCCGATCTCCGCCGCCTCGTCGAAGGGGATGTCGTAGTCGAACCAGGGCGTGCGCACCATGCGCGGCGTTTCGTCCTCGCGGCTGCCGAGGGCTCCGTCCACCATATAGCCAACGCAGTCCACCATCCGAACGCGCAGCTCTGCGCCGTCCTCGCCGACGGTTATCGAAACAGCCTCGTTCGGAACGAATTTCGGCTGCGTCGTCATAACGGTTCTTCCGCTGCCGCTCTGGGGCAGCTCGTCGATGATGCGCTGCCGCTCAAACTCGTTTGCGATCCGATCGAGCACAGTCAGCTCCATGAAGCGCTTGATAAAGGTGGATTTGCCGGTCCGCACAGGCCCAACCACGCCAACGTAAATGTCCCCGCCCGTTCGAAGCTTTATGTCACGGTATATCTCCGTGCCTCTGCTGATTCCCATAGATAAGCTTTACCTCCGTTGAGTGAATAAGTATTTCGGTTGACGATCCCGTTTGTGAAATGCTTATGCGCGGGGAAAGCGGAATATGCGAAATGCCGCCCCTAAGGAGCGGCATAAGCAAGAGCGTTATTAAACTGTATTAAACTGTATTAAACTGTGTCGAGCTGTATCGAGCTGACAGCCCGCAGCGTTGGCTCGGCCTTACGAAAGTCCCATCGCGAGTCGAAGGATCAGCACGGCGTCCGAAATATTCACGCTTCCGCTTTGATCCATATCGGCGTTCTCGGCGTTGAAGCCGCTGCCGTCGATCAGCCCCATCGAGATGCGAAGCGCGATCACGGCGTCCGCGGTCGTAACGCTGCCGTTTCCGTCGATATCACCGGGAACTGCGGGGGAGCCGCCGCTGAAGACCGCGGTGATATTGCCGGAGGACATCCCCTCAAACGAATACACGAAGGCTTGCTCGTAGTTCACCCACTGTCCCATGCTGATAAGATTGCCCGAATCGCCGAAGAAGCCCTCGAAGCTTGCGCCGTCTGAGGGTCGTGCAAACAGGCTGCCGCTGTCGCCGTAGTAATTGCGGGAAAAATCATAGCCGATGAAGCCGTTTCCCGAAGCGGCGATCGAATCGAATGCGAGCGAGGGGTTGGCTGAAAGATCAAGCACCGAAAGGCGGTTGCCGCTTGAAAACAGCGAAACAAGCGCGCTGTTCGCGGAAACGTCCAAACTGCTCAGCTCGTTCGAGCGGCAGTCGAGCATGCGAAGCTCCGTGCAGTCGGAAACGTCCAGCGCATCGAGCGCGTTGGAGGCGCAGTTCAGCTCGCGCAGCAGCGGGTTGCACGAAAGATCGAGCGAATCTATGCCGGTGAAGGAGCATTCGAGTATCTCGAGCAGCGGGCAGCAGGAAACGTCCAGCGCGCCCAGCTCGTTCAAAAAGCACTTGAGATCCGAAAGCAGGGGACAGTGCGAAAGGTCCAGCTCTGTGAGCCTGTTTGAATGGCAGGAAAGATAATCGAGCCGGGGGCAGCAGGAAACGTCCAGCTCCGTAAGACCGCTCGAATAGCAGGTCAGAAACTCGAGCGCGGGGCAGGGGGAAAGATCGAGCCCGGCAAGAGGATTGAACGAGATATACAGATGCGTGAGCGCGCCGCAGCTCGTGAGAACGGGTTCGGAAACGGAGTTTTCGTCGAAGTTCACCTTCACAAGCGACGCGCAGTTTGAAACGTTCAGCTCGTTCAGATAGTTCTCCGATGCGTGTATCTCAACGAGCGAGGAACAATCCGAAAAATCGAACCTGCCCACCTGATAGCGCGCGGAAACATCGATCGAGCGAAGCCTCTTTTCGCCGCCGACCTCCGTCCATGCGAAGTAATCGCCGCTCCAGCTCGAGCCCCAGGTCGTGGGATCGTTCGGATCGTAGCTCGTGCTCAGCTTGCTGCCGTTCGTCGCGCCCTCATCGTCGGTCTGCTCCAAAAATGCGGCGCATTTATCGTAATCGTGCGCATTGTACCCTTCCGGCACCGCCCAACGCGGCGCACGCTCGACGGTGCACTCGACGCTCGTTTGAGCAGAAGCGGGCAGCGGCATAAGCGCCATGCAGCAGGCAAGCGACGCGGCGAGCGCGACAGAGATATACCGTTTGATCCTTGATACGATAGCCATTTTACGCAATACCCATTGCCAGCCTCAGTATCACCACCGCATCCGCGATCGTGATGCTTCCGTTTGCGTCCATATCGCCGTTTGCGGTGTTGAAGCCGCTGCCGTCGATGAGCCCCATGGCGATGCGGAGCGCGATCACGGCGTCCGCGGTCGTAACGCTGCCGTTTCCGTCGATATCACCGGGAACTGCGGGGGAGGAGCCGCCGCTGAAGCGTGCAACGATATTGCCGCTCTCAAGACCGGAAACGTAGTAAACGAATGCGTCGTCCTCCTCAACGAAGAAGCCCTCATCAAGGAAGTTTCCGTTCTCATCGTAGAAGCCCTCGAAGCTTGCGCCGTTCGCAGGGCGCGCGTGGACCTCGCCGTTGTCGATCAGGAAGCGGTAGCCGATATGTCCGCTGCCCTCCGCCTCGATGCGGTCGAGCCCGAGGCGCGGGTTGCTGCTCAGATCGAGCTCGGTGAAAAGATTGCCGGTGCAGTAAAGCGCCTCAAGCTTGGGGCAGTTTGAAACGTCCAGCTCGGTCAGCTCATTGTTGAAGCAGTCCAGCTCCTCAAGGTCGGTAAGCGCGCTTACGTCCAGCTCGGGGATATGATTGTTGTCGCAGTAGAGATAGATCATCTGCGTGCTGTCCGAAACGTCAAGATAGCTGATCTCGTTGCCGGAGCAGTCGAGATACATAAGCCCGGTGCAGCCCGCAACGTCGATGCCGGCGATGTCGTTATCCATGAGATCGAGCTGGAAAAGCTCCTCGCAGCCGGAAACGTCCAGATAACCCGCAAGATCGTTGAACTGCCACAGTGAGATGATCAAGATGCGCATAACGCCGTTTTTCGATGCCCACTGGAAGTTGGAAGAACCCCAGCTTGCGGGATCACTCGGATCGTAGCTCGCGCTCAGCTTCTGCCCGTTCTTGACGCCGTTTTCATCGGTCTGTTCAAGAAAATCAACGCATTTGGCGTAGTCGAGCTCGTTGTATCCGTCGGGAACGGTCCAGCTCGGCGAAGCGCCGCTCTTTTCGGCTGCTGCGCCGTCATTTGCGAGAGCGGGAAGCACCGCAAGCGCAAGGCAGAGCGCAAGCAGCATGGAAACTGTGGATCTGAAAGCCTTTTTCATAATCAAAACCTCCGTTTTTATTTAAGGGTACACCTGAATCCTCGCGCGGAAAGGCGGAAATGCCGTCAAAGCACTCCGTCCACAACGCCGCAGATATGGTCAGCCCAAACCTCCATATAGGCCTTGTTGAGGTGGACGCCGTCGTTGGATGCGTCGTTCTGCAGCGCGCCGTTCGCAGTGTAGAAGCTTGAAGGCACGCTCACGTAGTACGCGTTCTGCGTGCGCGCGGCAAGCGCCTCAAGCCCCGAGTTGATCGTGTTGATATTCGCGTTGGTAACGCCGTTTTCACCCTTGTCGGAAACCGCCTGGGAAACGGGGGTGATGCCCATCAGAAAGAGCTTCGCCTGAGGCTGCCTCGCCCAAACGTCCTGCAAAAGCTGCTCGTACTTGACGATGAAGTTGTTGAGATTCGGCCAGCCGCATTCGTTCTGACCGAACATCAGCAGAACGCCCGTGTAGCTGCCGTGGTTGAGCTCGTCGATGATCGGCACGGTGCCGCCGAGGACGGGCGTGTTGTAAACCGTCAGGATATTGAGGCCGACCTTGGTGTACCAAGTGCCGTTTTTGATAACGCCGTAGTTATGCAGCCCCTCGAATACCGAGTTGCCGATGAAGCAGCAGTTGTCAAACACGCTGTAATCGGGCTGACCGGGCGGGGTCGTGGGCGCGGCCGTGGGCGCGATGGTCGGAACGGTGATGCCCGTGACCGGCGGAGAGGTCGGGTCGGCGCCCGAAGTGGGCGGGGCATAGGGCGTGGGGGTGGCGTTTTGACCGGTGACAGCGGGCGTGTCGCTCACAAACGGCACTGCGGTCGGCCCCTCGCCGGGGGTGCCGGCAGCGTCGGTCTCCCCGGGCGCGGTCGGTGCGGAAGGCTCGGTAGGCTCGGCAGAAACTGCGTCGGTGGGCAGCGCGGTGCCGCCGGGCTCCGTGGGCGTGCTCTGCTCGCCGGGCTGAGTGCCGGTGGGCAGGCTGTTCTCGGTGTTGATCGGGTCTACGTCGATAATAATGTCGTCGGGCTTTTTGCAGCCGCAAAGAAGCAGCGCGGCAAGCAGCGCCGCGATAAGCACGTATATAGTAAGCTTTCTCATTTATCTGTCCTCATTTCTTTCGCGTTTTCTGATGATGATCCGTATGGGCGTCGCCTTGAGCTCGAAGGATTTCCGAATGAAGTTCTCAAGATAGCGGCGGTAGGAGAAATGCATCAGGTCGGGCTCGTTTACGAATATAACGAAGGTCGGCGGCTTGATGCTGACCTGCGTGGTGTAGTAGATGCGAAGCCTTCTGCCGCTCGAAACGGGAGGCTCGTTCATCGTTATCGCCTCGCTCACAACGCCGTTCAGCTTGCCGGTGGAGATGCGCATGCTGTTCTGCGCGAGCGCATATTCGGCAAGCTCCATCACCTTGTTGACCCTCTGGCCGGTCTTTGCGGAGATAAAGAGCATCGGAACGTAGCTCATGAAAGCAAGATCCACGAGCATATCCTTCTTGAACTTATCGGCGGTATAGGTGTCCTTCTCGATAAGATCCCATTTGTTCACGATCACAACGCTTGCCTTGCCTTCCTCGTGCACGTAGCCTGCGATCTTGACGTCCTGCTCGCTCAATCCGCGCTCCGCGTCGATAACGATCAGCGCGATGTCGCAGCGGCGTATCGCGGCAAGCGAACGGATAACGCTGTACCTCTCGACCGTTTCATCCTCAACAGAGCGCTTCCTTCTGATGCCCGCGGTGTCGATCAGCGTGTACTCCTTCTCGTTCCAAACGAAAGGCGTGTCGATCGCGTCCCTTGTGGTGCCTGGAATGTCGGAAACGATCGTGCGCTCCTGTCCGAGCAGCGCGTTCACAAGGCTGGATTTGCCCACGTTCGGACGGCCGACGATCGCGATCGAGGGATTCTCCTCGGCGGCCTCCTCCTCGATGCGCGGGAAATATGCCACGACCTCGTCGAGCATATCGCCAAGGCCAAGCCCCTGCTCGGCGGAGATGCCGATGGGCGTGCCGATGCCGAGAGTGTAGAAGTCGTAGATCTCGTCCTCGAATTTCGGGTGATCGAGCTTGTTCACAACGAGTACAACGGGCTTTTTGCTCCTGCGAAGCATCTCCGCCACCTCCTCATCGGCGGCGGTGAGTCCGGCTCTGCCGTCCACGATGAAGATGATAACGTGCGCCGTCTCGATCGCAAGCTCCGCCTGGCGGCGCATCTGCTTTGCGATGATGTCCTCGCTCTCGGGCTCGATGCCGCCCGTGTCGATCAGGGTGAAGTGGTAGTTGAGCCACTCGCCGTCCGCATAGATGCGGTCGCGCGTAACGCCCGGCGTATCCTCAACTATCGCGATGCGCTTGCCCACTATCTTATTGAAAAGTGTCGATTTGCCCACGTTCGGGCGGCCGACTATCGCTATAAGGGGTTTCATTTTTCAGTTTATCCTTTGCACTTTTGGTTTGTTTCTTTATTTTATTTTATTTTATCGGCAAACGGCCGGTATCGGCTCATTCAAGCTCCTTCGCGATCGCATCGAGCTCGTCGATGAAGTCCGCGCCGTCGCTCGCCGAGATCTTGTAAACGGGCATCGAGAGCCGCTCGGAAACCTCCGCTATCCTCAGCCCGTCCAAAAACACGGTGTCGTTCTCGCGCAGCATCGTGTAGGGAAGAAGCAGCGCTTTCCCGTGCAGCCTCCCTTCAAGCTGGGACAAGATGTCGCGCGCGGTGATGAGCCCCGTAACGGTGATGGTGTGCCCGAAAAAGTCGTTCAAAACGGGGTGCACAGTAATGCGGATATTGTACGGCAGAAGCTTGTCGAAAAGCGCCTGCATCAGCGGAGCGATCGAAACGCCGCTGACCGAGTCGAGCTCGATGCGCTCGGACCGCTTCTCGAGCGTGTCGAGCATCATAAGAAAATCATGCTCGAAAAGGCGGTACATGCCCACGCCGTTCTCTATCTGCTCGAAATCGCCGTACTCCTCGTACTCGGGCAGGGTGAGCCCCGCCGCAAGGTACATCTCATCCGAGGCGTAGCAAAAATCGGTTATGCCGTGCCGCTTGCGGAATCCCTCTACCTGTTCGACTGCGGCTTTTGCGCGCTCGCGGTTCATCGGCGTGAGCTTTGTCAGCCCTTCGCGATGCTTGGTTATCCCGAGCGGGACCACCGCCACCGAGCGGCATTCGGGCCGCAGCGCGTAGAGATCGGCAAGCGTTTTTTCAAGCACCTCGCCGTCGTTTATCTCGGGGCAGAGCACGATCTGGCAGTGGAACGCAAGCCCGTTTTCGTGCAGCCTTTTCAGCCTCTCAAGCAGGTTTTCGGCGTTCTTTCCGCGCAGCATCCGCTTTCGCACCTCGCCGTCCGTCGCGTGCACGGTGATGTACAGCGGCGCGGCCCTTCTTGAAAGGATGCGCTCAAACTCCTTCTCGCTTACGTTCGTGAGCGTTACGTAGTTGCCCATGATCAGCGAGAGCCGCCAGTCGTCATCCTTAAAGTACAGCGTTTTGCGGTTGCCGTGCGGCATCTGGTCGATGAAGCAGAAGATGCAGTGGTTGGCGCACTGGCGAACGCGGCTCATAAGGCCCGATTCGAAATTCAGCCCGAGCGGATCGTATTCCCCCTTCCTTATGCGCAGCAGCCTGCGCTCCTCTGTGCGGGAAACGGGTGACGCAGCGCCGGCCGCTTCTTTTTTCTCTACGCATTCATCGCGGATCCCCGTCACGCTGCCCGAATAGATGCTTTCTCCGGCTTCGGCCACGGTTGCTTCAAGTGCTCCGTTTCCCTCCTGCGCCTGCGCGTCAACGGGGCAGGAGCCGCCATGCGTTTCTATGATGAACTCGACCTCAAGCCGGCTATGCGCAGTGAGCTGCTCATAGTCGATAACGTCATATACGGTTTCGCAGTTGATGCGCGATAGATACCAACCGACCTCGACCCCGGCTTTTTCTGCGGGGGAGCCTGCGTCAACGCCGATGATTCTGTGCTTCATACTGCCTCGCAAGGTCAATTCCCTAATATTCCATCATAATTATAGCATAAAAAAAGGCTTTTTGCAAATCCTGTCAGATTGACAACGCAGCTTGGCAGTGATACAATATATAGAATGAACTGCGGAGCGTGCATCTATGGATAAAACAGGTTTTGAATACAAGCTGATACGGAGCCAAAGGAAAACGCTTGCCATGGAGATCGGGAGGACCGAGCTGATAATTCGCGCCCCGATGAAGGCGAGCGAGGCCGATATCCGTTCCTTTATTCAGCGGCACAGCGCGTGGATCGAGAAGCATCTCAAGGCGCGTGAATCGCGCTCCGCGGCCTCGGCGGAAGCGGAAACGCGGCAAATACCGATGCTTACCGAAGCGGAGCTTAGAGAGCTCGCAGCAAGGGCGCGCGAGGTGATACCCGAGCGCGTAAGGCATTATGCGCCGCTTGTCGGTGTTGCCTACGGCAGGATAACCATCCGCAGCCAGCGCTCCAAATGGGGAAGCTGCTCAAGCAAGGGCAATCTGAATTTCAACTGCCTGCTCATGCTGATGCCGCCCGACGTGGTGGACAGCATCGTGGTGCACGAGCTCTGCCACCTGAAGGAAATGAACCATTCGCCGCGCTTCTATGCCGAGGTCAAAAGGGTACTCCCGGATTACGACCGCTCGAACGCCTGGCTGAAAAAGAACGGCGCTGCCATCATGCGCAGGATGACGGGGGATTGAGCGCTTCAAGCTAAAAAGAGCTTCCATTTGTGCGATATGACTTTGGCTCCAAAAGCTTAAAGCCAACTCTTCAAAGGATTTGATATGCGAGAAAAAATCGCAAAACTTCTGATATTACTAATAGGGCTTGCCTTGGCGGCGGGGCTCATCTTCCTCGGCTTCCGCTTCGGCGCCTTCGATTTTCTGCCCGGCTGCGCGGGTGCGCCCGCTCCAGCCGATGAAAAGCAGCCGCTCGTTCCCGCTCCGGCGCGGCATGGGCAGCTATCGGTCTACTTTATCGACGTCGGTCAGGGCGACGCCGCCGTGCTCGTTTCGCCCGCCGGCAAGACCATGCTCATCGACGCGGGCGAGAGCATATACGCCGGCCGCGTGGCAAGGTTCCTTGGCGAGCTGGGCGTGCAGCATATAGACGTTCTCGTTGCCACCCATGCGCACAGCGACCATATCGGCGCGATGCCCCAGCTTATACGCCGCTTTTCCATTGGCGGCTTCGTCACCACCGCCGTGACCGCCGAAAACGTCTATTCGGCTGCCCTCGATGCGGCGCTCACCGAAAAGGGCGTAAAGACCCGCGCAGTTTGGAGCGGCGAAACGATCGAATGGGATGAAAGCTGCTCCGTAACTGTGCTTTCGCCCGTATTGGGGTGCGAGTATTCGCAAAGCGACCTCAACGACGGCTGCCTGATGCTGCGCGTTGAATACGGCGGCACGGCGTTCATCTTCACTGCGGATGCAACGGTGCATGCCGAGCAGCTCTCGATGTTCCACAACGAAAAGGAGCTGTTCGAGGCAAACGTTCTCAAGGTCGCCCATCACGGCTCGACCACGAGCAGCTCGCTCGGCTTTGTCGAAACCGTAGGAGCAGAGACCGCAGTTATCTCGGTCGGCGCAAAGAACCCCTACGGGCATCCCGATTTCGACGTCGTGAACAGGCTAAAATCCGTCTGCGGCGATATCCTGCGAACCGACGAGCTCGGCGCGATCGCCGTGTTTTCAAACGGGGAAACGCTCGAATATGCGTTCCAAAAGCCGCGCGGCTGAAAAAACGAGATAATGGTATCAGCCCCGATCCAACAGCGGAGCAGCGATCCCTGCGGTTTCAGAGCAAACGCCTGCACTGCGATAACCAATACTTACTACGATGAGGAAAAAGATGGATTCAGAAAAAAACAACACCCAAAAAACCCGCTCCGAACGCCGCGTCGAGCCCCGCGATAAGTACACCTGGCGGTATCAGCTCAAAAGGCTGCCGCTGCTGCTGCTGATCCCGATCGGCATTTTCCTTCCGCGCCTCGTTCAAAACGCGCCCGATAAGGTCGAGCGCATCTATTCGCGCGGCATATACCCGCTCGTTTCAAGGCTGCTCGGCTTCTTCAGCTCCCTCGTTCCGGCGTCGCTTGCGGAGATACTGCTGATCGGTCTTGGCGGCTTGCTGCTTGCCGTGTTCGTGATCCGCCTTCTTAAGATCCCGTTCGGAAAGCTTCGCTCAAGGCGCGAGAACCGCATCCGCTTTTACAGCTTCCTGATGACCCTCGGCGTCATCGCGGGCGTGATGCTGAACCTTTTCTACCTCCTCTGGGGCTTCAACCACTACCGCCGACCGCTTTCCGCTCTCATGGAGCTGGACGTTCACACAAGGTCGGTAGAGGAGCTTGCGGTGCTCACCGAGCACCTTGCCCGCGAGGCGGCCGAGCTGCGCGAAAGGGTCGCGGAGGATGAAAACGGCGTATTCAGCGCGAAGGACCGCGCCGACGCGCTCCAAGCGGTCAGCAGCGCCTATCGCGAGCTCGGGAGGGATAACGAGCTGTTTTCCAATAAATGCTATCGTGCAAAAACGCCGTTTTTTTCAAAAACGCTCTCCAAGCTGAACATCGCCGGCATCTACATTCCTTATCTTGCCGAGCCGAACGTGAACGCCGAACAGCCCGACCTGTACTTTTTGAGCGGCGCGGCGCATGAGATGGGGCATTACTTCGGCTTTGCCGCCGAGGAGGAAGCCAACTTCATCGCGTACTACGTTTCGCTTTGGTCGGAAGACGACGCCGTGCGCTATTCCTGCGTGATGGCGGCGCTTTCCTCCTGCGCGAACAAGCTTCATTCAAACGATTCGGAGAAGTATTCCGAGATCTGGTACAGCTGCTATTCCGAGGGAATGCAGCGCGATCTTGCGAACTACCGCGAATACTATCAAGCCTACGAGGACCATCCCGCCGCGCAGGTCAACAACAACATAAACGACGCCTATCTGCAGTACCATGGGCACAGCGACGGGCTCAAGAGCTACGGAAGGGACGTGGACCTGCTGCTCGCGCTCTATGAAAAGGGCGGCATGCAGCGCCCCTGACCGAAGCGGATCATCATATAATACAAGGAGGCAAAACGGTATGAAAACAGCTATCGTCTATTATTCGCTGAACGGAAACACGGCGCTTGCCGCCGAGCGGATCGCAGGCAAGCTCGGCGCCAAGCTCATTCGGATCGAGCCCGAAAAGGCGTATCCGGATAAGGGACTCAAAAAATTCTTCCACGGCGGTCTGAGCGCCGTTAAGAACGAAACTCCGAAGCTCAAGCCGTATTCCTTCAATGCGGATGAGTACGAGCGCATCATCCTCGCTTCGCCCGTCTGGGCAAGCAATATCGCGCCGCCGCTCCGCAGCTTCATCGAGCAAAACCGAGCGGCGCTTTCCGGCAAAAGGCTCGCGGCGTTCATCTGCCTGAGCGGCTCCGGCGCGCAGAAGGCGATGGAGAAGCTCAAGGCCTGCCTTGGCGTTGATGCGCTCGATGCGGAGCTCGCGCTGATCGACCCGAAGTCAAGGGCAAACGAAGAAAACGATAGGCTCATCGCCAATTTTTGCGACGCGCTGTTCGGCTGCTGAAACCTTCCAAACACCCGTATCAGCATGGTTTCTTACTGATATCGCAGTATTTACCGAAAGGAGGCCGCCATGAACACAGATACTCCGATCATCCGTCTGAACGTCCTGTTTGAGGGCATGGTGCAGGGCGTGGGCTTTCGCTATTTGGCTTGCAGCTTCGCGCGCGAGCTTTCGCTCACGGGCTTCGTTCGCAATCTTCCGAACGGCAGCGTCGAGCTGGAGGCGCAGGGCAGCGCGGAGGCCGTCCGCAAGCTGATATCGCGGCTCAGATCCGAGCGCCGTATTTACGTCACAAGGGTAACGGTGACCGAGCGCTCGATAGAACCGGACGAGCACGGCTTCCGATCGAAACACTGAACGCATCAAAACAAGCACTCTTTACCGGGGCTCGGCTTTTTTGCCGCGCCCTTCTTTTTTTATCATAGAGCGCTTTTTTCTTATCACAAACCGCATCTGATGATCGAGCCTGCGCCGTAAAAGCAAAGCGTATCAAAAAAGCGAACCGCGCTTGGCGGTCCGCTCCTGTTCATTCGGTAAAGTCAAATCGTTTTCAGTCCATGTCGATATCGGTGACCCAGCCGTGGGTATCCTTGAGGCGGCCCCACTGCAGACCGGTCAGCGTGTTGTAGAGCTTCATGGTCAGCTCGCCGATGCCGTTGTTGACGGACTTGTCGCCGATGTAGATATGCTTGTCGCGGTAAGCAAGCTCGCCAACGGGGGAAACGACGGCGGCGGTGCCGGTGCCGAAGGCCTCGCTGAGCCTGCCGCTCTCGCCGGCCTCAAACAGCTCGTCCACGGAGAGAGGACGCTCCTCGACCTCAACGCCCATCTCGCGGGCAAGGGTCATGACGCTGCGGCGGGTGATGCCGGGCAGGATGGTGTCCTCAAGGGGAGCGGTAACGAGCTTGCCGTCGATAACGAACATCATGTTCATCGCGCCGACTTCCTGAACGTACTTCATATGCTCGCCGTCGAGCCACAGCACCTGGCTGTAACCCTCCTTCTCGGCCTCGGCGCCGGCAAGGATGGAGCAGGCGTAGTTGCCGCCGGTCTTGGCAAAGCCGGTGCCGCCGCGGACCGCGCGAACGTACTTATCCTCAACGCGGATGCGGATGGGCGCAAGGCCGGCCTTGTAGTATGCGCCGGAGGGAGCGCAGATGATGTAGTAGATGTAGCTCTTTGCGGCATGAACGCCGAGCGCCTCGTCGTTTGCGATCATGGTCGGGCGCAGATACAGGCTGGTGCCGGGGGAGTGGGGTACCCAGTCGCGCTCCACGTTCACGAGCTGACGCATGGCCTCATAGTTGAAGTCCACGTCGATGCGGGGCATGCAAAGACGGTCCGCAGAGTCGTTCAAACGGCGCGCATTGTCCTTTGCACGGAACATGAGGATGCGGTCGTCCGCGCTGCGGTATGCCTTAAGACCCTCGAAGATCTCCTGCGCATAGTGGAAAACCGAGGAAGCGGGGTCCATGGAGAACCTCTGGTAGGGAACGATGCGCGCATCGTGCCATTCGCCGTTGTCATAGTTCATGATGAACATATGATCGGTGAAGCGCTTGCCGAAACCGAGGGAGCCTTCCTCCTCAACGGTGGGCCTTCTCTTGAGCTCTGTGGCTTTGGTGATCTTGATATCCATTTTTCAGCCTCCGGTAAAAATTTGGATTTGTTTAAGGTTGTAGTTCTATTCTTCGCGCAAAAGCGCGGGGAAAACTGTTTTTAGGTTATGGCCGTGACCACGACCTTGCCCTTGATGCCGAGTGCGCCGTGCAGGGCTCAGCCATTCACGGGCAGATACTCCTCGCCCACGATCCGCGGCTTGCTCCTGCCGTCGGTCCTTTCGATAACGTCCGCGATAAAGCCATCCGCCCGCTCCTTTTCAACAAGGCAAAGAAAGCGGATGCTGTCGGTAAACTCAGTTGCCTTCACGGTGGAGGAGGAGCGAACGAAGCCCTCGATCGCGCCGTAGCGCGTGTAGTCCACGGTGAACTCCACTTCGGCGCAGGGCGTCATGATGAGCGAACCCGAAGCATTCAGCGCATCCGAAGCGGATTTGGAGTATGCACGAACGAGGCCGCCGCTTCCGAGCAGTATCCCGCCGAAATAGCGGGTGACCACGATCAGCGCGTTCTCGGTGCTTGAGCGGATCAGCGTGTCCATGATGGGCATGCCGGCCGTGCCGCCGGGCTCGCCGTCGTCGGAGAACCTGCGCGTTCCGTCAAGAAGCGAATAAGCGTAGCAGTTATGCGTTGCGTCGTAATGCTTCTTGCGGATCTCTTCAAGCCGCTCAAGCGCTTCCGATTCCGAGGAAACAGGGAAGCATCTTCCGATGAACCGCGAACGGTTCACGATATACTCAGTTTCGCTTGCCTTTTCGGGCGTTTTATAGCTCTTGAGCGGCATTGTGTCGATTCTCCCGGGAAAGAAGGTTATTTTACAAGGCGAACGAAGGTTTTCTTGCCCTTCTTGAGGATGATGCCCTCGTCAAGAAGCGCCCTGTCGAGCACCGCCTGAGTGTCCGTCACCTTTTCGTCGTTAACGCTGATGCCGCCCTCCTTGATCGAGCGGATCGCGGCGGAGTTGGACTTTTCGATGCCCGCGTGAACGAGCAGGCGAACGAGGCTCATGCCGGTCGTCTCCGCGTCCTCGTCGGTCACGGTCACGGTGGGCATATGCGAGATATCGCCTTTACCGCTGAACAGCGCCAGCGCGGCTTCCTGCGCCTGCTTCGCCTTCTCCTCGCCGTGAACCTGGCTCGTTACGGTGTATGCAAGCACCCTCTTTGCCTCGTTGATGTCCGCGCCTTCCGCGCAAAGCGCGTTCACCTCATCCATCGGAATGAAGGTCAGAAGGCTAAGGCAGGTCTTAACGTCCGCATCGTCGATATTGCGGAAGTACTGGTAGAAATCGAATACGCTCGTGCGCTCCTCGCTGAGCCACACCGCGCCCTTCTCGGTCTTGCCCATCTTCTTGCCGTCCGCCGTGGTGAGCAGGCGGGTGGTGAGGGCGTAGGCACGCTTCCTCTCCTTGCGGCGGATAAGGTCCGCGCCGCCGAGGATGTTGCTCCACTGGTCGTCGCCGCCCATCTCAAGCTCGCAGCCGTACTTGCGGTTGAGGCAGAGGAAGTCGTAGCTCTGCATGAGCATGTAGCTGAACTCAAAGAAGGTGAGCCCGCGCTCGTAGCGCTGCTTGTAGCACTCGGCACGAAGCATCTCGTTTACAGAGAAATGCACCGCGATATCGCGCATGAAGTCCATGAAGTTGAGGTTGCGGAGCCAATCGGCGTTGTTCACGAGTATCGCCGCGTTCTCGCCCTCGAAGTCGATCAGGCGGGACATCTGCTTTTTGATGCACTCAACGTTGTAGTCAAGCTCCTCCACGGAGAGAAGCTTTCTTAATTCGGTCTTGCCCGAGGGGTCGGCGATCATCGCCGTGCCGCCGCCGAGAAGCACGATGGGCTTATGCCCGCAGCGCTGCATATGCGCCATAACGCACATTGCAACATAGTGGCCGACCGTCAGGCTCTCCGCGGTGGGATCGAAGCCGATGTAGAAGGTCAGCTTTTCTTTTGAGAGAAGCTCGCGAAGCTCCTCGGGATGGGAGCACTGCTTCAAGTAGCCGCGCTCTGTCAAAAGGTCGTATGCGTTTATCATAAATAGGGGTTATCCTTTCAATTTTCGATTTTGGAGAGAAGTTATTTTTCCTCCGCCATCTCCTTCAAAAGGTCGCCAAGCCTCTTAACGCCCTCGCGGATGCGCTCCTCGGGCTCGGCGGAGAAGTTGAGGCGGAAGGTGTTTTGACCTGCGCCCTCGTTGGTGTGGAAGGGTGCGCCGGGAACGAACGCCACCTTGCGCTCGACCGCACGCTTGAAAAGCTCCTGCGCATCCCAACCCTCGGGCAGGGTGCACCAGATGAAAAGTCCACCGACGGGCTTCTCAAAATGCACCCATTCGGGGAAGTGCTCCGCCATCGCGTCGGTCATAACGCGGGCGGAGCGGGCGTAGACGCCCGATATATACTCTATATGCGCGGGCATGTGGCCGCGATTGATGAACTCCGCCACGATCGCCTGGTTGAGGTTGGGCGAATGCGTGTCGCTGCCCTGCTTGGCGATGGTCATCTTGCGGATGAGGTCCTTATTGCCGAAGCAAAGCGCAACGCGAAGACCGGGGGAGATCATCTTTGAAAAGCTCGTTAAAACTATAACGTTGTCGCTCGTGTCGAAGCTCTTGATGGTGGGCAGCTTCTCGCCCGAGTAGCGCAGCGCAGCATAGGGATCGTCCTCGATAACGAGCATATCGAACTCTGCGGCAAGCTCCGCGATCCTCTTGCGGGTCTCAACGGAGGTAACGTAGCCGGAGGGGTTCTGGAAGGTGGGGATGGTGTAAAACACCTTGGGGCGGTGCGCCTTTACGGCCGCCTCAAGCTCGTCGATATGCACGCCGTCCGAATGCATCGGAACGGCAACGAGCTTCGCCTGCGCAACGCGGAAGGTCTGAAGCGCGCCGAGGAAGCTCGGCTCCTCGACAAGCACCGTGTCGCCGGGGTTGATAACGGTCTTGCAGATAAGGTCGAGACCCTGCATCGAGCCCGTAAGCGCAAGCACGTTGTCAAGCTCGCCGTGCAGCCCGTTGTCGGGCAGAATGCAGTCAAGATAAGCGCGTCGAAGCGGCATATAGCCCTCGGTCGCGCCGTACTGCAAAAGGATATCGGATTTTTCACGGAGCAATTCGTCCGTGATCGTGCGGATGGTCTCGCCGGGGAAGCAAACCTTGGAAGGGTTGCCGCCGCCGAAGGAAATAATAGCCGGGTCGCCGAGGAGCTTGAAAAGCTCTCTGATAGCGCTGCCGGATATGCCCTGCATACGTTCTGCGATCTGCATAATACTTAACCTCCGTCCTTAGACTCTGAAACTATACATCCATTTTAGCCTTTTTCTATCGCAGTTGCAAATATATTTATTTGATAAAAAATAAAAAACAAAAAGCGGGGGAAGGGCGTGTCCGCATAAGGAGATACAGGTTTTCAACCGAATATATCACTTTTTCCGATACAAAAGCTCCGGGAATACCGTTCTTATTCCCGGAGCTCATGCTTTTTCAAGATTTCGGCTGAAAACCGCGCAGCGCCTAAAAAGAGCAGATTTTCGTGTCAGACGAGGCGAAAAGCGGAGAAATACTCGGAGTGGTCTTTCGAGCATTTTCAACGAAGTATGGCGCGAAAAGATGCCTTTTGAGGCTGTTTATCCTTATGCGGATGCGCCCAA
>JAFWVQ010000019.1 GCA_017523925.1 Clostridia bacterium
AACGCCCGCTCCTCCTTATAGACTATCGGAAGCCCCAGTTCGCCAAGATATCCTTCCCAATCAAAGAACACGCTCCCGTCCTCACGAACGAGCGCCGGAATGCCGACGGCGCCCATCGCCTTGACCTCGGCGAAAGCGGGACGGCCGTCCCTCAGTTTGAGGAATTCCTTGAGGTTCTTCATGTTTTCATTGATATCGACTATGGTGTATTCGATGCCGTTTGCATCAAAGTTTTCCTTGCACTCGCGGCAGTCCGGGCAGTGCATGCTTGAGTAGATCTTCAGCATATCTTCTCCTCCATGTTTTCTTCGGTTCTAATTTGGTTTCACCAATGGATAATATGGTTTATCCCCCGCCAAAACGAGCACATCGCTCGCTATTGCAGGTTCGATCAGTCCGCGGTTTCGCCGCCGAGCAGTCTGAACGATCTGCGGTTGCCGTCGATCAGTCCCTCCTGCTTCAGCGCCTTGATCTCGCGCATCATGGCGCTTCGGTCGATATTAAGGTATTCGGCAAGGTCCACGAGGCTCATCGGGATCACGAAAAAGCCGTTCGCATCCTTTTTGCATATGCTCGCAGCATAGCTCAGATAAGCCAGCACCTTCCGCCTGATCGTGCCTTGGTGCAGAAGCGAGATATGAAGCGACAGCATCTGCGATTTTTGCGCGGCCATGATGAACAGATTGCTTATGATACGGCTGTGGTGCTCGCAAAGGCGTGCGCAGGGCTTGATCACGTGGTTGTAATCAAGGAACATGACGCGGCAATCGGTCTCCGCGGTGACAATGTAAACGAAGCGATCCAGCGGCAGCGCGAAGGGTTCTCCGAACACGTCCCCTTCCCTGATTCGCTCGATCAGAAAGATATCGCCCTCATCATTGAGTATCTGCAGCTTCGCGCGGCCTCGCTCAAGTATCTCGACCCGTTCCGGCATGCCCGGCTCATAGGTGAGTATGGTCTCCCCGGAAGCATACTCCTTCCAATAGGGCTTGAAGCAGGACAGAATGCCTTCCATGGACTGCCTGCCGATCTTATCGAAAATGCCTTGCCTTTCCATCTGCTCTTCCTCCGATCGTCCGCTCCCGCCCTTTATCGGGCGGTGAACGATTCGATTTGGATTCGGGTATATTTTATCATAAAAAAGTGACATTTGCCACCCTATGCGCGATCTCACGGTTTTTGAACGTGCTTGGGCGCATCCTCATAAGGATAAACAGCCTCAAAAGGCATCTTTTCGCGCCATACTTCGTTGAAAATGCTCGAAAGACCGCTCCGAGTATTTCTCCGCTTTTCGCCTCGTCTGACACGAAAATCTGCTCTTTTTAGGCGCTGCGCGGTTTTCAGCCGACATCTTGAATTAGAATGAGCTCCGGAAATACGAACGGTATTCCCGGAGCGTTTGCATTAGAAAAAGTGTTATACTCGGCTGAAAACCTGTATCTCCTTATGCGGACACGCCCTTGAGCGCCGTTTTGTTTGCCCGCTCCGCTCCATGCTTCATCAGCCTTCAATAAAAAGCTCGGCCTCGCGCACGGTGCTTGCAAGATAGCCTATCGCTTGGACCGGGTATTCGCCGGACGCGGTCTCGCCCGTCACCATCACGGAAGCTGCGCCGTCCAAAACGGCATTGAAGATATCGCTGACCTCAGCGCGCGTGGGAACGGCTCTATGCATCATGGAATCAAGCATTTGCGTTACCACCATGAAATCCCTATCCGATTCGCGGCAGGCACGCGAAATGCGCTTCTGTGCGGCGGGAAGCTCCCAAAGCTTCATCGCGTTGCCCAGGTCTCCGCGCGCGATAACGATCTCATCGCAGCATGGTATTATCTCCGGCAGCGCCGCGATCCCCTCAAGGCTTTCGATCTTGGCAAGCAGCCGAACTTGCTCCAAGCCAGCGGAATCGAGCGCTGCGCGCACGGCAAGAAGATCGTCCTTTCCGCGCACGAATGGCTGCATGACGGCGCTGACACCGAAGGAGCTTGCTTTTTTGATATTGATAATATCGCTCTCGGTCATTGCGGGCGTTTTGATCTCGACTCCCGGCAGCGCAGCGCTCTTGCGGCTTTCAAGAACGCCGCCGCGCACAACGCGCAAATGCATCGAAGCGGCCTTAACGAGCAAAAGCTTGCCGTCATCAAGAAGAAGCTCCGCCCCAAGCGGCAGCGCATCGAGCACGGCAGATACTTCCTGCGGCAGGCAAAGCGAATGCGCCGCGATCTGCGCGCCTTCTTCAAGAAGCATCGGTTCTTCAAGCGCACCTATGCGAAGCTCCGGCCCCTGCATATCTATCAGCAGCTCCGGCTCCGCTGCGCACGCTTTCGACGCATCGCGGTACGCTTCGATAAGCTCCGATGCATCCTCAAGCAGCGTGTGGGAAAGGTTGAGCCGAACGCCGCCCATTCCCTCGAGTATCATTTTTTCAAGAGTTCCGCGCTCGGCACAGGCGGGGCCGAGAGTGCCGTATATCCTGACTTTTTTACGCATGCTGTGTTCGCTCCTTTCAAGAAAAGCGATATCGTCCCGTTAATTATACATTCATGCGCCGCTGATTACAAGGGCGGCGGCTCTATACGGCGGCCTCGGCTGCTATTGATTTAAAAAGCGCGTTTTTTGCGCTTGATATTCTTGGGTTCCGTCCGTGCGGCGCAATCCTTGCCCCATTTTCACTTCAAGCGCCATGAAGGAGTAACGGCACGGATTATATTGATAAAAAAGGTTGAAAGAACCGAAAAAATATGCTATGCTACACACGGAATGAAGCATTACGCGCTTCGAATATGCCAAATCGAAAGGAAACTGTTAAAATGTCCGAATATAACTATGATATCGTGGTTCTCGGCGCGGGCCCGGGCGGCTATGAATGCGCCATCCGCTGCGCGCAGTACGGCAAGAAGGTCGCGCTCGTTGAAGCGCGCGATCTCGGTGGCACCTGCCTCAACAGGGGCTGCATCCCCACCAAGGCGCTTCTGCACGGCGCGGAGATGTTTGAGGCGGCAAAGTCTGCGGATGACTGCGGCGTTACGCTCGGCGAAGTGGGCTTTGATTTTGCAAAGCTTGCCGAGTATAAGGACGGCGTTGTTTCTAAGCTCCGCACCGGTATCGCGGGTCTTGAGAAGGCGCACGGCGTTAAGGTCATAAAGGGCTTTGGCAAGGTCGTGGACGCGCATACGCTGAGCGTTGAAAACGAAGGAAATACCGAAGAGATCACCTTTGACAAGCTGATCCTTGCGACCGGCAGTTCCCCCGCCCGTCCGCCCATCCCCGGCATAGACGGAGAGAATATCGTTACTTCTGACGAGATACTTTCGATGAACGAGCTCCCCGAAAGCTTCGTTATCATCGGCGGCGGCGTTATCGGCATAGAGTTTGCAACGCTTTTCTCCACGCTCGGGAAGCCCGTCACCGTTATAGAGATGATGCCGAGTATCCTGCCCGGCGTGGATGCGGATATCGTTCGCGTGCTCGGAAGGGTCCTCAAGAAAAAGAAGGTCACCGTTATCAACAACGCGAAGGTCACCGGCATCGAGGGCGGCTCCACGGTCTCAGTTAAGTATGAGCTGAACGGCGAAGAAAAGACCGCCGAGGGTGCTTGCTGCGTGGTTTCCGTCGGAAGGCGCGCCCAGACCTCCAACATCGGCCTTGAAGCGCTCGGCATCGAGATGAATCGCGCTTTTGTGAATATCGATGAGCATTGCCGCACCAATATCGAGAATATCTACGCCATCGGCGACATCACGGGCAAGATCCAGCTTGCTCATGTTGCGACCGCGCAGGGCTTCGTTGCGGCGGCGAACGCTTGCGGCATCAAGGAAGAAAAGATGGATTATTCGATCGTTCCCTCCTGCATCTACACCTCCCCCGAGATCGCGTTCGTGGGTCTTTCCGAGGATAAGGCCAAGGAGCAGGGCATCGAATACAAGCTCGGCAGCTACAATGTTGCGGGCAACGGCAGAGCGATGATCATGGGCGACGCAATGGGTACAGCGAAGCTTATCGCGGACAATAGCAGCAAGCTGCTCGGCGCACAGCTCATGTGCCCCCGCGCGACCGATATGATCGCGGAGCTCGCTCTTGCGCTGAAGATGGGTGCGAACATCGATGATATCGTGAACACGATCCACCCCCACCCCACCGTGAGCGAGGTCGTGGCCGAAGCTGCGCACGATTACGAGGGGCTTTGCTGCCACGCGCTGCCGAAGAAGAAATAATCTGTTTTAACAGCAAAAACTATATCACGGAGGTAAAGCATGAACAAGATAACCTACGACGATATGCTGAAAAAGCTTGAGGGCTGCGGTCAGACCCAGCTTCTCAGATACTATGATGAGCTTGATGCCAAGCAGAAATGCGCTCTGCTTTGCCAGATAGCGGACACCGATTTTTCTGTCGTTCGCGCGGGCAAGGAGGAAGCCGAGCGCGGCGTTATCTCCCCCATCCCCGTTACGGAGCTCGATGATATCAAGGCTAACCGCGATCACTTCATCAACGCTGGTCTTGAGGAGATCCGAGCGGGCAAGGTCGGCGCCGTGCTGCTTGCGGGCGGCATGGGCACGCGCCTCGGCTCGGACGCGCCCAAGGGCGTTTACAACGTCGGCATCACTCGCGAGCTCTATATCTTCGAGTGCCTGATCAACAACCTTATGGACGTTGTGCGCCTTGCGGGCTGCCCGATCCATCTTTTCATCATGACGAGCGACAAGAACCACGAGGCGACGGTCGCATTCCTCAAGGAAAAGAACTTCTTTGGGTACGACGAGAATTTCGTGCATTTCTTCATGCAGGAGATGGCGCCCGCCTCGGACTACAACGGCAAGGTCTATCTTGAGGAAAAATGGAAGATATCCACCTCGCCCAACGGCAACGGCGGCTGGTATTCCTCGATGGCGAAATGGGGAATGCTCGATATCGTTAAAACGAACGGCATCGAATGGCTGAACGTTTTTGCGGTGGACAACGTGCTTCAGCGCATCGCCGATCCCGTTTTCATCGGCGCAACGAAGGTCATGGGCTGCTCGGTCGGCTCGAAGGTCATCAAAAAGGCTAGCCCCGATGAAAAGGTTGGCGTTATGTGCCTTGAGGACGGCAGACCGTCGATCGTTGAATACTATGAACTGACGGATGAAATGCGCAGCGCTAAAACAAAGGACGGCAAGCTTGCGTATAATTTCGGCGTTATACTCAATTATCTTTTCCACGTTCCCGAGTTGAATAAGATAATGGACGCTCAGCTTCCGCTGCACGTAGTCGAAAAGAAGATCCCCTGCCTTGATGAAAACGGCGATAAGGTTGAGCCCGATTCCCCGAACGGCTATAAGTTCGAGTCGCTGATACTCGATATGATCCATCTTCTTGATGGCTGCATGGTTTTCGAGGTCGTGCGCGAAAAGGAATTTGCGCCCATCAAAAATAAAACCGGCGTGGATTCGGTCGAAAGCGCAAGGGAGCTTTTGAAGAAGAATGGCGTGGAGCTGTAATAATCATTTATTGAAATAGGCATAAGTAAAGGCGGGGCTTGCGCTCCGCCTTTATTGCTGTTGTTTTTGCAGTTCTCTACTTGTTAAAACATCGCTGTCGCCAGTTGCGACACTTTTACTGTTCCGCTCCTAACGAGAAGCTCTCCAACTTCCAAAAAGCCCAACCCATAGTGAAGCCTCATGCTGGGCCGGTTATACGGCATAGAGGTTACTGCCGCCGCCACGGTATCGATACCGAGCTCCCCGGCGCGGTCAAAAACCGACTGATACAGCCGCCATGCAAGCCCGCGTTTTCTGAACCTTTCATCGATCACTACTCTGTCGACGTATAGAAACTTGGAATACCGCTCACAGAACCACTTATAGCAGGCAATATCGTATTCTTCAAGCCCCTCGCGCAGCGCGATCAGGAAGCCGGCGGGAATGCCGTCTGCATACACGATCAAGAAAAGCTCGGCATTTTGAGAAAAGAAATCCAGCTTTTCACGATCCAGCGGCAAAAGCAGTTCTTCATTCGCTTTATTCAAATCGAGTATAAAATCATACTCCCTCGGTTCGATTCTTTTTATCAAATAATCATTCATATATTTGGTCAAAATGCTGTTTCGGGAAATATTGCGCCCAACATCCAACGCCAAAGAATCAGCAAAGATCGGAGCCTGCACGCGCCTTCAGCCATTCCGCCGTTTCCCCGCTTCCGTATTTCAAAACAAAGTCGATCACATCGCACTTTTGCATGAGCTTTTCGATAAACGCATCCTCCAAGCTGTTCATAAGCTCCACGAAGTCTATCTGCGATCTTCGCCGTATCCGCTTTAGAAGAGCGGTGTCCCGAAGCTTTCTATCGGCTTCACCCTTCGGATAACCCTGCGCAAAAGGTTCGGAGAATAGTTTTTCTATCGTTTTATCGAGGTTTTCACGGCCGCTCCAAGTGTAGTCCTCGCCGAGCGGAAGGGAAAGAGCGTTTCCGTTATTGATCTGCGCGAAAAGATACGCATCCATCGGAGTTGGGGCATAGCCGCAGATAACTCCGGGCATACTGTTGCAGGCAAGCATCATGCCCTGCCCGGACGAACAGCCCGAAACGATAAAATCGACGGCACGGCTTGAGAGCAGAAGCCCAACGAGTACGGAGACCTCGATATAGCTGTATTCTTGTTTCTCCGATGGCAGGCAGCCGAAATTATGGACTTCCGCGCCCTTTGCGTGTTTTTTGACCGTTTCATAAAGAAGCGCGTTTTTGTTCGCTTGCGAGCTTGCCTGGATAACGCCTATTCGCATGATCTGTTGAATCCTTATAATTATTTCTTCGTTATATCCCTAACCGAACTGACTATCGCATAGACTATCGCTATCACGCATATCGGCAGCAGCACGTAAAAAAGAAGTTTAGCGTTTTTGAGCACGATTGAAAGCCCCGTTGCGATAAAACCGGCGGACAAAAGCGCAAAGAGTACAGCGGACTGCATGTAATGAGGCTTTTTATCCATGCTTTCGCGCTCCTGCTTCGATGCAAAGATATAGGCGTTGTTCAGCAAAAACCCGCGCTGCATAAAATGCCTTATCGCAAGAAAGAGGCAAGCTGCAGCGAGGATGAAAACGAAAACTGCGGTTATAATATCGAGTGGCGTCATTTGATCTACACTTGCGAATACTTTGCGCTGCATGCGAGAGGTCACGGTTTTTTAGAAACGGAGTTCTGCTTCAAACGCTTCGTTCTGCGGCGTGCCTTGACCGTTCGCTCTTCAATAACATTATAGGTGCGGTCGAACTCAGTGCGCGCAACAAAGTTGAAATCAGCATCAACTGTTTCACCACGCTCATTCTTTTCGACCGAGTAAAAAACGAGTACGGAATCGCGAGGAGAAGATTCGATCGCGCCCCAAAGCGGAGCGGTAAAGAATTTATCATCGCTGCTTTCATCGAGAACAAGCCCCTTGGCAGCGATCAAAAAGCCGACCTCCTCGGAGACCGGTTCATCAGCAGTCCATGCGAGCAGAGGCTTTGGGAGCGTCTCGTATTCATCTCCCGAAATATGGCGGTGGTTTTCATTGAAGTACTCGGCGGAATTCGGATAGGGATAGCCCGAGGAATCGACCTTGATATAGTCGCCTGAATACGCGATCTGCCCCTGTCCGTTTACGCTTTCCTGCGACATAACTTCATAGGAGCCGTCATCTTTTTTAATGATACGTCCGCTTTCGATCAGTTCGCGGAGCGCTTCGCTGTCGCTCCCGAGCATATATGCTGTAACTGTTTTTCCCTTTTTCTTGATAACCTTCATATTCTTAATCATCCATCCGATCTTTGATTCTTAATTTCGACCTGCGGCACTTGCTTCCATGATGCGCAAGCCGCCATTCCTCATATTTATTATTATAACAAAAACTGCTTAAATATGCAAACAAACCGCAGCGCCCGAGAGGCCAAGCGCTGCGGTATTTGAAAAAATCGATAGATATCAGAACTCGATCTTCTTTTCGATATAGCTGCGAAGTCCCGATATGGGCAAGCGGACCTGCTCCATTGTGTCACGGTCGCGAACGGTAACGGTGTCGGGTTCGATGCCCTCGCCGCCCTCGATCGTTTCAAAATCGACGGTTATGCAGAGGGGAGTTCCGATCTCATCCTCACGGCGATAACGCTTGCCGATCGAGCCGGTTTCGTCGTAATCGACCATGAAGTGCTTTGCGAGCATATCGCGAAGCTCCATCGCCTTGGGCGCAAGCTTCTTGCTCAGAGGAAGAACAGCCGCCTTATAAGGCGCGAGCGCAGGCTTGAAGCGAAGCACCACACGGGTGTCGTTCGTTGCCTCATCGAGCACCTCTTCATCGTATGCTTCGCACAGAAGCGCGAGCACAGTGCGGTCAAGGCCGTAGGTGGACTCGATGATATAGGGGATGAAGCGCTCGTTCGTGTTCGGATCGAGATAGCCCATGTTTGCGCCGCTGTATTCCTGATGGCGCTTGAGGTCGAAATCCGTGCGGTTATGGGTGCCGTTGATCTCGCCCCAGCCGAACGGGAACAGGAACTCGATATCGCAGGCCGCCTTGGCATAGTGCGCAAGCTTCTCATGGTCGTGGAACCTGAGATGCTCGGGAGCTATGCCGAGATCGCGGTAGTACTGCATTCCGTACTCTTTGAAATAGTCGTACAGCTCGGCGTCCTCGCCCTCCTTGCAGAAGGTTTGGAACTCCATCTGCTCGAACTCGATCGTGCGGAAGGTGAAGTTGCCCGGGGTGATCTCGTTGCGGAAAGCCTTGCCGATCTGACCGATGCTGAACGGGAGCTTGGCGCGCATGGTGCGCTGAACGCTCGGGAAGTTGACGTATTCGCCCTGCGCGTTTTCGGGGCGCAGGTAGATGACGGACTTCGCGTCGGTAGTTACGCCGCGGAAGGTCTGGAACATAAGGTTGAACTCACGAATATCGGTGAAGTTATGCGCGCCGCAGTTGGGGCAGGCGATATTGTGAGACTTTATGTAGTCCAGCATTTCGGCATGGCTCATGCCATCCGCATGGGAGTTTTCATCGAACTCCTCGATGAGGTTATCCGCGCGGAAGCGCATCTTGCACTCCTTGCAATCGAGAAGAGGATCGGAAAAGCTGCCGATATGACCGCTCGCCTCCCAAACTCTCGGGTGCATGAGGATATCCGCATCGACCTCAAAGCTGTTGTGGCGCTCCTGAATGAAGCGCTTGCGCCATGTCTCCTTTACGTTGTTTTTAAGCCTTGCACCGAGGGGGCCGTAGTCCCAGGTGTTTGCAAGGCCGCCGTAAATTTCCGAACCAGCAAAAATGTAGCCTCGGTTTTTACACAAGGCTACGATCTTATCCATTGTAAGTTCTGCTTTCATATTCTTTTAAAGAAATCAGTCAAGCTTATACTTGCCGTTCCTGATGGAACGCAGGCAACGAGTGCAGAGGTTCACCCTACGGGGAGTGCCGTTGATGACCGTGTTGAATACCTGCACATTGGGAGCCCAGGAACGCTTGGTCTTCCTGTTGGAATGGCTTACGAGGTTGCCGCTCATTGCGCCCTTACCGCATAATTCACAAAGTTTACCCATTATATTACACCTCCTTGCCTAATCTGCCGCTCGAATCGGAACTGCCGTTTCGCGCGGACTGCAAATCAACTTGAACATTATACCACCGCAAGAATTCATTTGCAAGTATTTTTTAAGAAAAAATGCATATATATTACCGATTCGGAGCAGAATTATTGAAAAAGGAGATGCTTTATGAGATCAAAAGTCAAAAACCCAACCAAAACCTATATCATTTCGATCGCCGCTGCGCTTGGCGCGGGGCTGATCTCCTCCCTTGTAAGCATGGGCAAGCAGGGCGAATACGCGGCTTTGAAGCAGCCGCCGCTCTCCCCTCCCGGCTGGCTCTTCCCCGTGGTTTGGACGATGCTCTTCATCCTTATGGGCATATCCGCCGCAAGGGTGTATCTGAACACGCCCGAGGATTTCCCGTTTGCGCTGAAGCTCTACTGCCTGCAGCTCGTTTTGAACTTGCTGTGGACGCCGCTTTACTTCGCGCTCAATCTGCGGCTTGCGGCTTTCGTATTGCTGCTCATTCTGCTTGGAACGGTCATCTACATGACGCTTGAGTTTAAAAAGATCGACAGAACGGCGGCTTATCTGCAGATCCCATATATCGTTTGGCTCGTATTTGCTGGGTATCTGAACCTTGGGACCTACATTCTGAACGGCTGAGGCGGAGTTTTTCTCCAATTTCAAGCAAAAACGGTTTTTGTGTATTTTTTGTGTATTTAAGGAAGGTGAAAGGCTTTCCTTTTTTTGCTTTAGTATGATATAATCAACGTATATACCATGCTTTGGAGGCGTAAATGTTTAACCGCAGGCTTCGATCCGTTCTTTCATCAGTTCTGTGTTTATTTCTGTTGCTCTCGTTCATTCCGCAGCTTCGCGCCGCTGCGTCACTCGCCATGCTTCGCGGCAGCGGGACCGAGGCAGACCCTCATCTTATCTCGAATGCTGCAGAGCTTTATGCGCTTGCTTCAAGCGTCAATTCTGGCGATCCGCGCGAGGGCGAGTTCTTCCTTCTCACCGATGATATCGTATTGAATGATATCTCGGATTTTGACGAATGGACTTCTCAGAACCGACCCGATAATATCTGGATACCCATCGGCGACGCGCTGATCGAGGAAGGCTTCGAGGACGGGCATTATTTCTCGGGCAATTTCGACGGCGGCGGGCACAGCATAACCGGCGCATACATAAGAGCCTCAGCGGGTCTCGACGGCGTTGGCCTTTTCGGGATAATGCGCGGCGGCTCCGTTAAAAACCTTTCTCTGCACAGCTTTTATATTCCCGAAAATGCAAGCTGCTGCGGCGGGATCGCTGGGCGCGCATACGAAACGGACTTTGAAAACTGCATCGTTTCGGGCAGGGCCGGCGCAGTTCGCTGCTGCGGGGGCATAGTCGGTGCGCTCGAGGTCGGCTCGATCGCGGACTGCACCGCATCGGTCCACATCGACTGCTCCATAAGCGCGGGAGGCATTGCGGGAAGCTGCGCCGAAGCTTCCGTCATCGGCTGCCGCAGCCTCGGCTCGATTGGCGGCGACAACTACATCGGCGGAATAGCCGGTCTTGCGGGCGCATGCACCTTCATGCGCTGCGCCTCCGAATGCGCGGTAAGCTCGATCGAAAGAGCCGGCGCAATAGCGGGCTTCTGCTATGACAGCGAGTTTAACAAGTGCATCGGAAGCGGCAGCGTTACCTGCGGCGATTATGCCGGCGGCATCGCGGGGCTTTGTCAGAACACGGTGATATCCGAATGCGAAAGCCATGCGCTCGTTGAATGCGGCAGATACGGCGGAGGCGCTGCGGGAATGTGCAACGCTGCCTTGATCGACCTTTTCAGAAACCTCGGCGAGGTTTCGGGCGAATACTATATCGGCGGCGTTGCGGGATGGAGCCATAACGGCAACGATTTCGGCTCCGTTATCCCCAGTGCCCGCTATTACGACAGCGGCGCGACCATCACCCAATGCGTGAACGAGGCGCGGATAAGCGGCGAATGGGGCATCGGCGGCATAGTTGGCGACTGCCACGAGACCGAGATCCACGACAGCTATAACGCGGGCGAGGTGGTTTCGATCGAATACGCCGGCGGCATCACCGGATACACTGCGGACTGCGTTATAGCGCGCTGCTACAATGCGGGAACGGTCTCGGCAGGCTATGCTGCGGACGCGCTGATCGGGCGAAACTCGATGAATAAAACGGATGTGGATAGCTGTTATTATCTCGATACGAGCTGTTCCTCCGCAAGCGCGCACGGAACGGCGCTCACGCACGAGGAGCTCATGCTCGCTGAAAGCTACGCAGGATTCGACTTTGAAACCGTTTGGTGCATTCTCGACACCACCGAATACCCCTACGCGGAGCTTCGCGGACTTTGCGCCGGTTCCGCCATCCTTCCCGGCGATATCGACGAAAGCGGCGGCGTTTCCGTTGCCGATGCGGTGCTCGCGCTTCGCGGCGCAATGGGGCTGATCGAACTGAGCGACCGGCAGCAGCTTGCCGGAGATATGAATTCGGACGGAGTTGTTTCCGTTGCCGACGCCGTGAGCATAATGAGGATCGCGATCGGGCTGAACGATATGCTCTCCCGATGATCCATTCGGCAGCGACACTTATAAAGAACGCAATAAACTAAGCAAAAACAGTACGAAAGGAAGTTTGACCATGAAAAAAAGAGTCCTCTCCCTCATCACCGTCCTCGCGCTCCTTCTTTGCGCTCTGCCATCGCTCTGTTTTGCCGAAGCAGGCTTGGATCGCGCAGCCGTGCCCACGGACGCACCCGTTTGGGACGGCAGCGTTGCCGACTCCTTTGCGGGCGGCAGCGGCAGCGAAGCCGACCCCTATCTCATTTCAAACGGCGCGGAGCTTGCGTATTTCGCGCATATCGTGAACGATGCGGTAGTCAACACCGAAGGACTGTACTTCGCGCTGACTGCCGATATCTACCTCAACGATATTTCAAACGTTTCATCATGGAACGAGAACAACGCGCCGGCGAACGTATGGACGCCGATCGGCTACAACACCTATGAGATCGTGGACGATTACAATATCCGCGTTAAGGACGACAACGCCTTCAAGGGGCTTTTTGACGGCAGGGGGCATACCGTGCACGGCGTTTACGTCAAGACCCTTCGCAACAACGACGGCTTTGCGCCCTATCAGGAGGGCAGCGGACTCTTCGGCTCCTCGCATTACGCAAGCTTCTTCGATCTGCGCCTTGCAAACTCCTTCATTTTCAGCGAAACGAGCTCCGTTGGCGGCATTGTAGGCTGGCACTATCGCGGCGGCCTTTCGATGGGAACGGGTTACGCGGTCAAAAACTGCCTTGTTGAAGAGAGCGTTCGCGTTATCGGCTATCAGAACGTTGCAGGCATCGTGGGCTTTGCCAACTGCTCCCACGCTCCGATCACCGAATGCGTGAACCGCGGCTCTATCCTCGGCAACAACGGCGTTGGCGGCATAGCGGGCGGCGCACCGCAGCGCACCACGGACAGGCTCGTAATAAGAAGCTGCATGAACGAGGGCAGCATCACCGCCGAGGCCAATTTCTCGGGCGATGCGTATTCAGCGGGCGGCATAGTCGGCTGGATCACGGGCGACGTTGAGAAGTGCGCGAACACCGGCAGTATTTCGAGCAAGCGCGTGGCGGGCGGCATTGTCGGCGACACCGACGAAGCCTGCTTCGTTGCCGACTGCTACAACGCGGGCAGCGTTACCGCCGAGTACGAGGCGGGCGGCATAGTGGCTCTGGTGCTTCCGAACAACACCCTTGCCCGCTGCTACAACGCGGGCACCGTCACCGCTCCCGATTCCGCAGGCGCGCTCATCGGCGTGGCGTACAACCCGAACGCGCTTTCGGTAAACAACTGCTATTATCTGAACACGAGCTGCCCACAGGCGGATTCCGTTTGCGGAACGCCGCTCACTTCGGCGCAGCTTCAGAACCAGGCGAGCTATGCGGGATTCGATTTCAACACCGTTTGGACCATGGACGGCGACGAGAGCTACCCCTATGCGGAGCTTCGCAGCATCCCGCAGTTTGACTCTTCCCCCGTCCTGCCCGGCGATGTGGACGATAACGGCACGGTCACCATAGCGGACGCCATACTTGCTCTGCGCTGCGCTATGGGGCTTATCACGCTCAGCCCGGAGCAGATGCAGGCCGGTGATATGGACGGCGACGGAGCTATCAACATTGCGGATGCGGTAATGATACTTCGAGCCGCGATGGGGCTGTGAGCATCTGTGTGAAATGAAAGCTTTGCGGCGGGCGCTTAGGTGCGTTCGCCGCTTTTTTGCGCCGGTTTTCCATCAAACCAGAAAATACCGAAAGAAACCGTGCGCGTTCAAAAAATATATATGCAAAAAACAGTTTTTAAGGTTGAACGAAATTGTTTTTAGCGTTATAATCCATGTATGGAAGAATGCTTCCAAGAGAAAATACAAACCAGTTTAAAGGAGTATTTGCAATGAAATACGGTCGTGTTTACAACTTCTCCGCAGGCCCCTCCATCCTTCCCGAAGAGGTGCTTGAAAGCGTCCGCGACAACCTTCTCAACTACGAAGGCTCCGGAATGTGCGTAATGGAAATGAGCCACAGGTCCAAGGTCTTCCAGCAGATCATCGACGAAGCCGAGCAGGATCTTCGCGATCTGATGAACATCCCCGACAACTACAAGGTCATGTTCATCCAGGGCGGCGCTACCCTCCAGTTCGCAATGCTCCCCATGAACCTCATGAAGAACGGCGTTGCCGACTACATCGTAACCGGCAACTGGTCCAACAAGGCCTATAAAGAGGCCCAGAAGTACGGCAAGATCAACCTTGTTGCCACCAGCAAGGACAGGAACTTCAGCTACATCCCCGATTGCTCCGACCTGCCCATCAGCGAGGATGCGGACTACGTTTACATCTGCGAAAACGAGACCATCCACGGCACCACCTTCCAGAAGCTGCCGAACACCAAGGGCAAGATCCTGGTTTCCGACCAGAGCTCCATGTTCCTCTCTAAGCCCTGCAACGTATCCGACTACGGCGTGATCTACGGCGGCGTTCAGAAGAACATCGGCCCCGCCGGTATGGTTATCGTTATCATGCGCGAGGACCTCATCCGTGAGGATCTTCCCGAGTACGTTCCCACCTACATGAGCTACAAGACCCATGCGGACAACGGCTCCATGTACAACACCCCCAACTGTTGGAGCATCTACGTTTGCGGCCAGGTATTCAAGTACCTCAAGAAGATCGGCGGCCTCGAGGTCATGGACAAGATGAATCAGGAGAAGGCCAAGATCCTGTACGACTTCCTCGACGAGTCCAAGATGTTCAAGGGCACCGTTGAGAAGGAGTTCCGCTCCCTCATGAACATCCCCTTCGTTACCGCTTCCGCAGAGACCGATGCAGAGGTCGTTGCCGCCACCAAGAAGGCGGGCTTTGACAACCTCAAGGGTCACAAGAGCGTTGGCGGCCTGCGCGCCTCCACCTACAACGCGATGCCCAAGGAGGGCGTTATTGCGCTGGTCGACTTCCTGCGTGCATACGAGAAGGAGCACTATCAGGGCTAATTTACCGATATCTTCGGAGCGGGGTGCTTCTGTATCCCGCTCCGATAGCTATTCGTTATTTTATAGTGAATAATGAATAGTGAATAATTCATGAAGAAATTCCTTCGGAATTTCGCCAAAATATTATAATTTTTAAGGAGTTACTTAATATGCGTATTCTTGCATCCGACGGTATGGAAAAAAATGCAGTGGCCGCGCTTCAGGCACAGGGTCACGAAGTCGTTGAGCAGTTCTATGAGCCCGCTGAGCTCGCAGAGCAGGTAAAGAATTTCGACGTTCTCGTTGTTCGCAGCGCAACCAAGGTTCGCGAGCCCATCATCGACGCGGCGCTTGAGACCGGAAAGCTCAAGCTCATCATCCGCGGCGGCGTTGGCATCGACAATATCGACCACAAGTATGCAGAGGAAAAGGGCATCGCGGTTCGCAACACTCCCCGCGCTTCGAGCGACGCTGTTGCTGAGCTCGCGCTTGCGCATATGCTCTCCTGCGCTCGTTTTGTGAGCCATGCGGGTCACTCCATGCGCGAAGGCAAGTGGGAGAAGAAGGCCTATGCAAAGGGCATCGAGGTCGGCGGCAAGACCCTCGGCGTTATCGGCTACGGCCGCATCGGTCAGAGCCTCGGCAGGATGGCTCAGGCGCTCGGAATGAAGGTTCTTGCGTTCGACATCTACCATGTTGAAGGCATCGAGAACGAGAACATGAAGTACGTTGAGATGGACGAGCTTTTCGCAAAGTCCGACTTCATCTCCATCCACACCCCCGCGATCGACGGCAAGCCCCTCATCAACGCCGATACCATCGCCAAGATGAAGGACGGCGTGAACATCATCAATACCAGCCGCGGCGCAAACATCGACGAGGCTGCGCTTCTTGAAGCGCTCAACAGCGGCAAGGTTCGCTCCGCGGGTCTCGACGTTTGGGCGGAGGAGCCCTCCAAGAACGACGCGCTCTACAATCACCCCATGGTGAGCTGCACCCCCCATATCGGCGCAAGCACCGTTGAGGCGCAGAAGCGTATCGGCGCGGAGATCGTGGATATTATCGGCAAGTTCTTTGCGTAATTGATTTGAGAAAAAACGTGCTGTGCGGTTTTTATCGCACAGCATTTTTTATAATGAGCCGAATAGCAAACGGGAAAGGCGATGCCCTTCCCGTTTTGAATGCGTAAATTTCCGTTTTATCTGAGACCGACAGCGCGATACGCCTTATCGAGCGTGATCTGCGCTCTCTCCCCTGCCTGTTCCGCGCCCTTCTTTACGATGCGGTCGAGCTCGGCCTCATCGTCCATATAGCGCTTATAGGTGGCCTGGATGGGCTCTATCTCGGCAATAACCGCCTCTGCAACGGCGACCTTGAGCTTGCCGTAGCCCGCGCCCTCGAATTCCTTTACGGCTTCGTCCATATTCTTGCCGGTGCAGGCGCAATAGATGGTAAGCAGGTTGTTGCAGCCGTAGCGCCCCTCGGCATAAGCGATGGTGGGTTCGCAGTCGGTAACGGCCTTTTTGAACTTCTTCATAATAACAGCGGGATCGTCCAGCATGGAGATATAGCCGTTGGGGTTCGTGTCGGTCTTGCTCATCTTATGCTCGGGATCCTGCAAGCCCATGATCCTTGCGCCGAATTTGGGCATGACGGGCTCCGGAACGATGAAGGTTTCGCCGAAAGCATTGTTGAAGCGGATGGCAATATTACGCGCAAGCTCAACGTGCTGCTTCTGATCGTCGCCCACGGGAACCAAATGCGCGCCGTAGATAAGGATATCCGAAGCCATGAGCACGGGATAGGTATAGAGGCCGGCATTGATATTATCGGAATGCTTCTGTGATTTATCCTTGAACTGCGTCATACGGTTCAGCTCGCCCATATAGGTGGTGCAGCCGAGCAGCCAGCTCAGCTCGGCGTGCTGATGCACGTGGCTCTGGATGAACAGAGGCGACCTCTCGGGATCGATGCCGCAGGCGATGAGCAGCGCCGCCATCGATCGGGTCTGCTCACGAAGCTCCTTGGGGTCGTTGCGAACGGTCAGCGCGTGCAGATCCGCAACCATGTAATAGCAATACTTGTCGTCCTGCTGCATCTCGCGCCAGTTGCGGAGAGCCCCTATATAATTGCCAAGTGTGGGAATACCCGTCGGCTTGATGCCGCTTAGAATGATCTTCTTTTCCATACAAAGACCCTCCTTCTTTTTGATAATAATAATGGATTATAACACAAAAGAGCGGTGATATGCCGCCCTTTTGTAAATATATTATCCGTCAATAGGAGATACCATCCGGCTGCATACGAATTATTATCTTTGCATCAGGTGAGATATGCTTCATAACGTACTCCATGCTTTCAAAGGGAATGGAGATGCAGCCGCCGGTATAGGTCCTCTGCTCACGGTAGCAATGCAGGAATATGGCGGAGCCGACGCCGGGAGCGCACTGCTCGTTGTAGGTGGTATTCAAAAGATACTTATAGGCGTTGGGGTAGTCCATTATCCGCTCCGCCTCTTCAACGTCGAAATCGGTATATTCATCTGTGCTCACAAGCTTGTTGTAATGCGCGGAATTGCTGTCCGCAACCCAGTAATGGGTGTCGTTCACCTTGATGTACGGTATGGCACAGCCGGGGTCGTCGTTTATGCCGAGCGCAGCATTGAAGCCGAAGGTGCCGAGCGGGGTCTTGGTGTCGCCCTCTCGCGTTTTGCCGGGGCCGTTTTTTCCAATGAAGGCGGCGTCGTCAAGCGTCTGATTCCACGTTCCGTCCGCATTTTTCTCATGCATGGTCAAAACGGCGTTGGTGCCGGAGGTGATGTCCACAACTATCAGGCAGTCCGTCTCCGCTGCCTCGGGAAGCTGCGCGACCCATGAAGGCGAAGCTTTCTTTTGATAGGTTATGGCGATCTCCTCGCCGTTCGCCTTTTTATACTTTTCTGCGTCGATGCCGTTTTTCTTAACGAACTGAGATACGTACAGGCGGCGCGATTCTTCGCTGACAACGGGGTTTTTCAGCCCCTCAAGCGCCATTTCCCTGCCGCCGCAGAGCTTTTCTATCGCCGCGGCGTCGTTTTCATCCACTAAGGAGGCGTTCTTTACGCTGCATTTTCCGCCGTCAAGCTGCTCAAGCTCAAACAATCCAACAAGGCGCTTTGCGCTTTTCTCAACGAGCGTTTTTTCGGAAAGCGCGTAATTGTATATATCGAAAATGCCGAAAAAGCGGATGTTTTTTTGATCGTCATTGTCGATATCTATCGAGGTGATGCAGGGGATCATTCCGTCCGCAAGCTCAAGATGATCGGCATCGTACTCCGCAAGATATGCGCATACCGCATCAAGATAGTGGTGCTCCACGCCGGCGTAGGTGTACTGCCAAACGGCGCCGCTTGATTTAACGGGCTTGACCTTTTCGGCACACGCGGCAAGCGTAATGAGTGTGAACGCGGCCGCAAGCAGGCTGATAATTCTTTTCATAGTGTAGCCCCTTTACAGCAAGATTTCTTTTCGTTTTGTAAATACGTTGCCTTTTTAACCCCCTACGCCCTGACGGGCGAAGGGGGCGCATTCCAACTTGGAAAAGGTCAGATGCCCATTTCCTCTTTAACTTCCTTGAAGCATTTTACCGCGAAATCAAGGTCGTCCTTGGAGTGACCTGCGGAGACCTGAGTGCGGATCCTTGCCTTGCCCATCGGCACGACGGGATAGAAGAAGCCTACAACATATACGCCCTTTTCGAGCATACGCTTTGCAAACTCCTGCGCGACCTTGGCGTCATAGAGCATAACGGGAACGATCGGATGGGTTCCCTCGGGAACGTCGAAGCCGAGTTTGCCGAGCTGCTCACGGAAGTACTTGGTGTTCTCATGCACCTTGTCTCTGAGCGCGGTGGACTCGGTGAGCATATCGAAAACCTTGATGGATGCAGCGCAGATCGCGGGAGCAAGGGTATTTGAGAAGAGATACGGGCGGGACTTCTGCCTTAAAAGGTCGATGATCTCCTGACGGGCTGCGGTGTAGCCGCCGCTTGCGCCGCCGAGCGCCTTGCCGAGCGTGCCGGTGATGATATCCACGCGATCCATCACGCCGCAGAACTCAGGAGTGCCCTTGCCGTGGTCGCCCATGAAGCCGACCGCATGGCTGTCGTCCACCATTACGAGCGCACCGTATTCATCAGCGAGATCGCAGATAGCGGGCAGGTTGGCGATGAAGCCGTCCATGGAGAAAACGCCGTCGGTGGCGATCAGCTTTATGCGGCAATCCTTGGCGGCCTCGAGCTGTGCCTTGAGATCCTCCATATTGTTGTTCTTATAGCGGAAGCGCTTTGCTTTGCAGAGACGAACGCCGTCGATGATGCTGGCGTGGTTGAGCTCGTCGGAAATGATGGCATCGTCCGCGCCGAGGATGGTCTCGAAAAGGCCGCCGTTTGCATCGAAGCAGGAGGTGTAGAGGATGCAGTCGTCCATGCCGAGGAAGTCCGCGATCTTTCTTTCAAGAGTCTTGTGGATCTGCTGGGTGCCGCAGATGAATCGCACGGAGGAAAGACCGAAGCCCCACTCGTCGTAGCTTGCCTTCGCCGCCTCGATGATGTCTGGGTTGTTGGAAAGGCCGAGGTAGTTGTTGGCGCACATATTGAGAACGCCGCGGGTCTTGGTGGTGTCGATCCGCGCCTTCTGGGGGGTGGTGATGATGCGCTCGTCCTTATAGGTGCCGGCTTCCTTGATGGAGGCGAGTTCGCCGCGGAAGATTTCGTATGCCTGTTTCATATTATGCTCCTTTTATTTTTAGGATTTAGTTTTGATTATTTAGTCCAATCGAGAACGACCTTGCCGCTCTGACCGCTGTTCATCGCCTCAAAGCCCTTTTCAAAATCGCGGTAGTTGAAGCGGTGCGTAACGATGGGCGAAAGGTCAAGACCTGCCTCGACCATGGCTCCCATCTTGTACCAGGTTTCGTACATTTTGCGGCCGTAGATGCCCTGAAGCGTGAGACCCTTGAAGATGATCTCGTTCCAATCTACGACGGTGCCGGGACCTGCGATGCCGAGAAGCGCGACCTTGCCGCCGTTGCGCATAGCGCCGATAAGCTGGTTGAGCGCACGGCCGTTGCCGCTCATCTCGAGACCCACGTCGAAGCCTTCCTTTACATGGCAGGCCTTCATAACGTCCTCAAGCTTTTCCTTGGCAACGTTTACGGGGGTTGCACCCATCTTCTTTGCAAGATCGAGACGGTACTCGTTTACGTCCGTAATGAGCACGTTCCTTGCGCCGTTATGACGGCAGATCGCTGCAGCCATGATACCGATGGGGCCGGCGCCGGTGATAAGCACGTCCTCACCCACCACGTCGAACATCAGCGCGGTGTGGGTAGCGTTGCCGTAGGCGTCGAAGAAGGAGATAATGTCGTCCGGAATATCGTTATCGTCCATGGGAACGACGTTGGAAGCCGGGATGCAGAGGTATTCAGCAAACGCGCCCTGACGATCCACGCCAACGCCCTTGGTATGGACGCACCACTGACCGTTGCCGCTGCGGCAGTTGCGGCAGTGACCGCAAACGATATGGCCCTCGCCCGAAACGCGCTGACCGACATGGAGCCCCGTTACGCCCTCGCCGAGCTCGGCGATCTCGCCCACGTACTCATGGCCGACCGCCATCGGGGGCTTGATATGCTGCTCGCTCCAGGGATCCCAGTTGTAGATATGAACGTCCGTTCCGCAGATAGCGGTTTTGCGAATCTTGATAAGCACCTCGCCCATTCCGGGAGTGGGAACGGGGATCTGCATAAGGGTCAAGCCCTTGCCCGCCTCGGTTTTGACGAGCGCATCCATCATTTTAGTCATGGTATTTCCTCCGGGATTTATATTCGATTTTGTTTTATCCGTTTCTTATTTGCCAAGAAGCTTTTCGGCGGCGGCAAGCTTGATGCAGCAGCAGAGCACCTGCATCGCCTTCTCAAGCTCATCGAGCGGCGGGAAGCTGGGCGCTATGCGCAGATTGCTGTCGTCGGGATCATTCTTATAAGGATAGGTCGCGCCCGCATCGGTCATTACAACGCCCGCTTCCTTGCAGAGTGCATGAACTCGCTTTGCGCAGCCGGGTTCAACGAAGAGGCTAACGAAATAGCCGCCCTTCGGCCTATGCCAGTGCGCGATTCCGAGGGGTGCTATCTGCTTATCGAGATATTCAAGCACCAAGTCGAATTTGGGCTTCATTATTTCGGCATGCTTTTTCATGTGGTCGAGCACGCCCTGAGCGTTTTTGAAGAAGAGCACGTGGCGAAGGTGATTGATCTTATCGAAGCTGATGAGCTGCGCGTTCAACAGCTTTTTCATGTAGGCCATATTCGCCTCGGAGCAGGCGAAGCACGCGATGCCCGCGCCGGGGAAGGTGATCTTGGAGGTTGAGGCGAACTCGAAGACCATGTCGGGGTTGCCGGCCTTCTCGCATTCCTCGAGGATATTCTTAAACGGCACGAAGTCGCCGTCGAACTCATGCACGCAGTACGCATTATCCCAAACGAGAACGAAGTCGGGCGCGGCGTGCTTGAGGGAAGCAAGGCGGCGAATGGTTTCGTCGGAATAGGTTATGCCGTCGGGATTAGAATACTTCGGCACGCACCAGATGCCCTTTACCTCGGGATCTGCGGCGTATTTTTCTACAAGATCCATATCGGGGCCTTCGTCGGTCATCGGGATCATGATGAGCTCCATGCCGAAGGAGGAGGAGATGGTGAAGTGGCGGTCGTAGCCGGGTGCCGGGCAGAGGAACTTGACTTTGTCGAGCTTTGACCATGGCTTTTCGGAGTGGAGAAGACCGTTTGTATATGCCTTGGCAATGAGGTCGTACATAAGGGTGAGGCTTGCGCTGCCGCCCGCGAACACCTGCTCGAACTTAACGCCGAGCAGCTCCGCAAAGAGCCTGCGCGCTGCGGGAAGACCCATCAGCTCGCCGTAGTTTCGGGCCTCGACGCCGTCCATTTTGGTTTGATCCGGGTCGATATGCATATTGAGAAGATCCATGGAGAGATCGAGCTGCGCCTTGCCGGGCTTGCCGCGGGACATATCGAGCTTGAGCCCCTGTGCCTTGCAGTTTTCGTATGCCTTGAGCGCATCGCTATAGAATGCTTCGAGCTTGCTGCGCTCCATTTCCTTGAGAACCATAATTAACCTCCGATACCAATTTTATTTAGGGAATCCGGTGATTTAATTATAGTCCCGAAAGCCGTTTATGTCAAACTATATATTGCCTATTTTTTCCTTATTTTGTCGGCATTTCATATTGGAATGACGCGCTTTGGATGGTATAATATCGCTAAGGCGGCTTTGCCGCAGGAAACTCTCATGTTTTTGTGAGGTGTTTAGGGACGTATGGACATGATAAAAAAGATCGAAATGCTGAAAAAGATGATCGAAGAGAGCGGCAGGATAGTTTTCCTCGGCGGCGCAGGCGTTTCATGCGAGAGCGGCATCCCCGATTTCAGAAGCTCCAACGGCATCTTCGAGGCGATAAGGAAATACGGCTATCCGCCGGAGGAGCTGCTTTCGCACACCTTCTTCGTGCGCAAGACCGAAACGTTTTTTCAATATTACAAGGAGCTTCTGCTTTCGCCGGACGCAAAGCCGAACAGGGCGCATCTTGCGCTTGCTGAGCTTGAAGCGCGCGGCAAGCTTACCGCCGTTATCACGCAGAACATCGACGGGCTGCATCAGATGGCGGGAAGCAAGAAGGTTTACGAGCTGCACGGCTCCATACACCGCAATTACTGCATGAAATGCCACAGGTTTTTCGACGCGGAGTACGTAGGCGCCGCCAAAGGTATCCCCTACTGCCCCTGCGGAGGCATCATCAAGCCGGACGTGGTTTTGTATGAAGAGCAGCTCGATCACGAATGTTTGAACGGAGCGCTTACGCACGTTATGCGCGCGGATATGATGATAGTTGGCGGAACTTCGCTTCAGGTCTACCCCGCTGCCGGACTCATAGATTATTATCGCGGCGACAGGCTCGTGCTAATAAATAAGAGCGCAACGCCGTATGATTCAAGAGCCGATCTTGTGATAAACGAAAGCATAGGAACGGTGCTCGGAGACGCTGTCGGCATAGAATAAGGCAAAAGAAAACGCGGCAAAAGCAGCGCAAAGCCGGAGACCCAGCGGCCTCCGGCTCTTTTCGTATGAATATTCCTGTCTTATTCTTTGATGAAGCTTTAGATGCTATGCTTCGATCAAGCAAAGCCTATGAAGCAAGTCTCTGTTTCGATGGATCGCGGCCGCCACGCACGAAAGCCTGCCTGCCGCATGCTGAATATGAGCGATCTGATCAGGAATCAAACATAGCCTCGATCTCTTCAATTGGCTTATCGAGCACGACCGAGATCTCGGTGCAGAGGATCGCCTTTGCGTTTGAGAGCATCTTCCTTTCGCCCGATGAGAGCGTGCGGATGCTGTTTCGCTTTCCAAGGCAGAGCATCACGTCGATGACCGATTTCGGATCGCCCCGGCGCAGCTTGTCCATGTTCTCGCGATAACGCTGGTTCCAGTTGGAGTTGCCAAGACAGGGATCGGCCGTTCGGTAGTATTCGAACAGCGCCTCGCATTCCTCGGGCGTGATTATCCTGCGAAGCCCAACCGATTCCGCCGTTTCGACCGGCAGCATCGCGGTAAGCTTCGTGTTTATAAGGCGAAGCACATAGTACGTGGTCGTCTTGCCAAGAACGTCTCGCTCTTCTATCTTTTCGATCGTGCCAATACCGTGCAGCGGGTAGCAGACGGTATCTCCAAGAGAAAACATGATTGCCTCCTAACATATCGCGATCTTAACAGGATCGCTTACTCAAGCCCCCTCGGTCAAGCTATGTCGAGAGCTATCTCCATCATTTTGGTGAAGGAATTCTGCCTTTCCTCGGCGGTGCAGTCATTGCCGGGCGAAAAAGGCGTGTCGGATATGGTGCAGATGCAGAGCGCGTTCTTGCCTGCGCGCGCCGCGGTGCAGTACAGACCTGCGCTCTCCATCTCAACGGCGAGAACGCCCATTTTCTGCCAAGCGGCAAGGCTTTGGGAATCATCGTAGAACGTGTCCGCAGAGAGCAGGTTGCCCACCATATAGCGGGCGCCGAGCCTTTCGGCGCTTTCGGCCGCCTTGCGAACGAGCTCATAGCTCGCGATCGGAGCATAGGTGCCGGGAAGACCGTACTGGCCCATAAAATTCGAATTGGTGCAGGAGCCCATGCCGATCACCACGTCCCTAATGCGAAGGTCCGGATGTATCGCGCCTGCGGAGCCGATGCGGATGATGTTATCCACGCCGAAGAAATTGAACAGCTCATAGGAATAAATGCCGATCGACGGGATACCCATGCCGCTCGCCATAACGGATACGCGCTTGCCCTTATAGCTGCCGGTGTAGCCCTGAACGCCGCGAACGTCGTTCACAAGGACGGGATCCTCAAGGAAACTCTCGGCAACGAAGCGGGCGCGCTTGGGATCGCCGGGCATGAGCACGGTTTTTGCAAAATCGCCGGGTTTTGCCGCAATATGCGGAGTGGGAGTATTGGACATATCAGCACCTCTCATGGTTTAATGATTATATTATACCATAGTCCGCGCCTTATTTCAAGTTCGGAGCGATGCAGTATATTTTAATTTTATTCGACTTTCCTCCGTTTCGGTGTTGACTTGAGCGAAAAAAACCCTTATAATAGATTCTTGCATGGTCGCGTTCCGTATTTTGGAAGAGCACCTGCTATACCCGAATAAAGAGAGGGGGGAAATTTTAAATGGAGATCCGTGTAGGCGAAAACGAGTCTTTGGAGAGTGCAATCAAGCGTTGGAAGCGTAAATGCGCGCGTTCCGGCATCCTTGCCGACGCAAGAAAGCGTGAGCACTACGAAAAGCCCAGCGTTAAGCGTAAAAAGAAGGCTGAGGCTGCAAGAAAGCGTAAGTATTAAGCAATTTGGGGCGGCTTGTCCGCTCCTTTGTTTATTCACGCCGTTTTTTCTTATAATATGCTTCAAATCGACCGCTGATTGTGGTATAATACATACATACATCCAAGTTTCGGAGGTTTAGATGATCAATAGCATGACAGGCTTCGGCCGTGCCGCCCTTTCCGTGGACGGAAGGGAGCTGACGCTCGAGCTCAAGGCCGTAAACCACCGCTTCCTCGATCTGTCCTTTCGGTTCCCAAGATCGCTCTCATTTCTTGAGGATACCGTTCGCGCCGGGCTGTCGAGCCTTCTTTCGCGCGGGCATGTCGACGCATATGCATATTATAAAAACACTCGAACCGATGCGAAGAGTCTGAGCGTTGACAAGGCGCTCGTTTCGGCATACGTTGAAGCGGGCAGAGCCGTTTCCGAGGAATTCGGCATACAGAACGACGTCACCGTTTCCAAGCTTCTTCGCATACCCGATCTATTCACCATATCCGATGCGGACGAGGACCCCGAGGCGCTGAGAAGCCTCATGGTCGAGGCCGTTCGCACCGCCTGCGCCGAGCTGATACGCATGCGCGAGATCGAGGGCGAGCGCATCCGCGCAGAGCTCGTTTCCCGCATTTCCATCCTCGAGCGCATTCGCAGCGCAATTGCCGAAAAGGCGCCTCTCGTTGTGGATAGCTACCGTGCGAAGCTCAACGCGCGTATAGAGAGCATACTCGCCGAGACCGAGGTGGACAGAGCCAGGCTCGCCACCGAGATCGCGCTTTTTGCCGATAAGGCGAATATCGACGAGGAGCTCGTTCGACTCGAGAGCCATTTCAAGGGAGCACTCGAGCTGCTTTCAAGCGATGAGCCCGTGGGCAGGAAGCTCGACTTCCTCGTTCAGGAGATGAACCGCGAGTTCAACACCATCGGCTCCAAGGCCAACGATCAGGCGATATCCGCGCTCGTTATCGAGGGCAAGGCCGAGCTTGAAAAGCTGCGCGAGCAGGTTCAGAATCTCGAATAAGCCGGCGTTATGCCGTGTGATAATCAGCAAAAAACAAATGCTTTCGGAGGCTTCCATGTTGATCGACATCGTAAACAAAACCGGCAATCTGATCGTCATCTCCGGCCCGTCCGGCGTGGGCAAGGGCACCATCGGTGCGCGCCTGCTTGAAAAGCACGACGATCTCTGCTTCTCCGTATCCGCCACCACCCGCGAAATGCGCGAGGGCGAGCAGGAGGGCGTTAACTACTACTATAAAACCGTTGAGGAATTCCAAGCGATGATCGACAACAACGAATTCCTCGAGTATATGCAGGTCTTCGGCAAGAATTACTACGGCACTCCGCGCAGGTTCGTTGAGGAAAAGCTTGCTTCGGGCATCAGCGTGTTGCTGGATATCGACGTTCAGAGCGCAATGGTGGTTAAAAAGAACTATCCCGAGGCCGTGATGATCTTCATCGCTCCGCCCACCCTCGCCGAGCTGCACCGCAGGCTCGTCGGGCGCGGCACCGATTCCGAGGAGGCCGTTGAGCGCCGCTTCGCGCAGGCCAAGACCGAGCTTGCGATGGTCGGCGAATATGACTACGTTGTGGTCAACGACGATCTCGAGCTTGCCGTGGAGGACGTTGAGTGCATCCTGAGAGCCTCTCGCCTTGCCGGCAGGGAGTATAAGGATGAGCTATTTCGCATACTCAACAGCGAGGATGCCTGAGGCGCTCGGCTTAATGCGGCCAAACCGGATCCGAAGCCGATCGGGGCGCGGCCGCCTGCGCACAGCACCGCTTCAAAGCATCGCACAATAAATGCAATCAAAGCAAACCATGGAGGTATAATATGAATCACCAGATGAACCATCCCCCGGTAGTTGAGCTTGAAAACAAGGCCGGCTGCCGCTATATGCTCGTTACCGCCGTTGCAAGAAGGGCGCGCCAGATCATCGCCAAGAAGCAGCATAGCGACCTCAAGCCCGTTACCCAGGCTGTGAACGAGCTGTATAACGGCGAGCTCGAGATCAAGTATCCGAGCGAGTACTATCAGACCTCCGAAAAATAATACGGCACGGCAAAACAAACAGGCATCGGCCCGATTGGCCGACTGCATAATTCAGGCGCGGAACGGAGGGCGGAAAGCAGGATGTTTGCAAGGGTGATAGTTGATATTTCAAACGCCAATGTGGACAGGCTTTTCACCTATTCTGTTCCCGAAGATATAAAGGCTGCCCCCGGTCAGCGTGTTCTCGTTCCTTTTGGGCGCGGGAACAAGCCGATCGAGGGCTTTATCATTGAACTTTCCGAGGAACAGCAGACCTCGCACGAGGTGAAGCCGATACTGCGAACGCTCGAGCCGTACACCGTGCTTACCGCCGAGCAGCTCGCACTCTCCGAGTGGATACGCGCCGCCTACCACTGCACGCGCGCCGATTCGCTGCGCGGCATGATCCCCGCCAAGCTTCGCGGCTCACGGGTGAAGGAAAAGACCGTGCGCACGCTCAGGCTTTCGCCGAATGCTTCAAGGGAGGAGTTCGTTGCTTCGATCTCAACGAAGGACGGCGGCATCAAGGCACCCAAACAGCTTGAGATATTCGACCTGCTCGATCGACCCGACGCGGAGTATTCCGCCGCCGATATTAACGCCTTCATCCCCGGCGCAGCCTCCGCGATTAGCGCGATGATCAAAAAAGGCCTGCTCATCGAGGCCGGTAGGGAGACCTATAGGGATCCCTTTGCCGGCAGGAGCGTCAAGCCCACTCTCCCCCTTCCCCTGCTGCCCTCACAGGCGGCCGCGCTCAAGGCGATAAACGAGGCGGGAAGCGGCGAAACGCTGCTGCTGCACGGCGTGACCGGCAGCGGCAAGACCGAGGTGTATATGCAGGCGATCGCGTCCGAGCTTGAAAAGGGGCACGGCGCGATAGTGCTCGTTCCCGAAATATCGCTCACACCGCAGACAACCGACCGATTCCGCAGCCGCTTCGGGGAGTGCGTTGCGGTGCTGCACAGCCATCTCAGCGACGGCGAACGCTTCGACGAATGGCGGCGCATCCGCTTCAAAAAGGCGCGGGTCGTGATCGGCGCGCGCTCGGCCGTGTTTGCTCCGGTGGATGAGCTCGGGCTTATCATCATAGACGAGGAGCATGAGCCGAGCTACGTTTCCGAGCTCACGCCAAAGTATTCCGCGATCGAAGTGGCAAGGCGCAGAGCGCGTTTGACCGGCGCAAGGCTCGTTCTTGGCAGCGCCACGCCCTCTCTTACGAGCTATTACCGTGCCAAGCGCGGGCAGTATAAGCTGCTTGAAATGCCCGAGCGCATAAACGGCGACACCATGCCGCGAGTGGACATCGTGGATATGCGAAGCGAGTATCTTTCGGGCAACAACGGCATCTTCTCAAATCTATTGAAGGAAGCCATCGCTAAAACGCTTGAACGGCGCGAGCAGGCGATACTGTTTTTGAACAGGCGTGGATACTCCTCCCACGTTGAATGCAGGGCATGCGGCTTTGTTTTCACCTGCAAGAACTGCTACGTTGCGATGACGTATCATAAATTCAGCAACGCGCTGCGCTGCCACTACTGCGGCGCTTCCGCCTTCGTTCCGAGCAAATGTCCGAGCTGCGGAAGCGAGTTTGTGAAGTTCTCCGGCATGGGCACGCAGCAGGTGGAGGAGCAGCTTATCGAGCTGTTTCCCGGAATAAGAACGCTTCGCATGGATACCGACACCACCGGCGGCAAGAATGCGCACCGCGACATACTCGACGCCTTCACGCGCGGCGAGGCGGACGTGCTGATCGGCACGCAGATGGTGGCGAAGGGGCTCGACATACCGAACGTTACGCTCGTTGGCGTGGTTTTTGCCGATTCCACGCTCTTTCATTCGGATTACAGGAGCAGCGAGCGCACTTTTCAGCTTTTGACTCAGGTCGCGGGCCGAGCAGGCCGAGCGGACAAGGAGGGGCGCGTGGTCATACAGACGAACGCGCCGAATCACCGCGCCATCGCGCTCTGCATCGGGCATGATTACAAGAGCTTCTTTGAGCTTGAGATCGGGGACAGGCTGCACACCCTGTTTCCCCCGTTTTCCGTGTTCGTGCGCGCGCTGTTCGTTTCAAGAAACGAGCAGGAGGCGGCCGAAGCGGCGGGAAGGTTTTCTTCGGGCGTGACCGAAGCGATCTTGGATACGCTTTCAAGGCAGGACGCCAAGAACGAGCTGATCTTCGTTATGCCCGGCGCCGCACCGATACGAAAGAGGGACGGCGAGTATCGCTACGCCGTGATAATCAAGCTTGCAAGGACCGCGCATACCGCCGGCGCGATCGAAGCGGTGTACGCCTTCGCCGCCAAGCACGGCGAGGAATGCTGCCGCAGCATAGAGATAAACCCGCAGGATATGCTTTGATCTCGGGCTGTTTTGCGCTGATAAACCAACTAAACGATAGGGGGATCGCTTTGAAAAAACTTCTTGCCGAATTGAAGGGCGCTGTGCCCGCCTTTTTGAAATGGACCGGGCTTGCGCTGCTCGTCGGCGCCGTATGCGGGCTGATCGGCACCGCATTTCACTACTCGATCCATTTTGCGGGCGAGCTGCGCGAAAGCAATCCCCTGCTCATCTATCTGCTGCCCGTCGGCGGCATGGCAATAGTGCTTCTTTATTATATTATGAAGCATCAGGTAACGCTTGGAACGGACAGGCTGTTCAGCTCGATCCACATGCGGCAGCCGGTACCCTTCGCAATGGCTCCTCTCATCTATATCGGCACCTTTATCACGCATCTTTTGGGCGGCTCGGCGGGCCGCGAGGGCGCGGCGCTGCAGCTTGGCGGCAGCATCGCAAGCCGCATCGGGATATTACTGAAGCTCAAGGAGAACGAATCGCGCACGCTTGCGCTCATGGGCATGGGTGCGCTCTTTTCCGCGCTGTTTGGAACGCCCATCGCCGCCGCCGTGTTCGTGATGGAGGTGCTTGCGCTCGGGCATATGGTCTATTCGAGCATGGTCCCCTGCATGATCGCAAGCATGAGCGCCTACGGCGTTTCGCTTCTGCTCGGCGTTGGCGGCGAGACATACACGCTTGCCGCCGCACCCGCTTTTTCGGCCGTTCCTCTTATGCAAACGGCGGCGCTCTCCGTGCTTTGCGCTTTCGTTTCCATCGCCTTCTGCGGCATCATGCATCTTGCAAACGGCACCGCTGCAAGGTATCTGAAAAACCCGTATCTCCGTGCAGCCGTGGGCGGCACCGCGATCCTGCTGCTTACGCTTGTCGTTGGCACGCACGATTACAACGGCGCAGGCGGGCACATGATAGAGCGCGCGATCGAGCAGGGGCTGGCGCGCCCCTGGGATTTTGCGCTGAAATTCATATTCACCGCGATCACGCTGAGCTGCGGCTTCAAGGGCGGCGAGATCGTGCCGACCTTCTTCGTTGGCGCAACGCTCGGCTGCGTGGTCGGGCCGCTGATCGGGATGGATGCGGGCTTTGCGTCCGCCGTCGCGCTTATCGCGCTTTTCTGCGGAAACACGAACTGCCCCATCGCCTCCCTCTTTCTCTCGATCGAGCTTTTCGGCGGCGCGGCGATCCCCTTCTTCGCTCTGACCTGCGCGATCACCTACATGCTCTCCGGCAACGTGAGCCTGTATCATAATCAGCTTATCGCGGACAGGCGCGTCAAGCTCGGCAGCCTCATACTGCCCACTATCTGCGAAGAAGCGAAGGAGCTTGAATAGCGCGATCCACTGCTTTCGGATGCGCCGACAGCATATATTATGCGTCAAGCATTTACACGCGAATTTTCGGATGTTATAATTTCAAGGCTATGGAAAAAACATTAAACAACGGAAAAATCGATCGTCCCATCGCAAATAAGATGGGCACCAAGCCGATCGGACGGCTTCTTTTCGGCATGGCCGTGCCGCTCGTTATCTCCATGCTCGTTCAGGCGCTTTACAACGTTGTGGACAGCTACTTCGTGGCGAAGCTCGGCGACATGCTCGAAACGGGCAGCGCAGCAGTGGATGCGCTCGGCGAGAAGGTCAATATTCCCCTCACGGCGGTTTCGCTCGCATACCCGATCCAGATGCTAATGATCGCGGTATCGGTCGGCACCTCGGTGGGTATGAACTCCTATATCTCGAGGAATCTCGGCGCCGGCAATCACGAGGCGGCAAACAAGGGCGCATCGAACGGCATCTTCCTGCTCTTCGTTTCCTCGCTTGTTTTCTCCGTGCTCGGCTTCTTCGTAACACCCTTCTTCAAGCTCTTTGCGGACGATCCGGAGCTCATAGAAAACGGCGTTACCTATCTGCGCATCTGCATGTGGTTCTGCACGGGCATCTTTTTGCAGCTCGGCTGCGAGAGGATACTTCAATCCATGGGCAAGAACGGGCTTTCCATGACCACTCAGCTTATCGGCGCGATAACGAACATCATCCTCGATCCCATACTCATCTTCGGCAGATTCGGCTTTCCCGCGCTCGGTATCGCGGGCGCAGCCTACGCCACCGTCATCGGTCAGTGGCTCGGACTTGTTGTTGCGCTCGTTCTCGTTTTATTTGGAGATCACACCGTCAAGCTCAGCTTCAAGGGCTTCAGGGTCTGCGGCGAGACCGTGAAGGAGATCTATCGCGTCGGTCTTCCGAGCATACTGCTTCAGGCGATCGGCTCGGTGATGAACGTCGGCATGAACTCCATCTTCTCCCGCGTGCTTGCGGATAATTCCGGCGTTTCGATAATGGGCGTTTATTTCAAGGTGCAGTCGCTTATCTTCATGCCGCTGTTCGGCGTTACGAACGCAAGCATGTCCATCCTTGCTTACAACTACGGCGCAAGGAACAGGCTTCGCCTCACCAAGGCTTGGAGGCTTACGCTCATCGTTGCAATAGTTATAATGCTGATAGGAACGCTGATGTTCCAGCTCTTCCCGAGCGACATCATTCGGCTTTTCGACGAGAAGGGGCGCATCGCATCGGGCGGCGCAGCGGCATTCCGCATAATCTCGCTCTCATTCGTGCTTGCGGCGGCTTCTATAACCAATTCCGTCACCTTCAACGCGCTCGGCAGGGGCACGGCGAGCATGATCATGTCCCTTATCCGCCAGCTCTGCGTGCTGCTTCCGGCGGCGTATCTTCTCGCCGTTATCTTCAAGAACGTGGAGTCGGTTTGGTGGAGCTTCCTTATCGCGGAGTTCGTGGCGTTTGCGTACAGCTTCATAATGCTCAGAAGGATCTGGAAGAAGGATATCGCGCACCTGCCGGACGGAGCAAGTATTTAGTATCGATAAGCGCTTAATGCTTATGTCAAAAAGGAGAGAACGAAAATGATTTCTCTGAGCTTTAGCGAGATTAAGAGAAAATACAAGAACATATGCTTTTTGAGTTTCGATCCTAAGCATCAAAAGGACGTCGATATGCTGCTGCTGTTCTTTTCCGCAGCGGGCTTCAATGCGTTTATGGCAGCGGATTTTGACGGGCTAATGGGCAAATATTCTGATTACAGGCTGAGTTATGGCGATCCGACCGACCCAAAGATCGAGCTGCGCGAGGATCTTATGCGCCATGAAGCTTTCTTAAACGAGAGGGGCGTTCCGATAGAGGAAATCGACGAAAGCGAAACGCTTTTTGTGCTGTTGAACAGCAGAAGACTTCCTTTTATCAATGAGGAAGTGCAGATCAGCCTTTGGAAGCTGGGCAAAGAAAAGGAGTGCGCTTTTTACGATTTGAAAAGAAGATGCTTCCATAAATGCTACGGGCCTGTTTTATCTAATATAGAATACCATGTTGGGTGGCACTGCAATCTTAAATGCAAAGGTTGTTCCCATTATAGCAATCTCTTCTCTGAGCCGTTATTCGGAACTATCGATTCTTTTACTCAAATAATGGTGCGGCTTCGCGAGTTGTTCGATGATATACTGCTTATAAACCTTGTCGGCGGAGAGCCGCTTTTGAACAAGGACATCGGAAGCTTTGTTCTGGTGTCGAGAGAATATTTCCCGAGCGCAGCGATCAGAGTGTTCACAAACGGACTGCTGATCCCTCGGCTCAGCGAGCAAGCGCTTGCCGCTTTCCGCGAAAGCAGAATCGTTGTAAGCATCACAAACTATCCGCCCACGAACGCCATTAAGCCTCAGATCAAAAAGGTCTTGTCGGAGCACGGAATTGCTCATACTTTCAACAGAAATGTGAGTACTTTTGACTACATTGTCGGCGAAACCGAGCGCGATGCGGAGAGAAACTTCAAAAACTGCAGCCAGAAACTCAATCATCTTAATGATGATGGCAGATTGAGCGTTTGCGGTCAGCCCTTGTTCTACGATACCATCAAGCATAAGCTTGAGGTCAAGCGCGAGTTATCCGATAGGGATTGGCTCGATATTTACAAGGAAGCGAACGGATACGAGGTGTTGAGCAAGCTGCATACTCCCGTACCGTATTGCAAATACTGCAACGAGACAAACAAGGTTTACTTCCAATGGGAGGCTCCATACACTAAGGAGCTTCACGAGGACGATCCGTGCCTGATCCAGGTGAAGTAAAGCGGGCTCGGCGGCTTCTAAGCTGTCACGGGGCACTTGAATGAAGCGAGGTGAAAGCCCCGCTTTTTGATTTTTTTGTGGAAACATGCAACCGGTGAACGAAGAAAACTGTGTTTATAGGTGAAAGCATCCAGAGGCTTATAATACCGCAGGGAGGTGAAGCTTTGGAAGATAAGGAAATAATCGCTCTGTTTTTCGAGCGAAACGAGGCGGCGATAGCGGAAGCAAGCCGCAAGTACGGCGCGTATCTTCTGCTTATCGCAAGAAATATCCTTGGGGACGGCGCCTTTGCCGAGGAATGCGTGAATGATGCGTATTTCAAGGCATGGGAAAACATCCCCCCTCTGCGCCCCGAAAGGCTCGGAGCATGGCTCGGCAGGCTGACGAGGAATATCGCGCTGAACCGCCTTGAAAGAAGCCGCGCCGAAAAGCGCGGGGGCGGCGAAACCGATGCGGCGTTTTCGGAGCTTGAGGGCTGTATCCCGACCCATTCCCCCGATATCGCCGAGAGCATCGCCTTCAAAAATGCGCTGAATGCGTTTCTTGCGGCGCAAAGCGTGGAAGCAAGGCGCATCTTCATCCAAAGGTACTGGTATTTCCTGAGCATAGAGGAGATATCCAAGGAAAACGGCGTAACGAAGAGCAAGGTCAAATCCTCGCTTATGCGAACGCGAAACAAGCTGAGAATACATCTTGAAAAGGAGGAGTTTTTTATATGAAAAACACGGAAACGGCCGATAAAAAGAGCAGGGTTTTGAACGCCGTCGGCGGGATAAACGATGAATTCATCCTCGATGCCGCGCCCACTGGCAGGCACGAAAGGAGAAGCTATCGCGGCCTTATCGCGGCGGCGATAGGCACGGCGGCGGCAGCGGCGGTGGTGCTTATCGCGGTATTCGGCGGCAAGGGAAAGCCGAATGCGCCCATGCAGCAGGTGAAGGAGAGCGAGAGGCCCGTCAATGCAACGGAGGTTCCCGAGACCGAAGCGCCAACGCCCGGGCAGCACCCCGTCACAAGGACGATCAGCCTCGGCAAGGCGACCAACGCTAAGGAATGGGCGGAGCTTGCAGCGGAGGCGAGCGTAGTGGACAGCCTCGAGGAGTACCTGTCCGCACAGTTCTTCACTTTCGACGACCGGTTGCCGCCCACGCCCGAGAGCATACTGCTTTCAAAGGATGCCTGCATCTTCCGCGGCGTTGTGCGGGAGGTTGAAAACCGCAGGCTCACCATTGCCGCATCCGACAATATTGCCGATACAAGCCCAAGCTTCGATTATGATTTCTGCATCGTCACATTCGATGTGATCGAATGCTATAATGGCAGCCTTGCCGCAGGAGAGCAAACGAGAGTATTTTTCGATAGTTTCATCTGCCCCATTGCCGAGATCGAGCCGCCGATCGGCGAAAAAGGGAGCGGGCAGGCATATTTTACGCAGCTCAGCCCGGGCACGGAGGTCATAGCCGCTGTCAAGGAGTGTGGAGAAAACGAAGAGCTTGAAATACGCGTGGTAGACGAAAACAGCGATCCCGTCCTGGCGTTCAGCCGGGCATACCGTGATTATGCCGAGTGCAGATTTCGAGGAGGGTTCGGAAGGCTGTTTTTGCAGACCGAGGATAAATTCCTCTACGATGTGGATGTTTACGATGCTGCGATGCTCGGCGAAAATCCCTCTTTGGACAGCGCGGAAAGCTATATAAAGAGCCTTCTTTCGGGACTTGAGCTCTGATGCGCGATCAATTGAACCGTTTGAAGCGAGCCGCTCCATTTGGGGCGGCTCGAGTGAGTATAAACAAAAGCAAAGCCACCGCAGCGGCGCGCATCTTGAACGGCGGCGGGTATCGAGTTACGGTTTTCTCGACTTGTAACGATAAACTACCCTTTCATCGGTTTTCATCACGGGTTTCCAGTCCGGATCATCGGCAAGAAAGATGTTGACGACCATTTCTATTTGAGCGGTCTTCATCTGTTCATCCGTGTACATTTCGCAAAGCTTCTTAAACTCGTCGGGGTCGCGTTCACGCATCACATCGTAGGTCCACATAACGTCATCAACCACAAGAAGACCGCCGGGTTTCATCAGCTTTTTGATGAGCGCGCATCCGAGCCCCGAAAAAACCAGGCTGTGCGCCCCGTCGAGATACACAAGATCATAGAGCCCGCCCTTCCCGCTGTCGCTCAAGCAAAGCTGTGCAAGATTCCAGCAATACGAATCGCAGTATTTTCTTGAATTGCCAAATGGCACAAGCTTGCATTTGCAGTGTTCGAGCCCGCGAAGATCTGCATACAGCTCCCGAACGGTATCCTCAAATGAGAAGAAATGAAATGAATCCGAAGTGCGCAGCAGCTTAACTATCTCAACGGAAGTGGCGCCCTGCCCCACTCCGATCTCGGCAACGGTGATGGGGCCTTTGGCAATGCAGCGAAGATACCCAAGAAGTAAAAGCACCTCTTTGCAAGGCTGCGACACATGCAGGTATTTTGGCGTTCCTATCCTTTCTATCATCCCTCATCGCCTCCGAAAAGAAATTGCGCGCGCATTAGCTCGCGCCTCCTGCGCCTATAATAACACAGCATAGCTAAGTTGTCACTATTTTATTTAATAATACATGCTCGGATTTATTGACAAATCCGCATTTTACCCGTATAATAAGCTAAATCGGTATGGGCTTTTTTCCGTATGCTTTATCTGCGGAGCATATGCCCTTCCCTTACCCTTATTTCAAGGAGGATACGATCCATGGCAGAAGCCGTACATCTTACAAAAGCAGGCAAACAGGCGCTCGAGGAAAAGCTTGAGTATTTAAAAACGGTCCGCAGAGCGGAGATCACTGAGGAGATCGCCGTTGCGCGTTCGTTCGGCGACCTCAGCGAAAACGCCGAATACGACGCCGCGAAGGAAGCTCAGGCGCACAATGAGCTGGAGATCGCCGAGATCCAGGCGCAGCTTGAAAACGCCGTTATAATCGAAGAAGGCGCTGTTAGCGGCAACGTTGTAAACATGGGTTCGCTTGTAACGCTTCGCTTCGTGGATCAGAAGGAAGAGGACGAGTTCCAGATTGTCGGCGAGGCGGAAGCGGATTACTTCGCCGTTCCCAAACGCATTTCAAACGACTCGCCCATCGGCGCTTCCGTGATCGGTCACAAGGTCGGTGAGACCGTTACCGTGCAGACCCCCGGCGGCGTGACGCGCATCCGCATACTTGGCATACGCAAACAGTAATTCAATAAAGACCCTTAAACAAGCACGCCGCAGTCAGGCAAAATGCTTGTGCTGCGGCATATTTAGTTTTAAAGAGAATAATGAATGGTGAATAATGCATAGCTGCGAAAGAATCATTTCGTAATTTCTTCGGCAGCAACCGTTTCGTTCACGATTCGAGAAAGGAATACCCAATGGAAGAAAACAGAACGGAAAACACAATGCAGAACGTTGAAGTTACCGAAAAGGAGCTCAATGAGCTGCTTCAGATCAGAAGGGATAAGCTCAGTGCGCTTCAGGCCGCGGGCAAGAACCCCTTTGAGATCGTCAGATTCGATCAAAACGCATTCAGCGCCGATATCAAGGCGGATTTCGACGCGCTCGAAGGCAAGGAAGTTATGATCGCGGGCCGCATGATGGCAAAGCGCATCATGGGCAAGGCGAGCTTTGCCGGCATTCGCGATGCAAAGGGCGATATCCAGGCGTATATTCGCAGAGACGATATCGGAGAAGAACCCTATGCCGATTTCAAGACCTACGATATCGGCGATATCCTCGGCATAACCGGCATCGTTTTCCGCACCAAGACCGGCGAGATCTCGGTTCACGCATCCGATGTGAAGCTGCTTTCAAAGTCGCTCCGCCCCCTTCCCGAGAAGTTCCACGGGCTGACCGATAAGGAGCTGCGCTACCGCCAGAGGTACGTTGACCTCATCATGAACCCCGAATCCAAGCGCAATTTCGAGATCAGAAGCCGCTTCGTTTCGTTCGTTCGCCGCTATCTTGAGGAGCGTGGCTTCCTCGAGGTCGAGACCCCCGTATTGAGCGCGGTCGCAGGCGGCGCAACGGCTCGCCCCTTCATCACGCACCACAACGCGCTGGATATAGATATGTATATGCGCATAGCCACCGAGCTGCACTTAAAGCGCCTGATCGTCGGCGGCATGGACCGCGTTTTCGAGGTCGGCCGCATCTTCCGCAACGAGGGCATGGACACGCGCCACAACCCCGAGTTCACCACCTGCGAGCTCTATCAGGCCTACACCAATCTTGAGGGCATGATGGACGTTCTCGAAGGCATAATTTCGGGCGCGGCGAAGGAAATTCTCGGCACATATAAGACCACCTGGCTCGGTCACGAGATCGACCTTGCACCCGGCTGGAAGCGCATCACGATGGCGGATGCCGTTCTTGAGCACACCGGCGCGGACTTCATGGCGATAGAGGGTGATGAGGATGCCGCTGTCGCGCTTGCAAAGAGCGTTGGCGTGGATATGGACGGCGTTGATCACACCTGGGGCAACGCGCTTTATGAAACCTTCGATCAGAAGGTCGAGGAAAAGCTAATTCAGCCCACCTTCATCACGATGTACCCCGTTGAGGTCAGCCCCCTTGCAAAGCGCAGCCCCATCGACCCGCATCTGACCGAGCGCTATGAGGCTTTCGTTTGCTCCTGCGAGATGGGCAACGCCTTCAGCGAGCTGAACGATCCGATCGACCAGTACGAGCGCTTCAAGGCGCAGGCCGCCAAGCGCGCCAAGGGCGACGAGGAGGCCGATATGATGGATGAGGACTTCGTGCTCGCACTCGAGTACGGTATGCCCCCCACCGGCGGCCTCGGCTTCGGCATCGACCGCTGCTGCATGATGCTTGCGGGAACGGATTCCATCCGCGATGTTATACTGTTCCCCACGATGAGGCCGATAGACTGAAGATCATCGTAAAAATATGAAAAAGATATGGATTACGCTTGCGCTTGCATTGGCGCTGACACTCGCCGCCTGCAGCGCAAATGAAGAGCCGAAGGCAACGCCCGAAGCGCAGATCCAAGCAACACCCGAAGCATTTTCATGGTCGGAGGTTGAGGCATGCTATAAGGGCAGCAATGATCCCGGCGTTAGTTGGAACGGTTTTGCCAATGTTGCGGAGTCTCCGATAAACGATGCCGCCGCAGCGCTGGAGCGCGCTCAAAACGAGTATCGGCTTCAATCGGACGAATCATACACCGTTTCCCACGATCCCGCTTCGGGAATGTGGAAGGTCTACTTCTTCCCTAAGCCCCGAAACGACGGCAGCGTTGTTGTCGGAGGCGATTTTCAGATCTATATGACTGATAAGGGCATCACGATTCTGACCGTCGCCGGTGAATGATCACTACGCCGCGCCGACTCAAGCGGTCTTCGCTGTAAAACGCGGCTTGAATATGAAGCATGATCCGTGATGAGCATGGTATTATCACGGATCCTTTTATTATCTGTCGCCGTTATCTTCCGTTGATCGCTGATATGGTATGATCAAGTGGCGGTATTGATCCCAAGGAGGTCGGAAATGCAAAAAACCCTTTACGCCTGCTATGAGACGGGGCGCATCGTCGAGCAAAGCTATCGCTATCCCGCGACCTTTTGCGTTCTCAGAAAGTATGAGCCAATTTACGCGGAAAATCTGCCGCGTTTTTCGTGTCCGAAGCAGATTTACGCGCTGCCCTTCAAGGAGAAACCGTTCAAGGTCTATCTCGGCACGGATCGCGAAGGCGAGGATGAATACTCGCGCGGCATCAGAAGCGATTTGACGGACGGCGAAAGGGCGCTGTTGAAGCGTATGCGCCGTATGCGCGAGCAGGACGGCGAGTTTTACTTATTCTTGAGCTCGGAAGCCGATGCGGAGCTGTTTCGCGGTATGCTTGAAGCGGCGGAAGAGTATGAGCTTATCCACGCAAGGTGCGCGGGGAGCGACGAGCCATATCCGGAGGATTATGAGTTTCTTGGATATGATGTGAGCTATCCTGTCGATTGCGGCGGCGCGTTTTCCATAATATGCGACTGTATGTTTATATGCAGATGGCACGGCTGCGATGATGAAGGCACGCTGTTTCAAGAGGACTTCGACAAGCTGAATGAAAACGGGCTTTTTTCTTCGTTTGACGATGCTTACGCATATATGGTAAAGTATCTGAACGAGGATTGGTCGGAGCGCGGCGATTATTCGATCTTTGAGATAAGAGGCAAAGCCGCAAAGGGATCCTCAAATAAAACGGAGGAATAAAGAATGAAAGAATTTTTAGGCATCGGCGGCTACACGCGCACGCCGGAGGGGGCACTCAGCCCCGCTCATCTCATATTTGTTGGAACTCTTCTCGCCGTGATGACAGCGCTTGCAGTCATTTTGGGAAGGCGCAATCGGAACAGGGATGAAAAAACGAAGAACCGCGTTCTGGTCTTTGCCGCGATACTGATCGTTGCGGTGGAGGTCTTTAAGCTCGCGGTTTTCTGCGCGCGCGGAAAGGGCATCGCCGAGATGCGAACCAATCTGCCGCTGTTTTTATGCAGCATCCAGCTTTTCACGCTGCCGATCGCCGCGTTTTCTAAGGGGCGGCTTCGGGAGGCCGTGCTTGATTTCACATTCATCTTCGGTCTGCTCGGCGCACTGCTCGGCACGGTGGGCGCGTTTCAGAATTACAACGCCTACCCCGTGCTCGGCATAGAGAATGTGGCTTCGGGACTCACGCACTCAATCTCGGGCTTTGCATCGCTCTATATCGGCTTTGCGGGCATGGCGGGCATGAAGAAAGGGAATATCCCCCTAACGCTCGGGATACTGCTTGTGTTCAGCGCGGCGGCGTTTATCGCAAACAAGCTGCTGGACTACAACTATATGTTTTTAAGGAGCGACGATGGAACTCCGTATTCCATGCTGACCAAGCTTGTGAACGGCAGCCCCGTGCTGTATCCCATCGGCGTTATCCTGCTGTTTGTTCTCTACATGGCGGCGTTCTACGGGATCTGCTATGCGATCCGGAAGAAGCGCGGTTGAAACGAAGCGTGCGCCGAGTTGTACAGAGTTACGCCATGCGGTAGACTTTGTCGATCATGCCGTCATCATCCAGCCTTATCACGAAGCTGCCTTGAATAAGCTTCTCCCCCTCCCCGTCTCGGTACATCATAAAATATGTTGAGGTGATGAATCGGTCGAGCCGTCGCGCATCGTAGATATTGACGGCAGCAAGCTCAAGCGGGCCGCTGAGAACGAGTTCATTCTTTTCGAGCGCGGAAGCTACCATCGAGCGCGTTTGTGCATTGAACTGCTCAAGCGCGTGTGAGACCTCGGCAAAGCGCGCTTCATCGGCGGGCAGGCGGCCATCGTCCAAGGCGGCCGGCGCAACGCTCGAAAGGCGCTCGATGATCGCCGGGCGGTCGACGGGCGTGAAGCTGTATTCTCCTGCGGAGCGCATCGCGTTTATCATAAGCGCGCCCGAGGAGTAGCAGGAAATGCGGATCGGGAAAAGCCGACCTGCATCGGTCAATTCGGAGCGCATTTGGGCTATAAGCGAATCTGCCTTTTCCTCGTCCAGCATGCGCAGGGCCTGCCATTCAACGTAGTTCGCCGTGCCCTCGATCTGCTCGACCTTGCTTTCATAGGTGAATTCATACGGAAAGCGGATGCTTCTGTATTTTTTAAGCGAAAGCAGCTCCGAATACGCTGCTTCATCAAAGCGCTCCAAGAGTGCGAGCAAAAGCTCGTTTTCGCGCAGCTTGAGGCTGAGATTTTCCGCGCTGTAAGTGTATTTCGACAGCGCCTCCATCTCATTTGGCCAGCACGACCAGGCGTTCAGCGTCTGGAAGCCATGGAACATTTCATGAACGAGCTTGGCTGTCAGCACCGCGCCGTCGAGCTTATCCTGAACCATCCAGATGGCGATCTGTTCACCGTTGTAAAGAGTGGATGTGTTTGCGCAGAAGGCGTCCGTTTTTTCGATATAACCCCCATCGAAGAAGCATTTTTCAGCGTCGTACAGGGCAAACTTCAGCGGCGCGAAGCCGGGCCAGATTTCGGAAAGCTCGAGCTTGTGCAGGTTTTCCGCCACCACAAAGTACAGTTTCTCAAGGTCCATATAGGATAACTCCCGATTTGTTCGTATAATCGGATATTATATCACTCCATTTGTGAGAAGTCAATGTAAGCGCTCATACGCGGCAAGCGGAGAGCGAATCATGCAAATCTTCATATCGTCCGATCCCTGCAGATGATTGAAATTCAAATGCCGATATGCTATGCTAAAAAGGCTTTATAGCTCTCGCAGCAGGAATAAGGAGGAAAAGAAATGACCGCGCAGGAGATATTCGAACTTGCCATGAAGCATATCTACGGCGACGGTGTGCCCGAGGACAACGAGCTTGCCTTCGAGCTTTTGACCCGTGCGCATGAAATGGGGCATATCGAGGCTTCATACAATCTTGGGATATGTTTTCATTACGGCTACGGCACGGAGGTCGATTTAAAAAAGGCTTTCGAGCTGTATCTTGAAGCCGCGAACGCAGGGTACGGCAAGGGCATGGAGCTTGTGGGGCGGTTCTATAACCAAGGAACACACGTTCAGAGGGATCGCAATCTTGCGGAGCTTTGGCTTGATCGCGCAATAAAGAGCGGCGATGCGGAGGCTGCCGAGGAAGCGCTGAGGGAACTTGACCGTCAATAAACGGTTCGTTTTCGGAAGAAGCGTCGGCTCAATGAACAGGAGCGATAAAAAGTGAACGAGCACTTAAAGAATCTGAAACGAATAGAATTTGAAATAACGCTTGCCTGCACCGGCAAATGCAGGCATTGTTCCCAGGGCGGTCATGATGCGGGCGCCGGGCATATCGATGCGGATATCGCTGTAAAAGCGGTTCGCGAGATATGCGCAAATTACCGCATTGAATCGCTGATGACATTCGGCGGCGAGCCGCTGCTTTATCCGGACGTTGTTTGCGCCATCCATCGCGCCGCGACTGAGCTCGGCATCCGCAAGCGGCAGGTCATAACGAACGGCTATTTTACAAAGAACAGCGAGCGCATAGCCGAGGTTGCCCGAAATCTATGCGAAAGCGGAGTGAACAACCTGCTTTTATCGGTCGATGCGTTTCATCAGGAGACGATCCCGCTTGAGATCGTCATGTATTTCGCCGAATGTTCTGTCAAAGCCGGAATCCCTATCAAGCTTCAGCCCGCGTGGCTCGTCAGCGCGGATGATCGCAACCCGTACAATACCAGAACGCGCGAGCTGCTGAAGTCGTTTGAGCACTTGAATATTCCGATCAACGGCGGCAATGCAATTTTCCCTGAGGGCAACGCGCTAAAGTATCTTTCGGAGTATTTCGAGGATGGCGCAGCCCCCGTTTCACCGTATGAGCAGGATCCAATGGACGTGCGCGCTGTGTCGTTCGCCCCAAACGGCGACGTGCTGAACGGCAATATTTACGAGAAGAGCATTCTTGAGATATTTGGGGATTATCGGCCGTAGGGCCGCGGCTGAGGATCTAAACAGATCTATCATTATCGCGATTCGGTCTCGTTTCTGATTTTCGGAGGATTCGAAATGAATTTCACTATTAAACCCTGCGCAGATGGGGATGCGGAATACATTTGGGAAATGGATAAAACAGAGTCGGTTTGCGTCGGATCATGCTCGGACGGTTCGGAGGAGCTGCTCGTTTTCAAGGCGGAAGCCGAGAACGGCGGCATCATCGGCGGCTGCGTTCTGAGCGTCGATCTATCGGGGACCGCCGAATTCAACAGTCTTTTTGTGGATGAGCGTTTCCGCAGGCGCGGCATCGGCACCGCCATCGCGCTTGAAGCGGAGCGCGAAGCAAGGGCGCGGGGCTGCAGAATGATGATAAATGCGTATAATTTCGATTTTCAGTTCGCGAAGCCCCTGTTTGAAAAGCTCGACTATGTTCTCATCGGCACCGTGAAGAATTGGCCAAGGGATCATGAATGCTATACGCTTATAAAGAAGCTTGACGGCTCGGATGGGTGTTTTGCCCATACGCTCTCCCCCGTCCCCTCTTCATGCGAAGCAGTCGGATTTGAGATCAAGCGCGGCACTGCCGAGGACGGCGAGTACGTCACCGCACGGCTTGCTGAGTTTAACAGCGGTTTCGCGCCGCGCACGCATCCGTATATCGACCTTGATAAAAAGGTATTGGACGAAAACGGCAATATCATAGGCGGCTGTATCGCCGGCGTAAGCGGCTGGGATGCTGCGCATATAGATCTGATTTGGGTGGAGACGCGGTTTCGCGGTCAAGGGCTTGAAGCGGCACTTATCGCCGAGATCGAGCGCGACGCAAAGGCTCTTGGAGCGTATATCGTGCGAACGAATGCGGATGAAGCGCAGGCGGCGGTCTTCACAGAGCAAGGTTATGATGTGACCGCCGTTTATGACGGTGAGCCGAGATGGTTCGTGATGCAGAAAATGCTTTGATAAATACCGTATTATCAGTTGTTTGGAGAAAACAGCGAAGCCGCGGCGAAGGGCTGCGGCTTCTTTGATTTACGCTTGATTAAGCTTGATTTGGACGCTCACTCGTCGCCCTGCGGCTGCTCGTTCCTATGCTTGGGCTTCCCGCAGGCATGCCTGCATTCACCGCGCGGGCCGAAGCGTCCGTGATGCCCATGATGGCCGTGCGGTCCATGGCAGCAGGGACCATGCCCGTGATGACCGTGCGGTCCATGATGAGAATGCGGACCGTGATTTGCGGGAAAACGGACTTCCCAATCTGCATGGAGCTTTTCAAGCAGCGAAAGCAGATTTTCCTGCTCCTGCTCGGAAAGGCAGGTGAACATATCCTCATGCCATCTCCGGCGCTTCTCGGCGGATTCCTTCGCAAGCTCCGCTCCCGCCTCGGTCAGGCGGATATCCACCGTTCTGCGATCCTCCTCATTCGGAGTGCGCTCGATAAGTCCGGCGTTTTCAAGCTTGGAGAGGATCTCGCTTGCAGAGCCGGGACGGATGCCGAGCTGCTCCGTGAGCTCGCGCTGCGTCAGCTTCTCCTGCTCGCTCAGGATGATGAGGATGCGCTTCTGCCCCGCGCTTGCCTCGAACCTGCTGCGCATCGTGTGCGCAACGAACCTCAGATTGATCGCAAGCTTATCGTTGACGCTCGCCTCGTTGTAGAACCGAATGAACCTGTCACGATGCTCGCTCGGATCGAACGGCTTTTTGCAGCCGCCTTGCATGTCTTTTTCACACATAAAAATGCCTCCTTCTTTTTATTAGGTACCTTATTATAGCGCTGTATTTTGATATTGTCAAGGTACCTAATAAAAATATTTATTCGTTGTATTTTCGCCCTTCCCCGTTGTGAAAGCGATCGTTTTATGGTAAAATCACCATATATAGTATCGATTCTATTCCGGAGGGGCGTATTGTCTTTTCGTCAAGGATAGATGCGCGGACTGTGAACGGATCGGAGCGCAAAGACGCTGCTTTGGACTTGGCTTTGTTTCAAATCCGATGCGCGATGCGTTATTTACCAAGTGATTTTCGGTGAAAGGACCGGTGAAAATGATCAGGATACTTTTCGTTTGCCACGGCAATATCTGCCGCAGCCCGATGGCGGAGTTCGTGATGAAGGATATGGTGCAAAAGCTAGGGCTCGAGCACCGATACGAGATAGCTTCGGCGGCGACCAGCCGCGAGGAGATCGATAACCCCGTCTATCCTCCGGCGAGAAGAAAGCTTGCGGAGAACGGCATTTCCTGCGAGGGTCACCGAGCGAGGCTGATGACGAAGGCCGACTATGAATACTACGATCTGATCGTCTGTATGGATAGGGCGAACTTGCGAAACGCGCAGAGGATCGCGGGCGGTGATAGCGAAAACAAGATCGTGCTGCTTCTCGACCATACCTCAAGAAAGGGCTGCGAGGTCGCAGATCCTTGGTACACGGGCGATTTCGAGGCCACATGGCGCGACGTTGCGGAGGGATGCAGCGGGCTTATCGAGAGCCTTGGCGGCGTGAAGGCGCATGACGTGGCTGACGAATAATCGGAATCACCCAAAAACACACAAAATAAGGAGGCATATCATGCAGCTTCAAACCGAGCATTATGTTTTTCACTATAAAGAGCAGAGCGCCGCCGATAGGGATATTCTTGAGATAGCTTCGCTTCAAGAGGGCTGTTTCGATTTCATCAGCGGCAGTCTCGGCGCGGGGATAAGCGGAAGGATACACTACCATCTTTTCGAAACGCCCGAGGAGGTCGGTGCGCAGTATGCCATCGTTTACAACTGCGATAACGATCGGCCCTGCAACGGGTTTGCGCTCCCTTCAAGCAGGAGCGAGGATGGGCAGGAGCACGTTTTTGCCGTTTACAGCGATGCGGTCAAATGTATCGGCTTCCATGAGGATGCGCATATAATCTCCTATTCCATCGGAAAGCCCGAACCGCAGTTCATCAGGGAAGGCTTGGCGATGTGCTTCGACCGCTATTGGTGGGGCATCGATAATCATACTTGGACGCGGTACTATATCGAGCGCGGGGATATGCCGTCCATACCTTCGATTTTAACAAAAGAAGGCTTCAACAGCTTCGACTGCATGATCACTTATCCGATCGCCGGTGCGTTCACATCATACCTGATCGAACGATACGGTATGGACAAGTATCTTGAATTCTATAAGAGCTGCAAGAGCAGCCCCGAGCGTGCTTTTGAGCAAGTCTTTGGCGAGCCCATCGAGGCGATCGAGCAAAGCTTTATCCGCTATATAAGTATGTTCGAGCTGCGCGAAGAGCTGCGCGAGCTGATGAAAAAGGATCTTGAAGAGGAATGATCCGATCAAGCAAAATCTTGATTGAAAGGCAGTGATGTATGATGGAAAAGCTGAATAATGATATTGCCGTTCTTACCGCAAACAGGGAGAAAACGATCGTTAGAACGAGCGTTATCGGCATAATTACGAACCTTTTTCTTGTTGGCTTCAAGGCGTTCGTCGGGCTTGTTTCCAATTCTATCGCCGTGATCCTGGACGCGGTCAACAATCTGTCGGACGCACTTTCTTCGGTGGTAACGATCATCGGCGCTAAGCTCGGCGCAAAGCAGCCGGATAAGAAGCATCCGCTCGGCTATGGCAGGATCGAATACCTGAGCTCGATGATCGTTGCCGCACTCGTGCTTTACGCGGGCATAACCTCCCTCGTGGAATCGGTGAAGAAGATCATCCACCCGGAAGCCGCCGATTACAGCATAGTTTCGCTCGTCATCATCGCCGTTGCGGTCGCAGTGAAGCTTTTGCTCGGAATGTACGTCAAAAAGCAGGGCAAAAAGGTGAACTCGGGCGCGCTCACCGCCTCCGGCTCGGACGCGCTTTTCGACGCGCTACTCTCCGCTTCGGTGCTCGCTTCGGCGATAGTGTTCCTCGTTTGGGGCGTTTCGCTCGAGGCGTACGTCGGCGTTGTTATCGCCTTGTTCATCATAAAGGCGGGTATTGAGATGATGATCGAAACGCTGAACGACATAATCGGCAAGCGCGAGGATGCGGAAACGGTGCGTGAGCTCAAGCAGATAGTCTGCGGTCAGGAATCCGTTCTCGGCGCGTATGACGTTACGCTTTTTAACTACGGCCCGAACAAGAATTACGGTTCGCTCCACGTTGAGCTGCCCGATCATCTGAAGGTCGACGAAGTGGACAGGATCACTCGCAGGATACAGACCGTCGTTTACAAAAAGACCGGCATCATTCTCACCGGTATCGGCGTTTACTCCTTTAACACCTCCGATGATGAGGCCGCAAGGATGCGCAATGCCGTGCAAAAAGCGGTCCTCTCGCACGATTGGGCGCTGCAGATGCACGGCTTCTATGCCGATTCGGAAAAGAAGACCCTCCGCTTCGACGTTGTGGTGAGCTTTGATGCGCCTCGCAGGGAAGCGATGGAAACGCTTTATCGGGAGATCGGCGAGATGTACCCCGAGTATGAGCTTTTGATAATTCCCGATGCGGACGTTGCGGATTGAAAGAGGGAGCAAAAGAATCGGAAGAGACTATGCTGATACGAAAAGCAAGCGGAGAAGAAATGCTTGCGCTGTGTGGTTATGAGGATGCGCTTTCCGCCTCCCCAACCGCGAGATTCTTCTACGAGAACATCAGGGCGACCATAGGCGTTTCCCCCGATGAACCGCAGAATCTGCGGCTTTACCGCCGCCTCTGGTTCACCGAGAGGATCAAGGATCGCCATTACGATCCATGCGCGATGGATGCTGATATGCAGTCCGCTTATGACGAAACAGGCTTTATGCTGCTTTCTAAGAAGCTTTGAGCACTCGGAAGCAGAAATGGGTATAAGGTGAAAGGCTATGAAAAGCGATCGGGATCTTAAATATGCGGCTGAATTTCGGGATGCGCTCCATGCGGAGGCTTTGGTGCGGGTCAAGGCGGTTTATCCGCACACCTATTCCGTCATCGACCGCTATCCCGTGGAGGCATATTTTCAGCAGGTTTGGGATTATCCCGGAAAGTGGTACACTGTGGTTGGAACTCCCGAAGGTCCCGGCAGCCGAAGATCACTTATTGAGGCCATCGTTCGCGAAACGCTTGTTTTCTGCCGTGAGAACGGCGCAGAATACAGCGACGAGGCGTTTTTTGAGCTGCTCGAAGAATACCCCGATATCGGCTGCGATTACCGCATCATAACTCCTGCGGACGCGAAGGCAGAGGCAGGAAAAGTTTTCCCTTATCTCGGAGAGCCTTCGCATCGGCTTGCGCTTAGTTGCGCCGCCGAGACGTTCGGTGAGGACCGCTTGCGCGAGCTAAGTCACGCCTCATGCAAAAAACTGAAGAGCAAGGCGCTCTTTGCACCCGCCGCCTCAGACGAATGGCTGAATTACCGCAAGGCTTTTTCCCGCCATCCCCATAAAAGCGCCTATACGGACAGCGATTTTGAGCGGGTAAACTCCGTGCTTTTCCCGGGCGGCGCGGATGGGCTCGAGGTTTACAGGTGGGCGACCAATCACCTCGAGCGCTTCGCAGGCGAAATAGAACGCGCTTTCGGGCTGTGCCTGAGCGTATATGACTCAAGTATCGACCGATTTGTAGTGATCATAGCATAGGATAAGCTTTGAGAGCGGCTGCAGGCGGGCATATCGGTTCATTGGCGGTGCTTAACACCGCAGAGAAAAGAAAATATCACAGCAGAGCAGATTTAGAGCATACGAAAAGCGAGGAACGGCGAAGAGCTTGATTATAACATTATGTCCGAACAGGTTTGCCTGTTCAAGAGGAGTAAACGTTGAACTACTGTTTAAACAAAAGAATCCTTATCACAGGCGGAACAACTTTCGTCAGCAAATATGCGGCTGAATACTTCGTTTCAAAAGGCAGCGATGTTACCGTAATAAACCGCGGCAGCAGAGCGCAGGTAAATAGCGTTACGCATATAAATTGCGACAGAGCCGCACTTGGCGGCAAGCTCAAGGGCAGGCATTTTGACCTTGTTCTCGACGTTACCGCCTATACTGCGGATGATATCAAGGCGCTGCTTGCTTCGCAAGTTGGCTTTGACGATTATATCTTTATCAGCTCCAGCGCCGTCTATCCCGAAACAAACCCGCAGCCGTTCAGCGAGGATCAGCTCTGCGGGCGCAATTCCGTTTGGGGCGAATATGGAGCGAACAAGCTGAAAGCGGAGCAGTATTTGCTGAAAGAAGTGCCAAATGCCTATATCCTACGCCCGCCGTATCTCTACGGCATATACGAAAACCTCTACCGTGAAGCGTTTCCGTTTGACTGCGCCATGCGGGACAGGATTTTCTATATTCCGCAAAACGGTGAAATGAATCTGCAATTCTTCCACGTTTCCGACCTTTGCCGTTTTATCCGGATTTTGATGGAAAAGCACCCAAACGATCGCATTTTCAACGTTGGCAATAATGATATGGTAAGCGTGAAAGAATGGGTTCGGCTGTGCTATAAGGCGGCAGGCAAAACCGCCGAGCTTGTGAGCGTTGACAAAAAGATCCCGCAGCGCGATTATTTCTGTTTCCCCGACTATGAATATGCGCTCGACGTCGGCAGGCAAAACGCGCTTATGCCCGACACCGTTCCTCTCGAACAGGGCTTGAAAGAGGAGTTCGAGTGGTATGCAGATAACCTCGACAGCGTGTATAAGCGCAGGCCGTATATTGAGTTTATCGATAACAATTTGGCGGAGAAATGACCTTGCCGATGTCGATAATGATCCTCCTCGCTTTCATCTCAATATCCCGATCCCGCCAGCCACTTATTGACGGTTTCTCTTACGCTTTCCTGTTTGTTTTGGCAGTCGCTGCCCCTCACGGCAAGGCCGGTGCCTACCGTGCTGTTCGGGCAAGCTGATGAAAGCTTCCGATCGAAGCCGGACAGCCCGCTGCCCTCATGCGTGGAGAATGGGATCAGCAGCTTCCCCGCAAACGCATCGGCATTCTGCTCAAAGAACGTGTACATGATCATTGGCCAGTCGCCCCACCACACGGGAGCGCCGATAAAAATCGTATTGTACTGCGACAGATCAAGAACTTCTCCCGCATAGGCGGGTCTGGCGTTTTCGTTCAGTTCTCTTTTTGCCACATCGAGCAGCTCCGAATAAGTCATGGGATAATGGTCATTCGCAGGCATGACCTCCCACAGATCGGCGCCGGTCCTGTCGCCTATCATTTCCGCAACGATCGCGGTGTTGCCATTGTCGATAACACCCACCTTGTACTGCTCTCCGGTGCGCGAGAAATACACGACCAGCGTATCGCTGCCGCTTTCCTCCGGCTCATTCTCGCCTGTCGGGGCGGATGACTCCTTCGGCGCAACGGTTTGCGGCGCATCGGTTTGCGGCGCATCGGAATGCTCCGTGACGGAAGCCTGCGTCGGCTCAGCCTGTCCCTGCGTAGGCTGGCTATCCGGCGTTTGCGGCTGCGGCGCGTTAGCGCAGCCTGCAAGTGTGAAGATCAGAATCAGCGCCAAAAGGCAGCTTGCTATGCGTTTTATCATTTTAATATCCTCCAAGTTCTCAGTGTCCGTATGCTTTCAAGGCGCTCAAGGCTTCCTTGGATACTTCCATATCCCGAAAAGCCTTGTATTCATAGCAGCCTCACTTAAAAAAACCTTTGACGCCACCGAGAACGATCCTGTTCGTCATCTCGATCACGTCCTCCATAGGCACCCTTTTTCCGCCTTCCACCCATTGCCTGTATGCGTTCAGCACCGATTCGTTGATAAAGCCTATTAGCAGCTTCTTCTCAAATTCGGAGAGCTGCCTGTATTTATTTGATCTGCCCCAGCCTTCGTCGTTCACTCTATCCGTCATTTTATCGCGAATATAACGATAGGAACCGCCGCAGGTGATCTTCTCATAGGCCGGTCCCTGCTCTGCAGCGTATAGGAAGAACTCACGGTTGACCTTATCAAGCTCATCCGGCAGTGAATACTCTATGATCCTTTCCAAAAACCCCGCCGAAAGCTCCTCCTGCATCTCGGAAAGCAGCGCATCCAGAGTTTCATAATAGGTGTAGAAGGTCTTTTTGTTGATCCGCGCCAGCTCACAGAGCTCTTTCACCGTGATCTTCTCGTAATCCTTTTCGCAGATAAGCTGTTCAAAGGCGGTTTTGATTCCCTCAATGGTCTTAATAACACGCAGATCCTCGCGCCCTGTCAGTATCATGTCCGAACCTCATATTAAATCGTTATTCGTGATTTAGAAACCACAGTTACATTATATCAGGCGAGATATGCGGAGGCAAGCTGCGCTATAAAGCTGTTTTACCGCCAAGCAACTTACCTTCTTGCGCCGTCATTTATCTTCGTTTTCAAATCAAGGCGGGGCGGAGTTGCGCTTCGCCCTGCCTTGCTTGCGTTCTTTATGCCTTCTCAAAACCCGGCTTCCATGCGGCAAACTGCACGAGCTGTTCATCGGTGCGGTGATAATAACGCTCGCCCTTATCCAGCTTTGCGATCTCTGCCATTTCTTCATCCGTCAGCGTGAAGTCCAGAATATTCAGATTGTCCCGAATATGATCCACATTCTTGCTGCCCGGGATCACAACGAAGCCCATTTGGGTATGCCAGCGAAGGATGACCTGTGCAGGAGTCTTGCCGTATTTTTTGCCAAGCTCCGCAAATACTGGCTCATTGAGCAGTGCTTTGTCGCCGTGTCCCAGCGGATACCAGCTCATAAGCTTGATGCCATACTTATCCAGCGTTTTGCGAAGCTCCTGCTGTGTGAAATACGGATGCGCCTCCACCTGGATGAACTGGGGAACGATCTCCCATTTGGTTTCAAGCTCGGCAATGTATTTGCCCTCAAAGTTGGAAATGCCGATCGACTTCGCCTTGCCATCCCTATACGCTTTTTCAAGCTGACGGTATCCTGCAAGCCAATTTCCGGCGGGCTGGTGTATGTAAAGCAGGTCCACATAGTCCACGCCGAGTCGCTCCAGCGTTTCTTCCACCGCATTGGGGTTTTCGTATTCGCTCGGCCAAAGCTTTGTGGAGAGAAATACCTGCTCACGCGCGAGTCCGCTGCTCTTTATGCCTCTGCCGCAGGCTCGCTCGTTGACATAGGCGTTCGCCGTATCTACGAGTGAATAACCCATCTTCAGCGCTTCCCTTACGCTGTTCTCCGCCTCAGCGGGAGAGAGCATGAACGTGCCGATGCCAATGACCGGGCACTCCAGTTTGTTGTTCAGAATTACGTTTTCCATCGATTTGCTCTCCTTAGATAAGTCCGTTTGTTTTAAGCCACTTTTCGATCTGAGGACCGCTGCTTTCCACGCTGCTGCCGGTGATGGCGAGCCCCTTTGCAAGCTCCGATCCTTTACAGGTATTCTTGATGTCTCTTTCGCTTGAGCCCATACCGCTGCCCTCGTGAGTGCAGAGCGGCAGGATCGTTTTGCCCGAGAAGTCAAAGCTTTCAAGGAAGGTGAACACCGCCATGGGTATGGTTCCCCAGTAATTTGGATACGCAAGAATGATCGTGTCATACCCGTCGATGCTCTCCGGCATGGACGTAAGCTCCGGGCGGGCCTTCTTCTGCAGATCCTTCTTTGCTTCGTCGATACAGGTCATGTAATCGGCGGAATAGGGCGTTTTCATCTCGATTTTGAACGAGTCTGCATCGATCAGCTTCATGATCTTGCCGACGGCGATCTCCGTGTTGCCCACTTCGACATAGCGCATCGCGCCGCCGAAATAGTTCTCGTCCGCACGGGAAAAGAATGCGATCAAGGTTTTTGCCATGTTGTTTCCTCCTTTTACTTATGAAACTCGCGTTTCTTATCTTCTGATTTGGATTATACTCGGCAAAGGCACCGAATGCAAGGGTCAAATATTCGGATATGGTTGCTTAGGCAACCCTTTTTGAAAAAGAGTTGCTTTATATACCCTATCGGTTGACGGCGATCCACTTCCCGTTTCTCATTTCATAAAAATGCGTTCCGCTGATACGATAGGTTCCGCGAGATCCGTATGCGGATACGCCCTTGCGGGAACACAGCAATTTCGAGTGTGTTGTTTCATTTAGCATCTTGCGGCATTTTACATCTGTCAGCGGCATATAGTGGTGTAAAAAATCTCATCTTTTTACTATAAAAATAAAATTATTATTTATTGATTTTCAAGTTTTTCAGTATTCAAAAGTGAGTTCGATTATCGCCCCAAAAAAGCCGATTTTGAGCCGTTTTTGGCACATTGGAGAGAAATTGGAGAGAATTGAACCATCTCAAAAACACCGCTTCTGCGGCGAAAACAGACCCACTTTGAAATTTTAGGAGAGAAAAATGGGCATATATTGAAATAATAGCGTGATATCCTGCTATCAACCGGAATAATTTAAGGCGGTATCACCATGGAGAATATAGAAGAAACCATCGTATCTATTCAGCGCGCTTATCCCAAGTGCATGAGCAAAGAGCAGTTTTATAAAGTCGCTCACATCAGTAAGGCAACAGCACTCTACCTGCTTAAAAGCGGCTTGGTTCGGAGCATTGACTCAGGGAAGAAGAGCCGCAGATACACTATCAAAACGAAGGATGTGGTCAAATACCTTCGCGATCGAGAGATAAACCCACAGAAATACTTGGTGAAAGACGGTTGGTACAGTACGAGATCGCTCAAAACGCAAGATGAGGCAATAAGGCGGACTATGCTCAACATCAATGAAAGCCAGCGAAGAAAACTCTATGTTTTTATCAAGAAAGAGCTTTCTGAATACGATGATCTGCTTACTACTAATCAAATATGTGAGCTTCTTGGGTACTCATCAAGCACGCCTGCAAACTGGCTCGCTACAGGAAAGATAAAAGGCTTTTTGATCGCAGGACGATATAAATTCCCCAAATCATCGCTAATCGAGTTTTTGATCTCGGATGAATCATTCAGAATCAGCCGAATGGGAACGGGGCATCAATTGCTGCTCTTCCGTTTTATAAAGGCAAACAAAATAAAGAACTGATAGAAAAGAAAAAAGGTCGGGCAGATCGTTTTCTCGCGAAGGAGAAAATGATTGGCCCGGCCTTTGCAGTATGCGCTGATAGAGCTTTTACATTTTAATTATTCCGTCATGCCCCTCCCCCGTCATTCGTTCAGATAAACCAAACGGGGAGCTCTGGATGATATTTTCTCTCAACATTCCCGGCTGCGGGCAGCAGCAGATCACTGCGCCCATACCGCGCGTTTTATCGTTAACCCTATCAAGAACTGTGAATGCCGATGTTGCATCCGCTGTCACATTTGCGCTCTGTTTGATCTCGATCGGATGCAGCACTCCGTTTTCCTCGATTATAAG